>NZ_CP051167.1:2400000-3000000 GCF_012295525.1 Oxynema aestuarii AP17 | reverse complement strand
CAGGACTACGACCGTCGCCAAGACCCGGAATACGTCACCGTCGGCGAATTTATCAAACTCCTGCGCCAGGGAACCATTTCCGCCAAGCCCTTTCCCGTCGATCCCCCCCACGACGGGGAAGGGGCCGTTACCCTGGCTACGATTTTCCAATACCGCTCGGCGCGACTGCAGCATCGGTGGCATTTCTGGCTCGATATCGGTTCGCCCCTGTGGCTGCAAGGGGGCGCTGCCACCTTATTCGCCGCCCCCTTATTTTTGCGCGATCGCCCCCGCCAACCGTGGAGCGAAACCGAGCAACTCGACACCGACGAGGAGCGGTTAGAACGCATTCTCAACGATTTACTCGCCCGAGTCGGCGATCGCCTGATCCTCTGTCATAGCGACCTCGCCACCAACGGTCAAGAACAAAATGGACCGCTTTTATCCTTACTCTCCGGTTGGGTAGAAAGCGATCGCGCCACCTGCAAACCGTATTTTTAAACCCGGCGAGATCTCGGCGCGATCGCCCCTGCACCCCCCATTCATGTCGATCTAAGTTGAGGGTAAATTGGGTTCGTTACGCGGCGGTTCCACCGGAGTTCCGTCCCCGGGGATAAACGTCGGGTCGAAATCCCGGATGCGATCGCCCGCATCGATGCAAAACCCCATCGCCTGAGTCGAAACTAAATCCAACTCATTTTTTAACCCGACCACGCACTGCGAAAACTGTTGCGGTAACAGACTGCGACGGCAAAAATCCAAAATTGCCGGGGCGTCTCCCTCCGGCGAACCGTCGGCAATATCCACCACGCAGGTCGCCAACTCAGCCGGACGACGCACCCGCACGCACGCTTCTAAAGCATCGGTCGCCACCACGTCGGTTTGCGCTTCGATCTCGGTCACGCAAGTTGCCAGATCTTCCGGATGCAGTACCCGCGCGCACGCCGTCGCCACCCGTTCCGGGGGAAGATTGGCATCGAGTAACGCCGTGGCGCAGTCTTGATAATCGTTCGTTTTTTCGCCGAAAGCGGCGGCTGGCGCGACCCAGGAGAGCCAAGAGACGCTCAACGGCAACAACCCAGCCAGTAAAAGCGGGCGGTAGCGACGGTCTGCGCCAGTTAATCCTCGGGGAAAAGACCGCAAGGAACGGCGATCGCCCGAGTTGTTCAGATCTTGCATAAGTCCTCGCAAAAATTTCAGCCCATCCAATTTATTTAACCATTTGAAATTCAGTATATTAAAGATCTATACTGGAGAGTCTGGGTTTATTTTAGGAACGTAAACGAGGAAGCTACATGTCACGATATCGAGGCCCGCGTCTGAGAATTGTACGACGTCTCGGCGAACTGCCGGGTTTGAGCCGCAAAAACCCCAAGCGCGCTTATCCCCCCGGTCAACACGGTCAAGGTCGTCGCAAGCGTTCGGAATATGCGATCCGCTTGGAAGAAAAACAAAAACTGCGTTTCAACTACGGCCTCAACGAACGCCAAATGCTGCGCTACGTCCGCAAAGCTCGCCGGGTGACGGGTTCCACCGGACAAGTCCTGTTGCAGCTTCTCGAAATGCGTCTCGATAACACCGTATTTCGTTTGGGCATGGCGCCGACCATCCCCGCCGCGCGCCAATTGGTCAACCACGGTCACATCACCGTCAACGGTAAAGTGCTCAATATTGCCAGTTATAGCTGCCGTCCCGGGGATGTGATCGCCGCGCGCGATCGCGATGCCTCGCGCAACTTGGTCACTGCCAACCTGCAATCTCCCGGTTTGGCTCACCTCCCCAGCCACTTGGAATTTGATAAAAATACCCTCGTCGGTAAGGTGAACGGGATCGTCGAACGGGAATGGGTCGCCCTGCAAATCAACGAACTGCTCGTGGTTGAATACTACTCCCGACAAGCTTAATCGGACGGGCGTTACCTACTTGGGTTTCGCTCTAAACTTGGGGTGGCGTCGAATTCGACGGTATAGATGAGTTCGCATTCGGCGATCGCTCTCCCAATTGAGGTTTACAACAACCGTGCTGCTTCTTACCGCGCAGCGCCAGAGCGCTAAATATCGAGCCTCCTGAACCCGTCAGTCAGGGGGCTTTTGATTTTTGGCTCCCTCACCCGCCAATTTGCGACATGGTACGGCGATAACGACCCGCGTCGGTTCCGTCATCCCGTTGTTTGAAATTGATCTCCGGCTTGATCGCGAGTAGTTCGCCGACGCGATCGCGCAATTGCGATCCCGCCACCCCCTGACGCAACCCTGTTTTTAAATCGATCTGTCCGGTTTCGTTGAGCAGACAAGGACGCAGCCAACCGTCCGCACTCAATCGCATCCGGTTGCAGCGATCGCAAAAACATTCCGACATTTGGGAAATAAACCCCAGCGTCCCCTTGGCCCCGGGAATTTGAAACACGTCCGCCGGACCGTTTCCTCGAACCCGACTCTCGACCAAGCCCCAGCGATCGCGAATTTGCTGGCGCAACTGGGCCGACGGAATCCACTGTCGGGTTTGAAATAAATCCGGATTGCCAATCGGCATAAATTCGATAAAACGGACGTGCCAGGCGCGATCGAGACTTAATGCCGCTAAATCCAAGATTTCGCGATCGTTGACCCCCGCAATCACCACCACGTTCAATTTGAGCGGGTCGAACCCCACCTCGTAGGCCGCTTGAATGCCGTCCCAGACCTGTTGCCAGCGCCCCCGTCCCCGATTTCCGGTTAAAAGATCGAAAGTCTCCGGATCGAGGGAATCCAGACTGATATTGATGCGCCGCAGCCCCGCAGCGTAAAGGTCGCGGGCTTTGGATGCCAGTAAAAAGGCGTTGGTGGTCATCGAGAGGTCTTGGGTTTGCGCTAAGGCGGCGATCGCCCCCACGATCTCCGTCACGTCCGGACGCAAAAGTGGTTCCCCCCCGGTCAGGCGAAAGCGCGTAAATCCCAGGGGGATAAACACTTCGCGAATCAAGGTTAATAATTCGTCCGCCGTCAGTAAATCCTGTTGCAGAACATAGTCGAGTTCCGCCCCTTCCGGCATACAGTATTGACAGCGAAAATTGCAGCGATCCACCAAACTGATTCGCAAATAATCGATTCGATTCACGAGATCCCCCGTTCAACCCACAACAGATCGAGGCGTCGATCGCCCGGCGATGGCTTTGCCGGATCGCGAGGCGATCGCGCGCCGAATACTGAACACTGTAGCGAAAATTCAAGCCCCCCCGGGGGCGATCGCCGTTACGGATTCACTTCCCGAACCGACCAGGTGCGTTCGGCGCGACATTCGTAAATCCAGCGATTTTGGGGATGACCGCGCAACTGGAGCAGATCCACCCGGATCGGTTCGAGCCATAATAAGCAAAAATGTTCTGCGGGAAGATTGGGATCGGGAATCGGGCGATCGAACGCCGACGCCTCGGCGCGATCGCCCCCCGGAAACGGCCACAGAAACTGTATCCTCGCATTATCGGACAGTTCCTGCCACGCCACCCGCCGCGCTTCGACCGACGGCGGATCGGTTTCGGTTCCATCGATGCAGTGCAGGTGGCCCCTCAGACGAAATTGCTCCCGGGTGACGGGGAAATACCAGCACGCCTCGGCGCGCGGATCGAGCGCGATTTGAGCGATTTTGGCACTGCGATCGTCCGTGACCATTTTGAGGCGATCGCCCCCATCGAGAAAGCCGCGAAACACTACCGTCCGATTCGCCGGAAAACCGTCGGAACCCACCGTCGCCAACTGCAAAAACCGGGCGTCGGCGCGGCTGCGATTGCGATGTAAGGCGCGCAAAAGGGGCGATTTCCAAGGTGCGATCGCGTCACTCATCTTGTCGATATTTTTCAACCCTCAAAACTGCAAACCCACTGTTTTTTGACCGGACAACCCTTTTCACGCGACTTTTTGTAAGGCTTTTCCTTTGCGTTTGACCGGGGGTTCTTCCGCTTCTTGAAGTTTGAGCCGTTCTTGGCGATCGATTTCCGGTAATTTGAGAATCACGCCCGCCAGGAACCAATAATACACCGCGACCGGATCCGTATCGAGGGGATACCAATAAGGGTTGTAGCCAATAAAGGCGACAAACACCCAAAAGGAAGCGGCGTAACCGCGCAGGTGAAGATCTCTCACCGAACGATAGTTTTTAAAACAAATCCAGGATAATGTACTGGCGAAAAACAGAAACGATCCCACTCCTAACGGTCCGAGTTCGTACATTAATTTGGCATAATATGTCTCGATTAAGGTCGTTTTTCCTAGCGGACGTGCCGAGTTCGTCCCCCGTCCGAGTCCGTTTCCTAAAATACCGTCGTGACCTTTAGATGTAAATTCTGCTTGGTGGGCGATGAATTCAGTGGGTGGCGAAGCATTCCAGCGATCGATCAAACTTTGAACCCGTTCGTTAACCATATCGGGAAAGACGAACATCGAGCCAACCGCCAAGACAGCCAAGGCAATGACCAGTGGAACAAATCGTTTGAGGTTTCTAAACTGTCCGGTGACAAAGATTAAAATAATGAGCATGGCGGGGACGACGAGCATCGCCGCCCGTTGACCGCAAATCACCGAATTGATAAAGACTAAAATTAGGGCAACGATACTAGAAAGCTGCCAAATCAGGGCGGGATCGTTGAACGCAGAAGCAAAGGAAAAGAACGCGCCGGAAATTAAAAACCAAGCCCAATGCCACGGGGAAACAAAGGTGCCGGGTAAGCGAATAAAACCGACTTGAGGACTGAAAGCGAGGGAGCCACCTACGAGACATTTGGCATTGATATCGGCTTTATATAAAAGAACGCCTTCCATCTCGCGAGTGCCGACACATTGACCCGTTTGGAGTCGCCAATATTGGAGCAGTCCTAATGTACAGCAAATGAGGATAATGACGATATGCGATCGCGTGAAAAAGATGAATTCTTTTTTATTGCGAATTAAATAATAAGCACAAGGGATTAAGGGGGCGTATCCCAACAGAATTTTAATTCCTAAAATTCCCATTAAAATCGGTTGTCCTTTGGGGTTGCCGCTAAATTGTTGGCCGCCGTTGACAAAAACGAGGGTTAACAGACATAAAATTCCGACAATACTTAAAGCGGGTAAAAGTTGCTGGGGAATTAGAATTGGTTTTTTCTGTTTTTTACAGGTTTGCCATAAGGCAATAAAAGCGGGGATAAAGAAGGCATCTTTAGCCACTTGAAACGGAGCCGCCCCACCGCCGATCCAATAGGTGATCGTGCCGGAAAAGGGCATGTAAAGGAGAAAGAACCAGAGGGCTTGACGGTAATATTTATAAGAGAGGGCGAGACTGAGAATGGCTCCAAAAGCACCGATCGCCGCTTTCGGTCCGCCGACGGGGAGTAAGGCTAAACTGACGACGAGGGCGGCACCGGACAGGGAGCTGGTAAACTGAATGAATTCTTGACGCTCGCGAGATTTCTTTTTTTTGAGAGCGGCGAGTTCTTTTTTACTGAGGGTTGGCGTTTGGGAATCACTTGATGGGGATGATTTTTTGGATTTAGACTTTTTTTTAAACATGACCCGATTACGAGTGTGCCGTTAACTCAGTCAGTCGAAAGGGAAAGTTGGAAAGCAAGAATTGAAAAGAGCTTTTAGAATAAATCAAAGTCAAATCACTCGTGTGGATGAGTGTTGACCGGACAACGATCGCGATCGCCGGAGGTTGTAAGCGATGGATTGGCAAGAAGAACAAATGGAAGAACGGAAATTACCTGGGTTTGAGGAGGTCGAAGTTGCACCCTTACCCCCGTCCGACCTCAAAGGTTCGCTGGAGTTAGACTCTACAAACGATCGCTATTTACCCGTTCCCGTGGGAGAAGCGGGGGAAAATCTCGATTCGATCGCCGATTTATCCCTGCGAGAGTTAATCGCATTAGTGCGCTATGCCAATTTTAGCGATCGCGAACGCCAACCGTCGCGCATTTATGTGGGATTGACGTTTGTGGGAATGAGCGCGTTCCTATTAACTTTACTGCTGTTAAGTATCGTCACCCTGCATCCAGAATGGGGAGGGGTTGGGGGCCTGCGACATTACTGGTATCAATATATTGCCTTTGTCAGCTTCGGGGTATCCGGAATGATGATGTTGGGACGGGAAGCCATGCGCCCCCCCTTCGAGGCGCCGGAGTGCAACCCGGAGGAAAATCCCTAATCCTGACAGGCGTCGCGGCGATTCCCCTCTGCGGAGGTCAGTCTAAACCCAATTCGCGTTTGAGCAAGTCAATCGAATCGGCGTGAATGTAGTTTTCCGAAGGAATGACCCGGGGGGGACGAATCAACTCTTCTCGGGCCATGGCGATCGCCGTTTTCACCTTTTCCACACTCGGCGGGTCGCAGACGATCGTGTTCGCCGTCCGCACGATCGCGTTAACTTTGTAGTCGTCTTCTCGCTGGGCCGCCATCACCAAAATTTCCTCGCCGCGCAAACTGTGAGAAATCACTTCGGCGACGCGCAAAATGCCCGCACTCAAGCCGACCAATCCCAAACAGCTATTTTGGGGCAAGCTTTTGACCACTTCAATTTCCTTGCCGTAGTCGTAAATGTCAATCGGTAGGACGCGCACCGATTTGGGAGCGGCGATCGCCTCGGCTTGGGCGATAAAATAACGACTGGTGACGATCGTCCCGGAGGGCGCTTTTTCGAGAACCCCCGCCAATTCTTCCAACGGGACTAACTGCACTGGAATCCCGAGGGCTTGTTCCAACTCTTGCGCCATCAACTGACCCGCGCCGATATCTTGAATCGGGGCCGTGACCAAGACCCGGGCGCTACAGCGCAGACGCCAGTCAATTTCCGTCAGAAAGAATTCGCGCGCCTGATTGAGAGAACATCCCTGTTGGAGGAGTTCGTCGAGACTGCGCTGCACGATTTTGTAAGCTTCGGGATATTTCTGAAAAATCGGCGACGAGAGTTTGCGCGAACTGTCCGGCGTTTGCGATCGCACGTAAATCCCCGAACCCGCTTGGGCCTCGACCAGTCCGAGATCTTCGAGTTGGCGGTAGACTTTACCGATCGTGTTGCGGTGTAGCCCAGTTTGCATCGCCAAGGCGCGGGTACTCGGTAATTTATGTCCCGGTGGAAATTGCCGCGAGGCGATCGCAAAGCGCAACTGGTTGAATAACTGGGTAGATGCCGGAATTTCGCTATCTGGCTGGATGTGAAATTGAAGCATGACTCGGACTCCTCGATCGCGATCGTGACCTGCGATTGTTATTGTCCTCGATCCGATGTCTTGGCGCGATCGAGGTCGCTCCCCTTGAGGGTTTTACCCAAACCCTTTTATAGCATTTTAGGGCGATCGCGGCGATCGAGATCCGGCAAGCTGCACGACGAGGCGATCGCCCTTATCTGTCTTATCTGTCACCTCAACCCCCAGCGAGCCCGTACCGCATCCGGCGCGCCCTGCTCTCACTTGCCATGTCAGTCAACGCCCCAACACGGCGATCGGGCAAGAAAGCCCCTCCTCACACTGTCGATCGCCTTTGTGGGGTTGGCGTGCCAGAGGAATCTTCCCTAAAGCTGGTACAGTAATCGGACGAGCAGGCGATCGCTTTTCCGGGATTTGGCGCGTGCGTCGAAGGCGATCGAGCGCCGCCAGGGAAGCCAACGCCATGCTCTGGCTTTTGCCGATCGTGCAGAATCAATCGTTATTCCCAACTATCAACTATGCCGGCGAATTCCTGGCCCCAAAAAGATTCTTATCAAGAGTTCGAGCCCCTCGACTCAATTTTATCCGCCTTCGTCGATTCCGAAGAAGAACTATTTTATCGCGGCTATAAAGGCCGTCGCGCCAAAGCCGCACTCTTGCTCGCCGTCGTTTGGGGTGGCACCCTCACCCTCCATTTCTTATCCTGGGGGTCTTGGTTCGTCTTTGCACTGACTGGATTGATGGGGATTCACGCCCTTCGGATTATTTCCAGTCGTCCGTCCGACGCCCCCGAAGCCCTCGCCGAGGCCGATCGCGACCACTGGCCCGAAGTTTCTTTATTAGTCGCGGCGAAAAACGAAGAAGCGGTCATCGGCCAATTAATTGACAATTTATGCAATTTAGATTATCCCGCTTCTCAATACGAAGTGTGGGCGATCGACGATTGCAGCAGTGACGGGACGGTGCAAGTTTTAGAGAGACTCCAACAAAAATATCCGAACTTGAAGATTTTAAGGCGATCGGTCGGCGGCAAAGGGGGGAAATCTGGAGCGCTCAACGAAGTTTTCCCCCTCACTCGGGGAGAATTTTTAGCCGTTTTCGACGCCGACGCCCAAGTTGACCGAGACTTACTGCGACGGGTGCTTCCGGTCTTCGATCGCCCCCAAGTCGGCGCCGTCCAAGTTCGCAAGCAAATCGCTAACGAAGAGGTCAATTTTCTGACGCGATCGCAAGCCGCAGAAATGGCCCTCGACAGCTACTTTCAAATGCAAAGAAAGGCGGTCGGCGGGATCGGCGAACTGCGCGGTAACGGCGAATTCATCCGCCGTCAAGCCTTAGAACGCTGCGGTTTATTTAACGAGCAAACGATCACCGACGACCTCGATTTAACCGTGCGCCTGCACCTCGATCGCTGGGATATCGAGTTTCTCAACAATCCGGCAGTGCGCGAGGAAGGGGTCACCCGAACTGTGGCCCTGTGGAACCAACGCAATCGCTGGGGAGAAGGCGGTTATCAGCGCTATCTCGACTACTGGCGGCTGATTTTGAGCAACCGCATGGGGTTTAAAAAAACCTGGGATCTGTTCATGTTCTGGATTACCCAATATCTGTTACCCACCGCAGCCGTTCCCGATTTGTTAGTGGCGATCGCCCGCCATCGCCTACCCATTCTCACCCCCGTCACCACCTTAACCGTCGCCCTCTCCCTGATCGGGATGTTTGTCGGCTTGCAGCGCATCCAACGCCAACAGGTCCTCGACGGCGAGCGATCGACGATATCCGTGGGGAGGCTCCTCGTCGAAACCGTACGCGGCACCCTGTACATGTTTCATTGGTTTGTCGTCGTCGCCAGCATCACCGCGCGCATGTCCGTGCGCCGCAAACGGCTCAAATGGGTGAAAACCGTTCACCAAGGAGATCGCGGCGTCGCCGCTTAAGCCGCCGGGTCGTTTAAAAATCGTATTCCCCAAATGGGTTGTCATCGAGTTCCGGATCCGGAATTCCAGGTTTCGGAACCGGATCCTCCTCCGCGACCGGGGGGGATGCTCCCTCGGGAACGTCCTCATCCTCGGCGACGAGGGGCGATCGCCCCTCCCCAACGCTCTCGATCTCCCAATCCTCATCGAGATTGACTAATTCTCCCTGAAAGAACTCCGCCAACCGTTTCGCCGCTACGGTCACTTCATCCTCAAAGCCGTTGTGGGCGATCGCACTCGCCGAAGATGTCGCCGCCGGGGTCGCCGTGGGACGGGGGTTGCGACGTTCGGTAGCGGGGGTTTGCGTAGGGTATCGAGAGGGCGATCGCGGCGTCTCCATCGGCGGTGCAGGGGTGACGGGAGACGCACTCGACGGGTTCGGCTCGCGGGCGGCGGGAGAGGGGGGCGCGGGCGCGGAACCGCGAGCCTTCTGCTCTTTCGATTTGTTAATTTTACAAACTTCTAACTTCACCTTGACCCGTCGATCGAGGATCTTCGCACAGAACGATTCGAGTAAATCGAGTTTGGTATTGACGATTTGCTGCAACGGGGGAGATGCAATCCCGACCCGGGCGATATTGCCCTCGAATTCCAACAGTTGGGAATGTTGGCGCAAGAGCGCTTGCAGGGAAGGATTATCGATGCGATCGAGGATCGAGTGCCAAAACTCATCCAAATTGCGATCGACCACATGCGCTTCCGCCGACGCTGCAGGGGCTTCGGGTACCGGGGACGCTTTACCGTTGTCGGGTCTGACGGCGGGCGGTGGAGGTGGCGGCGGTGGCGGCGGGGACGATCGCGCCGAGGGGGGGGCTTCCTCGGGGGGACGGGCCACCGGGGCCGGACTGGCGGGAGGGGCGGCGGGGGCTACGTTCGGGGCGATCGCGAAGGGGCGCCCTTGGACCGTCGCCGACGGTAACAACCCCAGTAAGGCAACTTCCAGCCAGAGGCGCGGTTGGGTCGTGTTTTTAATTTGCGCTTCGCTTTTGGCTAAATGTTGCTGTCCCGCCAAAATGACGCCGACCTCCGTATGGCGGGCGGCAAACTCGCACAGGCGCTGCCAGGTATCGGCGGTCATGGCGACTAGATCTTGACGGTCGGGGGCTGTTTTGGCAACGAGCAAATCGCGATAAAAACGGGCCAAATTTTGGAGAACCACCAGGGGTTCGCGCCCGCGCTCCATCAGTTCGCGCACCCTGTCGAGTACGGCGCGTCCGTCGTCGGCGGCGATCGCCTCTAACAATTGCAGCAAGTCGCGTTCGGGAACGGCGCCGACTAAATTCCAGACCCGTTCGACACTCACCTGTTCGTCGCTGAGGGAGAGTTGGTCGAGTAAGCTTTCCGCATCGCGCAGTCCCCCTTGAGAGAGTTGGGCGACGGTAACCAAGGCGTCCTCGTCGATGAGGATGTTTTCCTGGCGGGCAATCTGCTGCAAGTGGGCGACCGTCGCTTCGACGGGGATGCGTCGGAAGTCGAAACGCTGACAGCGCGAGATAATTGTCGGTAAAACTCGTTGGGGGTCCGTGGTGGCGAGGACGAAAACGACGTGTTCCGGCGGTTCTTCGAGGGTTTTTAACAGGGAATTGAATGCTGCCGTACTCAGCATGTGGCATTCATCGATGATGTAGACTTTGTGGCGACATTGCACCGGGGCGAACTGAGCCCGTTCGATCAGGTCGCGAATGTTATCGACTCCGGTATTGCTCGCCGCGTCGATTTCGATCGTGTCGAGGGCCGTACCGCGAGCGATCGTCCGGCACGCTTCGCAGGTCCCGCAGGGGCGATCGGTCGGTCGGTCGGAATTGAGGCAGTTGAGAGATTTGGCTAGAATACGGGCGCTCGATGTCTTTCCGGTTCCCCTCGGTCCGGCAAATAAGTAAGCGGGGGCGATTTTTTGTTGGCGGATGGCATGAGTTAAGGTGGCGGCGATCGCCTCCTGACCGACCAGATCGGCAAAGGTCTGGGGGCGATACTTATGATGGAGCGGTTCGTAAGACATCGGTAGGGAGAGACGGTAGGGGAGCAGCGCGAGCGATCGATCCGATGCGATCCCCCGGACGGGCGGACTTTTCCCACTCTGGTTCCGCAGGGAGGACGACGAGCGGGAATTGTTATTTTACCGAGTTCGAGGGCGGATGCAATGGGGTCGAACCGGATCGCGTTCGCACGGCGTCCGCAAAGCGGAATCGCTCAGAGCGTGGCAACATCGAGCCCGAATCGATCTTTATTGTAGGAGTTAGTTCCCGGGTGACATGCTCCCGACACTGACGTTTCGTGTAGAGAAATCCTCAATGATTTGTAACCCCAGCAGGGAGCAAGATGCTCCCACTTCCAAGGGGTTCGGGTGGGTCATCCCGACTTCACTGATTGAGGAGTGCTATAGAATGCGGGGCTTCGCGCCGATCGACTAAAATCTAAAATCTAAAATCTAAAATCTAAAATTTAACTTTTGAGGGGTTCGGGGAGCTATAAGTTCCGCGCTGTATGCGAAGCATCAGCGTCGGGATCCATGGACTCCCCGAGCTGGTCTCATCCCCACCCTACGGGAAGGGCTAAGCCCTACGATGGGGATGAGACCAGCATTTCCGAGCAGCGATAGCCTTTGGTAAACTCCGGCTATGCTGACCATGAACTACACCTACCGAATCTATCCAAATGTCGTACAGCAGACTGAACTGCGGTCGTGGCTTGAGACGTGCACAGGCGTATATAACTACGCGTTGCGCGAACTCAAAGACTGGATTGCTTCGCGTAAGTGTTCGATAGACCGATGCTCGCTGGAAAAGGAATACATCATTCCCGCCGATGAGCCATTCCCGTCCTACCACCGTCAGCAGAACAACCTGCCCAAAGCGAAGAAGCAATTCCCGCATCTGGGTCAGGTGCATTCTCAGGTGTTGCAGACCACAATTCGCAGACTGCACGATACCTGGGAAGTATTTCAGAAACGGGGACATGGATTCCCGCGTTTCAAAAAGTTCGGTCAATTCAAATCCTTTGTGTTTCCCCAATTCAAGGGCAATCCCATCAATGGCTTCACAATCAAATTGCCAAAAATTGGGGAAGTACCCATCAACCTGCATCCCCCCTTCGCCCCCCTTTCAAAGGGGGGTTGGGGGGATACAGGTAAGGGTATTGTCCAGGGTGCGAGGAACACAATGGTATGTCGTCGTCACCATTGAATCGGATATATCAGTTCCCGATGCCCCGGTTCACGATCGGGCGATTGGGATTGACCTGGGATTGGAGCGATTCTTGACCGCTTCCGATGGCTCTTTCCAAGAGCGCCCTAAGTTTTTCAAGTCGATGCAACGCAAGCTGAAATTGCTGCAACGCAGAGCAGCACGAAAACAAAAGGGTTCTCAAAACTGGGAAAAGGCGCAAATCAAAGTGGCTAGAATGCACCATCGTATTGCGAACCGTCGTAAAGATTTCCATCTGAAGACGGCTCATCAGCTTTGCGACCGGGCGCAAACCATCTTTGCAGAAGATCTCAACGTCAAAGGCTTGACGCGAGGGATGTTGCGAAAAGATTGTGTTGATGCTGCTTTCGGACAATTCCTGTCTCTGACGGAATGGGTTTGCTGGAAACGGGGAGTGTACTTTGCTAAAGTCAACCCCAACGGCACCAGTCAAACCTGTCCATCCTGCCTTGCTACGGTGAGCAAGGGGTTGGAAGTCAGAGAGCATCATTGTCCTGAGTGTGGGTATCGGACTCATCGTGACCGTGCTGCAGCAGAGATGGTTTTGGATCGTGGACTAGAGAATGTAGTATCCCAGGGACTCTGGGGAACGGAAACCGCCTGTCAAGTCGGTCTGTCGGGGGTCGATGACCTAGATAAGTGGCGTGGGGCAGGAATACCCAATCGCGAGACTGGGAAGCCCGCGCTGTAATCTTTGATTCAGTGTCGGGAGGATGTCACATATGCAAGGATTTTTCAAAATACTACGGCGGATCTGGCAGCGCTTGCGTCGCTGGCTCGGGTTTCCCTTCTGGGGACGCTTCGCGAACGGGAAGCGGCGCAGCTCCGACGGGCGACGGCGAGGGGGTTCTAGCCCGAAACTCCCCTCGGTGCCTCTCGCCGAGGCCGAATACGAATTTTTGTTTGCGGAATTGTTGCAAGGAGTGCGTCGGGGGTGGAGTCGCGCGCAAGTGGTGCAATTTATCGGCGCGGTCGGCTCGGGTCCGATCGCCGAGGGTTGGGTAGCCTGGTTGCGCGACTTCGGCGATCGCCTGCTGGCGGCCCCGGGAGGGAATCGAGAATTGGCACAACGGGCGATCGCGTTGGGTCGAATGGACTGTCCGCCGTTGGGAACGGTGGCGGCGGAAATCGGGCAGAAACTGCGCGAGGTTCCGGACCTTGCGCCGAGGACTGCGGAGCCATCGGAGCCCTCGGCGATCGCCGATTGCCTCAATAAGGGTCACTGGCAGTTAAATCGTCGTCAATACGCCTCGGCGCTGCTCAGTTTCCAACGGGCGGCGCAATGGGAACCGGATAACCCGGAGGTGGCTTATGGGTTGGGATTGGCGTCGTTTCGCTTGGGGCTGTTCCGACAGGCGATCGAACTGTTCGATCGCGCCTTGGCGGTCGCTCCCGAGGACCTGGCGGCGATCGCCCATCGGGGATTGGCTTACGATGCCTTAGAACGGGGGGCGGAGGCGATCGCCGAGTGCGAGCGGGTTCTCGACCTCGACGCGCGATCGGCTCGGGATTGGTGCGCCCGGGGGCGGGTCTTGCTGCACTTGCGCCGTCCCCACGAGGCGATCGCCGCTTACGACCGCGCCCTCGCCCTCAAACCGAACCACGCCGGAGCTTGGTACGAACGGGGCAACGTGCTTTACGACTTGCAAGATTACCCCGGGGCGATCGCCGCCTACGACGAAGCCCTACAGGCCCAGCCGGACTACGCCCCCGCCTGGTTGAACCGAGGGGCGGCTTGCGGCAATCTCGGGCGTTACCAAGAGGCGATCGCCGCTTTCGATCGCGTCCTCGACTTGCAACCCTACGACTATCACGGCTGGCTCCGTCGCGGTCAAACCTTGCAGCACTTACACAAGTATGCCGAGGCGATCGCCGCTTTCGATCGCGCCTTGCAAATCCGTCCCGACGATCCCCTCGCCTCGCGCTATCGCAACGACGCCCAAAACCGGAGCCGTTCGCGCTAACCGCCCGCGTCGAACGACCTCAAGCCTCCCGAGTACGAGCCAAATACTGCCCGACTTGAAAGCGAATATCCTTGAGCTCCGTAATCACCGACCGGGTGACCAACTTGCCCGCTTCGACCACCACTTCCCCGGTAATCGGGTGCAAAAGCGGCTGTTCCGTGCGCCGACCGATCAGCGCCTCCACATCTTCGATCGCGTCGAGATACATCCCCGCAGGCACTTCGACGACGATCCCTTCCCCGAGTACCCGAGACTGACAGGCGAGACGGGAACTCGGTTTCGCCGTCGTGATCAACTCCAACGTGCGCTGTTCCCGCCGACCCATCTTAGACAAACTATCCATCCCCTGCTTGATATAAACGTGGCAGGTCGCGCACATGCCCCGACCGCCGCATTCTTTTAAAACATGCAGGTCTTCTGCCAATAATGCCGATAACAGATTGCTGTTCGTTTGAACTTCCGTATTTTGGGCGATCGGTTCTAATCTGACAATTTTAACCATGTCGAATTATTGCAACTGTGAATGAAAACGCGGAGCGACCGCGAGGGCTCCCGCCATCCTATTTTGGCATTGGCGAGCGGTTCGTTGGCTCGGTATCCCTTAAGGAGCAACAAGGATCGCCCCACAACATCCCCAGCCGTCGCCGGGGGATTTAGCATGGAAGGGGGAACTCGCCGGATCGTTCTTCCCCGCCTATCCCCAATTCCCCTGTTAATGCCGAGTCCTTCGATGAACGCCAAAATTCCCGACCGATCGCGCGCCGCTTTACAACCCCTGCAACGCCAACTTCCCAAATACCGCATTTTAGAACGAGTTGGCTCCGGTCAATTCGGTACGGTTTTTTGTGCGATCGAGCGCAAAACTGGGCGACTGGTCGCCCTCAAAGAACTCACCCACCGACGGCTTTCGACTAGCCAATTTTTACGAGAACTCGGGTTCCTCCTCACGTTGCAACACCCGCATATCGTCACCTGTCGCGCTTTAGAAAACACCCCGACCGCCCGCTATTTAGTCATGGACTATTGCGAAGGCGGCACCTTACGCAACCTGCTACAGCGAGATCGCAGCTTGACCCTCGCCGAAGGACTCGATGCGATCCGCGCCGTACTCGACGGCTTGGATTTAGCCCACCGTCGCGGGATCGTCCACTGCGACCTCAAACCGGAAAATATCCTACTCTCCCTGTCCCCCCACGGATGGAAACCGAAACTGTCCGATTTCGGGATTGCCCGCCGCCTGTCGGAACTGAGCCGAGCTAAAAGTGCCAACGACGAAACCGCCGACGCGATCGGCGCCCCCGCCTATACCGCTCCCGAGGGCTTTTTGGGCCTGTACGCCCCGGCGGCGGATATTTATTCCGTGGGGGTTTTACTGTTTGAATTATTGTTTGGTTGCCGTCCCTTCGGCGGTTCGCCGGGTCAGTTGATGTGGGCCCATTTAAACCGCCCCCTGGAGATCGCCACCTCTATCCCGAAACCCCTCGAAACTGTCGTGCGCAAAGCCCTCGCCAAACTGCCCGCCCGCCGCTACCACAGCGCCGCCGAGATGGCCGAGGCGATCGCCCGTTGCCAAGGGGATCCGACCGTGGCCCAGTGGGGCGATCGCCGCTTACCCCTATCGGAACGGGAGACGGAGGGAGACCCTCCAAGCTCCGAGCCGACGGTAATTGTCGAACGGGTCGGCCACCAACAGGCGATCTTTGCCCCCAGTTACCTGGTCGGTGGCGAAGGCTTTCTCTACGGTGCGGCGGGCGATCGCTTCTGCGTGTGGAACCTCGAAGGGGAGATCGATACCCTCAAAGGGAACCGTCCGATTACGGGTTTATGTCCGCTTCCCGGCGGTTGCGCGATCGCCACCGGAGGGCAATTGAGCTGGTTCGATCGCGATCGCGATCTGCTCGACGTTCTGCTCGACGGCGATCGCGATTTTCGGATGGCTGCCGACCCCACGGGCCAGACCCTGGCGATCGTCATTGGCGGAACCCTCAACTTTTATTCCGTCGCCGCTTTAACCGGGTCTCATCAGCCCCTGGTTCCCCAACATCAGACCCCACTGCCGACTCAAAAATTACCGCAGATCCTCGCCCTCGATCGCCGTCACTGGCTCTTGGTCTGGTGCAAATCGACCCCGGAGGCGTCCCAAACGGTTTTCCAGCTCTACAGCCGCAGTGCCAAACTCCTCGGCAGTTTCCGCGTTCCCCTCGCTTTCGAGAGTTTATGGCTGACGGGGGAACCCGACTGCCAAGACCGAGGGGCCGCCCGTTCTCTGTTCGGCGGCGAACGCACCTTACTCGGCTTGAGTTCCCATCCGGCGACTGCGTGGCGGCTGCAACTGATGCCCCCCCAACTCGAAATCCTGCCCCTGTGCGAACAGCCCCTCGCGGCGATCGGGGTGCCGGGGGGCACGGTGGTGGCTCTAGGGGAGGGCGGCGACAAACGCCTCCGGCGTCGCTTCGCTCTCGGTTGGCTCGACGATTGCGGCCATTTGCACCGACAATGCTCCTGGGAACTTCCGACCGCGACGCCGTGCGAACGGTCGCGGGTACGAATGGCGCCTTGGGGCGATCGCGGCTTCGTCCTTTCGACCCCGACCCCTTCCGGCGCCGAGCTTTCTTTTTTCCAAACCCGTTTGAGCAATATCGAATGAGCGAAGCGCAAACTCCGTTGAATTGGACCGATTCTCGTCCCGATCTGGCAGCTATCGGTCAGGCGATTCTCAAGCTCGACCCTCGGGCGAACGAAACGCTGCCAACCGGGGCGAGTTCCGTTCCCGACATCGTTGTCGAACGGATGCACGGTCTGACCGATTGGGTGGCTCAGGTGCGATCGCCCGCACGGGGATGGCCCTCGGATGTGCCGCCGACGCCGGAAAATTTAGCCCCTTACGCCCTCGAAGAAGCTTATGACGTTTTAGAAGCCCTCAAAACCGCCCCGTTCGTTCGCCCCGAGCCTTCCCTTACCGTTGACCGTAGGGACGGTTCGCGAACCCCCCCTACGATCGCCCCCGGCCCGATCGCCCTCCATGACTTGCTTTCGCGCTTGTTGTGGCTCGTCTTGGGCAGTGCGGAACCCCTGCTGGCTTGGTTGGGCGGCGTTCGGGCCCGTCTGGCGGCGGATCCGCGCCGGGAAGCGGTCGGCACCGCCCAGGTGGTGGTGGGTTTGGAAGTTCGCACCGAGGCGGGGGCGTGTTATTTCGACCTGACGGGCGATCGCCCTTTTGCCTCTCAAACCACTCCTTGTACTCTGTCGGATTTGAGCGCGACTTTATACTCCGAGGGA
The DNA here is from genome assembly GCF_012295525.1 of Oxynema aestuarii AP17. Classification (GTDB taxonomy): domain Bacteria; phylum Cyanobacteriota; class Cyanobacteriia; order Cyanobacteriales; family Laspinemataceae; genus Oxynema; species Oxynema aestuarii. Next base: position 2,982,446 of record NZ_CP051167.1, on the reverse strand, counting down.
ATGGGAGGCGGATACCGTCCGTTCGCCGTCGGCGACCTACTCGATCGCCTCCGGCGGGCGATCGTCTCCCACGCGCCCGAACTGGCTCCCTGGTTCGAGCCGACCTCGGTGGAACTGTTCGCACCCGGCGGACGGTGGCACTCCGGACAGGTTCGACTTTACTTACAAGTGGAGTTTATCTCTCACGATCCGGCGGCAGAAAACGACGAGCGCCCGTCTCTCCTGCACGAACTGGCGATCGCCCCTGTATCTCCAGAGCAGATCGACACCCACCGCCCTCTCCGACAAGCGACTTTGCAACAGTTCGCGCCCTTACTGCGCCAACTCGCACAGAACGCTACGACGGACGGCAACTCTTTCGATCCGTCCCCGGATTCGCCCCTGTGTCAGGTCGTCGCGATCGCCTCCCAACTGGCAGACTGTAGCGAAAATCAATTGCCCGGAGCCTTTTCGGTGTCGAAAGGGCAGCCGATTTCTCTGGACGATTTCGTGCGGCGCCTGTTTTGGCAGTGCCTCGCCGGAGCTTATGAAATCATGCAATTGCTCGCGGGAGTTCAAGGGCGGGTTTTGCAACCGGAGCGATCGTGGCAAGGGGGTACTTTGCGATTGGTCGGTCTGCTGCGGATCGAGGTGCCGAGTTCTTCTTGGGAGCTGGATTTGGCGACGGGGGAAGCGGTGGGAAACACCGTTCGCACGGGATCCGGCCACGAGAATCGCGTGGCTCCCAAATCGGTGATTTGCGCTCCCGAGTGCGACTGGTGCCGTCAGCCGATTTTAACGGAGGTGTTGCTGTCGCGGGCGATCGCCCGGCTGCGCGCGCGATCGCTACAGATGACCGTGCTCGAACGGGCTTTATTTGCACTCGTTCGCTGTCCCGTCTACCTGCACCGAACGGACCGACGCCGGGAATCGAGTTCTCTCGAATTGCGTTTCGTTCTGGAATTTTTGCCCTGATTCTCTCCCAGGGCGTTCGGTCGAGTCCAAACCCCGTTTACGCGCTTTCCCCGGATCGGAAGAGAGTCGCTTATCCATCCACCGGATGCTGTCCGTAAAAGGGTAAAGCCGCCGACCAGTGGGGGCGCTGTCCCCCTTGCCATTGTTGGCGGGCTACGCCCAAGATCGCGCTAGCAGTGGATCCTAGGGCGTCCGGGGCGATCGCCCGTCGGTACGGATGGGGGAGGCGATCGAGGTAACGGTCCCACTCTTCGGGAGACATGACCGTATCGGGCAGTTCGGCGCTTAGAGCGAGATCGGGGGACGCCGGAGAGAGGTAGAGGGCGACGTAGAGTTGACCCCGTTGGGCGCGCATTTGAACCGCGATTCTCCTGGGGAGATCCTTCGCGGTTTCCGAGGCGTCCAGACCGGATTTCGGCGTCAGGAGATCCCAGGCGATCGCCTCCAGGGTCGATACGGCAAATAAGGGGATATCGAGTTGTTGGGCTAAGGTTCGCGCCGTCACTACACCAATGCGCGTTCCGGTAAAGCTTCCCGGACCTTTAGCGACGGCGAGATATTGTAAATCTTGCCAAGTTTGCGGTCGGATAAATTCGACTAACTTGGAATGAAGCCGAACTGAGAGATCTCGACCGAGATCCCAGGTTTGACAGCGCGTCTGTCCGGATGCGTCGGCGATCGCCAGACCGAGTTCGGGGCTGCTGGTATGAAGGGAAAGGGCAAACTGTGGGGAAGTCAAAGTCACGGAAAATCTTCGATACGTTTGGAAGCTCGCCAATGTTATCGGTCGGTACTTTCCAAACCGCACTGTCTTACCCCTCGTATGACGGTTTAACGGTTTGGTTCTAGAGCAGGGGACTGGCGACGTATCCCCAGGTAGGAGCTTTAACGCTTACCGATGACGTAGCCCTCAAAGGGCTTAGGTTGGGTAGGGGCGTTTCGCGAAACGGGTAGGGGCGTTTCGCGAAACGGGTAGGGGCGTTTCGCGAAACGCCCCTACTAAAGGAGAGGCACGAAGCCCCGTCTCTTTAGAGCGGGATGCTGACGGTAACAATCAACGCGCTTTTATTGTAAGCTGTCGCGCGATCGCTGCGTTCGGTCAATCTTGGCCGATCGAAACTCCGAATCCATCAATCCCGTGATTCTCCAACCGCATAACTCACCCCAGTTGAAAGTGACGGTAGGGAACGAGATAATACTGTGAGAGCGCCCCCGGATCTCTCATTAGTTCAATTTGTCATTAGGTTATTGAATGCCCCGGTCTAAGAAAACTAAAACTAAATCCACCGACACGCAGAATGGCAATGGAGCCAATCTCGGTTTCGAGCAAACCTTGTGGGCGGCTGCGGATAAGATGCGCGGCCACATGGATGCTGCCGAATACAAGCACGTCACTTTGGGGCTGATTTTCCTCAAGTACATTTCCGATGCCTTCCAGGAACTCTACGATAACCTCGCGGCGAGGCAGGAAACGGACTACACCGACCCGGAAGACCGGGATGAGTACCTTGGCGAAAATATGTTCTGGGTGCCGAAAGAGGCGCGGTGGTCGGCAATTCAAGCCAGCGCCAAGCAACCGGATATCGGCAAGCGCATTGATGAAGCGATGGCGGCGATCGAGAAAGAAAACTCCCGACTCAAAGGCGTTTTACCCAGCAACTACAATCGCCCCGACTTGGATAAACAACGTCTGGGAGAACTCATCGACCTGATTAGCACCATCGGATTGGGCGATGCCGAGAACCGTTCCAAGGATATTTTGGGGCGAGTTTACGAGTATTTTCTGGGACAGTTTGCCGAGAAGGAAGGCAAGGGAGGCGGTGAATTTTACACGCCGCAGTCTGTGGTTAGGCTGTTGGTCGAAATGATTCAACCCTACAAAGGCCGAATCTATGACCCCTGCTGCGGTTCCGGTGGGATGTTCGTGCAGTCTGAGAAATTCGTGGAAGCGCACGGGGGACGCAAAGGCGATATTGCCATTTACGGTCAGGAGTCCAACCCGACGACGCGGCGGCTGTGCTTGATGAACCTTGCCATTCGCGGGATAGATGGCAACATCGGCGATAGACAGGCGGATAGTTTCACCAACGATTTGCACAAAGACTTGAAGGCAGATTACATTCTGGCAAATCCTCCATTTAACATCAGCGATTGGTGGAACGAGAAGCTGGCAGAAGACGTGCGCTGGCAGTACGGGACGCCACCGAAGGGAAACGCCAACTACGCTTGGATCCAGCACATCATCCACCACCTCGCACCGAACGGGATGGCTGGTTTTGTGTTGGCGAATGGTTCGATGAGTTCTAACCAGTCTGGGGAAGGCGAGATTCGCAAGGCGCTAATCGCTTCGGATTTGGTGGATTGCATGATTGCCTTACCAGGACAGTTGTTCTACACTACCCAGATTCCAGCGTGTCTGTGGTTTGTGGCGCGGGATAAGTCAGGCAAACCCACTGCCGGTCATAAATCCTGTCGCAACCGCAAAGGCGAGACCTTGTTTATTGATGCCCGGAAGTTGGGGGTGTTGATTGACCGGACGCACCGAGAACTGACCGATGAAGAGTTAGCCCGGATTGCGGGAACCTATCAGGCATGGCGCGGGGAACCGGGGGCAGATGAGTATGAGGACGTGCCGGGATTTTGCAAGAGTGCGACGCTGGAGGAAATCGCCTCTCATGGTTATGTGTTGACCCCAGGGCGCTATGTGGGGGCGGAGGAATTGGAGGATGACGATGAGCCGTTTGAGGAGAAGATGGAACGGTTGACTAAGAAGTTGTACAGCCAGTTTGAGGAAAGCGCCAAACTAGAAGCAGCGATTCGGGAAAATTTGAGGAGGTTGGGGCTATGAGTCCATTGCTAAAGCAGGTGTTGCAGGACATTGAGCAGCTTACAATTGAGGAACAGTTAGAGGTGATTAGCCACGCTACAGAACAACTGAAGCGGCGGACGTTAACCCAGCACAACCCTAAACGAAGCTGGCAAGAACTGCGTGGCATTGCTCCCAATTTGTTAAATGGGCAGGATGCTCAGGAGTGGGTCAATGAGTTACGGAAGGAGTGGGATGAACGGGAGAAACGACTTTTTGAGGGGTCATGAAGATTGAAGAAGCGTTTCAATCGGTCAATCGACTGTTTCTAGATTCTGCTCCTGTTATCTATTACGTCGATATGAATCCGGGTTACTCCGCTATTATGGACGGAATATTTGATTGGATTAAATCGGCTCAGATTCGTGTGGTTACTTCTCCCGTGACACTGGCTGAATGCTTAATTTTACCGCTTCGAGACAGTAATTTGTCTCAGCAGCAATTGTTTATTGACATTATCACGGGTCAAGACACGGCTGATTTTGTCAACATCACGTCAGAGATTGCTAGAACTGCTGCTGATATTCGGGTAAGGTATCGTCTGCAACTACCAGATGCTTTTCAGATTGCAGCGGCATTAGATGCTGGTTGTCAGGCATTTCTGACGAATGATGCTCAACTAAAGCGCATAGCCGAGTTAAAGATTTTGTTAGTAAGTGAGTTAGAGGTGTGAGTAAATGCAGGCGGTGACGAAGAAGTTGGACGCGCAGTTTAAAGAGTCGGCACGGTTAGAGAAGGTGATTCGAGAGAATTTGCGGGGGTTGGGGTATGACTACTTCTAGTATTAAAAACAAATGGACAGAAAAAACTTTAGATGAATGTGTATTAATGCTGTCAGGTGGAACGCCTTCAAAACGAAATCCTGATTATTGGAATGGAAATATTTGTTGGGCTAGTGCCAAAGATTTAAAAACTTTTCGTTTGTATGAGACTCAAGATCGTATTACTTCTAAAGGTGCTAGTAATGGAACCCGAATAGCACCAAAAGGGTCTATATTAATTCTAGTTAGAGGCATGACTCTTCATAAAGATGTACCAATTTCTATCGTTATGCAAGACATGGCATTTAATCAAGATATTAAAGCCATTATTCCTGATGAATCTATAATTGACAAAAGCTTTTTAGTATATTGGCTTTTAGCGTTTAAGCCTTATTTAATGGGGTTAGTCGATTCAGCCTCTCATGGAACAGGTAGAATAAATACAGAAGTTCTTAAATCGACTTTAATTAGTTTTCCTTCTATATCTGAGCAAAAAGCGATCGCGCATATTCTCGGCACCCTGGACGACAAAATCGAACTGAACCAGCAGATGAACCGGACGCTGGAGGGCATCGCCCGTGCCATCTTCAAATCCTGGTTTATCGACTTCGACCCCGTTCGCGCCAAGATGGACGGACGACAACCCGCAGGCATGGATGCAGAAACGGCGGCGCTGTTTCCCGATGATTTTGAGGATTCGCCACTGGGTAAGATTCCGAAGGGGTGGAAAGTTGAAACTTTAAAGCAAGTAGTTAAGGTAAACCCACGTAGTGTTACCAAGAATTATTCGCATCAAGTAATTCAGTATGTCGATATTTCTTCTGTTACAACAGGTCGTCTTGAAAAAACGACAGCTTATCAGTTATCTGATGCTCCAAGTCGAGCAAAAAGGCTTGTTCGGCATGGTGACACAATTTGGTCTGGAGTAAGGCCAAATCGCAGATCTTACTTATTTATTCATACTCCCCCAGAGAATTTGGTAGTTTCAACTGGATTTGTTGTTCTTTCACCTAAAGCAATTCCTCCATCATATCTTTATGCGTGGGTTACAACAGATGAATTTGTAGACTATTTGACATTCAATGCTGATGGTAGTGCTTATCCCGCAGTACGACCGGATAGATTTTCGGATGCTCAAATTCTTATTCCTTTGCCAGCAATTCTGGATAAGTTTGAGTTGCAAGTAGGGTCTATCCGAAACAAAATTTTTCAAAGTAACTATGAATCAAGAATTATGGCCTTAACTCGTGACACCCTCCTCCCCAAACTTTTATCTGGCGAAATCCGCATCAAAGATGCCGAAAAAGTCCTTGAGGAGGTGACGTGAAACTACCGAATCCCGATCTAGCACTGATTCCGTTTGAAAAATTGGAGGGCTATTCACTCAATCCAAATCACTCGGAAGGTCAGCACAAAGCCATTGTGTTTCAATCTGCGCTAGGCATTGGGCTAGAAGAAGCTGAAGAACTACGGGTCGCTCTGCGCCAAGCTCTCAAAACTGAAGACGCTATCCCAACTAATCGCAATAGTTACGGGCAGAAATACCAGATTGACTTTGAAATGACGCGGGAAAGTAGAAGTGCCATCATCAGAAGTGTTTGGATTATTAGGCAGAATGAAGACTTCTCACGGCTCATCACCTGTTACATTACCTAATCCCCAGGAGAACACCGGATGAAACTTTTAGATGTCGTTGCCCTAACGGAAGATTTACCTAAATTTAACCTTTATAAAGGCCAAGTCGGTACGATTGTTGAAGTTTACGAACCCGATGTATTTGAGGTCGAATTCGTAGACCTTCAGGGTAAAACCTACGCTTTAGAAACGTTAAGCATCAATCAAGTGATGCAACTTCACTATCAACCGCTTCCTCAAACGGTTTGAGGCATCAATAAGCTGCAAAAATCAGCATTTTGTGGAAAAATAACGCTTATTTTTCCGAAGTGTCCAAGGAGGCGGTGCAAAAAGGGGTAGAGTCTTAAAACTTTTATAGCATTTCTCAGATTGGTGAGGTAAATCGATAAAAATAGATCCAGGAGTGCGAGCTTCTAGCTCGCTGGTAAACTAGCGAGCTAGAAGCTCGCACTCCTTGAAAACAATTATCACATCTTTGCGAGAACCGCTATAGCCATTTAAAAGCGCTCGTTCGCAAACCCTCGATAAAAAACAGAAGTTCCAAACCGGAGAAATCTGATGAGCAAGTTTGCCGAATCTGACGTTGAAGAATCAGCCCTCTACTACTTCGAGCAACTGGGCTACACCATCCTGCATGGCCCTGACATTGCCCCAGGGGAACCCAACGCCGAACGCGAAACCTCTGGTGAAGTCATCCTCACGGATCGCCTCCGTCATGCCGTCGCCCAAATCAACCCTCAGTTACCCGATGATGCCGTAGATGAAGTCATCCGGCAAGTAGTGCGCTGCGAAACTCAAAACCTCATCGAAAATAACCAGCGTTTCCACCGATTGCTCATCGAAGGAGTTCCCGTCGCCTACCACCGAGACGATCGCACGATTGATGACCAAGCTTGGCTCATCGACTGGAACAATCCCGCAAATAACGATTGGTTAGTTGTCAATCAATTTACCGTCATCGAACGCCAAAACCGCCGCCCGGATGTGGTCGTTTTTATTAACGGACTCCCCCTCGCCGTTATCGAACTCAAAAATCCCGCAGACAAAAACGCCGATATCGAAGGAGCCTTTAACCAGCTTCAAACCTATAAAAAAGATATCCCCAGCCTGTTTACCTATAACGAAGTTCTGGCAATTTCCGATAGCAGAACCACCCGAATTGGATCCTTGAGTGCAGATCGCGATCGCTTCATGCCCTGGCGTACCATCGAAGGAGATGACCTCGCACCCAAAACCCTCACCGAACTCGAAATCACCATTCGAGGCGCGTTCGAGAAAGCCCGGTTCCTAGACTTAATCCGCTTCTTTATCGCATTCGAGACAGACGGCGAAACCCCGATTAAAAAGATGGCCGCCTATCACCAATATCATGCCGTCAATAAAGCCGTTGCCGAAACCATCAAAGCCACCTCTCCTGAAGGCGATCGCAAAGTCGGGGTCATCTGGCACACCCAAGGATCCGGGAAAAGCCTCTCAATGGCGTTCTACGCGGGAAAAATCATCCAACATCCGGCGATGGCAAACCCCACCCTCGTCGTCCTCACCGATCGCAACGACTTAGACGACCAACTGTTCGGCACTTTCTCCAAATGTAGCAAGCTGTTGCGACAGACCCCCACCCAAGCCGAAGACCGTCAAGACCTCAAAACTAAACTCCAAGTCGCCTCCGGCGGGGTCATCTTTACCACCATCCAGAAATTTGCCCCAGACACCCCAGGGGGAGAATACGAACAACTCAGCGATCGCCACAACATCGTCTTTATCGCCGACGAAGCCCACCGCTCCCAATATGGCCTCAAAGCCCGCGTCGTCAAAACCACCGACAAAGAAACCGGCGAACGAGGAGCCTATACCGCCTACGGTTTCGCAAAATACCTGCGAGATGCCCTGCCTAACGCTTCATTCATCGGGTTTACGGGCACTCCCATCGAAGCCACCGACAAAAACACCAAACAGATTTTCGGCGACTATATCGACATCTACGACATTCAGCGAGCCGTCGAAGACAAAGCCACCGTTAAGATTTATTACGAAGCCCGACTCGCCAGAATCAACTTAGACGAAAGCGAGAGACCCACAATCGACCCAGACTTTGAAGAACTCACCGAAGGCGAGGAGCAATCCACCAAACAGCAACTCAAGCGCAAGTGGGCGCAGTTAGAAGCGATGGTAGGGGCAGAAAAACGACTCGCCCAAGTTGCCCGAGATATCGTCCAGCACTTCGAGAACCGCCTCAGTGCGATGGAGGGCAAAGGATTGATCGTCTGCATGAGCCGCCGCATCTGCGTTGAGCTTTACAACCAACTGGTTGCCCTGCGTCCGGATTGGCATGATGAGGACGATAAGGCAGGGGCGATTAAAGTGATTATGACCGGCAGCGCCTCCGATCCGCTTAACTTCCAACCCCACATTCGTTCCAAGAAAGGGCGAGATGCGATCGCCAAACGGTTGCGCGACCCCAACGACCCCCTCAAACTCGTGATTGTCCGGGATATGTGGCTGACGGGATTTGACGCGCCTTGCCTGCACACGATGTATATTGACAAACCGATGCGCGGCCACAATTTGATGCAGGCGATCGCTCGCGTGAACCGGGTGTTTGGCTCCAAACCCGGGGGGCTGGTGGTAGACTATCTGGGAATCGCCGAAGACCTCAAAAACGCGCTCAAAGATTACACCGAAGGCGATCGGGGAGAAACCGGCATCGCCATCGAGCAAGCGGTTGCCGTGATGCTGGAAAAATACGAAATCGTGGCGGCGATGTTTAGCGGCTTCGATTATTCCGGCTTCCAGACGGACACCGCACCCCAACGACTCACCCTTTTGCACAACGCCACCGACTGGATTCTGCGCCCGGAGTTCGCAGCGGAAAACGGCATCCAGCGCTACATTCAAACTGTTACGGAACTGTCCAAAGCGTTTGCGTTATGCGCCACTGAAGATGAAGCGATCGCCATTCGCGAAGACCTGGGTTTTTTCCAAGCGATTAAAGCGACCCTCTCCAAACACACCGTCGAAGGGGGCAAAACCAAAGCCGAACTCGATGCAGCAGTGAGGCAAATCGTCACCCGGGCGATCGCTTCCGACCAAGTTATCGATATTTTCGCCACTGCCGGACTCGACAAACCCGAAATTTCCATCCTGTCCGATCGCTTTTTGGAAGAAGTGCGCGGACTCCCCCAGCGGAATTTGGCGCTGGAAGTGTTGAGGAAGCTGCTAAGCGATGAGATTCAGTCGCGATCGCGCCGCAACGTGGTGCAGTCTCGGGAGTTTTCGGAGATGCTGGAGAACACCATCAAGCGCTACCAAAACCGCTCGATTGAATCGGCGCAAGTCCTCCAGGAACTGATCGACCTTGCCCGGGAAATCCGAGAAGCCAGCCAACGGGGGGAACAACTGGGCTTGACTGAAGACGAACTCGCTTTTTATGACGCGCTGGAGGTGAATGATAGTGCGGTTAAAATACTGGGAGATGCAACTCTCAAGGCGATCGCTCGCGACCTCGTGGAAGCGATTCGCAAAAACGTTACGATTGACTGGACGGAACGGGAAACGGTTCGCGCCAAAATGCGAGCTATTGTCAAACGGCTGCTGCGAAAGCACGGCTATCCCCCGGACAAACAACCGAAAGCGATCGAAACTGTCATCACCCAAGCTCAAACCCTCTGTCAAAATTGGGCAGCTTGAAAATTTGAGCGGATATCAAATTTCTATAAAATTCAAACTGTAAAATCTGAAATCTAACATCTAAAATTTAACCTCTCCAATGTCCTTACTCAATCTCGCCGAACTCTGTCCTGCCACTCGTACCCTCGGTCCGGGACGGCGGTTTGCGATTTGGGTACAAGGATGTTGCTTCAACTGTCCCGGATGCGTCTCTCCCGATTGGATCGACCAAAAAACTGCCCATCTCGTCGAAGTTCAAACACTGGGTGACCTGATTTTAAATACCCCCAATCTCGACGGACTGACGGTTTCTGGCGGGGAACCGATGTTGCAAGTCGCCGCATTAAACGAATTATGTCTCTATTTGCGACAACGACGGGATTTATCGATTATTTGTTTTACAGGTTTTACCTTAAAACAGCTCAAATCGCGCCAAGATCCCCAGATTTCTACCCTTCTCGCGGCGATCGATGTTTTAATTGACGGCCAATATCTTGCCGAATACGACGACAATCGCGGTTTACGCGGGTCTTCTAACCAACAGGTGCATTTTTTGACTTCCCGCCATCTACCAGAAAAACAGTGGTTCGACTGTCGCCGTCGCGATGTTGAAGTGCGTTTGCGTGGCGAGTCGGCGTTGATGGTGGGTGTACCGCCTCACGGCTTCTCTGATAAGTTTAAGCTGGCAGTCGATCGCAGTTGTTGAATCACAGCACTTATGGTTTCGGTTAAAGATAAAATCGTTTTAATTACTGGCGCTAGCAGTGGAATTGGGGCGTCTTGCGCTCATTTTTTCGCCGAAGCGGGGGCTAAGCTAATTTTAGCGGCGCGACGCTTCGATCGCCTCGAACAGCTTGGCGCGCAATTAGAGGAAAAATTCGGCACTTCAACCCATTTACTCGCCTTAGACGTGCGCGATCGCGTTTCGGTGGCTTCTACCTTATCCGATCTGCCCGATTCTTGGGCGGCGATCGATATTCTCGTTAATAATGCCGGATTGAGTCGCGGGTTGAACAAGCTTCACGAAGGCAATATCGACGATTGGGAAGAGATGATCGATGCTAATGTAAAGGGATTACTCTACGTTACTCGGGCGATCGTTCCGGGAATGGTCGATCGCGCCTGCGGTCACGTCATCAATATCGGCTCGATCGCCGGACGCGCCGCCTATCCGGGGGGGAACGTCTACTGCGCCTCGAAAGCCGCCGTCCGCGCCATTTCTGACGGTCTCAAGCAAGATTTAATCGGAACTCCCGTCCGCGTTACCGAGGTGGAACCGGGGTTAGTGGAAACGGAATTTAGCATCGTTCGCTTCCACGGCGATCGCGATCGCGCTACCACAGTTTATCAAGATTTAACCCCCTTGACCCCCGACGATATTGCCGACGTGGTTCTCTACTGCGCCACTCGTCCCCCTCACGTCAACATTTCTGAGGTGTTGGTGGTTCCCGTGGATCAAGCCAATGCTACTCTCGTTCACCGACATCGGTAAACTGGAAATATTCAAACTGAAAATATTCAATATTTTAATAGGTCGCCATGCAAGATAGTGCAGTACAATCCTCTCGAATGACGGAATTGACGGCGATTAATCTCGCCAAAACCCTGACCCTGGTTTTATTGATCGCTTGTGCTTTGATTTTCGGGATTCAGGACTGGCGACAGGTTCTGTATTTATGTTTGCATGGCGGTTATTGCGTCTGGTGGTTACTCGAACAGTGGCTGTATCCCGAACGACGCAAGGCGATCTTTTCCGAACCGATTTCGGCGATCGGGGTGATTCTCTGTTTGTTAATTGTCGGCGTTTTTTATGCCATGCCGGGCTATTTCGCGTTTACGAATCCCGAACCTCTGGCCTATTTAACCGGGGCGATCGCCTTAATTCTTTACACGTTCGGTTCGTTAATTAATACGAGTGCAGACGTGCAGAAATTAACGGCAAAACAGTACGGCGCGGGGTTAGTGACTGATGGCGCTTGGCGTTTTTCTCGGCATATTAACTATTTTGCCGACTTATTGCGCTATCTCAGTTTTAGCGTCCTAGCAGGTTCCCCTTGGGCTTATGGATTACCTGTGTTTATCACCGCACTCTATCTTTCTTTGATGAGTAAAACGGAAAAGTCCCGCCTGGAAAAATACCCGGAATATCCCCAATACGTTCAGTCTAGTAAAAAACTAATCCCCGGCATTTGGTAAGGGGCGATCCTCTTTTGGAGAGGCTTCGCGATTCTCCTTTGGAGACGCTTTCGCGATCGCCGCTCGTTTTGTAACACTTTTTCCTCGATTTTATTATTTTTCTTTACAAAAAGATACGCGAAAAACCCTAAAAAGGGCTTGCTTTCGAGGCGGTTTTTCTGGTAAACTTCTATATTATAATGGGGATCTTGACAAAAATCTGAAAAATACAAATATTCCCATTATAATATAGATTATAACAAGAAAAACTCAGCCGCGCAAGCCCCTTTCCCACTTTTTCCCGGCTCGCGCGATCGCAGTAAAATCAACGTAGAATTCACCTAATCATTAACATCCTTTGGGCATCGAATTTCAGATCGATCCTAAAGTACCAATCATTGCCAATTCTTACCATATTGCTCGCAAGATGGTTATTGCAGCACCCGAACCCCAAGCTACCCTCAAACCCCGTGGCGAACAACGAGTGGTTTTTCGTGGCATCAGTTGGGATAACTATGTCCAAATGCTAGAAATGCTCCCGCTATCTAGAGGGTCTCGGTTGACCTACGATGATGGAGTATTGGAAATTACGATGCCTCTTGAAGAACATGAATTTGCGCGGTGTTTAATCGGACGGTTCATCGTTATTTTAGTGGAGTTATTGGGGTTGCGGATTAAAACCATCGGGTCAACTACAATGAATTATCCGCTTCTCAAAAAAGGTGCTGAAGCCGATAATGCTTATTACATTCAAAATCAGCCATTAGTGAAGGGACGCCAGATCGATTTTAACCAAGACCCACCACCGGATTTGGTGGTTGAAGTCGATATCACTCACACGGATATTGCTAAAAATCAGTTTTATGCGACGTTGGGAGTTCCGGAATTTTGGCGCTTTGACGGGCAGGTGTGGCGGATTTACGCGCTACAATCGGGGGTGTATGTGGAAGTCGATCGCAGTCCCACCTTTCCCCAAGTTCCGAAAGCTTGGCTTTACTCTTTTTTGGAGACGGCTAAAGACGACGAAATCGAGGCAATGCGACAGTTACGATCGCGCTGGCAAGAACAGTCTAGCTCGTCCATTTAGCCGAGAGCGATTTTATCAAAAAAGTAGCATAATTTGGCGATCGCCAACCGGATTGAGCATCTCACAGAGATGTTTAACTTCTTATTATTTTTCTTTACAAAAAGATACGCGAAAAACCCTAAAAAGGTCTTGCTTTCGAGGCGGTTTTTCTGGTAAACTTTTATATTATAATGGAGATATTGACAAAAATTTTAAAAATACACACATTCCCATTATAATATGAATTATAACAAGAAAAACTCAGCCGCGCAAGCCCCTTTCCCACTTTTTCCCGGCTCGCGCGATCGAAGACAATCTTAGATCTTAGATCTAAAATCTCAAACCGAGACCGCCTTGGACGGAGATCGCGGTATCGTCCTCATCTTCGTAAGCGTCAAACGCAAAAATCGCGTTACCGAAGACAACCATACGGGTATTGGGAATGGCAAAATCGATCCCCGGTTGAATGGCAAGACTGGTTCGATCGCCAACAGGAGTATCCCCAGAAAAGACGAAAGAAGGACCCGCACCGACGTAGATATCCGTTTGCCAGGTGATCGGGATATCGTAAGACAGGGTAGGAACGACGGCGGCGCCGTCGCCGTTGAAGAAAGCTTGAGCGCGTAAAGAAATCGGTAAAGTCAAGAATTTATAACGGGCGGCGACAATCCCGGCGGCTTCACGATCGCCGTCCGGATTTTCCGTAGTCGCAACCGAACCGCCGACGCCGATGTAACTGCCGTAAGCCGCTTGAGCGTTAGCGCGCGGGACGATCGCCCCCAAACTGGCAAAGCTTCCCAGGGCGATCGCCGCCAAAGCCGAACCGAAACTGATAAAACGGGTCATCTCCTTACTCCTCCATACACCTGAATAGACGCCATCGATATCGAACCGATCCGCTCGATTTTAGCTTATGCGATCGCCGCCATCTCTACCACGACTCGGCGCCGGGGGAACAGAGATCGTGAATCCCCCCTCGCGCACAAATATACTCGATCTGGCGATCGTCCAAATTGCGAACCGAATTAAAATTGACCCCCGTCAGCAAATCGACCCCCTCGGACTCCGAAGAAGGTTTAATAAAATCCACTTCTTCGGACGACGAGGAAACAGTGAAATTGACCCCTTGAAAATCGGCGCCGTCGAGAGTCGCCCCGCGCAAAACTGCCGCACTCAAATCGGCCCGTTGAAAATTCACCTGTTGCAAATTCGCCCCAGTGAAGTCGGCGCCGTTGAGTTGAGCGCTGCTGAAATTGGCTTGTTGTAAGTTCGCTTGGGTAAAATCGGCAGTGGTTAAATCGGCGTCTTGCCAATTCGTTCGCATCACCGAGGCGGCGCGCCAGTTCGACCCCACCGCTTCGGTGCGGGTGAGGCGGGCGCCCTCAAGTTGAGCTCCCGCAAAATTGGCCTCGCCGAGATGGGCTCCGGTAAAGGTCGCTTCGGCGAGGGTCGCTTGTTGGAAGTCCGTATCGATCGCCCGCACGCTGCTGAGATTGGCGCGGTTGAGCTTCGCTTGAGATAAGTTGGCGCTGCTGAGATTGGCGCGTTGCAAGTCGGTATTTTCTAAGATCGCCTGAGAGAGAAAAGCAGCGCGCAAGTCCGCATCGGTGAGGGTGCTGGCGGTCAAATCCGCTTTGCGATCGTCGAAGGTACCGAAACGGCGATCGCTCCCGGCCCCGTAAAAAAGACTGCCGCGAAAACTGGCGCCGTCGAGTCGGGCGCCGCGCAGTTGAATCCCCGATAAATCCGTTTTTTCGAGAACCAGAGCAAAAGCGGCATCGGTATCGAGCCGTCCGAGATGGGTGCGATTGAGATCGATTTCGTCTAAATCGCCGCTATGAATTTTTAACAATTTGGCGATCGCCCGTTGGGTCGCTTGCAAGCGCCGTTCCACCATTTGCCGTTGGGCAGTATCGGCGCTGTAGCGCAAAGCATCGAGATCGGCTCTCACCGCTTGGTTGGCGGTTTTGAGATAGGGAAGGGCGCGCGGACCGCTACTGACGAGAGCTTGTTGGATGGCTTCGAGGCGATCGCCATCATTTTCAAGTCCGAGTAAGTCCGCAAGCAATTGAATCCCCGCATCGGGGGCGTCGAGATTGCCGAGGGCGAGGATGGCGCCCTGGCGTTCGTCCGGGGCGAATTTTTCCACGAGGGCGAGAAAGGTTTCCCGTTCGCGTTCGGCGCGATCGCGTAACGTTTGCTGTCCCTCGACGTAAATCTGAGTACCCATCCAAGTGACGAGAAAGGTACTCAGCCCGATTCCGAGAGCAAGGCCCCAACCGAGGGGGCGCCGCATCCAGTGTATCCCGGCGGGTACCTGTTCGAGAGGGACGAGAGCCGGGGAAATCTTAGCTTTACTATCCATGGAGGTCGAGCGGTGCGCTTGAGAGATTTTTACCCTATCCAAAGGATCGCCCTGGGTTCCCGTGCAGTTTTGTAAGGGACTGGTGTAGAAACTCTCCAACGCCGCATCGATCGCCAACGTTCCCGCCACCCGATCGTGTAAGGCCCGGCGATCGCGATCGAAACAGGCATTTAAACTATCTAACGCCAAACTCCCCGCCGCCAACGCCCCGAGTAACGTCAAATCCGGCACCGCACCGCCGTAACGCCAAAGACAATAAGCCAAACCCACACCCATTCCCCAACGTCCCACCAGTTCGCGCACTACTGCCCGGAGCAAACCCGGCGTTCGCCCGCTCACCGCCAGCACCTCCACCCGAAACCAGCGTTTCGGCAAGGTTTGACCTGTTTTGCCCAAAGCGTACAGTTGCCACGCTCCCAGGGTCACCGGAGCGACGATCGCCGCCATCCACAGTAAATTCGTCGCCGGGGGAACGCGCTCCACGCAGGACCGTCCCGTGCGATCGTCGCAAGGACGCGGCAACGCCAAAATTGGCGCGATCGCATCTTGAGCTCGGGCCAATACCGGATGGAGCGGCACGCGATCGCCCCCCGCCTCGTGAGTTCGCAGATATTCCCCCGCACCCCACGGGCCGAGGGCACTGGCCACGAGCAAGGTAATTTCTAGCACGCTGGCAGCACCCCGGCGCCAGATCGAGCCTTTCGTTTCGATCTCGGTCGGTTGCGATCGCTCGGGATTGGCTTTTTTGTCGGGAAAGAGACCCGGAGGACGAATAAATTTCACGCCGATCGATCTTCCGTGATAGTAGAGGCGCTGAGCCTTTCCGGTGTCGAGTCCGCGATCGCTCAGTGCCTCTACTATGCCCAATTCGGTGCAAATTCTCAATAGCCCAGGGGAGAGTCGGGAACTGGGAGCGGGGAATCCTTACAGGGGACGGCTTCTCAAACCATCGAGCTTAACGTCCGCGCTGCCTCGTTGAGCTTGTGCGTACTTTCTTTCGTTTGCGCGATCCCGCTTGCGGTTTCCTTCGACCCTGCATTGATACTGCTCATTGCCGTGACGACTTGATCGAGGGCGATCGCCTGCTGTTTGGAAGTCAGGGAAATTTGCTGGGAATTGACCACAATCTCATTGATAGCTTCGACAATAATGCCGACGGTTTGTTTTCCTTCCACACTCGTGCGAACCGTCCGATCCGTGGCACTTTCGATCTCGGAGACCAGTTGATTGATCCGTTCGGCAGCTTTGCGGCTTTCGTCGGCGAGTTTGCGGATTTCGCTGGCGACTACGCCAAACCCTTTTCCCTCCCCTCCGGCGCGCACCGCCTCTACAGAGGCATTGAGAGCCAGGACGTTCGTTTGATTGGCCAGAGTGCTGACCATATCCGCAATTTTATCGATCGTTTGGACCTGCTCCATCAAGCTGACAGTTTGTTCGGCGATCCGATCGACTTTCTGGCGCAGTCCCTCGCCGCGATCTCGAACCCCCTCGTGGTGTACGCTGGCACTATCGACCAGAATGAGAACCTGTTTGGCGCGATCGAGGGCGACTTGAGCTTGGCGGGCCGATTGTTGTGACGAAGCGTTCAACTCTTCAATGGTGCTGGTGGTTTGATTGACTGCACTCGCTTGCTGGGTGGCCACTTTTTCCTGTTCTTCGGCGGCGGCGGCGATCTCGCTAGAACTGCGACTGACCCGATTCACCGTTTCTCGCAATTTGGACAGGATCGACTGACTGAAAACATAGCCGAACGGAGAGGCGCCGACGACGGCGATCGCCAGTAAAATCGTGTAAATCCAAACCGTTTGTTTGACGATTTTTCCTGCTTTCTTTCGTTCGATCGCCGCCATTTCTAATTGAATTTCACTGAGTTCTCTCAAGGTTTGGGAAACCGGATCGATCGCCCGGTATAGTTCCCCGTCTAACTGGGCAATCCGAGCGCGATCGCCCCGGCTCAAACTGTCTTTTAGTTGCTCGATTTGAACGTCGGCTACCGCAAAGCGATCGCGGGCTTCTTTAATTAATTGCCGTTCTCGCTCCTCTACTTCGATCTCCGTATAGTCGCTCCACTTTTCGGAAATATTATTTTGAGCAGTTTCTACAATCGCTAAAGCTTCGGTCTGCCCCATGATTCCTTCATTCACTTTATTGGCCGCATCGATAATCTCGACCGCATAACTTTGCTCGACAGATTTGAGCAAGAGTAAAGGAACGATGCGATCGTCGTAAATGAGACCGACTTCGCGATCGATGCGAAAAAAAGATAAAAGTGAATAAATACTAATTCCGACTAAAATTGTTGCCGGAATTACAAAAAAGCCGAAATAAAGTTTCGTTCGTAATTTTTGGGTTCTGACTAACATGAGGGATCGTTCAAATAAAAAATAACTGGATTGAAATGCGGTCATTGCGATCGCTCAAACTCATCGCTCAAACTCAATAAAATTAATCGAAAATAAAACCTAATTAAACGAGCTTTTTCAAATCAAGAATAGCCGTGTTGAGCTGTTGCGTCCCCGTTCGTACTTGAGCGATGCCAGTGGCCGTTTCTCCCGAGGCTAAATTTAAGCGGTGCATGGCTTCCACGACTTGAGAAATGGCGATCGCCTGCTCCCGAGCATTGCCGGAAATCGCTTGAATACTGCCGACAATTTCATCGATCGCCCCGACCACGACTTCTACCGTTTGATTCCCTTCTTTCGTCGCCGTCACCGTGGCTTGAGTCGCTTTTTGAATATCCTGCACTAACGTATTAATTTGCTCCGCCGATTTACGGGAGCGATCGGCTAATTTGCGAATTTCACTGGCTACAATTCCAAACCCTTTACCTCCTTCTCCCGCGCGCACGGCTTCCACCGCCGCATTGAGCGCGAGCATATTCGTTTGTTCCGCTAAATTACTCACTAAATTGGCAATTTTATCGATTTGGCCGAGCTGTTCCCTCAAAATCTCCATCTGTAACGCAATTTGGCTGACTTTCCCTTCTAAATTCGTGCCGTCGCGATCGAACGAATCCCCAGGCTCCAGTCCGGCGCGAACGCCGTCGAGGGTTTTGCCACTGACTAATTTGAGAATGTGAAAGACGCCTTGCGCCGCTTCTTCGGCCCGTTCGGCAGTGGTTTTAGAGGACGCATCCAACTCGTTCATGGAGGTAGTGGTTTCACGCACGAAACTCGATTGTTGGGAGGCGTTGCGCTCTTGCTGTTGTGCCGTCGCCGCAATTTCGTGAGAAGACGTGGAAATCGATCGCACCGCCTCTTCGATGCGATCGCGCACGCGAGCGGCAATATAAATCGCACTCCACAAACACAGCGCGATCGCGATCGGCGTTCCCCAAATTGCCAGGAGACTGAGAAAATCTAGTGCGTCGTGGGTACGCTCTTTTCCCTGAGCGAGCCGAATGCGCTCGCGTTCGAGAAACTCGTCGTAAATCGCTTGCATCTTGCGAATAATTTCGCTACTTTCGTCCGTCGCAAATGCTTGTAAAGCGGCGTTTAAATTGTCATTTTGAACCAAAGCGAGCATTTGGTTCTGAGTCGCTGCAAGTTGTTCGCCGAGTTGTACGAACCGTTGAAAACGCTGTTTCTGTTCGGGATCTCGAAGCGCTTCGATCTGATTTTCGAGGTTTCTTACCGTTTGGTTGTAACTGCTCAGTCCGATTTCAAATCCTTCTCGATGGCGCGGCTTCTGATTGACCAAATAACCGCGTAACGATCGCTCCATTCGGATTGCATTGAGGGTGGCTTCCGACATCGAGTCCGATACCCCATGAGAGATCTCGATCGCGTCGGTCAGTTGGTTGACATTGCGAGCATTGACAAATACTAGAGGCGCGATCGCGCTCAATAACAAAATGGGAATTGCATATCCCGATAAAATTTGCCCTTTCAATTTTAAATTGAGCATCAATCCCTACTCGTTACTCTATGAATTTGACGATTAAACCCTGTTAAACCCGGTTGGAATACATCTATGCTCGATCGCGCGATCGGACTACGATCGAGTCCCCAGATCCTGTAAACATTGCCGTCTTTAAAACTAATGTATGTTTTTCTTCATCTCTTCGATCTTCGATCCGGTCTGAAAATATCTTAAATGAATGGAGTTTAACACATTTGACTCGGGAAGATTTGACTGCGTATAAAGAAAAAGTCAATTCAATGGGGAGGATTTCTAACGGCTAGATTCCCTGTTTTTGTATCCGGTATTCTCGATCCGTTTACCTAGGCTCTCCGGAGGAGAATCGCTCGGATCGACTCGGGAAACGATCGCGTTTTCGATCGTCGCGAGCTGCACCCATCGAACCTGTCATTTCTTCGATCGCACCAAGTCACCCAACCCCTGACGGACTTCAAAGCATTGATAATGGCGATCGGCCCATCTAAACTTAACCGAATCGAGGGGCGATCGCCACTCCGATCTTCCAATTAAACTTCTTCTTTCAGTCGTATAGCTGCTTGATTGAGTTGTTGAATACCTATTTTTGTTTGGGCAATTCCCGAAGCCGTTTCTTGCGCCGATTGATTCAGTTTATTCATCGCAGAAACCACTTGTTGAGTAGCCAGGGCTTGTTGTTGGGAACTTAAAGAAATTTGTTGGGCATTGACGGCAATATAGTTCACGGCAGAAACAATACTTTCCACACTGCGTCCGCCATCTTCGTTAATGACAACCGCCGAATTCGTTGCATTGCGAATATCGACGATTAATTCACTAATTTTTTCTGCCGATTGCTTGCTGCGATCGGCGAGTTTGCGAATTTCGGTGGCAACAACAGAAAAGCCTTTTCCGTGTTCTCCCGCACGAACGGCTTCGACAGCAGCATTAAGAGAGAGCATGTTAGTTTGATTGGCTAAATCGCTGACTAAGGTCGCAATTTTTTCGATTTGATTGACCTGTTCGGTTAAATGGACGATGCGATCGGAAATTTGTTCGACCCGATCGCGCATCGTCTCCGAACGGTCTGCAGATTGATGGGAAGATGCATTGAGTTCGTCCATCGTCGTCGTCGTTTCGCTGACGGCGGTCGCTTGTTCTTGCAAGACCCGTTCTTGCTGTTCGATCGTGCTGGCAATTTCTTGAGAAGAACTGGCGATCGTCGTGGCGGTGGTTTTAATTGTTTCTGTAATTCGATTGGCGATCGCCCAAGCTGAAACGAACGCCAACCCCAACACAATCGCCGTACTGGCTAACACTAAAATACTCAACCGTTCTAAATTCGATACAGTGTTCTCATTTTTGAGATCTTGAAGTTTATCTTCTTCACTATTAAACTCATTGAGAGCGTTTTCGATTTGAGCATTCAAGCTTTGCCGGAATTGCGATCGATACAGGTCTAGAGCTTCTTTTTCTTGTCCGTTTTGAGCCAATTCGAGCAATTCTTGATTGAAGTCGATTACTTCTTGGGAGATTTTAAGAATTCCCTCTAACCTCGCTCGCTGTTCCGGAATCATCGTGTCAATATTTTTCAAGACTTCTTTAGATTGATTTAATTTAGACAAACTTGTTTCAAAATCATCAATAACTTCCGGATTTTTTTGAATTAAGTATCCTCGGGCTGCACGCTGTATTCTGGTAATATTTAAAGCAATTAAGTCAGAATTTTTAACGATGACTTGACCCAATTCGGAACTATCTAAAGAATCCTTCACATTTTGGACGCTAAAAAACACAGCTCCAGCCGAGATCGTCGATAGGAGTACGGGAATGGAATATCCCAAAAGAATACGAGTGCGAAGAGTTAAGCGATCGAACACGGGTATTGACCTCGATTATCTTGAACAAATGGATAGATTTCGATCCTAATATCAAAATTATCCCTATATTCTGGATTCACTCAGCAACGGAGATTGAGGGAGATCTCCGTTGTCACCGGAATGACAGATTGTTTGCGCGTACTTTATTGTGAATGAGAAATGCTAGATCTCGCAATCCTATCTGAGTTGTAAAATCGATCGATCGCGAGTATCCTCTATAAATCTTACGATCTCAATCCATCGATCTAACCTATCATTCCCGTGAAAAGAATCTATCCACTGAAATCGAACCGTACCCACGGTTGAATCGGGTTAAAATCCTATCTACTGACCATTCCAAACGATCGCAGATGACTATATCTGAGTGATGAAATACTTGAAATACTTAGCTGTTAGAATTTTAAACAGCATGGGTCAAGAAGCGCGAACGCGAAAGCCTCGACTGAGGAGAATCGTTCCTAAAACCATAATTATAAATAAAATTTTCGGTGCTGCGATCGAGATACCCGCCACTTTACTCCTATGCATTTTAAAAGAGAAATAGCCGATCGAACGTTGTGTTTGCGAAAGCAAGTCAGGGGGCGATCGCCTCAAAAAAACGATCGGTAATAGCTCGCGAATCCACTAAATTAATTCTTTAAGCTCTTTAGCCTTAATATTTAGGTTTTCCATCCCCAGTTTCGTGACTTTAATCCCTTGAGCCGTTTCGTTGGCCGAAATATTGACATGCTGCATTGCGTCGAGAATTTGTTCGATCGCCGCCGATTGTTCGCGGGTGCTTCTAGAAATTTCTTTAACACTGACGACCACTTCTTCGATCGCCTCGCGAACCCCTTCAAATACGGTGGCAGTATCTCGGGTAATTTCCATGCCAATTTCCACACTCTTATTACTTTCGTTAGAAGCCCTCACTGTCGCCGTCAACGACTCTTCCAACTCCTTCACTAAGGTATTAATTTGTTCGGCAGAATGATGACTGCGATCGGCCAGTTTGCGAATTTCACTGGCGACCACCCCGAAACCTTTCCCATCTTCCCCCGCTCGCACCGCTTCCACGGCAGCATTGAGTGCGAGGACGTTTGTTTGAGACGCAAAATCACTCACCATTGTGGCAATGTTGCCGATTTGATTGGCGCGATTGCTCAATTCTTCAATTTGCAGTCGCATTCCTTCGACTTTTCCCTTGAGTAAGGTCATTTCTTGTAAGGTTTTCTCGACCGCATTCGTGCCTTTTCCAGCCAGATTGAGGGCTTTTTGAGCGCCCTGCGCCGATAAATCCGCTTGGTTGGCGGCTTGACGAGAAGACGCATTTAATTCATCCACGGAAGAGGTGGTTTGATTGACCGCAGAGGCTTGCTGTTGGGTAATGCGCTCGTGTTGGTTAGTCGTGCTGGCAATTTCATTAGAAGACGTGGCGATCGCGTTGACAATATCCTGTAAAGTCGCGACGATCGCCCGACGAATGGTGACAAAACCGACAGGGGAACCAATAATTAAGGCGACCGCCAAAAACGGAATAAACACCATCAAAGTTTGGCGATAAATTTGTGCCGCTTTTTCCCGTTCGTCTTCGGCAATTTCTAACTGTAAATCGCTCAGTTCTTGAATTTTAGCCGTCAACGGGTCGATGACATTATAGAGCGGTCCGTCAAATGCACTCAAGCGGTCGGGATCCCCGCTCCGCAGCGTCGCGCGCAAATTGGCGATCGCGGGTTCCGCTTGTTGAAATAACTGCTCGACTTCCCGCGCGACTTGAGCTTCTCGGGGGGTTAAGTTCGTCTGTCGATAGGCTTGCCAATTCTCCTCGATTCGAGTCGTAGCGCGATTGACGGACTCCAAGGCCCGATCGCTCGTCCACAGTCCGGCGTGCGCTTTGTTGACTGCATCGATAATCGCCAGTCCGTAATCGTCAGAAATATTTTTGAGCTGTTGTAAGGGAACGACGCGATCGTCGTAAATGGTACCCACTTGGTGGTCGATGTTCGCGAACGAATAGAGCGAATAAATTCCCAATCCCGTTAACGAAATGGTGGGAATTGCGAAACCGATATAAAGCATGTGGCCGAGTTTCATCTTCTGATTGTCCTCGATAGTCGATCGTGGTCTCGATCTCCTGATAGCGATCGCCAAGCCACTCCCTCGATCCTGACAACCGGGAAGCGATCGCGGCGATCGCTCGACACCCCCATCCTTTATACCCGTTAAAGAGCAAGGCTCTCGGCAAAAGCGCGATCGCCGATCCCGATTAAATGATCGTTTTGAGTTGTTCGGCGGCTTGATTCAATTGTTGCGTGCCGAGTTTAACTTGAGAAATCCCTTCGGCACTTTCATGAGCGGCTGTGTTGAGATTATTCATCGCATCGACGACTAAGGCGATCGCGCTGGCTTGCTGTTGCAAATTTAAGTAAATTTGCTGGTTGTTGACGGCCATATTGTTGACCGCTTCCTGAACGCCGTTAAACGCTAGAGCCGTGTCTCCGGCAATGCGAACCCCTTCGTCGGCGGTTTTGATCCCTTCCTCGGTGACCATCACCGTGGCGTGAATCGAGTTTTGAATCTCGTTGACAATACTATGGATTTTTTGGGCGGATTGGCGCGAGCGATCGGCTAATTTGCGGATTTCTGCCGCCACTACCGCAAAACCTTTGCCGTGTTCTCCGGCCCGTACCGCTTCCACTGCCGCATTGAGAGCGAGCATGTTGGTTTGATTGGCTAAATCGCCGACTAATTGAGAAATATCGCGAATTTCGCTGGTTTGGTTGCTCAGTTGGGCGATCTGTTCGGCGATCTCGCCGACTTTACTTTTGAGGGTTTCGATGCCATCTTGAGTGGTGACGACGGCTTGCGAACCTTTATCGGCGAGATCTAAGGCTTCGTTGGCACTGGTGGATGCATCTTGTGCCTGTTGCGCCGACTGTCGCGAGGAGGCGGACAGTTCGTCCATCGTGGTCGTGGTTTGATTGACCGAAGAGGCTTGATGGACGGCGGTGCGTTCTTGTTCTTCGATCGCCGTGGCAATTTGCCGGGAGGAAGAAGCGACGGTACTGGCGGCTTCGTTCATGCGCTGGTTGATGCGCGAGATAATCCAACTCCCGACGGCGATCGCCACGAGCAGCGAAACGATACTCGCACCCAAGGTCACGGATAAGAGAGAATCTAAGGCATTCTCTTGTTCCGCTTGTCGTTCTTCGACGATGTCGTTTTCTCGCTCTTGCATTGCTTCGAGAATGTCGGTAATCTCTTCGCTGAGTTCGCGACCTTTTTCGGCTTTCCACAAGGCGATCGCTTCTTGGGTTTTGCCCGCATCGACTAAGGCGATTAATTGGCGGTCGAACTGGTCGAGATTTTCGACTAATTCGGTCATTTTTTCATAGTTTTGTCGTTGCTGTTCGTCAGAAATGACGGTTTGGAGTTCGGCAGCGTAATTCTCGTAGTTGCGATCCGCTTCTTCGTAAGTCTGACGGGAAATCTCACTTTTTTCGAGCATGTATCCCCGAGCGGCTCTCGATAATTGCTGGACGTTAAATCCGAGTTTATAAATCAAATCGGCGATTCGATCGGATTCTTTCCAGAGAGCTGCTTCTTCTCGAACCGTGTGAACGTTCACAAAAACTGCCGTTGAAGTCAATAAGAATAAAAATACCGGAAGAGCATATCCTGCAATAATCCAAGATCGGATCCGATAGTGTTTGACATCGAACATTTGGACTCCTCTTTTCTGTCAAAAAATAAAAATTTAATCTTTCTTGTAGATCGAGAACCCCGACAAAAAAGAAGAGAGCTTCTTCGGGTTGGAGACAGCAAGTCAACAATACAATTTGCCAGATTTAGAATCTTTTGTTAAGGACAAGTTTAATGCCATCTAGACTCGAATGCTCTCTTTCTCTATCTTGCCCTAGATATTTCTAAAAAAGGCTATATTTTTATTACAAAAAACAACGAAAATGTTGCCGAGTCGATCGCGGGTGCCGATCGCGGTTCGGACGGCGAATCCCATGACAAAATCGGCGATCGGGTCGAGCCCTCCCCCGCGATTCTCTTTTGGAGACGCTTTCCCGTTCGCATCGGTCGGGTCGAAGATCCGGGGTTCGATCGTGTTTGAAACATCGCGATCGCGGCAATTGCGATCGGATTTTACGGGCTGGCGATTCTCCTTTGGAGACGCTACGCGATCGCCGGATTGAAAGTAAAAAGAATGAAAAAATTTAGAGATTTTTTAATAATTGCCCATTCCTCGAATTCGTCTTCTTAAAACAGATTTTGGCGGACAAGGGATTCACCTTTGCAGACGATCGGCGCGTTCGCCGTTGCCCGCCAGATGGAGAAAGATCGGAAGCGACATTTACAGTAATTGTTTACAATAATTTTTTGAGATCGTCGCTGGCTTCGTCGAGTTCTTTCAACGAGAGATGACTTTCTTGGCTGATGCTGGCGATCTGTGCGATATCACTTTCCAACTGCTCGATGCTGACGAGCAACTGTTGCACCGTCATTGCTTCTTGCTGGCTGTGAATTTCCACTTGGGCGATCGCCCCATCGATATCCTCAAACGCTTGTTTGAGCGTGTCAAAATCTTGGACGCCGCGATCGAGGGAAGACCCTTCCCCACTGGCGGTTTCCATCTCGCGCACTAAGGGGGAAATCTGATTGGCACACTGTTGGCTTTCATACGCCAAAGCGCGCATTTTGAGGGCGACCAAATCGAACCCCCCCGTCGGCGAACCCGTGCGTAAGGCTTCCACTCCGGCGTTGAGGGCGAGTAAATTGGTTTGGTGAGCCAACTCTTGAACGACGCTGGCAATTTGGTGAATTTCACTCAGTTGTTCCCACAAAAAGGCGACGTGGCGATCGAGCACTTCGAGACGATCGCGGCTTCCCTTAATTTGCGAGCTAATTTGATGAGAAGTAACGTTTAACTGTCCCAACAGTGCTTGGGTATCGCTGACTCCCCTGGACTGGCGCTCGATCGCCCCTTGCTGGAGGTCGAGCATGGTCTTGACTTCCCCGGAAAACTTGGCCACACCCCGAACGGCTTCGCGCAGGCGATGGCTGACGTAGCGCGACACCTGGGCGGCGATCGCCACCGCCACCACCACCCACACCGAGGTGGCGATCCACTGCCACCGCAACAAACTGGAGATCGTCATTTCACTCTGTCGGTTCTGTTGCGAAAGCAATTGATGCTGAGTGCGGACGAGAGCGGCGATTTCCTGATTTAACTGGCGCATCAATTTTTGACTTTCGGCGGCGGTAAACGTGCGGATGGCGCGATCCCGCTCGTTTCCCTGGATTAAGGCGATCGCGTAGCGATTGAGGGTATCGATTTGCGTCCCCAAATCGACGATTTCTCGCACCGCTTCGGCGTGGGGAGACCCTTGCAGTTCGGCGATCGCCACCTGGGACGAGTTCTCGAATAATTTCACTCCCTCCTCGTAAGACTCCAGCCATTCGCTTTCCGGATCGAGCATAAAACTCGCTGCAGATTGTTGCATTTGTGCGATCGCAAAGCTCATCCGTTCGGAGACGACGAGTAGATCCCCTTGTTTCGCACTCCGGTTAACCTGGCGCGATACCGATTGCATTTGCCCGAATGCAATGGCGGAGATCGAGATCGAGAGTAAGACGGGAACCCCGTAGCCCCACAGAATACGCTGTCTTATCTTTAATGGGTTTAACATTCCTCAGTCAGCATCAAGCATACGAAACCTCTTGTCACCATTCATCCCCCCGACAAGTCAATCCAGAATCGATCGCCGACAATCTTATCGGGGTTCGGGCGATCGACAGGCGGGGATCGATTGCGGGAGGATCCCTCGGGGGGCGATCGCCGTTACGGTTCTTCATCGACGACCAAACAGCCGTCCGTGAGGATTTTGGCCAGATCGAGCAGGCTCATCATCCGATCGCGATAGGCGACCGTACCGCGCAAATATTCGTCTTTACTCGAATGGATCGCCGCCGGAACGGGCATCACTTGGGAGGAATGCACGTAAGTCACGTCACAGACTTGTTCGATCGCCACGCCGACGACGAGATCTTGGAGGTGAATGACCATCGCTTTCAAGTTAGACCCCAAATCGGTGAGGGGTAAATTGAGCAAATGACGAAGATCGACTAAGGTGACGATCTCGCCGCGCAGGTTGAGATTCCCCAAAATATACGAGGGACAGCAGGGAATCGGCACGATTTTGTCAATGTCGGTAAACTCGCGCACTAAATTCAAATCCAAGCCAAAGTATTCTCCATTGAGTCCGACGACGGCGATCGGCATCAATCCGGCGAGGTCTTCGCCTTCGGTGCGGGTTTTGAGGTTTTCGGCGCGATCGCGCAAGATCGCCAATTCTGCCTCGGAGGCGTGGGGATAAAGGCAGCGATTTTTGCGGCCTCGGGGCGCTTCTTCGAGAATTAAACTGCTTTCGGGGAGCTCTCCGTTGTCGTCGAGAACCTCGTCGATGAGCGGTTGCACCGATTCCCCGGAATGAATCAACCGTTGGCAATCGAGGATCGTGACCAATTCGCCCCCGGTTTTGGCGACGCCGCGCACGAGGCGATGGGAGTGGGGGGTCGCTTGTCGTCCGTAAGATAATTCGGTGACGATTTCTGTGGCGGCGATCGCCTGGACTTCGTGGACTTGATTGACGATTAAGCCGACTGTATCTCCCTCACTTTCTAAAACGATAATACTATCGGCGATCCCATATTCGCCGAGGGCATATCCCAAGCGCAGTTCCAGAGCCATTACGGGCAGAATTTCGCCGCGCAAGTCGATCAAGCCGACGATATCCGGGGGCGCTTCTTGGATGGCGCTTAAGGCGGGTAAGAAAAAAATCTCTTGTACGGATTGGGTGTCCACGCCGTAACGGGCATTGTTTAAGGTGAAAATCAGATACGATTGAATGTCGCTCATAGCTGTAAACCGAGGTTGACCGTCGCGCGGCGAACGCGCTCATCGTCTCCAAAGGAGAATCGCGTAGGGTCTCTCCAGGAGAATCGCCGCAGAGCCTGCACCCAAAGTACACCCCGATGCCGTGCGCTGCTGCACTCTATTGGGCTTCTCTACCGACTAAATTTTCTAAATACAGCAATAAATCTCGTGCGGTTAGCGGGTCGCGGCGTTTGACTGGGGTGTCGGGATGAAGTCTTTTAACGATATTGAGGGCAATCAAACGCAGCTTTTTCGCCCGAGCGAAATTTTTTTGCATTTCGTAAATAGACGCTAATTCTAAATAGGCGTAAATGCACGAATTGTCCAGGTAGATAATGCGATCGAACCAATATTTTGCCCGGTCTAAATCTCCTTTTTCTTCGGCGATATGGGCGAGCAGATAGTAGGGTTCGACGGAAAGGGGGTTGAGATCGCTGGCTTTTTGCGCGGCGGCTTCGGCCCGGGAATAATGGCCTAAGTTGGCCGCAATTCTGGCAATTAGGCAGTGGGCTTCAAAATAACGGGGGTTGAGTTTTAAGATGCGTTCGGCTTGCTTGAGGGCGTCGCCGTAGGCTTTGCGCTCGAAGAGGGTTTGCGCTTCGGCAAATAAGAGGTCGATCGCCTCGGGTTTGAGGGTCAAATCGGCGGGGGGTTGGGGCGCGACCCATTGCGCTTTGGGGGAAGGGGAGGAAAAGGTTTGGGGAACGGCGATCGGGAGGGAGCTAGGGGAGGGGTCCGATAAGGGATCGCGGGCGCGGTCCAGGCTCAGTTCGTTGGGTGTATGAGGGTTCGCGTTGGCTCGAACTCCGGTTAGCGGGGGCGCGGGGGGCCGGGTAAACTGGGCGGATCGTTGGCTGGCGGAGCGTTTGAAGGCTTGGGGGGTGGGGAGGGTGCTGGCGGGGCGAACGCCGCGTTGGTAAACGACGGATTGGGGGAAAATTTTCGAGTTCAACCCGGGCAGGGGTTGACCGTGCAGTTCGGCGTGGGCGACGATTAAATAGCCGCCGCTTCTCAGGGTTTGAGAGAATTTGTTGACGGTCGCGGCGATCGCGCTCGGCTCGAAGTAGACGAAGACGTTACGACAGATAATTAAGTCGAAATCGTATAAGTCGCTGCCGGGATTGGGGAAGGGATCGGCGAGTAAGTTGCCTTGGCGAAAGGTGACTAATTGGCGCACGGACGGATCGATCGCCCAGCGATCGCCGCGTTTGTGAAAGTAGGTGGACAGGTAACGCGGATCCATGCTGCGAAAGGACCAGGGACTGTATACCCCTTTTTGGGCTTTGGCGATCGCTTCGGCATTAAGGTCGGTTCCTAAGATGAATAAGTCCCAATCGTTTAAATCGCCGATCAGTTCTTTGAGGACGATCGCGATCGAATAGGCTTCTTCTCCACTCGACGACCCCGCACTCCAGACTCGCAGGGAAGGACGGTAGCTCTGACCGTTTAAATGAGCTTGTTTTCGTTTTTGAATTAATTCGGGAAAAATAATATTTTCGAGCAACCAAAATTGGCCTTTATCTCGAAAAAAATAAGTTTCTCCGGTGGTGAGTAACTCGATCAGTTCTTTCCATTCTTGTCGGGACAGATCGATCTGGCGATCGCCCGTCGTTAAGAGGGATCGCCCCTCGAACGAATCGCGATCGCCCCTCCCGGATCCCGTTTTAGTAGCCGCTTCTAGGAGCTGATAGTAATCTTGAGTCGAGGGTTGTTTACAAGCGTTAATACGAGTTTCCAGTTTTTTAGACAAGTGTGGATATTCGGAGGGGCGAATTTGCAAACCCGTGTAGTCTGCAATCAACCGCACGAACCGTTCGATGAAATCTACAGTCATTCTCTTACAACCTTTACCAGCCAGAGCGTGTCCCAGAGCAAAATAGGCGATCGCCTCTTATCGCCTCTTGTTCGGGCAAGTTCGTTCGTTGCCGCCAACGAGTGAGATCGCCTCACTTCCGTCGGCAACTAACTGTTTGAGCGTCGATCGTGACGAGGCTCACCCCCAAGCCGTCCGCTCCGATGCCTACATGCGGCTCTTACAAGAAAACGAACGCCCCGCGCGACCGCGATCGTCCGCCAACACCCCAATTGCAAAGGGATCGAACTGGAAACCAGCGTCGAGCAAACTGTCGGCGTGGTTTCGATCCCTCCCGAGCGTCTCGCAACTGGCACCCTCGATTTGCTGCGATTGCTTCGATGTCTCTATTCTGTTCTCATTCTAACCATTGTTTGACGATCGCATAGGGGGAAAGGGGCGATCGCCCCTTATTTTAATACTGATATAAGATCTTGCCCTCACTGGGCGCCTGGACGGCGGGGTGAGGTTTGAGGGGAATGTATCGCCGTACCACCTCCAGCCATTGCTTGCGATCGGCTGATTTTCCTTGGAATGCGCAAGCACCGCTTAATTTTGCCCGAATTCGTTCTTTCAACCCTTCGCGATCGCCGATCATGACGATCGGCGTCTTTTCAAAGATCCCGGTTTTCCGTAAAAAACGGCACAGGGAATACCCGTCGGTTTCCGGAAGTGCGGTTTCCATAAAGACAAATGCAGGTCTTTGCTTGACGAGATTGCTCAATTCTCTCAAGGGACTTTGAATGGCGACGAATCGATAACCTGCGGGGACGAGAATGCTTTCTAAGGTGCGCTTCATCGTCGGACTCGGATCGATGCAGGCGACGAGGGGCCCGGGAGGATTCACCGCCGCACAAACCAGGCGCAATTGTTCGGCGGGAGAGAGTAAATCCGGGACGTCGCGCAGCTCCATTTTGCCTTGCTCGATGAAATGGTTCAGACTGCGCGCCACGACGGCGATCGGCTGCTTGCGTTTGATCGCCACGTCCCAACAGGTGTTGTGCCCGTTGAACAGTTGGGTCATTTTTAAGAGGGTATCGGACTCGCTGGCGCTGGAATAGGGGTTAATTTCGGCGAATACCGGAGCGCGATCGGGACAAATGTCTTCCAATCCCATCCCTTGCCATTGTTGCCACATCCCGCGCACTTTTTGCAGGATTTGGTGGACTTCTCCCGTCGAAAGCGGCAATTCTAAGGAAATTTGCATCGACGGCGGTCGCGTCGAGGCGATCCAGCGAATGCTGAAGTCCGGATCGTTGCGTAAGCTAAATAAAACTTCTTTGAGGATGCTGCGTAACAGGGCTTTAGCTTGATTGAGGGTCAGTTGTTCTTGCAAGACCGCTTCTTGTAAAACCTGATATTCCCACAGGTTGGTGTTCGAGACTTTATTTGCGTCTACGGAGAAGTTGGGACAGTAGAGCTTGAGCGCTCTTTCCCACCGTCGCACTCGATGCGGCCCCCCGGTAGCGTAGAGCAAGTGACCGAGAAAGAAGTAAAAGGTCCACTGGCGATCGCCTTGAGCCAGCACGAGCCTTCCCGTCGCCTTCTGTTGGCCGAGCGCGATCAGTTTCTTCTCTAGCTTGATACACCCCGTTGTTATGGCAGCCATATGGATTCCGAGTCGATACTCTATTTTTATATTTTATGTTTTTTAAATTGGGTTTGGCTACCGTACTTTTCCCGAAATTCGATCGCCAAAACTTTACCAAAAGTTTAAACTCTTGGGGGTCGTTTTCTCCAGTTCACCCCCGATTCTTTACGAAAACTTTAAAAATGGGGTCTGACCCCTCTTTTCGTCTATAGTCGTGCTGTTTTTATTCAGTTCTCTAGCAAAGCGATCGCGGCGATCGTCCGATGGGAATCGATCGGGGGTTAAGCCTGTAGGGGGTCAGACCACTAAATTATGAGTTTTGGTGATTTTAGCTACACGAACGCGATCGGGGAAAAGAGTGCGTTTGAATTTGTTTGAATTCGTTTGAATTCGAGGGAATCGAGGCGATCGCACCCGTGAGATTGCCGAGGTGCGAGCATCGATCCGTCGTCAATCGTACCAGCACAAAAAGAGGCGATCGCCCCCGTTCGGAACGATCGCCGGGTTCCCCCCAAAGGGACTCAATTGACGGCGATAACAGCTACGACGCCGACTCCGCCAGAGGGCGATCGCCCGTCTCTACCGTCTCCGAATCAAATTCGCGGTCGCCTTTGAGAACCTCCTCTTGAGAGGCTTGGTGGTACATCGACGACCCGACCCGACAGCCTCGGAACGCCAAAACGTACAACTCCTTGAGGTCTTGAATCAACGGATAGCGCGGATTCGCCCCCGTACATTGATCGTCGAAGGCGCGATCGGCCATTTCCTCGACCTCCTCGTAAAAGCCTTGCTCTTCTTCCGGTAACACTTCCTTAATCGTCAACGGAATATCCAACTCGCTTTTGAGATTTTCGATCGCCGCGACCAAATTCTCGACCTTCTCCTCATCCGTCTCCCCACCCAAATGCAAGTGGTCCGCAATGCGCGCGTAGCGCCACTTCGCATTCGGATACTTGTACTGCGGGAAAATCGTTTGCTTGAACGGAACGTCCGTAGCGTTGTAGCGAATCACGTGAGAAATCATCAGCGCGTTCGCCAACCCGTGGGGGACGTGGAACGTAGATCCGAGCTTGTGCGCCAAGGAATGACACACCCCCAAAAACGCATTCGCAAACGCCATCCCCGCCATCGTCGCGGCGTAATGAACTTTTTCCCGCGCTTTCGGGTCGTTACTCCCGTTTTTATACGCACTCGGCAAATATTTAAACAACAGGCGAATCGCTTCTAACGCCAACCCGTTCGTAAACTCCGACGCGCACACCGAGACGTAAGCTTCCAACGCGTGAGTCAGGGCGTCGATTCCGCTATACGCCGTCAGGGTTCTGGGCATATTTAACACCAGTTCCGGATCGACGATCGCCATATTCGGCGTCAACGCATAGTCCGCCAGGGGATATTTAATTCCGGTGCGATCGTCGGTCACCACCGCAAACGGCGTCACTTCCGAACCCGTTCCCGACGTCGTCGGAATCGCGACCATCATCGCTTTCTTACCCAACGGCGGCAAGTCGTAAACCCGTTTGCGGATATCCATAAACCGCATCGCCAACCCTTCAAAGTCGGTTTCGGGATGCTCGTACATCAACCACATGACTTTCGCCGCATCCATCGGCGAACCGCCGCCAATGGCGATAATGACGTCCGGATTGAAGACGTTCATCTGGGCCAGTCCCCGATTGACCGTCGCCAGGGACGGATCCGGTTCGACATCGAAGAAGATATCGTATTTAATGCCGATGCGATCGAGGGTTTCTTGGACGCTGCGGGTAATTCCGAGTTCGTAAAGCGGTTTGTCGGTAATGATAAATGCCCGTTGTTTCCCCGCTAACTCCCGCAAGGCGATCGGTAAGGCCCCGTATTTGAAATACACTTTCGGCGGAATCCGGAACCAGAGCATATTTTCGCGCCGTTCCGAGACGGTTTTGAAGTTGAGCAAGTGCTGGGGTCCGACATTTTCGCTGACCGTGTTTCCTCCCCACGTCCCGCATCCGAGGGTCAGGGACGGGTCGAGGCGGAAGTTGTACAAATCGCCGATCGCCCCTTGGGAAGAAGGGGTATTGATCAGCACCCGTCCGGTTTCCATGCGCGCCTCGAAGTAATGGCGGTGTTCGAGGTTCGACGGCGAGGTGTAGAGAACTGAGGTATGTCCGCGACCGCCGAATTTAATCAGGGCTTCGGCTTTGTCTACGGCGTCGTAAAAGTCCTTGGCGCGGTACATCGCCAAAATCGGCGAGAGTTTTTCGTAGGCGAACGGTTCGCTTTCGTCGATCGCCTCGACTTCGCCAATCAAGACCCGCGTATTCGGCGGAACCGAGATTCCGGCGAGTTCGGCGAGTTTCTCCACCGACTGTCCGACGATCGCCGCATTTAAGCGTCCGTTGACAATGATGATGTTGCCGACTTTTTCTCGTTCTTCTGGGTTGAGGAAATAGGCGCCGCGATCGCTAAATTCTTGCTTGACTTGTTCGTAAACTGCATCGACCACCACCGCCGACTGTTCGCTGGCGCAAATCATGCCGTTATCGAAGGTTTTACTGAGCAAGATCGAGGAAACAGCCATTTTAATATGAGCGGTTTCGTCGATGGTCGCCGGGGTGTTTCCGGCGCCGACTCCGAGAGACGGATGTCCGGAGGAATACGCCGCTTTCACCATTCCCGGTCCGCCTGTGGCCAGAATTAAGTTGATCTGCGGGTGTTGCATTAATTGCTGGGACAGGGGCACCGTCGGTTCGTCGATCCAGCCGATCAGGTCCGCAGGCGCCCCGGCGGCGACGGCGGCATCGCGCACGACTTTCGCCGCCTCGCAGGTGCATTTTTTGGCGCGCGGGTGCGGCGAAAAAATAATCCCGTTTCGGGTTTTTAAGGCGAGTAGGGCTTTGAAAATTGCCGTCGAGGTCGGGTTGGTGGTCGGCACGATCCCGGCGAGAATTCCGACGGGCTCGGCGATTTTTTGATAGCCGAAGGAGGGGTCTTCTTCGACGATTCCGGCAGTTTTTTCGTCTTTGTATTTGTTGTAAATGATTTCGGAGGCAAAATGGTTTTTA
Organism: Oxynema aestuarii AP17; assembly: GCF_012295525.1. GTDB lineage: Bacteria > Cyanobacteriota > Cyanobacteriia > Cyanobacteriales > Laspinemataceae > Oxynema > Oxynema aestuarii. The sequence continues at coordinate 2,947,790 of NZ_CP051167.1, read as the reverse complement.
ATCACTTTGTCTTCGATGATGCCCATCCCGGTTTCGCTAGCAGCCATTTTCGCCAGGGGAATCCGTGCGGCGTTGGCGGCGAGGGCGGCTTTCTTGAAGATTTCGTCTACTCGTTCTTGGGGATAGGTCGCATATTCGGCTTGCGCGCTTTTCACCCGCACGATTAAGTCTTCGAGTTCTTGGGTATTGGTGACTGGAATGGTCATATTTTCTGAGTTTTGTTTCTGATTTTTGAACGACGTCAATGCGATCGCGGTTCCTAGGATCGCTCCGGTTGAAGGCGATCGCCCCCCGACAAGTGAGTGCGTTTGGCGATCGCGCCCCTCGGATTTGCACCCCCGCAACGCATTCTTAAAAGATCTCGGTGAAGATCTCGGTTTTTTGCCAGGGTAGCCCACTCTTTACCGAGTCTTAACTTATCGCTAACCTGGTTCAATTTCCCCCCAAGCCAATCGCAAAGCAAGGTACGAGAACTCGCTTTGCAATTGTTTTCCCTTCGAGCAATCCTCTGCTGTTCGGAGGCGGCTCATCTCCAGGATACAAAATTTTTAAAAAATGGCTACTTTTTTAAACGTTGGTCGTTTTTGTGGCGATCGATTGCAGATTGTTATTATAGCAACTTTTTACTCGTTCGAGTCTCCAAAAATCTTAAGAAATCACAATAAATCGGTCGGCTTCCCGGGCGCTTCCCCAGAGAATCCACAGGGAAAAGGGGTGAATCTTCGGCGATCGCCCCGGACGATATGCTTTGGGCAAACTCCCCTAGATTCGGTCTCTGGGAACATTCCTGTCAAGGGGCGGATTGCCGATCGCTCCCTCGGACTGTTCGGGGTCGAAGGGTAAAAATCGGGACAGTTTTGACTGAATTGTGAATTTTTTAAAATGGCTATTTTGAGGAGGCGATCGCCTAACAAGATCGAATTATTTGCAGATTTTATAGATTGCACTCGAACGGGTTTAAATTGTAGACGAAATGAATTTAATTAAGTGAGAAATTCGTGCAAAAAATATTTGAAATCTATTTTTTTAGGGTAATTTGAATTGGTCTGAAGTTGTCGATCTTTATAAATCAATCAAAAAAGGTTTATTTTGTAAATTCTTAGTTTTTGAGTGAAAAAAATAGACAGTTTTTTCTCCCGTCCTCAATCCCGTTTCGATCGCCCAATTTAGACCCGCGCGATCGCGCGTTCGCTGCCCAAACTCACGATGGTGCAAACCTCAACCAAACTCGGGGCGATCGCCTCGGGTCGTGTCGGAAAATTTCAAAAAAAGTAATAATTATTTAGATAATTTTACGGAAAGACAAGCAAAAATAATGTTAGCCTGGAAAGGCTTATCCCTATTTTTGTCTCAAATCGAAAAATTGAAGCGATCGGAGTATAAATACTATGTCAGATGAAATCATTAACGTCAAACCTTCAACCCGAAATCATAAAGGGTTTTTCGTGCAGCACGCCGCCTACAAACTGATCGAGATTGACAAATCCGGTTGGGCTTTGATTTGCCTCGACGATGCAGTTTGTCACTACGTCGATCCCGACAGCCTCCAAATGCAACACCGTTCCACGGATAATTCGCAATCGAGTTCGTAACGCCTACAGACTTTGAAGAACGACTTCAAAGCGGTGCGATTTGTGTTTAAATCGCCTCGAAGCTATCTTGACTTTTCTTAAAACTCATTTAAACCCCGCTTGGTTTTATTTTCTCCACGGGGGATGGCGAAAACTGCTCCCAATTGAGACTCCAGTCAACTTCCCAGTAAAGCCTGGAGTTAGCCATTTTCTCCATAGTCCTCTTTGGGCGGCGACGATCGCCGATGCACGATCGCCCCATGCGGTAATACCGCCATCAAATGACCGAAATCAGTTCAAATGGTCTAAAAGCCTCGTACAATTAACGAAACTGCGATCGATAATCTTGAGGAGTTACGGATGCCTGCTGCGGTTGGAGTAATTGAAACTTTAGGGTTTCCGGCTGTACTAGCTGCAGCCGATGCGATGGTCAAAGGAGGACGAGTGACCCTCGTCTATTTTGACAAAGCAGAAAGAGGTAACTTTGTCGTTGCCATTCGCGGACCGATTTCAGAAGTTAAACCTGCTGTCGAGGTGGGATTGGAAGCCGCAGAAAAGACCTTCGGTGGTAAAGTCATGTCTTATTACATCGTCCCGAATCCACCGCAGAATATCGTCAGCGTCTTACCCATCGAGTATACCGAAGCCGTAGAAGAATGGCGATCGGTGTGGTGAGGAGTCGGACGCCATGGCGAGGGTGGAACGATTCAGGATCGAAGATCGGAAGCAAAAACGATCGCTTCTTCTCGTCCAAAGCGTAGAAAAGCTGCGTAAAATTGGGTTTGGAATTTTTATCGTTTGATTGAGTAAGGCAGGAGAGTTTGAGAATGCCAGCACAACAAGCAGTTGGATCGATTGAAACAAAAGGTTTTCCAGGGATTTTAGCCGCCGCCGACGCTATGGTCAAAGCTGGCAGAGTCACCTTGGTGGGTTATATCCGGGTCGGTAGCGCGCGATTTAACATTAATATTCGGGGGGACGTCTCGGAAGTAAAAACCGCGATGGAAGCGGGAATCGCGGCGGTGGAAAGTGCTTATGGGGCGACTTTAGAATCTTGGGTGATCATTCCCCGTCCTCACGAGAACGTCGTCGCCGTGTTACCGATCGACTATTCCCCGGCAGTGGAAGAGTTCCGTCAGGCCGTCGATGGATTGAGATTACCGTCATCGTAACGAAGGGTTCGCAAGTAACCCAAAACTCCTGTGGTGCGGGCATCTTGCCCGCCTGGAAGCAAGGGAGTTGATTTAGGCGCGATCGCGCGATCGCATCGACAAACCAATCCGCTTTAACTGTTCGTTGACATCCAACACCCGCACCTTGACCACTTGTCCGACCTTGACAATCTCCTTCGGATCGTTGACAAAACGGTCCGCCAGTTGGGAAATATGGACTAACCCATCTTGATGAACGCCGATATCGACAAAGGCGCCGAAATTGGTCACGTTCGTAACAATTCCTTCGAGTTCCATCCCCGGACGCAGGTCGGAAATCTCGTTAATGCCTTCTTTAAAGGTGGCATATTTGAACTCGGCGCGGGGGTCGCGTCCGGGTTTTTCTAATTCTTTGAGAATGTCGCGCAAGGTAGGTAAGCCGACCCGATCGCTCGTGTATTTTTGCAACTGCACGGATTTGAGGCGATCGCCCGCTTTGGCAATTTCAGTTAAAGGGATGCCTAAATCTCCCGCGATCGCCTCGACCACCGCATAACTTTCCGGGTGAACTGCCGTATTATCTAACGGATTGTCCCCACCGCGAATTCGCAAAAACCCCGCCGCTTGCTCGAAGGTTTTCGGACCGAGTTTCGCCACTTTTAATAACTGCTTGCGCCGTTTAAACGCTCCATTTTCATTGCGATAGGCGATAATATTTTTGGCGATCGTCGGCGTCAAACCGGACACGAACCCGAGTAATTCCTTCGATGCCGTATTCAAATCCACCCCGACATAGTTGACGCAACTTTCTACGGTGTCGTCTAACTTTTTCTTGAGTAACTTTTGGTCTACGTCGTGCTGATATTGTCCGACGCCGATCGATTTCGGGTCGATTTTCACCAATTCCGCAAGGGGGTCTTGCAAGCGGCGACCGATGCTAATCGCCCCGCGAACGGTGAGGTCTAAATCGGGGAATTCGTCGCGGGCGACCTCGCTGGCGGAATAAATCGACGCGCCGGATTCGTTGACCATCACTTTAATCGGTGGATTGTCGCAAGTTTTGAGAACGTCGCCGATAAAACGGTCGGTTTCCCGTCCGGCGGTACCGTTCCCGATCGCGATCGACTCGATTTTATATTGGGCAATTAAACGGGAAATCGTTTTCGCGGCTTCAACTTTTTGGCGATCGCCCGTATGGGGAAAAATTGTCTGATATTCGAGGAACTGCCCGGTTTCGTCCAAAACGGAGACTTTGCACCCGGTTCTAAACCCCGGATCGATCGCCAGGGTCGGTTTCATTCCCGCAGGGGCGGACAGCAGCAGTTCGCGTAAGTTCGCTTCAAAGGTTTCGATCGATTCGATATCGGCCCATTCTTTTTTGAGCGATCGCACCTCGGAGGTGAGGGAATTTTGCATCAAACGCTTGAACCCATCTTGAATCAATTCGCGATAGAAGTTGCGAATTTCGGGAACTTTCGTGCGAATTTCTCGCGATTCTAAATAATTTAAAACTTCAGTTTCGTCGAAGTCCAGGGTTAAATTAATAATCCCTTCTTTTTCCCCTCGGAATAAGGCCAGTAAATTATGAGGGGCAATCTCGCGAACGGGAACCGAAAACTGGCGATACATTTCATATTTTGTCGTTCCTTCGGGATAGTCGTCTTTAATCCGCGACGCGAAGACGCCTTGTTTTAAAAAATAATCCCGGAGGTAGGCGCGCGATTCGGTGCGTTCGGCGATTTCTTCGGCTAAAATATCGGCGGCTCCTTTTAAGGCGTCTTCGACGGTTTCGACGCCTTTTTCCGGATCGAGATAGCGGGCGGCTTCGGGGGTTAAAGCGGCGCTGGCTTTACTGAGATTGAGTTGTTTAATCCAGTCGGCGAGGGGTTCTAAACCGCGTTCGCGGGCGATCGTGGCGCGAGTCCGGCGCTTGGGTTTGTAGGGAAGGTAGAGGTCTTCGAGTTCGTTTTTTTGCTGACAGGCTTCGATTTTGGCTTGCAGTTCTTCGGTGAGTTTTCCCGCTTGGGCGATCGTCTCTAAGATGACTTTTTTGCGGTCTTCGAGTTCGGTGAGATAGTCGTAACGTTCGCTAATGTGGCGCAGTTGTGTTTCGTCTAAGGATCCAGTCCGTTCTTTACGATAACGGGCGACAAAGGGAATGGTGGCCCCTTCGGCGAATAGGGTTAAAGCGTTTTCGACTTGAGTGGGTTTGACGGCGAGTTCGTCGGCAATAATACGGGCGAGATCGAGCATGAGATCGTTGATGGGGGCTAAATTGGCAACGATCGCCTATTTTATCGTTTTGTCGGTTCGCCGAGGGGAACCGATCGCCCCGGACAAGCGCCAGGAGAAAGATCCGGGCGTTGGTAAGGGATCTCGGAATGAGCATTTAGAGGCGATCGTTGCCAATGCCGATTTCCGATTCCCGACTCAACATTTCATGACAAAAAATCTCGAAATTTAACCTTTAAACTGTTGCAAATTTGACAAAATGGCAACAAGGGGGATTGTCGATTGCACGAGCGATCGCTATCGTTGAGACCGTTCTCGTTTGTTTGAGGAGAACATTGAGGTAAATTAGGAGATTTTATGCAGTTTTGGGGATGGAAAAGGCGCGCTTTGCATCGACAAAGCAGGCGATCGCGACGCGGGAAAGACCTCGGTTTTGTGTTTTAGGAGAATTCGATCGTGACTATTGCAACGATTAATCCGGCAACGGGAGAAACGGTTAAAACCTTTGAGGCGATCGCCGATGCGGAAATTGAGGCTAAATTAGCCAAGGCTCAACAGACGTTTGAATCTTATCATCGCATTCCGTTCGCGCAAAAAGCGCAGTGGCTGAATGCGGCGGCGGATTTATTGGAGGGACAAGCCGCCGACTGGGCCAAGTTGATGACCCTGGAAATGGGCAAACCGATTCAAGGGGCGATCTCGGAAGCCAAAAAATGCGCCTGGGTGTGCCGCTACTACGCCGAACAGGCGCCGCATTTTCTCGCCGATGTTGCCGTCGAAACCGACGCCAGTCGCAGTTTTGTCCGCTACCAACCGTTAGGGGCAATTCTGGCGGTGATGCCGTGGAATTTCCCCTTTTGGCAAGTGTTCCGCTTTGCAGCCCCGGCGTTGATGGCGGGGAATGTCGGCTTACTCAAACACGCCTCTAACGTGCCACAGTGTGCTTTGGCGATCGCCGATATTTTCCGAGAAGCCGGATTTCCCGACGGCGCCTTTCAAACCTTATTGGTCGGTTCCGATAAAGTCGCCCAAATTGTCGCCGACGATCGCATCAAAGCAGCGACCCTCACGGGTAGCGAGTTTGCCGGGGCCAGTTTGGCCGCCACGGCGGGCAAAGCGATCAAAAAAACGGTTTTAGAATTGGGAGGCAGCGATCCGTTTATCGTCCTCGACAGTGCCGACGTGGAAAGTGCGATCGCCACCGCAGTGACTGCGCGGATGCTCAACAACGGACAATCGTGCATTGCCGCCAAACGCTTCATCCTCGCCGAGGCGATCGCCGATCGCTTCGAGCAAGGCTTAATTGAAAAATTCCAATCCTTAAAAATTGGCGATCCGATGGACGCTACCACCGATGTCGGCCCCCTGGCCACCCCCGACATCCTCGCCGAACTCGACCATCAGGTGCAACAAAGTGTCCAAAAAGGCGCCCGCGCCCTCGTCGGCGGCGCCCCCTTAGACCGTCCGGGCAACTTCTATCCCCCGACGATTTTGAGCGACATTCCCATCGGGACTCCCGCTTACGAAGAGGAATTTTTCGGTCCGGTCGCCCTGTTATTCCGGGTTGCAGGAATCGACGAAGCGATTAAACTGGCCAACAGTACGCCGTTTGGCTTGGGGGCCAGCGCCTGGACCGCCGACGATGCCGAACGCGATCGCCTGATCGAGGAATTGCAAGCCGGATGCGTCTTTATCAACGGATTGGTCAAATCCGACCCCCGCCTCCCCTTTGGCGGGATCAAACGTTCCGGTTACGGACGGGAACTCAGCGTCGAAGGAATTCGCGAATTTGTCAATATAAAAACAGTTTGGGTCAAATAACGCGCGATCGCCCGTCTCGCCTGCGGGACAAACGTGAGAACAAGCGATCTTCTCCTAACAAGTCACGATCGATACTACAAGGTAAGCCACTATGGGTGAAATGAATACAGCCGAACTCTTGGTCAGTTGTTTGGAAAATGAAGGCGTCCGCTACGTGTTCGGACTCCCCGGTGAAGAAAATCTAGAAGTGTTGCGCGCCTTAAGCAACTCTTCGATTCAATTTATCACCACCCGTCACGAACAAGGCGCCGCCTTCATGGCCGACGTTTACGGACGCCTGACCGGAAAAGCCGGAGTCTGCCTCTCGACCCTCGGGCCCGGGGCGACTAACTTGATGACCGGGGTCGCCGACGCCAATCTCGACGGCGCGCCCTTGGTCGCGATTACGGGACAAGTCGGTACGGACCGGATGCACATCGAATCTCACCAATATTTAGACTTGGTGGCGATGTTCTCCCCCGTTACCAAATGGAACGCCCAAATCGTGCGTCCCAGCATTACCCCGGAAATCGTCCGCAAAGCCTTCAAACGGTCGCAAACCGAGAAACCGGGGGCGGTACATATCGACGTTCCCGAAAATATCGCCGCCATGCCCGCCGTGGGACATCCTCTCACGATTGACAAACAAGAGAAAAGTTATGCGTCCTATCAAGGCTTGAACGAAGCCGCCGCCGCTATTTCTCGGGCGACGAATCCTTTAATTTTAGTCGGCAATGGGGCGATTCGCGCCCACGCCGCCGCCGCCTTAACTGAATTTGCGACGCGCCTGCAAATTCCCGTCGCCAACACCTTTATGGGGAAAGGGGTGATTCCGTATACCCATCCCCTGTCCCTGTGGACCGCCGGACTGCAACAACGGGATTATATTAGTTGTGCTTTCGACCATACGGATTTGGTGATTGCCGTCGGTTACGACTTGATCGAGTATTCGCCGAAAAAATGGAATCCGGAAGGGAAAGTTCCGATTATTCACATCGGCGCCGCCCAAGCGGAAATCGACAGCAGTTATATTCCGATTGTGGAAGTGGTCGGCGATATTTCCGATTCTCTCATGGAAATTCTGCATCGGTGCGATCGCCACGGCAAGCCCCAACCCCACGCCTGCGAACTGCGCAACGATATCCGGGCGGATTACGAACAGTACGCCGACGATAGCGAATATCCGATCAAACCGCAGAAGTTGATTTACGACTTGCGCCAAGTGATGGCCCCGGAAGATATTTTAATTTCCGATGTCGGGGCGCATAAAATGTGGATCGCCCGTCATTACCACTGCGAACGTCCGAATACTTGTTTGATTTCTAACGGGTTTGCGGCGATGGGGATTGCGATTCCCGGGGCGATCGCCGCTAAGTTAGTCTACCCCGATCGCAAGGTGATTGCGGCGACGGGAGACGGCGGTTTTATGATGAACTGCCAAGAACTCGAAACCGCTTTGCGCGTCGGAACGGCGTTCGTGACGGTGATCTTCAACGATTGCGGTTACGGTTTGATCGAGTGGAAGCAACACAATCACTATGGCGAGTCGGCTTTTGTTAAATTTGGCAATCCCGATTTTGTCAAATTAGCCGAAAGTATGGGATTGAAAGGCTATCGCGTCGAATCCACCGCCGACCTGGTACCGACGTTGAAAGAAGCCCTCGAACAAGACGTCCCCGCCGTGATCGATTGTCCGGTAGATTATCGCGAAAACATCAAGTTCACCCAAAAAGCAGGTGGTTTGACTTGTTCTATTTAGGAACTGCGGGCGCAGATGGGATTTCCTGTTTGTAGATAGCTTCGGTGGCTTCAGTGGATGGCGGGCCAGATGCCCGCCCCACAGGCTTTCTGCTAAGATGCGAAATCTCTATCTATCCTGAATTTCGATGAAAATCGCCACTTGGAATGTCAATTCTATTCGCACTCGCGCCGAACAGGTGACGAACTGGTTGCAAGCGAACCCCGTGGATGTTCTTTGCTTGCAAGAAACGAAGGTCGTCGATCGAGATTTTCCCCGATCGCCTTTCGAGGACTTGGGCTATCACTTATATATTTCCGGCCAAAAGTCGTATAACGGGGTCGCTTTATTCAGTCAAACGCCGATGTCCGACGTGGCGATCGGCTTTTCCTCTCTTTTAGGCGATGCCGTTGCCGAATTCGATCTCCAAAAACGGGCGATCGCCGCGACCTTAGAAGATGTCCGCATCGTCAATCTCTACGTTCCTAACGGGTCTGCCGTCGGTAGCGACAAGTATGAGTATAAATTGCAGTGGTTGCAAGTCCTCCACGACTATCTGAAGGCCACGGGCGATCGGACCGATAAAATTTGTATCTGCGGCGATTTTAACATCGCTCCCGACGATCGCGATGTCTACCGCGATACGAAAGATACGGATATTATGGCGTCTCCGGCGGAACGCGAAGCCCTCCAAACCCAGATTCTCGATTTAGGATTTATCGATATTTTCCGTAAATTCCACGAGGACGGCGGTCATTATAGTTGGTGGGACTATCGCCGAGGCGGTTTCGCTAACAATCGCGGCTGGCGGATCGACCATCATTATCTCACACCTGCTCTGCGCGATCGCGCCCGCCATTGCGCGATCGATATTGCCCCGCGCCGACTGGAAAGACCGAGCGATCATACGCCAGTTGTTTTAGAATTGTAGAGTAGAATTCTAGATTGGAATTATAGACCGGGGCGCCGCGATCGGTTGAGTTGAATTTCATCCCAATTTCGACCAATTTTGAGCAAAATCGAAGAACGTTTGGAAATTTCGCTCGCATTGATTCAAGACTGGTGTCAGCCGTGGAAGATTGAAAAAATTAGAGGGGTTTATAGCATTTTTGTAAAACCTCGATGGAGATAAATCTCTTGTAAGGACACGGCACTGCCGTGTCCCTCCCCTCGATCTCTCTCATTATTTTTGAAAATCGGTCTAATTTAGAAGACTGTCGATCGAGAAAACATCAAAAAACCCCTACAGAGTCAACTCAAACCATTTTTTACATTGGTAAGAAAACCGATCGATCTTCCCACTAATTTGCGATCGCCTCAGTGAATTCAAACCAGACATGTTCTCTTCTTTCCCGTTCCAATTTCCATTAATTTTAGGGAATGTTAGGCTAAGTCTTGAAATAGGAAGTCAGACTTCGTTCGGATGGCGATCGCAACCCTCAATTCACCGACCCTCGCGCCGATATCCGGAGGGGCGATCGGTCAATTTTCAAAGCTTTTGCTAAATTGTAATTGAAAATCGGGCATCCCCCGCCCCGTTGACGAACGACAAGTGCAAAAGGAGTTTAACAAATGTACTTAGTGACAGGTGCCACAGGCGGACTCGGACGGCGTATCGTGCGAGTGCTGAGAGAACGAGACCAAAAAGTGAGAGCATTCGTGCGTTTAACTTCCCGTTACGGCGAACTAGAGAACCGAGGCGCAGATATATTCATCGGCGATTTAACCGAAGAACGGGACATCCATAAAGCCACCCAAGGCGTCGATTATATCATCAGCGCCCACGGGTCGAACGAAGCCAGTGGCGGCGCCCAAGCCTTGGATTATCGGGCGAATATCGAGTTAATCGATTGCGCGAAAGCCTGTGGAGTCAAGCATTTCGTGTTTATTTCCGTCTTGGGGTGCGATCGTGGCTACGAAGATTCCCCCGTCTTCAAAGCCAAGCGAGAAGTCGAGAAATACCTGCAAAATAGCGGTTTGAATTATACCATTTTGCGTCCCTCCGGTTTTGCCTCTAACTTGCTACCCCTCGCCGAACGAGTCAAAGAAACCGGGATTTACCTGAGTGTAGGAGACATGAAAAATCGCACGTCTCCCGTCAGTACCGACGATTTAGCCAAAATAGCCGTCGATTCGGTCACCCTAGAAGCGGCGACCCGTCAAATCTTTGCCGTCGGCGGACCCGAAGTGCTATCTCGCGGCGAACTCCCGCGCATTTTTGGCCGCATTTTCAATCGCGAACCCTTCGTTATCAATCCGCCGTTAACGGTGTTTGACGGCGTTCGGGGTATTTTAGGATTTGTCAATCCCGATTTACAAAAGTCCCTCGGAACTTTGCGCGTGTTATTGGCGAATGAGTTTTTCTGCACTCCAGAGGAAATCGAACGGTTAGAAAGCACGTTCGATTTCAAGTTGGAGACCCTGGAAAGTTTCGTCCGCCGCTATCTGGGTGCATAGGCGATCTGGTTTCAATCTATCTATGTAGGGTGGGTATTTGACCCACCCTAGGGGGAGTCACTTTCCGCAAGACCTCAGTTTAAACATCAATGCGACACCCGTGAGGGCGCCCGTCCAGAACAAACCCAGTGGCGCCACCGATATAACAAAAAAGTTGAGGTTTCATCGTCAATTGTACGGGGGCGCCGGAGTAACAAGAGGGAGTTTCGGTAAGTATCCCACGGAGTAGAGTAAAGATTCCTAACTTCTAGATCGATTGGTTATTTCACATACTTTAATAATCTTTACCCAAATTTTAGAATAAATTTCCGTAAAATTGCTGTTTTTAGAGATATTTTCGAGCATTTTACTCCAAAACTTCATCAAAGTTAGAGTTTTACTCTCATTTAGAATCAGTAAAATCCCCAGAAGCGCTACCAACTTTACAAGAACTTTAAATAAAAAATTTCTGGGAAAGTAAAAACAGTGGGATATTAATTCTCACCGTAGAATTACGGAGCTAGAGCCAGTCAACTCAAGTTACTTGTCGGACACGCTTCGTGGGTGCCGCAAGTCCCAGCCAGCCGAATCAAAAAGGGGAGTTGCACTCTTACCGTCTAAAAATTGAAGACATTGAATAAGGTTGCTTGTGGAGTTTGAGATCGATTCAAACCCTAGGCAACCTGACCGGAACTCACTGTTTTATGACATTGAGCAGGGGATTTTTATGGAGAGGATCCCTAGATTGTGCCAAGGGCGATCGAAGTTCAGACCCATTAACATCAATTAATTTTTGGGATGACAAGAACGAAGTGCATAAAACAGGTGACGCTTTACCAATAAACCCATACAGACCCTCAAGGGAGGAACCCACCCCACGAGAATCGCCCATAACCTGCGAATCGAAACGATCCCCCTAAATCCCCCTTGTTAAGGGGGACTTCAGAGAAAACCCTTTCCGGTCCCCCCCTTATCAAGGGGGGCCAGGGGGGATCCCAACTAACTCAATATCGGAAAAATCCCCCTAAATCCCCCTTAATAAGGGGGACTTCAGAGAAAACCCCTTCCGGTCCCGAGTGGCGTTTTTAAGGGGGGCTAGGGGGGATCCAACCCACAACCCACAACCCACAACCCCTTCCGGTCCCCCCCTTTCAAAGGGGGGCTAGGGGGGATTCAAACCAAGAGGAAAAAAACCATGTCTAACACAAATACAACCAACCAACCTTACGCAACCCTACTAGACGAATCCCTGGAAAATGTCCAAAGCATCTTAACTGAATTCGCCAAAAGTCAAGAATTTCTGGCCAAGATTGAAACCGCTTTTGGCAATGACTATGATGCCAATGGGTTAGCGGTCATCCAGCAGCAGTGGAGTAACGGGGATTTTGCCTCACTTCCCCAAATCGAAATCCTCACCGGCAGCCAACTCAGTGGCGCCAATGCTGCTTATGCCGGGGAAAATAATACGATTTATTTTTCTCAAGATTTTCTTAATAAACCCCGTTTCCAACCTCGATCGCGATCGCCCACAACCCCAAAATCAATCGGGGCAACCACCGCCTACGGAAAAGCCCCTACCACCAAAAACCAAATCTCTGTAGAGGGCAGTGTCCCATGCCTGCCTCAACCCACCGCGATAGGCTTACAAGAGGACGGCATTAAAGGCTTTTGATATCAAAGGTTCTCTTATTTCATTTGTCATTTGTTCAATCTAGTACATTAATCTTGAATCATGGTTACTTACTCAACAATTTTGCCTGATAGCGTCTACATTGACGTTGAACAAAACAATCAAAGTTACTGGAAAATTACCATTAATGATGGTACTTCTATCGATGGCGTTCATAATGGTTGGTGTATTGATTGGGGAACGCCACCTAGTGACGGCATAGCAAATGTCTATTCGAGTTATGGGTCACTATCTCAAAATATTCTGAGTAGAATTAATGAAGAAAATTTAGATTCAATTAATTGGATTTTGAATAAAAATTGGAATTCTACACAATCTCCTGAAGGGAATGGATTCCAAGGGGAAGAAGTGCAAAATGCCATTTGGTCTTTAATCGATGAAGGAAATAGTATTTTTCCAGGAACTAACGATGTAGATTCAAATTATATTCGTCAACAAGCCTTGCAAAATGGAAATGGTTTTGTTCCTAATGCTGATGATAATGTTGTAATAATTTTAGAGCCTCAAAGTGGAGGACAAGTTGTAATTATTACTCCAGATATTCCTGAAAATCCAGCTCTTGATATTGAAAAATATGTATCTACTGATGGAGGAAAAACCTGGCACGACGCTGATAATCCTAGCGGCCCTATTTCTCTTCAAGACACATTCGATCCATTTTTTAAGTTTGTGGTTGAAAATACAGGTGATGTCCATTTAAGCAATATCACCGTATCTGATACTGTGTACGATCTTAATGGCGATGCTCCTGGAACAGATATTACTATTAATTCGTTAGCAGTAGGAGAAACGAAGGAATATATAATTACTGCTCCTTGGGAATTAGGGCAACATACAAATACAGCGTCTGCTAACGCCAGTTATATTGATATAACCAATACAACTCGTAATGTTGGCGATCGAGATGATGCTAACTACTTTGGTGCAGCACCTGAGATTGACTTAGAAAAATTAGTCTCAGTCGATGGTGGTGAAACTTGGCATGATGCTGACAATCCTACTGGTCCAGCTCTCATTGAAGGCACATCCGATCCTGTTTTTAAATTCGTCGTCACTAATACTGGAAATGTTGACTTAACTAATGTCATTCTTTCTGACAGTGATTACGATCTTAACGGCGATGCTGCTGGAACAGATATCACCATTGATTTATTAGGAGTTGGAGAAGTTAAAGAATATACTCTTACTGTTCCTTGGGAACCCGCACAGCATACGAATACTGGAACGGTTAATACCAGTTATATGGATCGAAATCTAAGTGATAGTGATGATGCTCATTATTGGGGTAAAGCTATTCCTAAGATTACCGAAAAAAGACTGTGTGGGGTTTATGTGACTAAAAACTCTCCTGATACAGTTCTTAATCTGTTTGACATTTTTGAAGATGCAGATAACGATGATAGCGAATTAACGCTTACGATTGAGAACAATACTAATCCTGAATTGTTTGATGCTATTAGTATTGACGCTCAAACAGGTCTTTTAACCTTAGATTACAGTCTGCAAGGAAAAAATGTTCCTGGTGATGCGGAAATTACCATCCGTGCAACAGATCCAGATGGGTTATTTGTTAATTACATTTTGCCTGTATCAGTTTTGAAAAATAACGATCCATTTCCAGACGGGAAAAATTGTAACGAATATTTTCATGGTGGTAATGGGCAAGATGTTATCACAGGCAATGGTGGCAATGATACTATCTTTGGCGGTAGTTCACCAGATATATTAATCGGTGGTGAAGGCAACGATGTCTTAGTCGGAGGAAAAGGAAATGATGCCTTCATCATTAGTCCTGGAGATGGTGTTGATATCATTGAAGATTTCGGTGACGGTAAAGATCAAATTGGTTTAGATGGGGGTCTTTCTTTCGATATGCTGAATATCATGCAAGATGGCAGTGATGTTTTAATTTCAGCTAATGGTGAACTCTTAATGACCTTGACTGATGTTGATGCCAATCAACTGAAGGAAAAAGATTTCTTCTTAGTTTAAATTAATTAAGCTTCTTCTTTAATTAATTTGAATTTGAACAAGATAAAATCTCCTAAGTTAGCTTGGGGGATTTTTGTATTGAAGTTAAAATCAATCGTTGATAGTTTTTGCTTATATAGCACTACGATAGCCAAGAGACAATACATTTACAAAAGCTGAAATCCTTGTTTGGTGCGCCGCCCAGCACCCTAGTGGCAACGACAACGACCTCCTCTTTGGCGAAAACGGCGACGACATCATGACCGGAGATGACGGCGAAGACCTCCTCTATGGTGGCGCCGGAAACGACTCCCAAGACGGCGGTCAAGGTCGCGACTTCCTCTATGGGGAAGCCGACAACGACTCCATGCGGGGCGGCAGTGACGATGACACCCTCTACGGACACGCCGGAGACGACGAACTCTATGGCGACGATGGCAACGACTCCCTCGTGGGTGGCGCCGGGGCCGACTACCAAGATGGCGGCGCCGGAGACGACACCGTTTCCTACTACAACTCCCCCGAAGCCATCTATATGCACCTGCAACCAGGACGGGGACTCGGCGGTGATGCCGAAGGCGACGTGGTTCGCAACGTGGAAAATATCGAAGGGTCCGAACATAGCGACACCTTAATCGGCGATAACGGCGCCAACGTCCTCAGTGGCTTGGGAGGAGACGACATTATCGATGGCAAAGCCGGATCGGATTCCCTTCTCGGCGGTCGCGGCAACGACTATCTCGACGGACGCCAAGATAATGACTTCCTCCTCGGCAACGAAGGCAAGGACAGCATCCAGGGACGGTCTGGGGACGACACCCTCGACGGCGGGGACGGCGAAGATATCCTCGATGGCAGTTCTGGGGATGACTCGATTCTCGGTGGTGGAGGCAACGATCGCATTAGTGCGGGTTCTCACAACGATCGCGTCTGGGGAGAAGCTGGAAACGACCTCATCGATGCAGGGGCGGGCAACGACTATATCGAAGGGGGCACGGAAAATGACACCCTCTACGGTCACTCCGGTGACGACACTCTCCTCGGCGGTCAACAAAACGATTTGCTTGTCGCCCACACTGGAAACGACCTCCTCCACGGCGGTCAAGGACAAGATACCCTCTACGCCGATAAAGATAATAACGTCCTCTTCGGCGGACGCGATGACGACTACCTATACAGTGGTGCTGGAAGCGATACATTCATGCTCGGCGTTGGCTTTGGGGTTGAATATATCTATAACTTTGACCACAGCAAAGATAATTTCGGCTTTATCGGTGACTTGCGCTTCGACCAACTCACTTTCAGCCCCGGTGAAAACGAATTCGTCAGCGATACCCTGATTCACTATGCCCTAAGCGGAGAACTCCTCGCCGTTCTCAAAGGAAGTCCGAGTTTCTTCCAACCCGATCTTCCCCAAATTCCGCCCATTCCCCAAATCAACCTCCCAGTTTCGACGCCGCAAACCGATCGCCCGAATAACGGTAACGCCAACGGCAACTCGAACCGACCCAACCCGCAAACAGAAACTAACTCACTACCTAACCTTCCGGAGATCGAAATTCCGATCGCGATCGCCTCTCTTGAGACGGAAGACCTCTCCGAAACCGTCAGTCCTACGGTCACTCCGACCGATCCGGCGTCCACGCCGACCGTCGAACCGACTGCCGAACCTACCACCCCGGCGGAACCGACGCCTACCCCAGTCGCCGAGATGCCCGACCCGGAACCGGAGGCGAATCTACCCGAGAGTGAAGTGGTAGAAACGCCATCCCCATCGCCGTCTCAACCTGCTGTTGAAGAAAACCCCTCTACTCCTAGCGGGGAGGCGATCGCCGAAACTCCGACCATCTCACAACCCGAAAGTTTCCCGGGGATGCCATCGACCCAAACCCCGGAACCCGTCACCGAAACTCCCGGCGAAACGGTCATTCTCCCTCTGGAAGATCCCACCCCGGTTACACCGCCTCCCGCCGAACGTCCGAGTTCTCCACAAGAGGGAAGCGAACCGATCGCCGAAACGCCCGTAGAACCCCCAGTCGAAGAACCGATCGCCGAAACGCCCGTAGAACCCCCAGTCGAAGAACCGATCGCCGAAACGCCCGTAGAACCCCCAGTCGAAGAACCGCAACCGGAACCGCAACCGGAACCCCCAGTCGAAGAACCGCAACCGGAACCGCAACCGGAACCGGATCCCCCGGTCAACCTAACGGGCGGTTCTGGCGAGGACAACTTCACAGGCGGTAGTGGCGATGACAGTTTAAGCGGTAATTCGGGGAGCGATCGCCTCTCCGGTGAAGCCGGAAATGACCTACTCATAGGGGATACGGGAGATGACACGATCGCGGGAGGCGATGGCGACGATACCCTGACCGGAGGCAATAACAACGATCGCCTCGACGGAGATGCAGGTCGTGACTTCCTCGATGGCGGCGCCAATAACGATACCCTCACTGGCGGGTGGGGCGACGACACCCTGATTGGCGGTCAAGGGAAAGACTGGTTCGTGCTTTCTCCCGACATGGGAACCGATGCGATCGTCGATTTCACCGTCAACGGCGGTACTCGCGATACTTTGGTCTTAACCGAGGGACTCACTTACGAAGCCCTGGCGATCGCCCAAATGGGTGAAAATACGGCAATTCGGATCGCAGAAACCGACGAACTGCTTGCCGTTCTCAACGGTGTTGACGCCAGCGCGATCGATGCTTCTGTATTCACGATTCTGTAACTCGATCGACTAACTAGCTCAAGTTAAAAAAAGGAGGGCGTACCGACGGGTGTCCTCCTTTCTTTTTGTCCAGTTATAAATAATTATTGAGTTGATTTAACTTTTGCGATCGCCCATCGGATCTTTTCTCAATTCGTTTGTAAAATAGAAGCAAAATCTATCAAGCTCTCGGTTTTTTCTAAAAAAAGCACCGAGAGTCATTACAGGATAGCTTAATAACAATCCTCTTAACAAACTTAGAAAAAGGGTAGGTTAAATTCAACGATGCGATTAAAACCTTAAAATTCCCTAAAATTACAACGGTAGCTTTCTCAAAATCCCTGAGCTACCAAAATTCAAACGGTCATTGCCTTGAAAGCGATCGTCGATCTTCCCTGAGATCTTTTACGAACTTAAGAATTGCTATAAACTTTCAAGGATTCTAGCAAGAATCAATCAATAAAGGGCAATAAAGGGCGATCGCCAATCTTGGAAAATCCTGTTTAAGGAGTATATCTCCTCTAGTTGCCCGAAATTTACCCGAAATTTTCCCTCAGTCCGTCAATTCGATCCTCTCGGAAAAGAGCGATCGCGAAAATCGTGTCGTTGTTAACGATTCAAAGCAAGATAATTTATTTTTCTTGAAGTTTGGATCTATCTGTTCAATTTTCTAATTCCATTTCGGTCATTTTCCTTGTTCTTCAATTAGGAGAAACAGCCATGACAGGCACCCGATTTACAGGAAATATTCAAGATCCCGTTATCCCCTTTCTCTTCGATATTCCCGGAACGGCGATCGACTTGCAACGTCCCCTGATCGTCACCTTATATCCGAATGCCAATCTCGACGTTCAACTCGATTTATTAGGTAATGGTGCTTCCATTGTCGGCGGTCCGATTAACACCTTCACTGGAGGTACGCCGGAAACTACGACCAATGGCCCACAACCCGGCGTCAGCTATCGGGCCGTCGTACAAACTGCCGCCGTACCCGTCCCGGCGACAGCGACAACCGGGCCATTTCTCCTCGAAATTAACTCGGAAAATGCAGCCAATAACGTCGCTGCAACTGCACCGCAATTGGGTAATTTAACCCCCCAAAGCATTAACGGCTTTGTCGGTCGCAGCGATATCAACGATTGGTATAACTTCCGCTTGCCGAGTGCGGGAACAGTGAGCTTGAGACTGTCGGGATTGCAAGATAATGCCGATTTAGAATTATACGAAGCCAACGGCACTACGTTGATTTTGCGATCGCAAAATGGCGGAACCAGCGACGAAGCCCTTGAAAATGTCAATCTCGCGGCGGGCAACTACTTAGTTAAAGTGAGTGCTAACGATACCACCGCTAACTTGCCCGACGGCGGGCGGGCGTCAACATCTTATACATTAAACCTGATTCCCGGGGGAGCAGTTCCGGGAACCACGGTCACCTTAAGCGCCAGTGGAACACCCAGCGAAGCCGGAGGCGGGCTGGGAACCTTTACCCTCTCTCGTGGAAGCCAAACCACGGGCGATCTCACAGTAAATCTTACCTTTGGCGGTACGGCAACCTTTGGCGGTGCCACCAGTGACTACGGTGTCATCGGTGCCAACTTCGCCCCGACGGGGACGGGAACGGTGACGATCCCCAACGGTCAAAGTGTGGTCAATTTCACGGTCAGCCCGGTGGATGACGCCCTCAACGATCCCAACGAAACGATCGCCGTCAGTTTGAATCCAGGGACGGGGTATAACGTAGGAACGCCGAATAGCGCCAGTTTGACCATCGCCGATAACGACGGTGGCGGAACCGATCCGGTCACGGGATTGAGAGTGTACCGTTTTTACAACACCGTCACCGGAACTCACTTTTATACTGCCGACGAAAACGAGCGGAACTTCGTTCGAGATAATTTAATTGGCTACAACTACGAAGGGCCTTCCTTTGAAGCCGCACCTGCGGGAACGCCGAATACAGCCCCCGTCTTCCGCTTCTTCAACACCCAAGTGGGAACCCACTTCTATACGATCGATCCGAACGAGGCCAATTTCGTGCGAACTAACTTGATGGCGTTCCGCGATGAAGGCATCGCCTACAACGCCTACGTGCAACCTGCCCCCGGTAGCGATCCGTTATATCGTTTCTTCAATACGTTTACTGGGGCGCACTTCTACACGCCGTCCGCCGTCGAACGTGACGTCGTCAGCAATACCCTACCTTTCTACCGCTATGAGGGGGTCGGTTATTACGTCGATGTCTAATTCAGTGTAAGTCGGTTTGAGCGATCGCCACCGTTAAAATCCTCGCCCCCCTCTAGACAAAACCGGGGGCGATCGCTATATAATAAGCTTCTAGCCTGTTGTTGCAACCTGCAAGAAACTCGTTAAAAGTTGTAACAATTGCTTGACGCGGGCGTAGTTCAGTGGTAGAACGTCAGCTTCCCAAGCTGAATGTCGTCGGTTCGAGTCCGATCGCCCGCTTGTTTCCCAAAATTCGACTTGAAGAGGCGATCGCCCTTATCCCCGGTAGTCTGTACGGAAATCGGACAAATCCAGAGGGAAAACCGCCGATCGCCTTCCGGCAATCTCCCATTAAAATACGGATGGGGAAGCGCATTCGCCCCATCTTGGTTAAGCATGGGTTAAAATCGCATTTCCCGAATCATCTATTTATCGCAAAATAGCCGGACATGGGATATTCCATAGAGGTTTACGACCATAACTTCGAGGAAGAAGTTCTAGCCAAATCTTACGAAACACCGATTATTGTAGACTTTTTTGCCACGTGGTGCGGTCCGTGTCAAATGCTCAAACCGATCCTAGAAAACGTGGCGAAAGAATACGATTGTATCGTCGCCAAAGTCAATGTCGAAGAAAACCAATATTTAGCCCAAGCCTTTAAAATCGAAGGTATTCCCGACGTTAAAGTCATTAAAGAAGGCAAAGTCGTCGATAGTTTTGTCGGTGTCCTTCCTGACGACCAGTTAGCGGAATTTTTGGCAAAATGCAATATTTCCTCACGAATTGACGAACGAGTAGCGGCGATTAAAACGAATATTTCTGCTGGGGAATTAGAGCAAGCCGAACAACAATGGCGATCGCTCCTTCAAGACTATCCCGACAATCCCAAATTAGCGATCGCGGCGGCTAAATTTTTCATTGGTATCGATCGCCTCGAAGACGCCGAAGCCGTTATCTCCAAACTTGACGAATTCGATAAAAATTACGAAGCCCAACTGAAAGCCATTCGTTCCTTAATTTATTTTAGGAAAGAAGCCATTCATCCGAGCGGCGATCGCGAAATTGACCGTCAATTTTCCAAAGCCGCAGCCTTAACCTTAGAGGGACAGTACGAACAAGCCTTAAAGCTATTTATCGACATCGTCGAAACCGATCGCACCTACAAAAATGACGGAGCCCGAAAAGGGGCGATCGCCATCTTCGATCTTTTAGGAAACGACCATCCCTTAACCAAAGAATATCGCAAAAAATTAATGTTAGCCTTGTATTGAATCCTCTGATTCATTTCTTCTGAGTAGTTTTCAGAAGTTAGCAGATCCTTGAGGCAGGCATCTTGCCTGCTATCAACTTCAGCTACAATCTCAACCCCAAACAAATCTAAACCCTAAACTTCCATCAACTTAGGAGAATTCTGTTATGAAAGTCGGTTTGTACCCGGCCTTAAATGATAACAATATCGACGCCGGACAAGCGAGTAGCCAGCGTCAACTATCCCTATCGATTGCGGCGATCGCCGAAGCCACCGATGCGAGCATTCCTTTAAATTTATGCTTAATTCTCGACCATAGCGGCTCCATGCACGGTTCCCCTTTAGAAACCGTCAAAGAAGCAGCTTTTCGCCTCATCGAGCGCCTCAAACCCGGCGATCGCCTCAGTATTGTCGCCTTCGACCATCGCGCAAAAATCATCGTTCCCAATCAAGTTATCGAAGATATTAACAGTATTAAAAAGAAAATCGATCGCCTCAGTGCCGACGGTGGAACGGCGATCGACGAAGGCATGAAACGCGGACTCGAAGAACTCAAAAAAGGATCGAAAGACACCGTTTCACAAGCCTTTATTCTCACCGACGGCGAAAACGAACACGGGAGTAATGACGCCTGTTTGAAATTTGCCAGTCAAGCCGCCGAAAGTAACATCACCCTCAACACTTTGGGGTTTGGCGAACATTGGAACCAAGACGTACTCGAAAAAATTGCCGATGCGGCGGGGGGAACCCTCAGTTTTATCGAACGTCCGGATCGAGCGGTAGAAGAATTCGGGCGGATTTTCGAGCGCATTCAGTCGGTCGCGTTAACGAACGCTTATTTAATCTTCGATTTAACGCCAAAAGTGCGCCTCGCCGAGCTCAAACCGATCGCCCAAGTTGCCCCCGATACGATCGAATTACCCGTACAACCCAAGCAAGGGAAATACGAAGTCCGTCTCGGCGACGTGATGACCGACGTGCAGCGTGTGGTGTTAGCCAATCTTTACATCGGACAATTCCCTCAAGGACAGCAAACGATCGCCCGAGTGCAAGTCCGTTATGACGACCCCGCCACAGGTCAAAGCGGAATTTTATCCGATCCGGTTGCGGTAGACGCTCAAGTCTTAACCGCTTACCGACCCTCGCCGAATCCAGAAGTACAGCAACATATTTTAGCGTTGGCAAAATACCGCCAAACCCAGATCGCCGAACAAAAAATGCAGCAAGGCGATCGCACCGGGGCCGCGACCATGTTACAAACCGCAGCAAAAACGGCGTTACAAATGGGGGATAAAGGGGCCGCGACCGTACTGCAAACCAGTGCGACGCAACTGCAAGCGGGGAAAGAGCTTTCGGAAGGCGATCGCAAGAAAACCCGCATCGTTTCCAAGACAATTTTGCAATAAGGCGATCGCCTCTCCGTTCCCCCCCTTCATAAGGGGGGCTAGGGGGGATATGCAACCATAATCTGCAACAAAATCAGGCGATCGCCTCTGCGTTCCCCCCCTTCATAAGGGGGGCTAGGGGGGATATGCAACCATAATCTGCAACAAAATCAGGAGATCGCCTCTGCGTTCCCCCCCTTCATAAGGGGGGCTAGGGGGGATATGCAACCATAAATTGCACTTGCATTCGATCGATCTAAGCTCAGCCGGGATCGATCCCCCTAAATCCCCCTTATGAAGGGGGACTTTTGAAGATCGAACGGCCCCAATTTCGATAAAAATCGGGGCCGTTTGCGCGAAATGATTAACTTTTTGGTCATACCGCTTATCGCCGATCGCTCGTTCACGCAACGACAGAGGTATGAGGACGGGCGAAAATCATGCGTCCGGCAGAAGTTTGCAAGGCGGAAGTGACGACCACTCGGATTTCGTCGCCGATATGAGTTCCTCCTTCTTCGACGACCACCATCGTGCCATCTTCGAGATAACCGACGCCTTGGGCCGCTTCTTTCCCTTCTTTGAGGATTTTCAAATCGAGACTGTCTCCGGGAAGGTAGACGGGGCGGACGGCTTGGGTGAGGTCGTTGACGTTGAGAACCGGAACTTTCTGAACGCTGGCGACTTTACTTAAGTTGTAGTCGTTGGTGAGCAAGGTGGCGTTAATTTCTTGAGCCAAACGCACCAATTTGGCATCGACGGTTTGTAAATCGTCGTAATCTGCCGAGTGAATGACCACGCGATCGGGATAATGTTCCTCGATGCGGTTGAGGATGTCGAGGCCCCGTCGTCCGCGTACCCGTTTTTGATCGTTAGACGCATCGGCGACCATTTGCAATTCTTGCAAGACGAACTGGGGGATGAGCAGTTGTCCTTCGAGAAAGCCCGTTTCGAGCAAGGATTCGAGGCGACCGTCGATGATGCAACTGGTATCGATCACTTTGGTGGCGGCGGGTTTGAGGGTGCCTTCGGCGACGAGCATCGCTTCGAGGCTGTGGGGGTTGATCAGCCGCAAAAAAGCGCGTCCGTGGGTGTCTGCGAGGGCGACGCCCAAAAAGGCAAACATGACACTGCCGAGAATCGCCGCTAGGGGCTTGATAAAGGCAAATTCAGAAGGAATCGGCAGTAAAAAGACCGGGGCGAGCATTAAATTGGCGACCAACAGTCCCATGACTAAACCGATCGATCGCGTGATCAGCACGTCGATCGGCATTTGGCGCACTTGGGTTTCGGCCCGTCGGTAAGTGGTCTGCACTGACAAGCCGATCGCGCCGCCAATTAAGGCGCCGAATCCGGCGGTGACGGAGCGCAACCCTTCGACATTGGTCACGCGATCGATGGCAGAAGCCGGAAGCATATCGATGCCGTAGAAGCCGATCCCCGCTCCTGCTAGGATGAAGGTAAGGATAATGATTGCATCAAGCATGAGTGCAAGCCTATTAGGGTAAAACTGTTCGTGCTTCAGATTGAGGCTCTGGCTGCAATAGCGGATGCGATCGCGCGCCAGCTCTGGTAATTGATTTACACGCTACTCCCCCATTATACTGTTAAGTTTTGTGGCGTTTTGCCTCGGTTGGTTACGCTTGAAACACCTATGAAGTTACATCGGGTCTGTCCCCGAGGGGCTTACGTTCACATTCCCTTTTGTCGCCGTCGCTGTTTTTATTGCGATTTTCCGGTTTCCGTGATCGGCGATCGCAAGTCGGGAGAAAATTCGGGGACGATCGCCGAATATGTCGAAGTGTTAATCGAGGAAATCGAAGCGACTCCGCGATCGCCCCACCCCTTGGAGACGGTGTTTTTCGGCGGCGGAACCCCCTCGTTACTCACCGCCGCTCAGATCGATCGCCTCCTGACGGTTCTCGACCGCCAGTTCGGGATCGCCTCGGATGCGGAAATTTCCGCCGAAATGGATCCGGGAACGTTCGATCGCGCCAAATTGAGTGGATATGCTCGATCGGGAGTCAATCGCGTTAGCTTGGGCGTCCAGGCGTTTGAGGACGACTTGTTAAAGCTTTGCGGGCGATCGCACGATGCTGAAGATATTTTTACAGCCGTGGAGAATATCCGCCACGTCGGGATACCCAACTTCAGCCTCGATCTGATTTCTGGTTTACCCCACCAAAGTTTAGAGCAGTGGCGCCGTGCGCTCGACCGCGCGATCGCCATCTCCCCCAATCACCTCTCTTGTTACGATCTCGTCGTCGAACCCGTCACCCCCTTCGGTCGTTTCTACAAACCGGGCGATCGCCCCTTACCCGACGACGACCTCACCGCGCAAATGTACCGCCTCGCCGCCGAAATGCTCTCGCGCGCGGGATACGAGCATTACGAGGTCTCGAACTACGCCAAAAAGGGCTTTCAATGTCGCCACAATCGTCTGTACTGGGAAAATCAGCCTTACTACGGCTTTGGCATGGGCGCCACCAGCTACGTCGGCGATCGCCGTTGCTCCCGACCGCGCACCCGCAAGGAGTATTACGAATGGGTTGCAAGGTATAAAGCCTCCGGCGGGGCGATCGACGAACCGCCCACGTCCACGGAAGATCGGCTTTTAGAAACCTTAATGCTCGGTTTTCGGTTGTCCGACGGGGTGAATTTACTCGAAATTCGAGAAAGTTTCGGGGCTGAATCGGTAGCGGCGATCGTCGAAACTTTGCAAGTTTACGATAAAAATAACTGGATTGAAGGACTCGACCGTTCGGGGGCGATCGGGGAGAGGCGATCGCCCCCCGCCAGAGTGCGCCTCACCGACCCCGAAGGCTTTTTATTTTCCAATACGATTTTAGCCAGCTTATTCGAGTCATTGACCGTAGAATCGCGGTAGTCAGCCTCACCGGAGTACGGTTAACAAAGATGTTCTCGCAGTAGACTCCGTATTATTCCTGATTTGTAAATTTTTAAAAAAGTGTTATAATAATAAAATTTTATTTCTCAAAATGATAGGATCGGGGAACAAATTCTCAAACAAGAAAATCTCGTGGAGACCCCCACCGTAGCGATCGCAAAACCCTTGAGCAAATTCAAGAGTTTTCAATAGAGATCGCTTCTCAAACAGAACGATGGGTTTTCCCTTCCTGTTAGCGGGGTTTTTTTATTACAGAGAATTACACTACCGACTCGATGCGATCGGTAGACCAATAAAGCCGAGTCAAAATGGCTCCCCAGGAGCGAAGGTAAAGCGGTTTCGTCAGGGGCGATCGGTTACTTAAATCAGGAGATCTGAAACAACTGAAACTCGGTAGACTTAGCCTCTGGCTCGCACGTCCAGCCTCCTCGACCGACGTAACCGCTTCTAAAGTTCCGAACAGAGAAAGCACCAAACCCTTGAAAATTCGTTTTGATGCCTTTCGACGGTCGCCGCCAATCCGGGAGAGCCACTAAAGTTGGCTCGGATTGTGCGGAGGGCTTGAAAAATGAAAGTCATCGAAGCTCGACATCCTCAAAATGAAATTGCCTTAATCGACCCGAACCTTCCCGCCTGGGAACTCCTCGCGGCGGGGATAAAAAAAGGAATAGAACTCATTATCCTCGACCCCGTTGGGGATCCCCTAGAACAAATCGCGGCAGCGCTGCGCGATCGCCCCCATACCAAAGCCGTTCACCTCATCAGTCACGGTTCCCCCGGCACCCTACATTTGGGCAATATCAGTATTAACGGTAATCATTTCGACCGCTACGCCAGCTTATTCAACAGCTTTTATCAACTCTCCCTTAACGATCCTCAATTTTCCGTCCTCCTCTACGGCTGCAATATCGCTGCCGGAGAAATCGGGCGAACCTTCATCGAGAAATTACACCATTTAACAGGCGCCAATATCGCTGCATCTAGCTCCCCAGTCGGGAATCGCAAACGAGGCGGACACTGGGACTTAGACGCCATTGCCGGAAAAATAGGAGCGCAAAAAGCCTTCTCTGCCCCCGCAATGGCCGCCTACCCCGCCCTCCTCGAAGTCACCTTTGACAGTCCAAGCCTTTATAAAGTGGGAAATACGCCCTATTTTGTAGCGTTGGGAGACTTCAACGGCGACAACCATCTGGACTTGGCCGTAGCCAACTCCGGAGACGACACAATTTCGATCCTGTTAGCCAATGACAACGGCAGCTTTAGCCCTCAAACAAAATTTTCGGTAGGAGATGCCCCACACTCGTTAGCAGTGGAAGATTTCAACGGGGATGGAAAAGCTGATGTGGTTGTGGCTAATTCTTCCGATACCAAAGTTTCAGTCCTTTTGGGCGATGGGAATGGCAGTTTCAACCCTGAAATGACTTATGAGGTAGGCAGTAAACCTCCTCGTTCCGTAGCCGTGGGGGACTTCAACAGCGATGGCAAAGTCGATTTGGCTGTGGCCAATTCTTCTTGGCCTATGGGAAGTTCTATCGATGACCAAGTTGCGATCTTGTTGGGAAACGGGGCGGGCAGTTTCAGCCTTGAGACAACCTATCAGGTGGGCAATGGGTCTGATGCCTCTTTAGCCGTGGGAGACTTCAACGGTGATAACAACGCTGATTTGGCTGTGGCCAACTATCGGGATGGCAAAGTTGCCGTACTCTTGGGGAACGGCACTGGCAGCTTCGATTCTCCGATCGCCTATGGGGTAGGAGATGGGGCAAGTTGCGTTGCAGTAGCCGATTTAAACGACGATGGGAACAGTGATTTAGCCGTAACGACTACAAGCAATAATGGTGTTTCGGTACTGTTAGGAGACGGTACGGGTAACTTTAACCCTCAGACGATCGATGAGATAGGGATTAGTTCCCCTACCAGTGTAGCGATCGCGGATTTCGATGGAGATGGCAAGCTTGATTTAGCAGTTGGATGTTCTTGGGACTACAAAATTGCCCTACTTTTGCAAAGCGCCAATGGTGTATTCGGTGCTGCGAACACGTATCAAGCAGTCAAGTCTCCACGCTCTCTTGCCGTGGGTGATTTTAACGGTGATGGTCAGCCAGATTTAGCGGCAGTGAACGCTGTATATGATGGGAATGTGTCTGAGGTTTACTCATTTTACGTTGGGGTTTTTTTAAATACGACTCCTGTGAGTCCAACTCCTAGCACTCCGGTTATTTCGATCGCTCCAGATACCAATGCAGACGAAACTGAGTCAACGGAGGGCACCTTCGACATTACTTTAGACCGAGCGGCACCCACTGGGGGCTTGACCGTCAACTTCAATGTCGCGGGTACCGCAACGAAAGCCGACGACTACAACTTGAGTGCGGGAAACAATATCACCGAGGTGACGGCTACGAGTTTCACGATCGCCGCCGGAGCCACTAACGCCACGTTAACCGTAGTTCCGATCGACGATAACGAGGTCGAAACCGACGGGGAAACGGTCGAAATCCAGCTAGAAGCAGGCAGCAACTACACCGTCAACACCACGGACAATACGGCTGAGATCGCGATCGCAGACAACGACTCCTCAGAAATCGAGGTTAAAGAACCAGAAATTGAAGTCAACGACGGCACGACGGAGATCGAGGACGGCACGACAACGATTTTGGACTGGGGCAGCACTCCCGTGGGTACGCCTCTCAGCAAGACGCTGACAATCGCCAATACGGGCAATGCCGACCTCAATCTCAGCAATCTCAATCTCCCAGAGGGATTCAGCATCGTTGGAACCTTGCCATCTACAATTGCGCCGGGAACTTCGGGCAGCTTACAAATTCAATTGGATGCTATTGCTGCTGGCAGTTTTGACGGTACGCTCTCGTTTGAAAGTAACGACGCCGACGAAGATCTGTTTGATTTTGCGATCGGCGCTCAAGTGACTGACTCGGGACAGTCTGGAGACACGACGACCACGGGTGGCGGCACGACGACCACGGGTGGAGACACGACGACCACGGGTGGCGGCACGACGACCACGGGTGGAGACACGACGACCACGGGTGGAGATACGACGACCACGGGTGGCGGCACGACGAACACGGGTGGAGATACGACGACCACGGGTGGCGGCACGACGAACACGGGTGGAGACACGACGACCACGGGTGGCGGCACGACGACCACGGGTGGCGGCACGACGAACACGGGTGGAGATACGACGACCACGGGTGGCGGCACGACGACCACGGGTGGAGATACGACGACCACGGGTGGCGGCACGACGAACACGGGTGGTGGAGGATGGGAGGCGATCGCTCCTCAATTACCTTACTGTCCGAGTGTTCCTCTAGAACAACGTTCTCTAAACACGAACAGTACCCCGGAAGCAGTACAACTTCCCTTGCCAGAGTTTCATTTAGACTGTACTTGTCCTCCCCTTCCCGAAATTCCAGCAGTCTGCTTTGGTAACCCTCAAGTTCCTAGTAATAATGCTGGCGACGACACCTTAATTGGCACGGAAAGTAACAATTACCTGCTTGGCGGTCGCGGTAATGATTTCCTCCAAGGTTTGGAAAGTTCCGATACGCTTCTCGCTGGCAATGGCAGTCCCATTCCTGTGGGATCCCTGGGCGATCGCGATCTCATTCACGCCAACCGAGGGAATGACATCCTTCAAGGATGCGAGGGCAACGATACCCTTTGCGGCGGCAAAGATAACGATATCGCCCACGGCGGTAAAGATGATGACTGTATCTGGGGCGATCTCGGCAGCGATACTTTAATGGGAGATTTGGGCAACGATAGTTTATGGGGTGGCACCAGCAACCCAGATGTTCGAGATGTCTCCGGAGAAGACTTACTGTTTGGTGGTGCGGGGGACGATTTCCTCAATGGCGATGGGGGGAATGACTCCCTATCCGGTGGTGAAGGTAACGATACCCTACGCGGTGCTGAAAATGACGATCTCATCCAAAGCAATGGCGGAGATGACTGGCTAATGGGGGACGAAGGAAACGATCGCCTGTGTGGTTCGGATGGCAACGATACGATCTTTGGCGGACTCGGTAGTGACCGTCCGATTGGTTCTGTAGGGGAGAAAGATGTCCTCGGCGGTGGCGCGGGGGATGATTTCCTCAACGGTAATGAAGGGGAAGATCGGCTCTGCGGCGGGGATGGTAACGATACCCTGCACGGTGGCAAAGATAACGATGTCGTCGGTGGCGGCGATGGCGACGATCTCCTCTGGGGCGATTTGGGTGACGACACCTTGATTGGCGGTGAAGGAAACGATCGCTTTGTCTTGCAGGCGGGGGCGGGTACGGACGCGATCGCCGATTTTGTCTCGGGTACGGATGCGATCGCCCTCGCGGGAGGCTTAACTTTCGCGCAACTGGATCTGAGCGAAACGGGAACGGTAACTCTGATTCAATTCCAAGATGAAGTCTTGGCGACCTTAATCGGCGTCGTCAATTTGTCGGCGGCTGATTTCACCCTTATCGAAACTTCTGACTCGTTTTAAGTTTCCCCTGTTTGAAGAGGGGCGATCGCCCGGATGACGATTCGACTTTCTTCAATTCCGTTGCAGATGTCCTATTTTATATTGGAAGGTAATGGCGCGAGCGATCGCGTCTTTACCTTTGTCTTTTTTTGAGCGCTCTTCTTTGGGGACTTTTTTAAGGGAACAACCTTTAAAACAATAGGTCAAACAACGCGGGCGAGATTCAAGATCGTAACAACAGAACTGACAGCCTTCAATACATATCACCACTCAAATAGAATTGCTATAATTGTACAATTTACAATCTAAAATTTAAAATCCCATGATTCCCATTGACGATAATTTACCCCAACGATCGCCTCCGATCGCGACGACTATTTTAATTGCTTTAAATATTGCCATTTTTATTATCGAACTGCACTTAGATGCTCGTGGTGAACTCACCGACTTTCTCAACACTTGGGCGCTCGTTCCCGCACGCTTGACTTCCATGGCCAACGATGCGATCGCGAGCCAAAATCCCGCCGCTTGGGTCGCCTTATTGGCTATGGGAGGCGGTTCGCTCTTGTCGGCAATGTTTCTGCACGGGAGTTTTAGTCAAATTTTGGGAAATTTATTATTTTTATGGGTCTTTGGTCGCAAAGTCGAAGATATTTTAGGCCATTTTACTTACTTTGGTTTTTATTTACTCTGTGGGATTTTGTCCGGGATCGGACAGGCGATCGCCGAACCGAGTTTGTCTGCTTTTTTGATTGGCGCTAATGGGGCGATCGCCGCAATTTTAGGGGCTTATTTACTCAACTTTCCCAAAGCAAAAATTGACAGTCTTTTACCGTTAATTATTGTTTTTATTCCTGTCGAAGTTCCTGCCTTTTTCTATAGTTTATGGTGGTTCGTCCAGCAGATCTTTTACGGAATAGGAGAACTCGGAGGACTTTACGCGAATATCAATCCGAGTAGTACGGGATATTGGTTACACGGACTGGGAATGGCCATCGGTGCGGGATCGATCCCCTTTTTCGTAAGGTTTAAGCCGAAAACTGCGATTTATTAAAACTATTAATTATACGCGATCGCGTCGCTGGGATTGGGTGGAGGCGATCGCCCTTAGAGACTGTTTATAGAATAAACATTAACAGCTATTCTATTGTGTCGTGTAGTGATTTGGCTTCCAAACCCCTACTTCCCTAGAGTTTAGAAGCCAAACCCCTACTAGATTTTTTGATATTTTCTTGATAAACAGTCTCTTATATCTACCCTAGAATTTCAACCTAAAATTGTTTTTCAAACTAGGCTATAAAAATCATCAAAACCATCGATAATTTCTTTAACCCCCGACCGCATTACTATCGAGATTGCGGGCAGTACTTTGACTGGCAGATCCTTGAGCAGAAGACGATTGTTGTGCGGAATTAGCGCGATTGAGTTCGCGAATGCGACGGGAGAGCAAGCGAATAATATTAATAGCAATCCCCGGCGTTTCATCGATCGCGTCGTAGAGTTGCTGTTGGGTCAGCACCAAACAATCGCACGCATCGAGGGTGGACACCGAAGCCGAACGCGGTTCCGCATCAAACAACGACATTTCGCCGAAACAGGCGCCTTTTTCCAATTGTGCTAAATCGCGGTTGCCGATGTGAACCCGCACCCGTCCTTTCACCACAATATAGAGCGATCGCCCCTCCTGACCTTCGGTAAAAATCGTATGTTTTGCCGGAAAAGAAAGTTCGTCCATGACCGAAGCCAGCCGGACGAGAAAATCATCCCGTAGTTCCTTAAAAATCGGAACGGCCCTGACAAATAATAAGCGGTCAACACTGGTGAGCATTACGACAACAAAACGTAAAAAAAGTAAAAACTAAGCAACACTCCAGTACCCGCCAGCTCGGTGTCGGGAGGGTGTCACGTGGCCTCAAATCCCGCGATTCCGCGATAGTTCGGCAAATTCGGCTGGCGACTGGGAGCCGTTCGAGGACGGGAATGAGTATCGCTCAGACCCAATTCTGCCATCATCTGCTTCACTTGTGCGGCGACGAGGCGATCGGGATCGTCGATCATCATCGGCAGCAATTCGGCCAAAGCCCGTGGCGAAGCGACTCGCAGATAAGCCAGTACCGCTTCGCGAACAAAACCTTTCGGATGGCGCAAACAGGCGAGGGTTTGTTCGGCGGTCAAACTCCAACGAGAGGCACGAGCGAGATGGAAACAACAGGCTAACGGCCAGTCGGATAAGAAATAACGATATTCCACCAAGCGACGCAGGCGATCGCTCGGCGACATTGTTTCATAAGCAAACAAGTCGGAAAGTGTTTGCAACTTCTCCAGATCCGAGTGGCGGTCTAAAACCGACAGGACAATACGTTTGCTGGGGATATCCAGGGTATTATCCAAGATTTCGAGCCCTCTGGCCATATTCGATCGCACGCCAGACTTAAGATTGAACGCTGCCGCCTGAATCGAACCGAAAGGATAAAGAAACTTCATCAACAAAAACAGGCGATCGATCGCGTCGGCAATCAAATCGTGCAAGGCACTGCGTAACAACTTCGCTTCCCGTCCGCGCACCCGGTCTTTGGTCAAATCGTTGAGGGTCGCATAAATTTGACCCATAAACATTAACTCTTGGTCGATCAGCATTTCGACCCCACTGCGTCCGAGGCGATCGAGAACCCCCTCAATTCCCGATTCTCTGGGCATTTTCAATAAAATTCGCAAAATATTGCGCCGCGTCGTCCCCCAACTGGCGATCAAATGACCGATCAGCGAATCGAGAGCTTCGATGGTCCCGATCTGTCCCAAGGCCATCCAAGCGTGCATTCGCACTAAATCGGGCTTGTGAATGTCCTCTGCCAACGCCACGAGGCGATCGATAATCTCGTTATCCAAACGCACCAACGCCCGCATCGCCGAATCTCGCGTGGACTTATAATACAAACCGCGCAGCAACGACGGGTAATATTCCTCAAACCGGGTCGCCGCAATCACCTCTAACAGGGCGCAGCGCACTCGCAACGATTCGTCCTGGAGCAAATTGGGAATGTACAGCCGCAATCCCTGCAAGTAATCCGCTTCTCCGAGGGCGCGACAGCCCATAATCCGTTCCTGCTCGTCTTTATTCGTGAGCATTCGCCGCAAGGTATTCGTCGCTTCGGCTTTTTGTTCGCGGTTGCCCCGGCGCATGATCAGCGAAGCCGCCGTCCCGCGCACGACCGGATCCACTGCCGAATCGAGATAGGGGCGTAAGGTTTCGATATCGAGGTCCGCTTCGGTCAGCCAGATATAGCGCAACGCCAGGGCCAACACTTCTGTGGAAGACGGGCGTTCGACGAGCTGTTCGACGTAGTTTTTATACGTCGGATTGGGTCGCCTGAGCATTTCTTCCAGGCTTTGCCGTTGTAAGGCGGGGGTGAGATTGACCAGCAGGGGTGCGAGAACGTCGCCGACGTTTTCCGGGTCGATTTGGGTGAGCAGTTCGATACACGATCGCTTGTCTTCTTCCCGACCGCTTTGTTCGAGGGTTTCGACGATCGTGCGTTTGAAGGCGCGCATATCGACGTCAGAGACCCCAAAGCGTCCGCGTTCGGCACTGGAGACGAGCAAACCCAAGTAGCGCGATCGCAAAATCCAAACCACGAACAACCAGCCCAAACCCAACAGCACGATCGCCAGTACGAAAAACAATCCTTGAATGTCCGTCTGTTCTTGGGCGCTGGCGTCGGGCAAGAAAAAGTTACACAACGCGATCGTGGTTAAAATCATCAGACCCGCTACCCCGGTCGAAATCGGCTCGGCAATGCCGTTGACCATCGCCTGGATGTTACTGCGAATGCTGTCGGGTAAGGGTTGAAACAATACCGGACCGGTCCCTTCAATCAGGGTATATTGCAGCAGTTCTTCGATAAATTTGAGGGCGACGAGACCCCAGAAAAAGGGCAGCAGTTGAGTCAGCGAAACTAAACCGATCGCGCACAAGCATCCGGGCAAAATCATCGCCGCCGCAAACACCCCCACCCGTTCGATCAACCGACTGGAGACAAACCACTGCATCGCCAATTCAAAAATTCCCAAAACCCCGTTAAATAGTCCGAGAAAGCTGGCAATCCCGATCGCCAAGCTTTGACCTTCTGGGGCTTGTTGTTCCAGTTCGCTTAAAAATTGAAAATCAACTAATAAATATAGAGCTTCCGCCAGAATAAAAAAGGCAAATAAAGGAATCGCATATTGTTTTAACGGTCCGGCCAAGCGCCTGTTGGTGTAATCTTGTTGGTTTTCCTGTAGGCGTCGCCGGGGAGCGTCGGGAAAAGCTTGTTGGTAAGACTGACTCAGATAAAACAGAATAAACGCCCCCAATCCCATCATCGCACAGGACATCAAGGTGACGTTTTTTAAGCCGACAAATTCGATCAGCGCGGGGAGTGAAAAACCACTGATCACGTCGGCGAGTAAAATCCCGCTACTGATAATTGGGTAAGTCCGCTTGATTTCGCGGATGTTAAAGAGTTGGTTGGCGGTAATCGAGGTGTTGAGGTCGTTGAGGACGTAAGACGCATCCATCCACAAGCGCATCAGGAAAACGGTGATGCTGGCGACCGCCGCCACGGCTAATCCGACGCGAAATAAGAGTAACGGGGCGGCCATCAAACAGGCGATCGCCACGATCGCCCGCCGCAACGGCAAAATTTTCTGTAACCAAGAATACAAAAAGCCCAAACTACTGCCGATCGCCGCCCCGGCAATATAAATCCACGGCAGGGAACTGGCCCCGTATTCGTCGAGGAACAAACCGACCGTACTCGCTTCCAACCACAGCAGTCCGACTGAAGTTAAGGTATAAAACGCAAACATCAGCCACGTTCGCTCTCCTTCTTCCGGGCGGAGATTGACCCATTGAAGCAAGCCTTGAGCGACTCGACTCTTGGTTGACTGCCGATCTTTAAGTTCCATGCAGCGACGGTTTATCCTCGTGTAGATTGTCCCCGATCGAATGCGAAATCAGGCCGATCGCATTGACACCCTTCCCCACTTAATTCCTGTATCCCCGCCCTCAAACATTGCTCGTCTGGACGACTCGCTCGTTTTTGAGGATGGGGTTTTATAGCTCCCTCAATCTCCCTGGTTCCGATAAACTACCGATCTTCTTGAGGTCACGATTTCGAGTAACCTGCATCTGGCGGTAAATTCAACATCCGAGTAAGCGGATGACTGTTAAAGAGTTTAATAAGTTGTTGGCCGTGTTCGAGCCGTTCTTAACACTTTTTCTTGTTCTGCGATTCCTACAAGCTTTGCCAGTTCAGTTCTACGTTTCCGATCGCCTCCTGGCTCCGGTCACTTGACTCCACCATAACCTTATCCGTTGGCAAATGCATATTCACGACCGATCCCGCCGATACAGGTCGCGACTCCAGCCGCCCTACGCCACCGGGCGATCGCCATCGGACAAGAGACCCCCACAAGAAAACTTGGAGATCCCTGCAAACCCTCGACCCCTGCAATTTCGATCCTCGGAAACGGCGGCGATCGCGATCGGCTCCTGGCGCCAGTCCCGACCGCGATCGTCCGCCTTCGCTTCCGGCTTTACCCGGCTTTACCCGACCTTACTTCTTCGGAGACAGCAACATCATCATGCTGCGACCCTCTCGTTTGGGGCCTTGCTGAACCTCGGCCAATTCTTTTAAGTCAGTCGCCATGCGATTGAGCAACGTTTCTGCCAAGTCGCTATGTTGAATCTCCCGACCTCGGAACATCACCGTGGCTTTCACCTTATCCCCAGATTTGAGGAAGCGCTGCGCTTGAGAAAGACGCACGTTGTAATCGTGTTCCTCAATCTTGTAGCGCATCTTCACTTCTTTAACTTCAGCCGCGTGCTGCTTTCTCTTAGCCTCTTTCCTCTTTTTCTCTTGCTCGAACTTGTATTTGCCATAATCCATGATTCGGCAAACGGGGGGATCGGCTTTATCGCTGACCAACACCAAGTCCAATTCTTTTTCTTGGGCAATTCGTAGCGCCTCTTGCGGCGTTATAATCCCCATTTGGCTTCCGTCGGTATCGATCGCGCGAATCTTGGGAAACCGAATTCTTTCGTTGATTTGGGGGACGTCCCGATTGTAGTGTCTTTTGTCAATCACAGGCGTTTAGTGATTATGAAAGCTGTTCGTTAACAGGTTAGGGTCTGTACCGATTGTACATAGGTCGAGTCGATCGCCTTTGCACAATTAACGGTCAAAATTTGTAACGGAAAAAATCTCAACGCCTTGAGGAGGCGTCACCGACTGGCAGTAGATTTATAGATTCATGGTTTTAAGCACAGATGTTTGAGTGCCAATAGCCGTTTAGGAAGTTCGGTTCGTAAAGGATTTGGGAGAATTGGAACGCAGCACGCCATTGTTCAAAATCAGAACTGCGCGATCGCCCTCGGGGAACGATCGCCCCTGCCGTGCAGGTGGTCGTCCCGCATTCTCCTACAATTCTAATCCTTAAATCTCAAGATCCGAATGACTCGATCCGAGCGCACTAACGCCACTCGTCACAGTCCAGCCTTCCCTCCCGCTTTCCCAGATTGAGGGTCACCAGTCAAAAATCGGGCCCCTTCGTTTATTGCTGCTATTGAAATTTTTAGCATTGTTTCCGAAAGAGTGACGAACGCATACAGCATTTTCCTCTGCTCTGCAAGAGATTTAGATGCCCCTAAATCCCCCTTAAAAAAGGGGACTTTCCTCGTTCCCCCCGAAATCCCCCTTTGAAAGGGGGGCGAAGGGGGGATAGGGGGATCGGCACTGTACCGCATCAGATCGTTCGAGTTCTGTAATGGAAGGATTTTAAGTTTACCCCAAGTTTACCGCAACGCCACGATCGGTAACTGCCATCTCCAGTCCCAACTTTCCCTCGGGCGAATGGCGATCGGCTGCCCTAGCGGCCCCCTAGGGAAGCGATCGCCCGGGATCCTCCCCCGTCCCCACCGGTCATCACAGACAGTTGCACAACTGGACGAGTACCCAACCCGTGCGAGTGCGTGTCACTCCCCCGCGCCGTCTTCCCCGAAGTCGATACTCTTTATAGATTTTTAATAGCTTTGTGACCCATCAAGCTAGATTTTCTCGCTTTTGTCCTGGTAAAGTCCCCTACAGGACAGTTGCCAAACCCTAACAACGTTCTCGGGTTTTTTGCCAATCGTTCCCCAAAATAAAAACATGCCAGGAAGCATTTATCCACTACAGCAGGTCTACCCAAGATTATGAAAACTTCACTTCGTCTTAAAATTGCTGCTTTAGCAACGGCCACTCTTTCGGCGATCGCCCCCATTGCCCCCTCCGTAGCGGCAACGTTCGGACAAAGAGAAGTCCAACAAAACCGCTTTATCGCCGTCGCCCAACCCTTCATGGGCGGTAGAGCGCACAAACTCTTAGTGATCGAGCAAATCTCCGACGCGCGCTCCTGCTGGAGTGAAAGCGGCGACAACCCCACGATCGTCAATCCCCTCCTAATCAACTTCGACTTTACCGGAATTTGCGGTCGCGGCACCGACGCCAACGGCTATTCCGTCCGGGTCGGCGGTCAAGACGTAGGCATTCGCTACGCCCTGCGCGTCGTCAAACGCGGCGGCGACATACTTCTCGTCGCCGTGGACGATTTCGATCGCCAAGAAATGGTCATCGGACGCACCAATGGCACCACTACCGGCTTTGCCAAAATTCAACTGGATCCCGGTTGGCGCTTTGCCAAGCGTACCTATCAAGGTCAAACCCTCGGGCACGTCTATTTCACCAACGACCAATCCTTAACCGCCCTCGCCCAACCGATCGGATCCTCCGGAAGCAGACCGACGCCGACCCCGACGCCGACCCCGACGCCGACATACACCTTCCCCGACGTTCGCGGCGATATCTACGCCCGAGAAATCGAGGAAGCGGTCAACATGGGCTTCGTCGCCGGGTTCCGCGAAGACAATACCTTCCGTCCTCTCAATTCCGTCACCCGCGAACAACTCGTCTCCCTCGTCCTCGAAGCCCTGCAAAATATTGAGGGCGCCAATATCTCTATCCCCAGCAGTATGACGACTCGTCCCTTCTACGATGTGGAAGCCTCGCGCTGGAGTGCGGCCAAAATTCAATGGGCGAAGAACAACAATATCGTCAGTGGCTACCGCGATGGCAGTTTCCGCCCCTCCGAACCCGTCACCCGCGCCGAAATGATGGCCGTTTTACGTCGCGCGGCGGAATATGGCAAGAGTCTGCGCGGTCAGAGTTCTACTCTCGAATCGACCACTTCCACCATGCAGTTTTCGGATACGTCCGGTCACTGGGCTGATTCCCTCGTCAGTCAAATGTCGTCTTATTGCAACGTCGCTTCGGCGTATAACGAAAGTGGTAGCCGATTTTATCCGAACAATCCTGCGTTGCGTAACTACGCGGCAGCAGCGACGTTACGCATGATTAATTGTGTCAAACGTTAGGGATATTTTTGCAAAGCCTTTTACAATTTGAGCCTTTATTTCCTCCTCTGCGACTGGTCAACCGGGACGATTCGGAAACGAACGATGCGGTTGGCCAGTCTTTTAATGGCAGAGGATCGATTTTCATGGGAACTTGAGCGAGCATCGGGTCGGAGAAGACTGGATTTTTGCGGAATTTTTCTGATTGCCTAAAAATGAAAACAGTAGCGATCGCCCGACGCGATCGCTTACGATCGATTCGAGACCAATTGTTTGATTGTGCTTCCCTATGACTATTCAAAAAATTGACCGCCACCATCAATCCAATCCTTGGATCGAACAACTCAACGGGCGCGATCGCATCGAGTTGGCAGAATACGCCACCCTGATCGGATCCGCCGTCGGTTCGATTGTCGCGGGATTGTCCGGTCAGGTGTTGTTTGCGGCGACTCCTCTGACGTTGGCGATCGGTGTTAATCTGCTCAAACGCAATCGTCTTGAAGATTACATGAACGAGCAGCATCGCGCCGCGATCGCCGACATTCATCGCGTCGTCGAATCCCTGCACGCTTCTTTGGAAAAATTACCGCCAGAAGAGCGCGTCGCCGATTTAGAAGGGACGACCGTTCGCATTAGCGAAGCCCTCGTTAAAATGCAAGCAGAATTAGAAGCTCGCATTGCCAACAACGATCCGTTAAAAGCGGAAAGTTTACGGGAAGAATTGGCAATTCTCAGACGGGCGATCGTCCGCTTGCGCGACCAAACTGATGCGAATTTCAGCCAAATGCAAGCGAATTTCGATCGCGAAATTCAAGCCATCCGAGAACAAGTTTTATCCCATCCCAGCCATCCGGAAACCCTGGAAGTCGA
Organism: Oxynema aestuarii AP17; assembly: GCF_012295525.1. Lineage (GTDB taxonomy): Bacteria > Cyanobacteriota > Cyanobacteriia > Cyanobacteriales > Laspinemataceae > Oxynema > Oxynema aestuarii. The sequence continues at coordinate 2,908,945 of NZ_CP051167.1, read as the reverse complement.
ACGGCTACAAGGAGATCTGGCAACTCTCGCCAATGGTTTAGACGATTTGCGCGATCGCGTTATTTTTTTAGAAACCCCTGCCGATTCCTTCGCTTCTCCACTCGCCGACGATCGCCTCCAAACTTTAGATCGAAAAGTCGAACGACTCGAATCGGACAATCAAGAAAAAATTAAACCTTTATTGAAACATTTAATTCGCGCAGTCAAACAAATTGATGCCGATCGCCGCTCTCATACTGGCGATCGCCATTAATTGCGTCTTCGTCGCTCGATCGGCAATGGATTATCCCAGAACTGAGTCAGTTTTGGCGAAGGTTTCGCGCGAACTTGGCCAAACCTAATCGATATGAGTCCTGCAGTTTATGGGTTGCTAGTTTCTTCATTAATTTTCCTTTAAATTTACTTTTTAAAATAAAATAAAAAACATCGGCGTGCGGGCGATCGCGAAGGCGAAAAACTCTCGCAAAAATAATTCTTCGATCGCCGCATTTCATGTTGTGAATTGCCATAAAAAAGCCCCAAGCGGGAAACCCTACAACCCCAATCGAGTCCCATCGATCGCCGCCCTTCAACTCCGATCGTTCTACGAGGCGATCGCTGCGAAAACGCCTCGAAACGTGAACGGCAAAAAGTCTCGGCGCGCGATCGCGATCGCGCGCCGAGATCGCGATACAATCGCCAAATGAGCAATCGAGACAATCGCCCCGCAATCCCGTCTTATACCTGGACTCGTCCCCTCGGCTTGGGATGGGACCAACCGTACACCGTTCGCTATGCCAGCAATCTCGACGATGGCCCGTGGCATGGAATGCCCCTCGGCGGCTTTGGCGCCGGATGCATCGGGCGATCGCCTCGTGGCGACTTCAACCTCTGGCATCTCGACGGCGGCGAACACCTGTTTCAATCCCTTCCCGCCTGTCAATTTTCCGTTTACGAAGAAAGCGCCCATCGTCGTCAAGCTTACGCCTTAGCGACCGCGCCGCCGGACGATGGCACCTTATCCGCATGGCAGTGGTATCCCGAAAGTACCCCCGCGCAATCGACGGGAACCTATCACGCCCTCTATCCGCGCAGTTGGTTTGTTTATGAGGGAGTATTTGACAGCCAGTTAACTTGCGAGCAGTTTTCGCCGATTTGGCCGGGAAAATATCAAGAATGCAGCTATCCGATCGCCGTTTTTGAATGGACCGCCCACAATCCCACCGACGAACCGATTACCCTCAGCATCTTGTTGACCTGGCAAAATACGGTCGGTTGGTTCACCAATGCGATTAAATCGCCGCAAATTAAAGTGCGAGATGATGGCAGTCCGGTTTACGACTATCGATCGCGCTGGGGAGAAAGTCAGGGCAATTTCAATCGCTACATCGAAGATTTTCACCGTGTCGGTTACGTGATGGGCGGGCCGATGGCGGGAGACGAACCCCAAGAAGGTGAGGGGGAATGGGCGATCGCCACCGTGACCAGTCCCGTAGTCGAAATCTTCCATCACGGACGCTGGAACCCCGTTGGGGACGGTAGCGACCTCTGGGAAGGTTTTGCCCGGGACGGATCCCTCGACGATTGCGCCGACGAACGGCCCGCCCGTTCCGACGAACGGATCGGGGTGGCGATCGCGGTGCGCTTTACAGTCAGACCGGGAAAAACCAGGAAAATTCCGTTTATCTTGGCGTGGGATTTGCCAATTACCGAGTTTTCTCCCGATATTTGCTACTATCGACGCTATACCGACTTTTTCGGTCGTCACGGTCGCGGCTCGTGGAGTATGGTTCGCACCGCCCTCAAGCATTACGAGATGTGGCGGGAAAACATCGTCGCTTGGCAAGAGGCGATCGGCGATCGCCCCGACTTATCCCCGGCCTTTAAAATGGCCTTATTTAACGAGTTGTACCTCCTCGCCGACGGTGGCACCCTCTGGACCGCCCAAGACGAACAGAACCCGCGCGGGCAGTTTGCCGTTCTCGAATGTATCGATTATCGCTGGTACGAAAGTTTAGACGTGCGGCTGTACGGTTCGTTCGGATTGTTGATGTTGTGGCCGGAGTTAGAAAAATCGATCCTCTTGGCATTTGCCCGGGCCATTCCCACCGCAGACGAGACCCCGCGCAAAATTGGCTACAACCAAGCCGACGCCGTTCGCAAAATTGCCGACGCGACCCCCCACGATCTCGGCGCCCCGAACGAGCATCCCTGGGTGAAAAGTAATTACACCAGTTATCAAGACTGCAATTTGTGGAAGGATTTAGCCTGCGATTTTGTCTTGCAGGTCTATCGCGATTTTCAGTTAACTGGAGCGGGTGATTTCGAGTTTTTATGGGATTGCTGGCCGTCAGTCGTGCGCGCTTTGCGGTATTTGAAACAGTTCGACCGCGACGGCGACGGCATCCCGGAAAATAGCGGCGCCCCGGATCAGACCTTTGACGATTGGCGCTTGCGCGGGATTAGTGCGTATTGTGGCGGGTTGTGGTTGGCGGCGTTGGAAGCGGCGATCGCGATTGGGGAACTATTATTGAAACATCCCTACGATCGCGGGATTTTTAGCGGCACGATTTACGAAGAGCGGCGATCGCCCCTGAGCGAACCGGACGAAATCGAGGCGGCGATCGCCACCTACCGGGAATGGTTAGGGCAAGCCCGTCCCCTCTATCGCGAAACACTCTGGAACGGCGAATATTATCGCCTCGACAGCGAAAGCGGTTCCGATGTGGTCATGGCAGACCAACTGTGCGGTCAATTTTACGCCCGCTTGCTCGGACTCGACGATCTCGTTCCCGTCGAATCGATTCGGACCACTTTAGAAACCATCTATCGCTCTTGCTTTCTCAACTTCCACGACGGCCAATTTGGCGCGGCGAACGGGGTCAGACCGGACGGGTCCGCCGTCAATCCCCAAGACACCCATCCCCTGGAAGTCTGGACCGGGATTAATTTTGGTCTGGCCGCCTTTCTGTTGCAAATGGGGATGAAAGAAGAAGCCTTTCGGTTGAGCGAAACCGTTATCGGTCAAATTTACGAGAACGGCTTGCAATTTCGCACCCCAGAAGCGATTACCGCCGTGGGAACCTTCCGTGCCAGCCATTACTTGCGGGCGATGGCGATTTGGGCGATTTATGGGGTTTTAACAGACTTCGATCGCCGTTAAAGGAGAGGGGAAGACAAGTTCTGGCCGCTCTCAACCGCCTTTAGGGGCGATCGTCGCTTGGCAAAGGCGATCGCGATCGAATTCAAGACAAAAGTTAGAGTCTCGATAGAGGTGGGTAAAATGTTCGCAGAAGCCAAATCGAGCCAGTCTGCTCGACGGCTTGCCCCTCTCAACGATTTAGGGTGGGAGCTCGAAAAAGAGCGAACCAATTTCAACCGCTCTTTTTTGGGCGAGCATCAACACTCAAATCAGAGAATCCTTATCCTCGTGCAGGTCGATCCCCTTGGCTTGAGGCACTGCAAAACATCAGCACCCCGCTCTAAAGAGACGGGGCTTCGTGCCTCTCCTTTAGTAGGGGCGTTTCGCGAAACGCCCCTACCCAGCCTAAGCCCTTCAAGGGCTACGTTATCGGTAAGCGTTAAAGCTCCTCCCTTGGGATACGGCGCCAGTCCCCTGCTCTAGAACCAAACCGTTAAACCGTCGTACGAGGGGTAAGACAGTACGGTTTGGAAAGTACCGACCGATAACATTGGCGAGGCGCTATGACGCCGTGCAAGGTAGGCGGCTCCGGCTAACAGGAGCGAGGGAAAAGTACACCTCTTTTCGCTCCCCGACGAGGGGGACGGCGGTTAAAACCGCCCGTTTCGTTTTTCCTCCCTGCGCTAAAGAAGCGACAGGGCTTCCAAACAAGAGCGAAGATTTTCCGTGAGAGCTATGCCGGGTTCGGTTCTCGGAAGAGTCTAAACACAAAAACGCACGACAGGCGATCGCACAAATCGCCGTGTCCCAAAAACCAACCCTAAAAATTTGGTTGCATCTGATAGCTATCCGATCGCATAAGAAAGTCAAATGTCACAATCCAAACGTCCGTCCATTCCACCCCCGCCACCCCCACCGGGACGTCCCAACGCCGGAAATTCCGGGGGTCGTCCTGCGGTTCCACCCCCTCCCAAACCCCCAGCGCCGGGAAACATTCCGCCACCCCCGGCAGCTCGTCAAAGCGCCCCTCCCGCGCCCCCCGCCCCACAACCGAGCGCCCCTCCCGCCTCCTCGGCGCCTAAAAGTTCTGGCGGTCCGAGTCCGGGACACCCCAAACTGCTCGACTTGGTCAAACAAGCTCACGAAGAAGGAATTTCCGACATCCACGTCGGCGTCAACGAACTGCCTCGGTTCCGCAAACGCGGCGACATTGCCGAAGCCGGATATCCGAAAACCGATCTACCTACCTTCATGAGTTGGCTGCGCGAGTGCATGTCCAACGAAGAAATTCAACAATTTCAACAAAATCTCGACTTTGACGGTGCCTTCGACTTCGGCTTCGTCCGCGTCCGGATTAGCGCCTTCGACTCCCTCGCCGGCCCGGCGATGGTTTTGCGCTTGATTGCGGCGGAGATCCTGACAATGGAACAGTTGAAACTTCCCGAAGTTTTTAAAAAGATTTGCCACTACCACAAAGGGCTCATCTTAGTCACGGGGCCGACCGGATCCGGGAAATCTACCACGATGGCGGCGATGATCGACTACATGAACAAAAATTTCCCGTATCACATCATCACCATTGAAGATCCGGTCGAATTTGTTCATAAAAGTCGAGTTTCTTTGATCAAACACCGCGAAGTCGGTCGTCATACGTTGAAATTCTTTAACGCCCTTAAAGGCGCTCTCCGACAAGACCCGGACATGATTCTCGTCGGCGAAATTCGGGACAAAGAAACTGTCGGGATTGCTATTAAAGCGGCTTCCACGGGTCACTTGGTGATGGGAACTTTGCACACGAACAGTGCTATTAAAACCCTGACCCGGATTCTCGATATGTTTTCCGCCGAAGAACAACCTGCAATCCGCACGTCAATTTCAGAAATTCTCGTCGCGATTATTGCTCAGTTGTTATGTAAAACCACCGATGGTAAACGGGCGGCTTTCCATGACATTTTGATCAATACTGATGTCATTAAAGAATATATCATGAAAGAGCAGTATGAGGATATGCATCAAATCATGTTGAAAGATACTTATGAAGGCATGATTACGATGAATCGTTCTCTCTACGAGCTCTATCAAGAAGGTCGGATTACCGAAGAAATCGCTCTCGAACAATCGCCGACCCCGAATGAAATGGCTCAAATGCTGCGCGGTCGGATTTAAAGCCGAGTGCGAGAAGCAGGCAAAAGTTCGAGGAGCAACCGAGCGGATTTTTGGTTAACTTTTGCCTGTTTTTATCTGATTGCTTTAACGTGATTTATCGATCGCGATCGCGCGATCGCCGTTAGTGTTTATCCCCATTTGGAATTGTTGAATTATCAAACTTCTCCCACTCCTCCGTTGTTTAAAGGAATTGCATTATTTACTCCAGGAGGAGATCTCGTTTACTGCATCGATCCGAGTAAAAAAACTCAGTGGCACGTTAATTTATGTGCCACCCTACAAGAATGGCTGGGTCTGGTCGAACCCCCTCATTTTTTAGTTCCTTGTTATACTGCAACTTTCGACCGATGGCTCGATCCCAATACCCAAGTTGTCAAATGTTCTGCAGTCGCTTACCCTCCGGTTTGGCGGTATCGATCGCTGTTGAATCTGATTTTTGAAACCCACGAGGTGGTTTGGTCTCAAGGATCCTGTCCGGAGGAACTGTGCGATCCGATCGTGGTGGCGAGTTATCGGGAACGATTTCCCCAACTCTGGGAAAATCACGATTTAGTCTTGCAGGTCGATTCGCCGATCGCCCGGGCGCCGGAATTCCCCGAAAGCGACCTATCGGCGATCGCCAGGACCGATCCGACCCGTCCCGAAGGAAGCGAGGGTTACGTATTGCGCTTGTTCGTGTCCGGTCGTACCACCGCCACGGAAAAAAGCTTGCACACCCTCTATCAAGTTTTAGAAGAATCCCTCGGCGTTCCCTATACCCTCAAAGTGATCGACATTCACAAACATCCAGAACAGGCAGAGTTTTCGCAAATTTCGGCGACGCCGACGTTAATTAAACTATGGCCGCTTCCAGTACGCCGGATCGTGGGAAATTTAGAAGATCCCAACACGATCGCCCGCGTACTTGGTTATTATTGAAACATTCAAATAGGTTTAACCCGGTTGCAACGACATTGAAAATTTCCAATGAAAAAGGATCGAGTCTGCACCGATCCTCAAGATACTTTCCTAATTTTGTACAATAAATGCTCGATATTTACGAGGCGATCGCCTGCCAAACGTCAAAGTGGCTTGAGGGTTTGAATCACCGTCGCCAAAACACTGTCGAGATCGGGCATCCCGCCTTCCGTCGCCGAAATCAAAGCCACGAAAACCGCTTGCGAATTTTGTCGGGCGAAAATAAAACCGCGCATCGGTTGGGTTTGATTGTTAAAGGTTAATTGTCCGGTCCAATTGGCGAGCAGTTCCTCGGGAGCAGAATCGAGCAGTTGTCCGAGTTGAAATCCTTCTCCATTCTCGAACATCTCAACGGCGATCGCCGCCAATTGAGCGCGATCGAACGGTTCTACCGTAGGTTTCTCCTGGACGACGACCGTATACGCGAGGTTGCCATCGGGGGACTCGACGAGGGGATAACCGTTGACACTGCCGATCTTGTAACCCGCGATCGTCCCGAGTTCAAAGCGTTCCTCGCGATCTCGATAAGCTTGCTCGTTCAACGGGAGCATTAATACTGGATTTTCCGGCGCGCTTTGCGGCGTTGGCGAAGCGGTCGGAGTTGGCGAGGCGGTCGGAGTTGGCGAACTCTCAGCTTCCGGTTCTTCGGTCGGAATTGGCGAGGCGGTCGGAGTTGGCGAACTCTCAGCTTCCGGTTCTTCGGTCGGAGTTGGCGAAGCGGTCGGAGTTGGCGAACTCTCAGGTTCCGGTTCCTCAGTGGGAGAAGCGGTTGGCGAGGGAGAATCCTCTACCGTCGGCGATTCCTCCGATGCGGGAGACGGGTTCGGAGTCGGGGAAGCTTCGGGGTTGTCTTCCTCTGGAGTTTCCGGGGAAGGTTCGGGAGTCGGTGACGCCTCCTCAACTGTTTCTGGAGATGGGGTAACCTCCTCGCCATTTTCTTGAGCGATGCGGGTCGCGATCGCGCCGAGATAGGGGGGGTGTACCGCTTGCGCTGCAACGAAGTGAGCGTCGGAACCGTAGGAACCGAACAGGATCGCGACCCCTGCGGCGATCGTGGCGAGGGCGATCGGCCATAGCCGTTTAAACGTCATTAATATTAACCTCCTCGGAATTGCGATCGATCGATACTGCGGTGGATTGGGCGATCGAAAAAAGTAAGGGAAGCGGGCGATCGCCCGGGTCGAAAAGCGCTATTTTCCTAAAACGGCGGCACTGTCGCCAAAATAATACACACCTGCGATGCAGCCCGTCATCAACGTGGCTAAAGTCGCGGCCCATAGAGATTTCCATCCCAAGGAACTAATATCGCTGCGTCGTTCGGGGACCAAACTTGCCAATCCGCCGACAAAGATGCCGTAAGACGGAATATGGGCAAAACCGCATAAGACATAACTGACAATGAGCATGGCGCGATCGTCGATCGCCTCATTCGCCGATAAACTCGCCAGCTTCAAATACGGCGGAATCGAGGTCTGTAAAACCCGTTGTCCGATCAATACGGAAGATTGCCACAGTTCGTTCCACTCTAAAGAAACTCCGGTTAAAAACGTCAAGGGAACGAACAGCACGCCAAAAATATTGTCGAGGGTGACGACACTAAAGACTGCGCCGAACGGACCGGGTAAACCACTCAAGCCTTGAAATAAAGAATCGAGCAGGGCGACTAAACCGATAATGGCAATAATGACCGCCGCAATCCCCACCGCCATATTGACCCCATCCAAAGCCCCGACAATCAAACTATCCATAACTCCCGGTTTTTTCTCGTTTTCGTCTGTGGGGGCCTCGGGAATGTGACCGAGGGTGACGGGTTGTTCTTTTTCCGGGACTAAGATTTTGGCAATCACGAAACAGGCGGGAATGGTCAGCAAGGACGCGGACATCAGGTGACCTGTAATCGTGGGAAAGGTGGGACGTAGCAATCCCGCATATAGTCCGAGAACGGTAGAGGCGATCGAACCGAAACAACTGGCGAGAATGGCGCACAGTTCGCTGCGGGTCATTTCGGCGAGAAAGGGTTTGACGGCGATCGCCGATTCGATCCCGACGAAAATATTCGCCGATCCGGAAAGGGCTTCGGCGCCGCTAATTCCCAAGATCCGGCGAAAGACAATCGCAAAGACTTTAACGATCGGTTGAATAATATTGAGGCGATAGAGTAGGGCGACGATCGCCGAAAAGAAGATGACTTGAGGTAAGGCTCTAAAGGCGAAAATATAGCCCACGTCGAGGAAGTTGACCCCGAGGCGATCGCCGGGAACGGGAACGTAAGGTTGACCGACGGCGCGCACGATCCAACGGCCCGCATCCCCCGGTCCGGGGCTCAACAGGCGATCGGGAACCATCAACGGGCCGAACAGAAAGCGCGCCCCGGCTTCGCTAGCGTCGATCAGGGCGTTGAGGGCGTCGTTGAGGGTGGCAATAAAATCTCGTCCTTGGGGAAGGGTGAAGACAAATAATCCGATCGCCAGTTGCAGTCCGACTCCCCAAAAAATGACTTTCCAAGGGACGCTGCGGCGATCTTCCGAACCCAACCAGGCAATAAAGCACAGGCCGAATATTCCTAAAAAAGAAATTAAATTTAAAGTAAGGTTCATGGGATGGCTATTTCCCTCAATTTAAGTCAAATCGTCTCGAATACGCGGATTCAATCAAAACAGTAACCGATAATCGATCGCGTTTCTGGCACGGCGATCGCAATCTAAACTTTAAACTTATAGAAAATTGAGGCGATCGGTGACAATTGAGTGAATTCTCGCCCTTGCTGCCGTTTTCCAGCCCAAAGATTTTGGAGGGGCGGCGATCGCCTTTAAGTTCACTCCTCTTCTAGGGATACAGCACTCGGGCGTCTGATGAGGTACAGTGCCAGATCCCCCTATCCCCCCAACCCCCCTTTGAAAGGGGGGCGAAGGGGGGATTTCGGGGGGAACGAGGAAAGTAGGAGTTTGGTAACCAAACCCCTACCTGGCGAGGGGGATTTAGGGGGATCTAAATGTCTTGCATAGCAGAGGAAAATACTATAGATTCAACCCCTCACGAGTTAAGACGGATCCCTCGCTTCAACCTCCTTCGCCGTCTCGACACTTTCTTCCTCCGAGGTCGCCGTTTCGGGTTCAGCCGTTTGACTCGATTCGACCCCTTGCGATTCGGGTTGTGCTACTTGTGCGTCAACCGTTCCGGATTCGACAGGCTCGACATCGGGCGCACTCGGCTCGCTTGGCTCGGTTTCGGCTGTTTCCGCCTCAGTTATCTCCGGTTCGGAGGTGTTCTCGGTTGCTGCTTCTTGAGCGGTTTCGCTTTCGACCTGGATCGGTGATTCCGTCTCCTGTTCTACCGGGGGAATGGTCGTCGTTTCTGGGATGTCTGGTTCTGAAACTGCAGGTGCCGATTCTACCGTTGGTGGAGAACTCGGTTCTACGGACGGAACGGGAGTCGCAGGACGACGGAAGCGATCGAAAAAGTGTTGAAAGCGTGAAGTAATGGACTCTTTACTGTCCGAGGACGTCACTTCCGGCTCGATTTCGGATTCGGTTCGGTTTTCGGGCGCGATCGGGGTGTCGGGGGGTTCTGTAGTTTCTGTTTGCGTTTCTACAGCTTCGGTTTCCGCTTCATCGATCTCGGGTTGTGGTTCTGTAATGGGTTCGGCGGGTTCGGCGGGTTCGGGAGTTTCTGGAACTAATGTCGGTTCCGCCGTCGGTTCGCTGGCGGGACTGGGTTCGACGGCTTCGGGAATGGGGATCGGTTCGCTTTCAGGAACGACTTCTACGGGCATTTCTTCCGGTTTGGGAAGGGGGAGAAGAGGTTCTTTTTTCTTGGATTGGGGTTGGGGAATGGGGGTCGCTTTGGGTTCGGGCGGGTTGTAGGTCGGATCGACAATCGCGATCGCCTCTTGTGCGGACAGATCGCCGCGTATCAGTCGCGAAAGGGGATCTTTACCGCGCGGTTGGTAGGCGATCGCCCTTACGGTGTTATTGAAGGGATTATCGACGGGGTTACCTGTTTCGTCGAGAAATTCCAGTTGCACCCAGTTTTGTCCCGGTTTAAATCCTTTGAGATACAGGGGATCCCAGCGATCGACGGTGAAACTTTCCCCGTTGACGGTCACCCGAATCCGCCAATCGGCGATCTCGTCGTCGGGCTGTTCCCGGGCGACCCAATGTAAGGGAGCATTAGTTAGGTAAAAGTCTACGAGAATCGGTTCGGCGCCGTAGCTTCCTCGGGGGGTGTTGTAAGTGAGTAGGGGTAAGTCGGGTTTGGGAGAATGTTCTTGGGTTTTGGCGAACAGGTGGAAGGTGGTTTGCGCGTAGGCGCCTTCATTTTTAAAGCTTTCTTCCCAGGGTCGCACTGCAAAGACGCGCAAGGTGTGGGTTCCCGGGGTGAGGTCTTTTAAGATGAGGGGTTCGTCGGGGTTGTAGACCTGGGTGTAGGTTTGGTTGTCGAGAATGACGTTTAAGTGGGGACCGAGATCGAGGTCGGCATTTTTGAACAGGGGTAAATCGCGTACCTGCAATTTGACCGGAACCGTGGTCGTTTCGAGGATTTGTTCCGGTTGGGGGGACAAGATCTCGACTTGGGGTTGGTAGCGGTCGAGAACTTGTCGCAGTTTTTGGAGTTCTGTTGGGGGCGAAACTTCGCTGACCCTCGGGGTTGACGGGAGGGTGATGGTTTGCGCTTCGTCAGGAAGGGTGGGGGTTTCGAGGCGATCTCCGCACCCGAACAGACCCAAGATTAATACGAAGACCAATCCGCACTTGAGCAGCGCTCTCAACCGGAGCGATCGCCAATTCATACCAAACACTGAGTAATACTCCTAAGTAATCTAACGATTAAAATCTCCAAGCAGATTCCATAAGAAAAGTCTATGCACGGCTGACGGCACGACGGCGCGCTCTCGGCGATCGCGTGCCGTTGCACAACTATATTCCCAGGTCTTGGGTTTTTAGAAAAATACAACCGACTCTAAGCCAGAGGGGCTAACTCTCACCACCCCCTGAGTTGCGTTCGAGTATTAGTCGGACTAATGATTAAGATGTATTAAGTTATGGATCTAACCCTTGACTTTTGACAAGGAATTTGAAGGTTAAAGGTAACGGAATATCAAAGGTTTAAGAATTTGAATTATTGTTAAGTGCACCTGAAATTTAGTGGAAGGTAGCCCTATAATGCACCAACAGAAGCCCACCGAAGAAGTGCTTCCCCTGTGAAGAGTGCGGATTGGTGGGCATTCCAGCAAAGGTTCTGTCTTGACAGCCAGCTTGGAGGCGGCTTAACAAACCGCCAAATTTACGTAATCCTACGGAGAGAACATGGGTCTCGAAGAGGATAAAAAGCCTGTAGGTCTCTAAGATCTGCAACAAAAGGTAAAGAAAGAGCTGGCTGAGATCCCGAGCGATGTTGTGCGGGCGATCGCACCCAGTCCACGAACGAAGTCAATCTCCGAGATTGGCCGAGCGAGAGTGGGCGGTCCGGCGATCGAATCGCACGACCCCCAGCCGGGAGCGAAGCAAATCTTTGCACCTCACTCACCCGCCTTCGGGTGAATTCGTAAACTACAGTTACTTGACTTGTCTAGAGAGAGGAGAGTCTCGATGACGATCAGTCCTCCCGAGCGAGAGGCAAAAGTCAAAGTGACAGTCGAAAACGATCCCGTACCGACTTCCTTCGAGAAGTGGTCCAAACCCGGGCATTTCGACCGTTCCTTGTCTCGCGGTCCCAAAACCACCACTTGGATTTGGAACCTGCACGCCAACGCTCACGATTTTGATAGCCATACCAGCGATTTAGAAGACGTATCGCGCAAGATCTTTAGCGCGCACTTCGGTCACCTGGCCGTCATCTTCATTTGGTTGAGCGGCGCCTATTTCCACGGTGCCAAGTTCTCCAACTATGAAGCATGGCTTGGCGATCCCACCGGGATCAAACCGAGCGCCCAGGTTGTCTGGCCGATTTTCGGTCAAGAAATTTTAAACGCCGATGTTGGCGGTGGATTTCACGGTATTCAAATAACTTCCGGGCTGTTCCAGCTCTGGCGGGCTTCCGGCATTACCAACGAGTTCCAACTCTACTGCACCGCCATCGGTGCGTTGGTCATGGCGGGTTTGATGCTGTTCGCCGGGTGGTTCCACTATCACAAACGCGCTCCCAAACTGGAATGGTTCCAGAACGTGGAGTCGATGATGAACCACCACCTCGCCGGACTGTTGGGACTCGGGTCCCTGGGTTGGGCCGGACACCAAATCCACGTTTCCCTGCCGATCAACAATCTCTTGGATCGAGGCGTCGCGGCGAAGGATATTCCCTTACCGCACGAATTCATCCTCAATCCGAGCTTGATGACCGATTTGTATCCCGGTGTGGAATGGGGATTCTTTAAAGGTGTCATGCCCTTCTTCACCTTGAACTGGGGAGCCTACTCGGACTTCCTAACCTTCAAAGGTGGATTAAACCCGGTCACGGGCGGTCTCTGGCTGTCGGATACGGCGCACCATCACGTGGCGATCGCCGTTCTGTTCATCATTGCCGGACACATGTACCGGACCAACTGGGGCATCGGCCACAGCATGAAAGAGATGCTCGAAGCCCACAAAGGTCCGTTCACCGGACAAGGCCACAAAGGTCTCTACGAAATCCTGACCACCTCCTGGCACGCTCAGCTCGCCATCAACTTAGCCTTGATGGGTTCCTTGAGCATCATCGTGGCTCACCACATGTACTCGATGCCTCCGTATCCGTACATTGCCACCGACTATCCCACGCAACTGTCTTTGTTCACGCACCACGTGTGGATTGGCGGTTTCCTGATCGTCGGGGCGGGTGCCCACGCTGCCATCTTCATGGTTCGCGATTACGATCCGGCTAAAAACGTCGATAACCTGCTCGACCGGGTTATCCGTCACCGGGATGCCATCATCTCTCACCTGAACTGGGTCTGTCTGTTCTTGGGCTTCCACAGCTTCGGCTTGTACGTCCATAACGACACCATGCGCGCTTTCGGTCGTCCTCAAGACATGTTCTCGGACACCGGAATCCAACTGCAGCCCATCTTCGCGCAATGGGTGCAAAACCTGCACGCCTTAGCGCCGGGCAACACCGCTCCTAATGCGGTAGAAGCTGCCAGCTATGCCTTTGGTGGCGACGTCGTCGCCGTTGGCGGCAAAGTGGCCATGATGCCGATTACCCTCGGGACGGCAGATTTCTTGGTCCACCACATTCATGCCTTCACCATTCACGTTACCGTTCTCATCCTGCTCAAGGGTGTGCTGTTTGCCCGCAACTCTCGTCTGATTCCCGACAAGAGCGAACTGGGCTTCCGCTTCCCTTGCGACGGCCCCGGACGCGGCGGCACCTGCCAAGTTTCCGGTTGGGACCACGTATTCTTAGGTCTGTTTTGGATGTACAACTCCCTGTCGATCGTGATTTTCCACTTTAGCTGGAAGATGCAATCCGACGTATGGGGTACCGTTGCTCCGGACGGCACTGTTTCTCACATTACCGGTGGAAACTTCGCCCAAAGTGCGATCACCATCAACGGCTGGTTGCGTGACTTCCTGTGGGCGCAAGCCTCTCAGGTCATCCAATCCTACGGTTCGGCACTGTCTGCTTACGGTCTGATGTTCTTGGCCGCGCACTTTGTCTGGGCCTTCAGCCTCATGTTCCTGTTCAGTGGCCGTGGCTACTGGCAAGAACTGATCGAGTCTATTGTCTGGGCGCACAACAAGCTTAAAGTGGCTCCTGCCATTCAGCCTCGCGCTCTGAGCATCATCCAAGGACGTGCTGTTGGTGTCGCTCACTACCTCCTCGGAGGAATCGTGACGACCTGGGCATTCTTCCTGGCTCGGATCATTTCAGTGTCGGGATAGAGCGAGGAGGATAGATAACGACTTATGGCAACTAAATTTCCAAAATTTAGCCAGGACCTCGCAGCCGATCCGACAACTCGTCGGCTTTGGTACGGAATCGCCACGGCCCACGACTTTGAAAGCCACGATGGCATGACCGAAGAAAATCTATACCAAAAGATTTTCGCGAGTCACTTCGGCCACCTGGCAATCATCTTCCTGTGGACCAGTGGCAACCTCTTCCACGTCGCCTGGCAAGGAAACTTCGAGCAGTGGGTCAAAGACCCGCTCAACGTGCGACCGATCGCCCACGCGATCTGGGATCCGCAATTCGGGCAGCCCGCCGTAGACGCCTTCACCCAAGCGGGAGCAAGCAACCCAGTAGACATCGCCTACTCCGGCGTTTACCACTGGTGGTACACGATCGGCATGAGAAGCAACGGCGACCTGTACCAAGGTGCCATCTTCCTGATGGTCCTCGCCGCCGTCATGCTGTTCGCCGGGTGGTTGCACCTACAGCCGAAATACCGCCCCTCCCTGTCGTGGTTCAAAAACGCCGAATCGCGGCTGAACCACCACCTGGCGGGACTCTTCGGCGTCTCCTCCCTCGCCTGGGCCGGACACCTGATCCACGTCGCCATCCCCGAAGCGCGCGGGCAACACGTCGGGTGGGATAACTTCCTCTCCGTCAAACCGCACCCCGCCGGATTGGCCCCCTTCTTCACCGGGAACTGGGGCGTGTACGCCCAAAACCCGGACACCGCCGAACACCTCTTCGGCACCAGCCAAGGCGCCGGAAGTGCGATCCTGACCTTCCTCGGCGGCTTCCATCCCCAAACCGAAGCCCTGTGGCTGACCGACATCGCCCACCACCATCTGGCGATCGCCGTCTTGTTCATCATCGCCGGACACATGTACCGGACGAACTTCGGCATCGGTCACAGCATGAAAGAAATCATGGACGCCCACAATCCCCCAGAAGGCACCCCCTTCGGCGGACTGCTCGGCGCCGGACACAAAGGGATGTACGACACGTACAACAACTCGTTGCACTTCCAACTCGGATGGCACCTCGCCTGTCTCGGGGTGATCACCTCCCTGGTGGCGCAACACATGTACTCCCTGCCCAGCTACGCCTTCATCGCCAAAGACTTCACCACCCAAGCCGCCCTGTACACCCATCACCAGTACATCGCCGGATTCTTGATGGTAGGAGCCTTTGCCCACGGGGCAATCTTCCTCGTGCGCGACTACGACCCGGAAGCCAACAAGAACAACGTCTTGTACCGGGTTTTAGAACACAAAGAAGCGATTATCTCGCACCTGAGCTGGGTATCCCTGTTCCTCGGGTTCCACACCCTCGGCTTGTACGTCCACAACGACGTCGTCGTGGCCTTCGGCACCCCGGAAAAACAAATCCTGATCGAGCCCGTGTTTGCCCAATGGATTCAAGCAGTCCACGGGAAAGCCCTCTACGGCTTCGATACCCTGCTGTCGAACCCCGACAGCATCGCGAGTACCGCCTGGCCGAACTACGGCAACGTCTGGTTACCGGGCTGGTTGGAAGCGATCAACTCCAACAGCAACTCGCTGTTCCTGACCATCGGACCGGGAGACTTCCTGGTACACCACGCGATCGCCTTGGGTCTGCACACCACGACCCTGATCTTGGTCAAAGGCGCCCTCGACGCCCGAGGTTCCAAGCTGATGCCGGACAAAAAAGACTTCGGCTACAGCTTCCCTTGCGACGGCCCCGGACGGGGAGGCACCTGCGACATCAGCGCCTGGGATGCGTTCTATCTGGCGATGTTCTGGATGCTCAACACCCTGGGCTGGTTGACCTTCTACTGGCACTGGAAACACCTGTGCATCTGGCAAGGCAACGTGGCGCAATTCAACCAGTCTTCGACCTATTTGATGGGCTGGTTCCGCGATTACCTGTGGCTGAACTCGTCGCAGTTGATCAACGGTTACAACCCGTTTGGAGTCAATAACCTGTCGGTATGGGCGTGGATGTTCCTGTTCGGACACTTAGTCTGGGCAACGGGCTTCATGTTCCTGATTAGCTGGCGCGGTTACTGGCAAGAACTGATCGAAACTTTGGTCTGGGCGCACGAACGGACGCCGTTGGCGAACTTGGTGCGCTGGAAAGACAAACCCGTGGCGATGAGCATCGTTCAAGGGCGCTTGGTGGGTCTGGCTCACTTCACCGTGGGTTACGTCCTTACTTACGCGGCGTTCTTGATTGCTTCGACCTCCGGGAAGTTCGGTTAACCCTTTCGGGTTTTAACTGAATCCTTGAAAACCCCCTGCCCGTTTGGGTGGGGGGTTTTTTTGATTTTAGATAATGAGTGGATTGAGACGATCGAATTCACAGGGAATGCTCGTTATCGATTCATTTCACAACTCAGATAGGATTGGGGAGTGAAGTTAAAATTGGATCGATAGGTGTTGTTGGGATCGCCATCATGGGACTGACTCGGGTGTTATTTTATGGACTATTAGGGTTCGTTCTCTTTGGAACTTTTCTCCCTCTGTCCCTTGGGAGACGCAGTGAGTGCAATCGTTCCTTTTGTTTTGGGTCTGGGGTTTCTAGAAGCGCCAAAATTTTAGGCTTGTCCCAACCGCAATTCATTCAATATTCGCGATCGAAGGGTTCCCAAGTGACTCGGGAAGATCCGTCTCGGCCCATGCTGGTTTTAGATCGTCGCTTGTCCTCCTGTCCCGAAGGGTCGATTGATTTAGGAATTGAGGAATTGTCGGCAACTGTAGCGAATCAATTCAAACAACGGGTTAAAGATGGAGGAGTGTTGACTTCGTTGGCTGAAGTCGAAACGCAACTCGGATCGCCAAAATGTAGCTACGATTTGCCCGATGGGGATTTGAAATGGCACTATTTGATTGAAAATGGGGGTGCGATCGCCGTGACCCGACACCAGGGAACGGTGACCGTCGATTTTTCTCGGTTTTAAATGAGTGTTGGCGATCCGATCGCCCACAATGGAAAGCTCCTCAATCTCCAGATCGCTGGATTTTCCCGATCTATGTACAGACCGACTGCTGGCATCCAACTTTACAAACAACGACTCGAAGGACTCAAAGCCGGACGCACTTACACCCTACTTCCGCCGGATAGTTTTCGGGAAGTCTGGGAAGGGGCGACGGGACAACCGACCTATCAAGATTGGAAAGATCTCCTGTATCGAGAAGCGAAGGCGATCGCCTACGGACAAGGGGCCAATCGCTTAGTTGTCCTGCTGGGGGATTCGCTGACCCTGTGGTTTCCGCCAGAATTGCTCATTTCCGGGCGCTTGTGGCTCAATCAAGGGATTTCTGGGGATAATACGGCAGGAATGCTCAAACGCTTGTGGGCATTTTCGGCGACACGACCGGACGCCATTTACGTATTGGGCGGGATCAACGACCTGCGACAGGGAAAACCGGACTGGGTCATTCTTAAAAATCTCGAATATATTGTCGATGAAATTCGCCAAGCTCATCCCGAGGCGCGGGTGGTGTTGCAGTCGATTTTACCGACGCGGTTGGGGGCGCTACCGAATACGCGCATTCGCAAAATTAATGCGGAGTTAGAGACGATCGCCCGCAAGCAAGGCGCCATGTATTTAGAACTCAATTCCCGCTTTACCGAACCCGGGGATATTTTACGACGATCGCTGACCACCGATGGCGTCCATTTGAGTCGCAGTGGCTATCTGGTGTGGCAAAAGGCGATCGCCCAAGCGGAATCCCGCCTCGTGTTAAATCGCAGCGATCGCTATCAACAATGGCTCAAAAACTCCGAACAGTTTACCCTACACGGACGGCGCTATCACTGGGTACCCTATCGCATCCAACCCGGCGATACCCTCGAAGCGATCGCCGAAAAAACCCTGGGATCGGCAGATGTGGACTATTACGACACGATCGCTATTAAAAACGATATCTCTCCCGACGCCCTCGAAGTCGATCGCACCATTTACATCCCACAAGTGATTTCCGCCTGAAATGGGGGGCTTCCCCCCGAAATTCGCAAGAACCTAACTCTTTTTGGGCGGTTTTCCCTACCTCTACCCCCAAGGGTGCGATCGCGGACTGGGCGATCGGGACTGACCTTCACCGAATTTAATGCTTTAGATCGTACAAAGTATCGATTCGGGGTCAAGTCAGCAAAATCTAATTTTTGCGAAAAATCCGGATTTTTGTAAGTTTTTAAGCTTTTTTACTTAAAGGGATGCGGAAGCGAATCGCCACCAATTTGCAATGAAATGCATGAAATGGAAAACGCCGATCCGGGATAAAAGTGGAACGAGCAGGGTTTGAACCGGGATTTTTTGTAACCTAAATTACTATTTATCGGCCATTGGGGACACCTCAAGCCTTGACCTCCGGAAAAAGGCTGGATCGGCTGAAAAAAAACGATTTTTGACCGTAAAAAGCGATCGCGACCTTGGAGAAAAAGACAGAAAAACTGTCAACAAAAAGCAAAGTACGGTTAACCCGACTAGCCAGCAACTTGAAGAACGGGTTAATTTGCAATCGTAAACCTCGATCGAGCCAGACGTCGCATACATCGGTAAGCGATACGACAAACCGAATGCGTCACTATCAATGTAAGGGGTAAAACCATGAAACCAAGCTCGGCTTAGCAGGAAAATCCTTTCTTAGCTATTCTTAGCTACTTCTCAATCCAATTTCTCCCTCGAACGATCGAGCGTTCTCTTTCTTTCGTTTCAGGCTTAAAATTACGCTTCAGGAGACAATAGAAATATGCGGATTGCTCAAGTTGCACCCTTATGGGAACGAGTTCCCCCGCCGGGTTATGGTGGCATCGAATTAGTCGTCGGTCACCTCACTGACGAATTAGTCCGTCGCGGTCACGACGTCACCTTATTCGCCTCCGGCGACTCGCAAACCCTAGCTCAACTCGAATCGATCGCCCCGAGGGCCTTACGCCTCGACCCAAGTGTTAAAGAACCCGGCGTTTACGACTTAATGCAACTGCAAAGAGTTTGTCAGCGCGCTCAAGATTTTGATTTAATCCATTTTCATACCGGATTTACGGCACTTCCGTTTGCCGATTTTGCCAAAACCCCAATCGTTCACACGATTCACGGCATTTTCACCGCAGACAGCCGCAAAATTTACCAACAACATCGAGATCAAAACTTTATCAGCATTAGCGACGCCCAACGGGAAACCGATTTAGGACTCAATTACATCAGCACCGTTTATAACGGCATGGCGATCGAAGAATATCCCTTTAAAGCCAAGCCGCACAATGCCCCTTACTTAGCATTTTTAGGGCGACTTTCACCGGAAAAAGGCCCGCATCACGCGATCGCCATTGCCAAAAAAACCGGGTGGAAATTAAAAATGGCCGGGAAAATCGATCGCGTCGATCTCGAATTCTACGAACAGGAAATTAAACCGCACCTCGACGGCGACCAAATCGAATATCTCGGCGAAACCACTCACGAACAAAAAGTCGAATTACTCGGCAACGCGGCGGTCACTCTCTTCCCAATTACCTGGAGAGAACCCTTCGGTTTAGTCATGATCGAGTCCATGTGTACGGGAACCCCGGTTCTGGCGATGAATTTGGGTTCGGTTCCCGAAGTGATCGCTCATGGAAAAACCGGATTTGTCTGCAATAATGTCGATGAAATGGTCGAGGCACTTCCAAAAGCACTGCAACTCGATCGCCAAACTTGCCGCGATTATGTGGTTAGCCGCTTTAGCGTCAATCGCATGGTAGACGATTACGAACTCGCCTATCAAAAGGCGATCGCGGAAAGTATGAACCGCAACGGACGAGTCAGTTCTGGGCAATTAGTTGCCTAATTGAATGGGGACGTTGGCACTCAAAACTCCGAAGTCTGAAATATGAATTGAGGGGACTTTCGAGCAGAGGCGCAGGCAAGATTTCCGCACTACAGAATTAGATTTGTAGCCTTTGGATTCTTGCTTTTTGCCTCTTGCCTTCTTTCCTCCAAGCAACGATCGGCAACCACAAAAGGAGGTCTCAGAATAATGGCAATAAATACTTGTCCTTGCTGTGGTGATGCTTTGCTGCGCCACGCCCGTAAAGGAAGAGTCTATTGGTTTTGTACCCACTGTTGGCAAGAACTCCCCGATGAGGCGATCGCGCCGTCAGTTCGGCAGAGTCCAACGGTGCTAACTCCTAATAACAAAGCCAAAGTTTCTTCGATCGCCTAACACCCTCAAGAAGGCGGGCGAACTGCCCGCCTCGATTGCCTCACTTTATCTAAATTAAACAAAGATTATTTTATAACTCTTTCGATCCAGTATGGGGGAATTATGTCCGAACTGGTTCAAGCGGTTTTAAAAAGTAGTGAAAAAACCGATTTGTATGAATTCATCGCGCAATTAAGTAAAGATAGCGATCGCTATTTCCTCCGCAATCAAATTTTACAGGCTTTTTCAGAATATTGCAGCGATCGCGAAAAACCTGCCTATTTTTTTCACTCTTCCTCCTTGGGAGAATTAATCCATTACACCCACGAACTAATTCTCGACGATCGCGAAATTTGGTTTTTATTGCGTCCGAGAATCGCCTCGCAGGAAATTTGCAAACTCGATCGGGATCGCGATCGCGTAGAACCAGCAAACGTGCGCGATTTACTCGCTTTCCGCGATCGTCTCGTCGGTCGTTTTTTCCCCGAAAAAGGTGGGTTACTCGAAATTGACGTGACCCCATTTTACGCTCATTCTCCCAGTATCCGCGACGCGCGCAATATTGGCAGTGGACTGGAGTTTCTCAATAGCGAATTATCGGCAAAACGGTTTCACGAACCCGAACAATGGTTGTCCGTTGTTTTCGATTTGTTGCGCGATCGCTCTTATCGAGAAACCCCATTATTTTTGAACGATCGCATTACCAATCGCGAACAACTTTCCCAACAAGCGATCGAAGCCTTAAAGGCGATCGATAGCCTCGACCCGGAGACTCCTTACCCAGTATTTGAACAAGACCTCAGACAGCTCGGATTTGAGCCGGGGTGGGGCTATAACGCCAGTCGAGTGCGTACCGTTCTCGAATTTCTCAACAAACCGATTGGAACCTCCGATCGCGCCGTTTTAGAAGCCTTTCTCGCTCATATTCCCCTAATTTTTAATATTGTTTTAGTCTCCGTTCATGGGTGGGTGGCGCAAGAAGAAGTCTTGGGGCGATCGGAAACAAGCGGACAACTGGTTTACGTTCTCAATCAAGCCCGTCATTTAGAAAATCAACTGCAAAATGAAATTAAACTCGCCGGATTAGATCGTTATGGCGTTCGGGCGAAAGCGATCGTTTTGACGCGATTAATCCCCAACAGTGAAGGAACGGTTTGTCATCAAAGGCTCGAAAAACTCGAAGATACAGAGAATGCTTGGATCTTGCGAGTTCCGTTCCGAGAGTTCAATGCCAATTTAACCCAAAATTGGCTCTCAAAACGAGAAATTTGGCCGTATTTAGAAACCTTCGCTTTAGATGCTCAAACAGAATTAGTTCGAGAATTTGAAGGAACGCCAGATGCGATTCTCGGCAACTATTCCGACGGTAATTTAGTGGCTTTTTTACTGTCGAGACAGTTTGACGTTCCTTACGGTCATATCGCCCACGTGTTGGAAAAACCGAGATATTTATTCAGCAATCTTTACTGGCAAGATTTAGAAGAGCGCTATCATTTTTCCCTACAATTTACGGCGGATACGATCGCCATGAATGCGGCAGATTTTATCCTGACGAGTACCTATCAAGAAATTGTAGGAACCCCGGATACGGTCGGGCATTACGAATCTTACAAAATCTTTACCATGCCGGAACTGTATCACGTGGTTAACGGGATCGAACTGTTCGATCCGAAGTTTAATCTCGTCCCGCCGGGGGTCGATGAAAGTATCTTTTTTCCCTATTTTGAAACCGATCCCGTGGGTGCGGATGGAGACAGGGAACGAACGCGGCGCGATCGCCTCAAAAGCCTGCTGTTGACCCGTGAAGACCCGGATATTTTTGGGAAATTGGACGATCCGGACAAACCCGCCATGTTGGCGATCGCCCCCCTGACGGCGGTCAAAAATCTCTCGGGATTGGTCGAATGTTTCGGACGATCGCCTGGGTTACAAGAGCGCTATAACTTAGTCTTTCTCACGCGCACGATTCACCGCGATCGGGCCAAAGATGAAGAAGAAAAAGCGGAAATCGAACAACTTTACGAGGCGATCGCCCGCTACGCCCTCGAAAATAAGCTGCGCTGGGTGGGAATGCGCCTGACGACGCCGGACACGGGCGGGGTCTATCGGGCGATCGCCGAAAATCGCGGCATTTTCGTGCATCCGGCGCGGTTTGAAGCCTTCGGATTGACGACGATCGAAGCGATGATTTCCGGATTGCCGACGTTTGCGACCCAATTCGGCGGACCGTCGGAAATTATTCAAGATGGGGAGAATGGTTTTTCGATCGATCCGACGGATTTAGAAGCAATGGCTCGCAAAATCCTCGATTTTAGCGATCGCTGCGACGCGGATCCCGATTACTGGTCGGAAATTTCCCAACGGGCGATCGAACGGGTGCGGGCGAAATATAACTGGAAGCTGCACGCCAAGCACGTGCTGGCGATCGCGAAAACTTATGGGTTTTGGCGATCGGCGGCAAAAGAAGACCGAGAAGCGCTGTTGCGCTATATGGAAGCTTTATTTTATGCCATTTACAAGCCTAGAGCCGAGCGGTTACTCGCAGAACATTGTCAGGGTTGACGGGTTGACGGTCTCGATCTCCTCGGCGCTCAATTCCCGAGAGTTTCGCCGATGTTGCGCTCAGATCTAACCATCGCCGACCGATCCCAAAATTTACCCTGGATCTGCAAAAACTACCCGAATCTAAAATCTACAATCTAAACTCTAAACTCTAAACTCTAAAAGCTGTGATGGACGCCAAAGTTGCTCCCCACCCCTTCTTATACTCCGATTGGGTTTTGAGTGAAACTCAATTCGACCCCCACCACCAACATCACAAAGAAACGGTTTTCACTGTCGGGAACGGTTATCTCGGAACGCGCGGCAGTTTTGAGGAAGGGTATCCCGGCGCTTGGGCCGCCACCTTTATCAATGGGGTCTACGATGACGTCCCCGTAGTTTATACGGAACTGGCGAACTGTCCCGATTGGTTGGCGCTGTCGATCGCGATCGAAGGCGAACGCTTCCGACTCGATCGCGGCGAAATCCTCAGTTACAGTCGCCAACTCGATTTAAAACGGGGATTGCTCGATCGCCGGGTGCGCTGGCGATCGCCTGGGGGCCATACCCTCGACTTGAGTTTCGAACGCTTCGCCAGTTTGGACGACCGCCACGTTTTGGCGCTGATGGTCGGAGTGACCCCGGTGGATTTTCAAGGAGAAATTGAAATTCAATCGAGTATCAACGGTTATCCGGAAAACCAGGGGATCGTGCATTGGGAATGGGTCAACCAAGGGGCGATCGGCAATCGCGATCGGCAACTCGAAGGGGTGTGGTTGCACGTGCAGACCCGCAATTCCCGGATCCAATTGGGGATGGCGTCCCGGATCGACTTACGCGGGGCGAACGATCCCGACATTCAACTGAAAGGATGCGAAGGCTACCCGACGATCGCGGCGACCTTTAGCGCCAGTCCCGGTCAAACCGTGAGTTTGGCGAAAGTCCTGACCGTGTTCACGACTCGGGAAACGCCAGATCCCGCAGCCAAGGCGATCGCCCATTTAAGCGAACGAGGGGATTATACGGAGTTGCGATCGCGCCACGAAAAGGCTTGGGACGCCACCTGGGACAAGTGGGACATCACCATCGAAGGGGACCTCAAAGCGCAACTCGCGGTCCGTTACAACTTATTTCAACTGGCGATCGCCACGCCACGGGACGACGATCGCGTCAGCATTCCGGCGAAAACCCTGTCCGGTTTCGGCTATAAAGGGCATATTTTCTGGGATACGGAAATTTTCATCGTTCCGGCGTTGACCTTCACCCAGCCGGAACTGGCCCGCAACTTGCTCACCTACCGCTACCACACCTTACCCGGGAGTCGGCGCAAAGCGAAAGCCAGTGGCTATCCCGGGGCGTTGATTGCCTGGGAAAGTGCGGACACGGGGGATGAAGTGACCCCGCGTTGGGTGTTGTCTACGGATCCGGAAACCGAACCGATTCGGATTTGGTGCGGCGATCGCGAACTGCACATCACCACCGATGTCGTTTATGCAATTTGGCAATATTGGCAAGGAACCGGGGATGACGAGTGGATGAGTCGTTACGGCGCCGAAATTATCCTCGATACGGCCTTATTTTGGGGCAGTCGCGTCGAATGGGACGGGAAACGGGAACGCTACGAGATCCGCAATGTTATCGGTCCGGACGAATATCACGAACGGGTCGATAATAATGCCTTTACGAATCGGATGGTGCAGTGGCACTTACAAACGGCGTTGGCGATTTTGCAATGGTTGGCGCAATACGACGGCGATCGCTGCGCGACGTTGACAACTCAACTGGATTTAACGGAAGAACGCCAACAGCGTTGGGCCGATATCGTGCGCGGTTTGTGGATTCCCTACGATCCCGCGACCGGGACGATCGAGCAGTGCGAAAATTTCTTTCAACTCGAAGATATCGACCTGGAAGCATACGAACCGCGCACGCGATCGATGCAGGCGATCCTCGGGATCGAAGGGGCGAACAAGCGCCAAGTGCTCAAACAACCGGACGTGTTAATGCTGCTGTACGTGCTGCGCGGGAGTGGTCCGGCGATCGCGTCCCCAGGAAATCACTTGTTGTACTACGATCGCGACGTGCTGCGAACGAACTGGGATTACTACGCGCCCCGTACCGATCGCACTTACGGATCCTCCCTCGGTCCGGCGATTCACGCGATTTTAGCCTGCGATCTGGACAAACCCGAGGAAGCTTATCGAGATTTCATGCTCGCGGCTATGGTAGACCTGGAAGACGTGCGGGGAAATGCTGCCGACGGCATACACGCCGCCTCGGCGGGCGGGGTCTGGCAGGCGGTGGTGTTCGGCTTTGGCGGCGTCCAATTGCCGGGAATCGTCCCCGGGGACGAACCGATCGCCACTCCCCATTTTCCCCCCGGGTGGACCCGACTCAAGTTTAAGTTGCAATGGCGGGGTAAAACTTACGAGTTCGATTTAAACCCTTGCGATTCGACCAACGACGATCGCCATGGCTGCGAAAACTCGACGATTCGCGGTGTGATTTTCGATCTCGACGGCGTACTGACCGATACTGCCGAGTTCCACTATCGTAGTTGGCAGAAACTCGCCGACGAAGAAGGGATTCCCTTCAATCGCGAGATGAACGAAGCGATGCGCGGA
Source organism: Oxynema aestuarii AP17 (assembly GCF_012295525.1). Classification (GTDB taxonomy): domain Bacteria; phylum Cyanobacteriota; class Cyanobacteriia; order Cyanobacteriales; family Laspinemataceae; genus Oxynema; species Oxynema aestuarii. The sequence continues at coordinate 2,883,503 of NZ_CP051167.1, read as the reverse complement.
CTGTCTCGCCGCGATTCCCTCTTGCAAATGTTGGGCGATCGCCCCCTCAGCGAAGCCGAGATGGAACGGATGATGGCCCGCAAAAACGAGTATTACGTGGAATTCACCCACACGATGGGACCGGAAGACCTACTTCCCGGGGTCGTTCCTTTACTCGAACAGTTGCGATCGCGCCAGATCGCGATCGCGATCGGATCGGCCAGTAAAAACGCCCAATTGGTGGTAGAACGGCTCGGAATTGCCCCTCTGGTCGATGCGATCGCCGACGGTCACAGCGTCGAACAGTCCAAACCCGCTCCCGATCTGTTCCTCCACGCCGCCTCGTTAATTGGGGTGGCTCCCGCAGAGTGTCTCGTGGTCGAAGATGCCGCCTCGGGGGTCGAAGCTGCCTTAGCGGCGGGGATGTACGCTGTCGGTTTGGGGCCGACCAATCGAGTCGGTAACGCTCATGCAGTTTTACCCAATTTAGACGGCGTTCGTTGGGAAGATTTATTAGGGAAGTTAGGACTAAAATCTCAATAATTTCCCGGCGATCGCGCTAAATTTTTAAACTTCGTTAAATGCGGATCGAATAATAATTTCACCACCCCTGTCGGTCCATTACGGTGTTTGGTAATCAACACTTCGGCGATGCCGCGATCGGGGGTGTCCGGCATATAATATTCTTCTCGATATAACATGATCACCAAATCCGCATCTTGTTCGATCGAACCGGATTCGCGTAAGTCGGACATCATCGGACGTTTGTTATTGCGCGCTTCTACGCCCCGACTGAGTTGAGATAAGGTAATAATCGGCACGCTCAATTCCCGTGCCAACCCTTTCAAACTTCGGGTTATTTTTGATAATTCTTGAACTCGATTATCTGGATTGCTCCCTTCCATTAATTGCAAATAGTCGATCAAAACTAACCCCATTTTTCCGCCTTGTTCCGCTTGCAAACGGCGGCATTTAGAGCGCATCTCGGTGACGGTAATATTGGGGGTGTCGTCAATAAAAATCGGTAACTCCGAGAGCATCGCAACGGCATTCGTGAGCGGTTCCCATTCGTTTTGACTGATGCGACCCGATCGCAAACGGTTACTTTCAATTCCTGCATCGCCAGCGAGCATCCGTTGCACGAGTTGTTCTTTAGACATTTCCAAGCTAAAGACGGCGACGGGTAACTCGTGATGTTCGGCAATATTGCGGGCAATATTCAGGGCGAAACTGGTATTGTGCACGCAGATATCGTTAGCCACAAAGTTATGCGTTTTAGGAATAGTTAAGTCATAAACTTGTTGGCGACCGAGGGGAACGATTTCGATAATTTCATCCCAATAGATTTCGCTATTAATTTTGCGATTAATTTCGTGACGATCGCCGAATTCTCCTATGCTTCGATCTGTGTTTTCTAAAATAGCGATTGAAGTGCGATCGCCGCTCCCTATTTGGCTCGCATGACTGGTGATGGGGGTTCGCCTTGTTTCCAGACGAGATCTCGATAAACTCTCTATTCTCCAACCCCGAGGCGATCGCCGCAGTTGGGAAAGCATCCCAAATCGCAAGAGTAGATGTTGCAGTTGACGGGCTAATTTTTCGTTGTCTAGGTTGAGAACGCGATCGGCAAGATCGAAATTTTGCTCGTCATTTGTTTCAATCTCTGAAAATAAATACTTCTGATTTTTAGACTGATTTTTAGACTGATTTTTAGACTGAAATAAAATGTTTAAAAATCGAGCTAATTGCGATCGCTCCAACTGAAAAACGATCGCGGGAAGCGGGCGATCGCCCGTCGCGAATTGCGCCAACGTTTCTAAAGTCAGTTCGTCGATCCTGCGATTCCCAAAAACCGTTAATTTTGCGGGAACGGCGACGCGATCGCCGATTTTCAACTCCCAAAGAGGTCGCCAACCCTGGGGGGTTAAATAAGGGTGACTCAGGGTTGTAGAAATCGAGCGACCGGAGCGCGTCGTCACCCGAAAAACGGGTTTAATACCATCGTCAACAAAGGCAGATGCTTCGGTGAATTCAAATTGATAATGATGCTCGTTTAACGTCAGTAAGCGAGCCTGTTGTTGACGGACGATCTCGGCGATCGTGACTAAAGAACCGTCATTTAAAACAATTTCAGAATCGGCGGCGAGACATTTTCCCATAGCAGGTCTCCCCGCCACGATAACCAAATCCGATCGCTGAAAACCGCCCGTCATCGCATCGAGGTCGTAAAAGCCGCAAGACAAACCGGGTAAGGCTAAACCTTGGTGATGAATTTCGACTTCTTGATAGGCGTGAACGAGAGTATCCGAGATCCGAACTAAACCCTGTTGGGGGCGTTCTTGACTCAATCCGAACACTTTTTGTTCGGCGCGATCGAGAATAGTTTTGAGATCTAAAGAAGTTTCGTAAGCTAAATTGGCAACATCGTGACCCGCGTGGATGAGGCGACGGCGAATATATTTATCGATGACGAGATCGGCATATTGTTCGATATTGACGGCGGAAACCGTGCGATCCACTAATTGAGCCAACTTACTTTGACCGCCTATTTTTTCGAGCAGTTGGCGATCGCTCAACCAGGTGGTTACGGTCATCAAATCGGTCGGTTTGCCCCTCTGGTGAAGGTCGAGAGTGGCGTTATAAATGTGGCGGTGGGCGACAATAGAAAAGGCATCGGGAACGAGCTTGTCTACCACGCGATTAATCGCTTCGGGATCGAGGAGAATGCCACCTAAAATCGATTCTTCCGCTTCGATATTTTGGGGCGGAAGGCGATCGGCGCTCGCTTGAAAGTTCGGGGATTCAACCACGATCGAGCCTCGAATGGGAAAATCTGGGAGCGAGAGACGCGATCGCTCGCGCCTCTACATCGAGAAAACAGGGGTTTTCGACGGGAATCACCCCGTCACGACCCGCCAAGCCAAAAACAACCGCCCCGTTTATTGGGGGACGACTTGAATTTCGATTTCTGCGGTCACTTCCGGATGCAGTTTGACTTCGGCTTTGTAGAAACCCGTCTTGCTGATACTCGGAAGGGTAATGCCACGGCGATCGATTTCTTGATTGGCGACCGCTTGGATCGCATCGGCGACTTCGCGATCGGTGACGGTTCCAAAAATGGCATCGCCTTCCCCGACCTGTTTGGAAATCGTAAAGCGACCGATGGTTTCGAGGGCCGTTTTGCGAGCTTCGGCTTGTTGCTTTTCTTCGATTAAGCGCTGACGCTCTTTTTCTTTGCGGCGTTCGACTTGGCGCAAAATGCCGGGGGTCGTGCGCACCGCAAATCCTTTGGGGATTAAATAGTTACGAGCGTAACCGGGAGCAACTTCGACGAGGTCGCCGGATTTCCCCAGCTTTTTCACGTCTTGATTTAAAACTAACTGAACTCGTTTAGCCATGATTGTCGTTACTGTCTTATGCGCGAGCTAATTGCAACCGGATCTTGGGTCGGACGCCTTTGTTTCTCAAGGAGTCGCGATCGGTCGGTGGTTACGTGCCAGAACTCTTTATTTTAGGTTGAGTTGGAGCGCGATCGCAAGTTAGGCGATCGCCTGTCCGTCGAGAGGACACTCAACCCCGTCAAATCTCAAAAGTGGTCTTTGCGTTCGCGCAAGCGGGCGAAGGTGGTCGCGGGATCGCTGGTGCGGACGGCGTTCTGCACGGCGGGATCGTCCCAGCGTAAGAAGGGATTGGTCCGTTTTTCCACGTCTAACGAGGTCGGAATGGTGGGTCGATCGCGATCGCGGGCAATTTTGACCGCTTCAAAGCGTCGTTGTAAGTGCGGGTTGTCGCCATCGACAGTTAGGGCAAATCGCAAATTTTTCAACGTATACTCGTGAGCGCACCAGATTTGGGTAGATTCGGGGAGTTGGCGCAATTTACTCAACGAATCGAGCATTTGGGCGGGGGTTCCTTCAAAAAGTCTGCCGCAACCCCCCGCGAATAAGGTATCCCCGCAAAAGAGATTCCCGGCGTCTTCTCCCGCGACCGGGGGAAAATAGTAGGCGATATGGGCGAGGGTATGTCCGGGAACGAAGAGAATTTCGGCAGTGCGATCGCCGAATTCCACGCGGTCGCCTTCGCTTAAAAAGACCTGCTGACCGGGGATTCGACCGCGATCGCGATCGCCGCCATAGACGACGCACTCGGGAAAAGCTTCGGTCAACATGGTATTGCCCCCCACGTGGTCGAAATGGTGGTGGGTGTTGAAAATCGCCACCAGTCGGGCGCCGAGGCGATCGAGTTGCTGCAACACCGGACCCGCATCTCCGGGATCGATCGTTGCCGCGATTTGTCGTTGGGAATCGTGAATTAAAAAGATATAGTTATCGGAAAAGGCCGGAAGTCTGTAGATTTTCATTAGAAGAAAGAGGAAAGCTTACGAAAGGGGCGATCGCCGCCCGGTCGGTTAAAATTTATCAACTCTTTACAATTTTGCCGCTAAAAATTTACCAGTTCCACGGGCGATCGGTCATAAAATAAGAAAAGATTCGGGCAAAAACTGGCATTTTCCCTATTTTAAATCATTTCCGAACATCGATCTCAAATGGCTCAAAGTAAACCGCAGATTCCTCCCATCGATCGCATGACCGAAGCGATTTTAGAATCCAATCGGATCACCCCTCAAGAACACCTACAAATTACTCGTGCTATGCTCGACGGCAAATCCCTCACCGACGAAGATCGCCGTCAAATTAATCGAATTTTTGAAGCTCTCCAATACGGAAAAATTAAAGTTGTTTACGAGTAAAACCCCGGTTCGATCTCCGGCGAGGCGATCGACGAGATCGGACGATCGCGGGCGATTGCCAGAAATCTGCTCTTTTTTTTCGTAACAAATTAATGCGATCGTCCCGATTTTTGCGTTTTACTGCGAAAATTTCTACCAGCGTTTAGAAAACCGTAAAAAAGGACTCAACCGTGAGTGAGGTTAACTCCACAATTCTCGTAACAGGCGGAGCAGGATATATCGGTTCTCATGCCGTTCTTGCCTTAAAACGGGCGGGATATCGCGTCGTCATTCTCGATAATTTAGTGTACGGACATCGAGAACTCGTCGAAACCATTCTCGATGTCGAATTAGTGATGGGAGATACCCGCGATCGTCCCTTACTCGATCGCCTTTTTCAAACCCACGCGATCGCCGCCGTCATGCATTTTGCCGCTTATGCTTATGTCGGCGAATCCGTCACCGATCCGGCGAAATATTACAGCAATAATGTTATCGGAACCCTGACTTTACTCGAAGCCATGTTAGCGGCTGGAGTCAAAACATTTGTCTTTTCTTCGACTTGCGCGACTTACGGCATTCCCCAACAATTACCATTGACGGAAGACCACCCACAAAACCCGATCAATCCTTACGGAATGACCAAACTAATGGTCGAACGGATGTTAGTTGATTTCGATCGCGCTTACGATTTTAAATCCGTGAGTTTCCGCTATTTTAACGCAGCCGGAGCCGATCCGACCGGGTTACTCGGCGAAGATCACGACCCGGAAACTCATTTAATTCCCCTGGTCTTGCAAACCCTGTTAGGAATGCGCCAATCGATCGCCATTTACGGCACCGATTATCCCACTGCAGACGGAACTTGCATCCGCGACTACATCCACGTCAACGATTTAGCTTCCGCCCATGTTTTAGGCTTAGAATACTTATTAAAAGGTGGGAAAAGTGACTTTTTTAACTTAGGCAGTGGCGGCGGTTTTTCAGTCAAACAAGTCATCGAAACAGCCGAAAAAGTGACGGGGCAAAAAATACCCACCCAAATCGGCGATCGCCGCCCCGGAGATCCGCCCAGTTTAGTCGGAAGTTGCGAAAAAGCCGCCAAAATTCTCGGCTGGACTCCCCAATATCCCGATCTCGAAGCTATCATAAGTCATGCGTGGCAGTGGCACCAAAAACGCCACGGTAGCGCGATCGCCGGAGAGTGAATTCGGAGAATAAACCATGTCCGACAATTCCCAACTGTCCTATCGTTCCCAACTTTACGAACGATATCTGACCACCACCTACGATCCGGGCAGTAATTTAAACGATAAATTACTGCAATATAAAGCCGACCAATATGCCCGTTATTTCGGTCCTTATTTACCGGAGCATAAAAATGCAAAAATCTTTGAAATTGGTTGCGGACCCGGTGCTTTTTTACGGTGCTGTCAGCAGTTGGGATATCATGAATTGTACGCGATCGATCTCTCCCCAGAATTAGTGCAGTTTTGCCACGATCGCGGCTTTACTCAAGTCGAATGTACCGATGTTTTGAGTTACTTACACCAGTGCGACGAACTCTTCGATATCGTCGTCATGAGTGACGTTCTCGAACATTTGAGTAAGTCCGAAGCCCTCGAAACCTTGTCTTTAGTTCGCGATCGCCTCGTTCCCGGAGGTCGGGCGATCGTGCGCGTTCCTAACATGAGTAATCCCTTTAATATTCGCACCTTTTTTGGAGATTTTACCCACGAACTCCCCTTAACTAAAGATAGCTTGCGTCAAGTTTTGCAAGTCACCGGATATGAAATTTTAGAAATCAAAGGCGAATTTTCTCTACATCAACGACGCTTAAAACAATGGTTTTACGATCGCCTATTATGGAATGCCTTTCACATCTTCTTAAAAGAAGTGATGCATTTTGAGGTCGATGTCGTTCGTGGCAAAAACTTAATTGCCGTTGGGGTCAATCCCAGCAATAGCGGGCGATCGAAGGCGGACGAACACCAATAAATAGGACTTAAACTGATGCTGGATGAGACTCAAAATTATCAGCTTAATATTATTGGATATTGTTCCTTAAACCGCGATCGCCTCTTACAGAAATTTTTACAAGATGGGGTGGAAAACTTCCCTCGTCTCGGTGGAAATTACGCGATCGCGATCGTCCACCCTTCAGAAACTTATTTAATTACCTCAATTTACGGCGTTTGTCAATACTATTACACCGTTAAAAACGGCCAAATTTTCCACGACGAAACCGTTTTCGGCGTCTTACAAAAAAGTGGCTTATCTTGGTCGTGGAATTGGGAAGCATTAGGAAACTTACTCGGATTAGAACATCTTTTAGAAAACGAAAGTTTGCACCCGGACATTCACCGCGTCCCCCCGGGAACCATCCTGCATTTTAAAAACGGTCAGTTAAACCAAAAAACCCTAACTTGGGACGAAATTCACCCCCAAATTTACACCGACCCCGACACTGCACTCGATGACTTCAATCGAGAAATTCAATGCTGGACGAATACTCAGCCTGTCGTGTCCATGTCCGGCGGATTTGACTCGCGTTTAATTCTCAGCAGCTTTCTACGACAAGGGTGCAAACCCGATTTGCTCACCATGGGATTCGATCGAAGCACCGATGTTATCATTTCTCGACAAATTGCCAAAAAATTTAACTTAAAATTAGCCGTTTCTCAACTCAACCTCGAAGATTATTTAACCTACGGTTCCCAAATCGTCCGCTTAACAAACGGAACTAAAACAGCGCGCCATTGGCATACTTATTTATATGTCAAACAAGCTCAATTAAACCCCAATTCTAGCTTTTTTGTCGGGACAAACGGGGAATTTGCCCGCACCTTTTTCTACGATCGCGGTTGGGAAGCAATCGAGAAACAATGGAAAAAACCCGAGGCAAGTTTGGCGAAACTTTGGCAAGGGTATTTAAAACAGGTGTTTCAACCGGAAGAACTGCATCATTTAACCCCAGAGTTAGGGCAACAATTGGACGAGACGGGACGGCGCGATCGCGTGCAGCACTTAATCGATTTAAGTTACCATCAATTCTTACCCGGTTTAGACCGATTCTATCTCGAACAACGAGTGAAAAACTTTATGGGAAATGGCTTGACCCTCTACGGTGCCAATATCGGCTGGCGGGCGCCTTTTTTAAGCCAGAATTGGGTGAATACGATTTGGCATTTAAGCCGAATTTGGAAATTAGGTTCCCACTGGCATCGATTTGCTATTCAAAAAAATTGCGCTCAACTTTTAGCTTTTCCAGAAGAAGGAAAAAGCTTAAAAATGTCGGCCAAACCACCGCTATTTTATTGGAAGCGAAATCATCAATATCCGGTGATTCCTTATGCAAATTATGCCGAATGGTTTGCTACTCCAACGATCGCCGATTTCGTGCGCGATCGCGCGCAGATGTTATCCGATATTATTGATTCTAAAATAGTGGATGCGATCGTAGAAGAACATCAAAAACAGCAAAATCGTACTCCGGCGATCGCCTTTTTGGTTTCTACTATATTTTGGAAAGATTTACTCAAGCAAAATCAACTTTGTAAATAATGAGTACTTTTCAAAACTTACATTAAATTTAACTAAACTGATGAGTAATTCCTTTAAGTCCTTCGTTAAAGCCTTAATTCCTAAAGCCTGGAATACAGAGATTCAAGAATATCTCAGCCTCCCGGGTCAACTGGCGAAAACAAAACAAAAACTGAATGAAACAATTCGCCTTTTGGAAGAAAGCGAAAGGCGAGTTAAAAATTTATCGACGCTGATTTTATCAGAAAAATATCCCGAACTGCAGGAGAGGCGATCGCCGAAAAATGAGTTAAATGCTAGAGAATTTAAACTCTATTCCCAATATGGAGAAGATGGAATCTTACTCTACATCTTTTCTAAAATTGGAACCACAAATCGCCGCTTTGTCGAATTTGGTATCCAAGATGGTCGCGAATGCAATAGTGCCAATCTTTCTCTCAACTTTGGCTGGGAAGGATTGCTCATGGAAGCGGACGAAAACTTTTTTAATGCGGCCAAAAAATACTATCAAAATATGCTCGGTCAACAGGCGAATCGGGTGAAGCTCGATCGCTGTTTAGTAACGGCGGAGAATATTAACGAAAAACTGGTGAATAATCAGATAGAAGGCGAGATCGATCTGCTTTCTATCGATATTGATAGTAACGATTATTGGGTTTGGAAAGCGATTTCTGTGATTTCGCCGCGCGTGGTGGTTGTGGAGTACAATGCTTCTCTCGGCGACGAAGCAGCGTTAACGGTGAAATATGAACCCGTTTTCGATCGCTTTGAAAAACATCCGACTGGGTTCTATCACGGGGCCTCTCTCGCCGCATTTACTCAATTAGCTAAACTGAAAGGTTACAGGTTGGTGGGTTGCGATTCTTATGGGGTGAATGCGTTTTTCGTGCGCGAGGATGTGGCGGCGGATAAGTTGGCTGCAGTGACGGTAAAAGAGGCGTATTATCCCAGTTACATCCGCGTGCAGAGATACAGCCAGCAAGAACAATGGGAAATTGTAAAAACTTTAGATTTCGAGGAGGTTTAAGCGTTGTTTTAGAATATTTTTTTTGAATGGAGTAAAAACATCGAATAAGTTCTAAGTTATTTCAATTGTGAATTCACTTTTAGTTACGGACACTTTTTTACCCCGGATTGGCGGACGAGAAAATTACTATCATGCTTTATTTACCCATCTGGAAGGGGAAAATGTAAAGATCGCCACGCCAGATTTAACGGGGAATTGGCAGGAGTTCGATCGCGCCTACCCCCTGCCAATTTTGCGGATTCCAGACTTAAGTCAAAAGTGGTTTAAGTGGGGGCGTCCGGGACGATGGAAATGGTGGAAAATTTTAGCAGAAATTCACGTTAAATCGCCCCTCGATTGCGTTCATTGTGGCGTAGTGCTTCCCGACGGGATGACGGGGTGGTTATTGTGGCAAACATTAGGGATTCCTTACATCGTTTACACCCACGGAAAAGAGGTTTTAGAAAACCAACGGGATTCGGAAAAAAACTTGTTGATGAATCTGGTTTTTTCCCAAGCGGCGCGGGTTGTTTCTAACAGCAATTACACGGGAGAATTGGTCAAAGCGTGCGGGGTGGCGCCGGAAAAGGTGGTGCGAATTACGCCGGGAATCGACGTGCGCCAGTGGCGGAACGTCCCGGAGGGGGGGTATTTGCAAGCTTTGCGCGCGCGCTACGACCTGGAAAATCGCCCGGTGATTTTAAGTGTCGGTCGCCTGTTGGAACGCAAGGGGATCGATCGCACGATCGCCGCCCTGCCGCGAGTGCTGGCTAAATTCCCCGAGACGGTCTATCTCGTCGTCGGAGACGGTCCCGACCGCGATCGCCTCGAAAGGCAGGTGGAGGAGCTGAATTTAGGGCAATCCGTGCGGTTTACGGGGGCGATGTCCGACGCGGATCTCCAGGCGGCGTACCATCTGGGAACGGTGTTCGCGATGGTCAGCCGTCAGCCCCAAGGATCTCACGAAGTGGAAGGGTTCGGGATCGTCTATCTGGAAGCCAATATCTGCGGGTTGCCCGTGGTGGCGGGTCGCAGTGGGGGCGTGCCCGATGCGGTGGTAGACGGGAAAACGGGGTATTTGGTCGATCCGCAAGACCCGGAAGCGATCGCCGCCGCGATCGTTCGCTTGCTCGAAAATCGACCGTTGCGCGAGCAAATGGGCGAATTCGGGCGGGAACGGGCGATCGCCGAATTTGATTGGTCGCGCTGTGCGGTTAAACTACAAACATTAATGGCACGGGTGCGCGAGGAACACCCGGGGCGATCGCTCCCCAGCCAAGTCTGGCAAACGGTTCCGTTTTTGTTACGCCGACGCATCGTCAACGATCGCATGTGAGGGCGCGCGATCGTCGTGCTGCCCCCTCCTCTCAATTGTTATCGTTAAACTCAACACCCTTGTCGCGAGCCGATCGTGAATTTAGCGAATCCGCCCAAACCCAAAAAAGTTTCCATTGTCGTCAGCGACCTTTCCGTGCGAGGGGCCGGGCGTTGGGGTGGCGCAGTCCGTCCGTTTCTACTCGCCCGGGTGCTGCAAAAGCTCGATTACGAGGTCGAAATCGTCGGCTTTTTATTTGGTGAAAAACCGCCATTCGAGCCGAATTTAGGCATTCCCATCGTTTATATCCCCGGGGCGAACTACCCGCGATTCGTCAACGGGGCGCGCCAATTGCTCGATCGCCTCGACGGGGATATTATCTATGCTTATAAGCCAAAACCGAGTAGTTTTGGGTTGGGAATTTTGAAAAAATTTCTGACCAAACGCCCCTTACTGCTCGATATCGACGATTGGGAACTCAGTTGGCATGGGGGAGATCGGTGGCAGTATCGCCCACCGGATCTCAAACAATTCGGGCGCGACTTGTTGAAACCGAACGGCTCGTTGAGAAATCCAGATTATGCCCTCTATTTAAAATGGATGGAACGTTGGGTCTCGCGAGCCGATCGCGTCACGACCCATACCACCTTTTTACAGCAGCGTTTTGGCGGTTGCTACCTTCCCAACGGTAAAGACGTGCATCTTTTCGATCCGAGTTTATACGATCGCGAGGCGGCGCGATCGCGTTACGGCTTGAGTGACTATCGGGTGTTAATGTTTCCCGGGGCGCCCCGCGCTTATAAAGGCGTCGAAGATGTGCTCGAAGCCCTCGATCTGTTGCAAGATCCCGATTATCGCTTGGCGATTGTCGGGGGCAGCCCTTACGACGATTACGACGAGCGTCTCAAAAGCCGTTGGGGTCATTGGATCGTGCAGTTGCCCACGGTCGAACCCCAACAGATGCCCGCAGTGATTGCCGCCGCCGATGTCATCGTGGTTCCCCAACGGGATACCCCGGCAGCCAAAGCCCAATTTCCTTTAAAATTAACCGATGGCATGGCAATGGCCAAACCCGTTCTCGCGACGCGGGTGGGAGACATCCCGGAGATTTTAGGAGACACTGGATATCTCGTCGATCCCCACGCTCCCCAACAGTTGGCCCGGGCGATCGAAACCATTTTTGAAGATTTCGGCGCCGCCGCCAACCGAGCCGGGCGATCGCGAGAAAGATGCGTTAAATTTTACAGTTTTGAGGCCATGTCTAACATTCTTTTAAATCTGTTTTCCGAACTGGAAAGACTTCTTTAAGACTGCGGTCGCGGTGCTATTTAAATGAGAGTGGAGCTGACTAATTTTTGAGATCATCTGATGGAGCGATCGCGGTGATGGCGTGCTTAAATCGACAAGCGGAATGGGAGTCCTACGGTTTAAATCCAAAAAACTATAATGTTATCATTATGGTTCGAGCTATTTTAACCTCGAAAAGGAAGAGAAATGAAACGATCGCGCGATCGTTTCATGCTTCCCTCTCAAACTCGTGCATAAATTAGTAACGCAGGAAATTTTGAATGTCTCCTAATAAACTTCTCCTGCAATATGCTTTTCAGCGCCCATTTTTACTGGCTGTGACCGTCTTACTCGGTTGGGCAGGAGCATTATTTAATGGGGTCAGTACCACGTTAATCGTCCCAGTACTGTTAGTGTTTCTGGGACAAGATTTGATGCTCCAGCAAAGTCCGGCGGTGGTGAAAGCGGTCAGCTCCGTCTTTACTGGCATTCCGGAACAGTATCAATTGGCGGTCATGACGGCGGCTATTTTGCTGGCCATTTTGCTCAAGAATATTACCTCGATCGCCAGTACGGTATTTGGCGGTTACCTCTCGCGATCGGTGGTGAAAAACATTCGCCTTTCCGGAATTAAATTGGTTTTAGACTTAGAACTCGATTATTATTCTAAAACTAAAATTGGCGATATTATTAACTGCATCAATCAAGAAATCAACCGCACGGCCAACGCCATTCGGACCGGGATCCGAATGACGACTCAAATGATTACAATTTTGATTTATTTGGCCTTTTTAATTTCGATTTCTTGGCAACTCACTTTAGCCTCCACATTAGTTTTAGTTTGCCTCCCCCTAGTCAGCCAATATTTTGTCAAGCGTTCTAAAAAATACGGTCAAATTCTTTCCGATAAATCTCGGGTTTATTCCGGCTCTTTTTTAGAAGCGTTAAATGGCATTCGTCTGGTTAAATCGACGAGTAACGAAGAATACGAATATTTAAAACTGAAACAGGCGATCGAAGAACGAGAAAAAGCTGAGATGGACTCTCAGATTAACTTCGCCCTGATCAATCCCATTAATGAAATGACCGGGTTGCTCGGGTTGTTCGCGATCGTGTTATTAGGTCGCGCGTTCTTCTCGGAACAAATTAATGCACTTTCGGCGAATTTATTACCTTATTTGTTATTTTTATATAAATTGCTTCCCGTTCTCGGCCAACTCAACAACAGCCGCAGTGAATTTGCCAACTTCGTGCCGAGTACGATTTTAGTCAACAACTTCCTGCGTCGGGACGATAAACTCTTACTCGAAAACGGATCCTTACCGTATCGGGGCTTTAAAGAAGGGATTGGCTTCAATGGGATTTGGTTTTCCTATCCCGGACATACGGAAGTCGTTCTCAAAGACATCAACTTGTGGTTGCCCAAAGGCAGTACCTTAGCGTTAGTCGGCGGGTCGGGGGCAGGGAAATCGACCTTGGCGGATTTGCTGCCGCGATTTTACGACCCGACGGAAGGGTGCATTACGATTGACGGTAAGGATATCCGAGAATTTGACATGCGATCGCTGCGGCGGGCCATGGGAATCGTGAGTCAGGATACTTTTTTGTTCAATGACTCGGTCCGCAAGAATATCGCCTACGCCCGTCCGGACGCCACCGATGAAGAGATTGTCGAAGCCGCCAAACGTGCCAATGCTTACGAGTTTATTGTCGATCTGCCCAAAGGGTTCGACACGATTCTCGGCGATCGCGGGATCATGCTATCCGGGGGACAACGCCAGCGTATCGCGATCGCCCGGGCTTTATTAAGCAATCCAGAAATTTTGATTCTCGACGAAGCTACCAGCGCCCTCGATACGGTCTCCGAACATCTGGTCCAACAAGCATTAGAAACCTTGCGGCGCGATCGCACCACCTTAGTGATCGCCCACCGCCTCTCTACCGTCCAAAATGCCGACTGTATCGCCGTTATGGACAAAGGGCGCGTTGTCGAAACGGGAACCCATCACGAACTGCTCGAAAAAGGCGGTTACTACACCAATCTCTACGCGATGCAGTTCTCGGAAGATACCCGCGACTTGATCAAACAAGCGCGCAACGAAACCCTAATCGGTACCTCTTACGAAATCCGAACCCGCCTCAATCCGATGATCGGCTTTTTACGTTTACTCGTCGATGACATCGTCGATTCTTCCGACGAACGCAACGAACTGATTCTCGAATCTTACGAATCCGCTTTGCGCCTCCTCCATACCCTGGAATTTTTGGAAAATAATGCCCGCAATCAAATTCGCATCACTTCTGCAGATTTAGAGGCGGAAAAGTTGTGATGAGAGTTTAGAGTTTAGAGTTTAGACTGAGGGCGATCGCCGTTCGATCTCCGGGGGAAGCGCTCAAGTGGCTGGCGCTACGGACTATCCGCGAAAATCACTGTCGCGCAATGCCTCGATAATTTTGACATTGGCTTTGGGGAAGGGGAAGTTATCGAGTTCGTCTACATCGACCCAGCGAATTTCGTCGCATTCGATCGCCTGGGGTTCCCCACTCAAATGACGGCAGTGATGGACTGTCAAAGTGACGCGAAAATGGGTGTAAGCGTGTTCGATTTCGATCAGGCGATCGCCCACCGCGATTTCGATGCCGAGTTCTTCGCGAATTTCGCGGGCGATGCACTCTTCCATCGATTCTCCCGGCTCGATTTTGCCGCCGGGAAACTCCCACAAGCCGCCTAATAATCCTTCCGGGGGGCGGCGGTCGATCAGCAGTTCGCCGCGATCGTTCCAAATGACGGCGACACCGATAGTTTTGTGGGGAATGGGTGCAGAAGTTTCTCGCATGGGTATTTGTGACTGTAAGTTGTACTGACGAGTTTGACACCGATCGCTCCACGGACAGAGCAAACAGGTGGGATTTTTCGGGGTGCACACCGTCGCCCCTAAATCCATCAGCGCTTGATTGAAATCTCGGGGATTACGGCGGTCGAGGAGGCGATCGGATAACGCCCACAAGGACTTTTCAGCTTGTTTGACCGGGACTTCGAGGGCGGTGAGTCGCGCTAAAATCCGCTTGACGTTGCCATCGAGAATCGGTACGGGAGCGTTAAAAGCAGCACTGAGGATGCCCCCTGCGGTGGTGCGTCCGATCCCGGGGAGTTGGATCGCACAGTCGAATTCGCGGGGAAAGACGCCGCCGAAATCGCGGACGATCGCCTGCGCGGCCCGATGGAGGTTGCGCGCCCGGGCGTAGTAACCCAAACCCTGCCATGCTTTGAGAACGTCTTGCAAGTCCGCAGCCGCCAGATCGGCGATCGTCGGGAAGCGATCGAGAAAGCGATGGTAGTACGGGATGACGGTTTTGACTTGGGTTTGTTGCAGGGCAATCTCGGAAACCCAGATTTTGTAAGGATCGCGGGTCTGTCTCCAGGGTAAATCCCGACCGCGCGAGCCGTACCACCCCAGTAGCGATCGCCGCAACTGCATCAGGACGGGATCGGAGAAGATCTCGCCCGGGGCGATCGAATTGCGGTTGGGTTCGGCAGCCAGAGGGCGATCGGAAGACATGGGAGACATTTAGCACAATTGAGAGAGCGACATTGAGAGAGCGACATTGAGAGAGCGACATTGAGAGCGCCCCATTGAGACACATGGCACGGATCGCGGGAAGGGCGCGACTCAACCACCCAGCGACCAAATTTTAATCGTACAATCATTGCTACCACTGGCGAGCAGTTGACCATCTTCGGAAATGGCCACGGCGTTGACCGAACCGGAATGTTCGTTAAGGATAGCTTTGAGGCTGCCGTTGCTTAAATCCCAGCATTCGATCGTGCGATCGCGACTGGCGCCGATTAGGGTTTGGCCGTCCGGGGCGATCGCCACCGCCCAAATTTTATCCGAATGACCGACGAGCAGATGTAACCGTTGTCCCGTGGTCACGTCCCACAGTTTTAAGGTTTTGTTGACCGTCCCACTGGCGAGGGTTCGACCGTCCGGCGAAAAACACAGACAGGTCACCGAGGCGGAATGGGCCAGTAGGGTTCGTTGGAGTTGTCCGGTTCGTAAATCCCAGAATTTAATCGTTTTGTCGCCACTACCACTGGCGAGGGTGTGACCGTCCGGGGCGATCGCCACACAGGTGACGGCGTAGGTGTGCGCTTGGAGAGTATGCAGCAGTTTCCCGGTGGGGAGGTGCCAAATTTTCACCGTTTTATCGGAACTGCCACTGGCGATCGTTGCTCCGTCGGGAGACAGGGCCACACAGGTGACCCAGTGACGGTGACCGTGCAAAGTTCGCAGGAGTTGACCCGAGGGCAGGTGCCAAATTTTGACCGTGCGATCGGAACTGGTACTGACAAGGGTGTTACCATCGGCGCTCAAGGCGATCGCCCACACCGCATCCTGATGTCCCGCGAGGGTTCGCAACCGTTGCCCGGTAGCGAGATTCCAGACCTGGATCGTGCAATCCCAACTGGCGCTGACCAGGAAGCGAGATCGCGGCCCGATCGCCACGGACCAGACCGCATCTCGATGCCCTTTTAAGGTGCCAACGAGCTCGATCTGTGGCGAGGGAGTCGGTTGCAGCGTCGTCCCTCGTGTGAGTCCGGGGGAGGAGATCTCCGCCAATTCCCGGGCGATCGCCGCCGTCGAAGGCGGGCGCTGTTGCGGTAAATGCGCCATCAGGCGATCGACGAGATCGGCGAGATCGTCCCCGATCTGGGGCGCGCGCGATCGCCAGCGCAACTCGTCCGTATAAGCATCGTAAAACGTCAACGGATGTTCTGCGGTGAGCAAGTAAACAAACGTGCGCCCTAACGCAAAAAAGTCCGACTGTTCCACCGCCCAACCGTTTTCCTGTTCCGGCGGGGCGTAACCCTTCGAGACGATCGCCGTCCCCGCCAACCCGTGGCCGATATTCGCTAAATACGTCCGGGTAATCGAGCGCACGCTGCCAAAATCGATCAACGCCAAATTGCCACTCGGCTGCAGCATGATATTACTCGGCTTGATATCCCGGTGGAAAAAATGCTGGCGGTGTACCGCATCGAGAATGTCGATCAGTTGCCACAACCAGGCGATCGCCCGTCCTTCGTCGATCCCGCAACCGCGATCCGCCACCCAATCTTCTAAATTCAACCCCGCCATCTTTTGCATCACCAAGCAATGCAACACCCCCTCACCATCGGGCAGAGTTACCGTAAAATGTCCCGTCGCATCCACTTTGGGAATCCCCGGATGGTTCAGTTCCGACAACACCCGTCCTTCTTGGTCGAACAACCGCAACGCCTTCTCGCGATCGCCCTTCCTGCCAAAATTGGCTAAATCTAAAACTTTCAACACTTTCGGCGTCGCGCGATCGACCGCCTCGTAAGTATGGCTGAATCCCCCAGTTTTCAAGCCTCCCACCACCCGATAACGCCCTTGCAAATGCAAGTCAAACCCGCAAGTTCGACAGAATAACGCCTCATCGGGATTGTGGGGTTCCGGACAATTGGGATTGATACAATAAGTCATGAAGGCAGACAAGAAGGCCACACCTTTTATTATGGTCAGCACCCCGCTCTAAAGAGACGGGGGCTTCGTGCCTCTCCTTTCGTAGGGGCGTTTCGCGAAACGCCCCTACCCAGCCTAAGCCCTTTGAGGGCTACGTTATCGGTAAGCGTTAAAGTTCAAAAACGGACGCGCCAGCATATAACTCGAAATCGATTTTGCGTCTACCTGTTCCCCATTTAAAATCGCCGCTTCGAGTTCTCTCGGCGTCATCAATACCGTTTCGATATCCTCATCCTCGTCTTGTTGCGGGGGAGTAGGTAACTTTTCTAAATCTTTCGCCAGAAAAGCATAGATAATTTCGTCAGAATAACCGGGAGCGAGGAAAAATTGGCCTAATTTCTGCCATGTGTGCCCTCGATAGCCCGTTTCTTCTTCAATTTCTCGCTTGATAGTCTGTTCGGGATTTTCGCTGTGTTCTACCGTTCCCGCCGGAAATTCTAAAATTCGCCCTTGTACGGCAAAGCGATATTGTCGCACTAAAACTAATTCTCCTTCTGGAGTCAGTGGAACGCATAATGCACCCCCCGGATGGCGGATGCATTCCCAATCGCCTTCAGCCCCATTGGGCAATCGCAGGGTATTGACATCAAAACCGAACTTCCGCCCGGAGTAAGAAAAACGATGGCGGATGAGTTCGGGAGGTTCGTGGCCAAAGGTCATAGGATTTAGGTAAGGTTACGTGAACGTGCAGGTCAGGAGTTGCAGGGGAACCTGTATGTTTCCGGCAGAAAATCAGGAACGGGTCCGATACCCGACTCCCGATTCTGAACTCCCCTACTCTAAAATCTAAACTCCAAAATCTACAATTGCTCAAGCTTCATCGACGTCGTGACCGACGGCGGTGATGGCTTGCTCGAACGATTCCGGTGAGGCGGCAGATTCGATCGCCACGAGTTTACTATCGAGATCGATGTTGACTCGGGCTTGACCATCGACGGTTTTGACAGCTTTGGTGACGGTTTCGGCACAACCGTCACAAACCATTGAAGGAACTTTTAAATTAATAGTCATTCTGAGACAATCCTCGATACTCTAATTGATATTAGGTTTATTCTGCCCGGCGATCGCGGGTTTTGGGATCTCTCAGAGGACAGAATTTTTGATTTTTTCGATTCCCCCGCGATCTAGTGCTTGTGCGAGCTCGGCGATCGCCTTTCCGGAGACCGGATCGAGCCAATCTGGGGCAATTTCGGCGAGGGGAACGAGAACGAAGGCCCGTTCTCTCAGGCGAGGATGGGGGATTTGCAAGCGATCCGATTGGGAAATGCGATCGCCAAATAGCAATAAGTCCAAATCCAAGGTTCGCGGTCCCCATCGTTCGCCGCGCGTCCTTCCATATTGTGTTTCTATCGCTAAAAGTCGGTCTAAAAGTGCTTCGGGTTCCAGTTGCACCTGGCAGGTGGCGCAGCCGTTGAGATAATCCGGTTGGGGCGGTCCGACGGGAGCAGTGCGATACCAACTGGAGGGCTTTACCTCTTTTATTCCGGGAGTTTCGGCTAAAGTTTTCAAGGCGCTTTCGAGGGTGTGGCGGCAGTCGCCGAGGTTGCTCCCGAGGGCGATCGCGCAGTCGATCCAATCACTATCCATGACTTGTTGTTGAATTATTTTTTAAAATATCTGCATTTTTTGACCGCGACGGAGGCGATCGCGCGATTCTCCTGGGGAGATGCCCCGCGATCGCCCCAATTTTTCATAAAACTTGCATCTTAAAACCCTGTTAACTCTCCCCATACAAACGCGATTCTAGGAAATCGAAGGAAAATTATAACAGTCTTTTTTTGCAAGTAAAACTAAAATCTCAGAGACTGTTTATAAAATAAACATTAAGAACCCTGTTGGAGAGGAGGCGATCGCCGGAGCATCCAACGACCGATAGCCGCCATCGGGTTACCCCAACGCTCTCGACAGTCTACGGTGCTTTGTAGCGGTTTAGAAACCCAACCCCTACTCTAAAATCTAAAATTCCCAAACCAGTTTGGGTACAATCGTACTGTTCGTACTGATGGCCGACCGATGGGGCAAATGCATTTATCGGAGCTTTGCCCAGCCTTTGCAAATAAAAACATATGACATCCGAGCAAAATTCTCATCGTCCCGACCTTCAATCGGAGTTCGACCCCGACAACAGCCCTGAAGAAACCACTGAGGCGAACGGTTCCCAGAGCGATCGCCGCGCGATCGCCCAAACTCCCCAAACCGTAGCAGAAACTCGATCCTCCACCTCCACTCGGCCCATTTCACCGTCATCCCCTTCGATCTCGCTGATGGAACGCGACGCTAAGGCGACCTTATCCACCGAAAACGGACACAATAGCAACCTCAAAGATTTAGAACTCACCACGCCATCCCACACCATCAACCCGGCCATTCTGATTTTAGGCTCGATCGCCACGATGATTTTAGGGTTGGCGATCGATAATGTTTGGGTCGGCTTCGGCGGCGCCGCAGGCACCCTGCTGTTTTCCCTGCAAGTAATTTGGCCGAATTGGCGTCACATTTGGTTACAACTGGTTCCCCAACAGTGGCGCGCTGTGGTGGTCGCCGCCTTGGGACTCCTCGTCGGCGTGATCGGCTTGTTGATGCTCAGTGGCGCCAACCAACAGCCGGGAAGCCGCAATATTCAGATTAACTGGGATGCGATCGGCGCCGTCGGCGAAGTGGTCGGCGCCTTGGGTCAAATTTTAATCGCCATTCTCGCGGTCTATGTCGCTTGGAGACAATACGTGATCTCCAAAGAACTGACCATCCAGCAAAACCGGATTACCCAACAACAAACCATTGACGCTTACTTCCAAGGCGTTTCCGAACTGGCGTTAAATGAGGAAGGATTGCTCGAAGACTGGCCCCAAGAACGGGCGATCGCCGAAGGACGCACCGCCGCGATCCTCAGTAGTGTAGACTCGGAAGGAAAAGCCAAAGTTATCCGTTTTTTATCTCAATCCAAGCTACTCGCCCCTCTACGACGGGATAGCCATCTCGGACGCCCCATTCTCGACGGTTCGGGGGGTTATGCGGAAGATCGCGCCCGGGGAGTACGCGTCGTAGACCTGGGAATTATGCTCGCAGGGGCTAATCTGTCGGGAACCGATTTGCGCTGGACTGAATTAAGCGAAGCCAACTTAGTGCGCGCCAACCTCAGCTACAGCGATCTGGTCAAAGCCAATCTCTCACGCGCGATTTTATACGAAGCCAATTTATCGGGAGCTGATTTTAAAGGCACTCGTTTCTACTACGGCAAGTTAGAAACCGCTTCGCCGCGCAGTCGAACCGATCCGCCGAACTATAAAACTGGAGAAGGAACGGGAGCGGTGATCGAAAATGCCGATTTTACCGACGCTCAACGGATGTCAGAATCCCAACGGTATTATTGTTGTGCGTGGGGGGGATCGAAAACCCGAGAGACGATCCCCGGCGGGTGTGAAGGGATTCCCAATTTGTTGGGGCGTTAGGGAGTCGAGCGTCGGGTCTCGGAATTGGCGCAAAAATAAATCAGAATAAGCGGTCGAGGGGTTTTGAAGGCGATCGCCGCTCCAGGTGTTGCTGGATTCCCGCTTGCGCGGGAATGAGCGATCGGGAGAGGAATTTAACGGTCAGAAAACTTCTATGATTTATCTTCTTCTGCGGGAAAAATACCTCGGTTTTTGCGCGCTTCCATGGCGCGTTCGAGTAATTCTAAAATGCCGGGGGCTTCTTCTTGCAGGGTGAGTAACAATCGCTCGCCAATATCTTCATCGCCCGGATCGGTTCCCGTTTCCATGACGGCTTGTAAACGAGGCATGGCAATTTCATCGACAATCTGAATGAGTCCACTCAAACAACGGTTAAATTGTTTTTCTGTTAAAATGGAGTCTTCTAAAGGAAATTCAATAATTGCCCGAATTTCTCCATCGGAAGGGTCGTATTCCCATTGCAACATTTTTGTTTCCCAAGAAATACATAACATTGACTGTAAAATGGCTTCTTTATGGGGATGATCGATAATGCCGGAAATGACTTGCGGGGCGAATAGTTTGAAAAATTCTCCATCTTCATCGAGTTGGATGACGAGTAAAAAGTTTTCGAGGTTATCGGCTTGAACTCCGGTAATAATGCGATTGTTGTCTTGTTCTAGCTCGTATGACCAACCTCGATTGTCCAAATAACGGGCAATTTGTTCTAAAGTAGCTGCCATATTTTTTATCCTTGAATAAGCGTTTGGATTCTTATTTTAAACGCTCTGTAGGGGCGATCGCCAGATGTTTAAAAACTGGACGGTTGGCAGGGGTTTAAGCCTCCCTGCTTCAGGTTCTGGTGACCCGCAAGGTTCTAGCTGGCCGGAAGACTCGGCTAAAATACTCCAAGTCATGAAGTGAGGCAAAATTGCACCGATATCGACCGAGGAACTTCGTCGCACATTAACTATTTTGACATCGATCGCCCTATAGATATACAATATCTTAATCGATCGCCGATCGCCGCCGCGACCAATGTTTAAGATCGATCTAAAATTTGAAATCTAAAATCTGAAATCTGAAATCTAAAATGCCTTCCTGTCCCCATTGCCAGCAATCGATCGATACCGAGGCGATCGCCTGTCCCTTTTGTCGGACGCCGCTTAAAGGGTTCGGTCATCCCGGAATCCCCTTGCATCAAGCCAGTGGAGACGAGTTTCTCTGTGAGAGTTGCACCTATCACGAGGACGATACTTGCACCTTTCCCCAACGTCCCCAGGCAAAAACCTGTACCCTGTACCGCGATCGCGCGCAACCGATCGCCGATCCCGCCGTTAACCCTTATTTGAGCGGCCATCCCCTGCGACGCTGGCGCTTGTGGCTGACCCGCAACGCCGCCGTGGTGGCGATCTCGGCGATCGTGGCGATCGCCGTGCTGCTGGCGTCGATCCAACGTTAGGATCGACCTTCGACCTTTACGATCAAATCGTCGAGCGATCGCTGCATGGCGGTGACGACGCGGTCATAACATTTGTCTACATAGTCGCGATCGTGAGCAGCTCCCGGACCGGAGCGATCGAAGGCGATCGGTTCGCAAAAACGGGTGTGAATTTGCGCCGGAAGGGGAAAATTCGGTAACGGCCCGATCGCCAATAGCCAGGGCAATCCGACATACACCGGAAACACTTCCGGATCGAGATCGAACAGCCAGGGCATCCCAAATTTTTCGTGCAGTTGGCGCATCCCGTCGTAAAGATCGCCGAGGACGAATAAGGTATCGTGAGCGCCGTGAGAAACAAACGGCAAAATTGGCACTCCTTCACGCAAGGCCAATTTAATAAAGCCCTTGCGATCGTGAAAGTAAATGCGATCGCGCAAGGCGTGAGGACGGAAGACATCTTGGGCGCCACCGGGAAACACCAACACCGAGGCCCCCCGCCTAAACGCGGCGATCGCCATGCGCGGGTGAGCCTGTACGGCGCCGCAAATCGTCGCTTGACGGGCCATCTCGGGAAACACCTTCCAGACCATCGGATGCATCAAACCGTAGATGGCGCGATCGGTTCCAAACCGTCGAAACCAGTCATACATTCCCATAAACATATCCGGCGCCGCCAAACCGCCATTATGAGAACCGACAATCAAGAACTGCCCGGTTGGGGGGACATGTTGCCAACCATCGCTCGTCACGCGAAAGTAATAGCGGTAAAACCATTCCCAAATCGGCATTAATTGAGCGATCGCCTGGGGGTCGCGATCGTCCAAAGACCAACCATCGAAAGGATCCCCGCGTTCGATCGCCCCTTCCACATCTGGTAACAACAACCCTTTCAATACCTCAAACAAGCTTGTTTTAGCTCCTTGCAACGCCTTATCGCGTCTTTAAGGATAGTCTGGAGATCTCCGATCTCGCAAATAGGGAAGCTTCAGTATCTGTAGAGAACAGTACAACTCAGAAATGACTCAATCTAAAATCTAAAATCTAAAATTCCACATCCGTGTGACAACAACTTCACCTCAGCGTCACATCCCTCTTCTAAATTCAAAAGTACAGCCATCCAGGACGATTGTTCTTCGCGCCCTCAGTTGTCATCCCCTCTCAATTGTTTCTGGAGGCTGTTCCTTCCCTACCGCATCGAACTTAGAGGAGCAACTTATCATGCAGACTCAAGATCCCCAATCCCTCAACTCCTTGAATTCTTCCAAAGCAACCCCAAGCGATGCAGGTTCCGCTTCTGCTAGATCTCCGGCGACCTGGAAAAAAACCACGACCTATTTATTAACCTTCCTCCTCGGTGCAGGAGTCACCTTGTCGGGAAGTCAGTTACTGCACGCCCAAAACCTCCTCGGAGGAGAAAAATCCGCCAATGGAAATGTGGAACGAGCGGCTAGCCAGGTGGCGCCCCTACAAGCGGCCTTACCTGCGAGCAACGATAGCAATTGGATTAGTTCCGTCGTTCGTCAAGTTGGACCGAGTGTGGTTCGCATCGATGCGTCGCGAACCGTGAAAACGGATATTCCCGACGTGTTTAACGATCCGTTTTTCCGCCAGTTCTTCGGTTCGCAATTTCCCAGCCAACCGCAGGAACGAGTCGAACGCGGCACCGGATCGGGATTTATTCTCAGTGAGAACGGCCAAATTTTGACCAACGCTCACGTGGTCGATGGCGCCGATACGGTAGAAGTGACCTTAAAAGACGGTCGCAGTTTTACCGGAAAGGTGGTGGGAACGGACCCGGTGACCGATGTAGCGGTGGTCAAAATTGAGGCGAATGATTTACCTGTAGCGAAGTTAGCCGATCCGGAAACGATCGCCCCGGGAGAATGGGTCGTGGCGATCGGCAATCCCCTCGGATTGGATAATACAGTCACGGTGGGCATTGTCAGCGCCACCGGACGCAGTAGTTCCCAGGTTGGCGTCGCCGAAAAGCGGGTGAATTTCATTCAAACCGATGCGGCGATTAATCCGGGGAATTCCGGCGGACCGCTTCTCAATCAACGCGGCGAAGTGATTGGGGTGAATACGGCGATTATCCAAGGGGCCCAGGGTCTCGGTTTTGCGATTCCGGTGGATACGGCGAGCCGGATTGCGCGAGATTTGATTGCTGACGGTCAGGTGGAACATCCCTATCTCGGTATTCAGATGGTGGAATTGACGCCGGAAATTAAACAGAAAATTAATAGTAATCCCAATTCCGCACTGACGGTAACGGAGGAAAAAGGGATTTTAGTGGTGAAAGTGATGCCCGATTCTCCGGCGGCGGCGAGTGGTTTGCGCGCGGGGGACGTGATTCAAAAAATTGATGGAAATCAGGTCAGTAATGCAACAGAGGTGCAGCAAATGGTGGAGAAGAGCGCGATCGGTAAAGCTCTATCCATGCAAGTGCTTCGCAACGGTCAACCTCTGAGCTTAGATGTGCTTCCCGGTGCTTTCCCCGTGGAGAACAACGCCGGATAGTGCAGTACATAGGGCAGATTCTGATGCAGATCCTCGGGAGAACCGGGGGTTTTTTTTACGGCGATCGCTCGGCAAGGCGATCGCCAAGATCTATATTAATTTTTTTGCCGATTGCCCGAGGTCGAAAAAAATTATCGATATGATGAACAGTAAGCTTTCTTCAGGCGATTGGTTGCATAAAGGGGGAACGATACCCCGGCGCCTTTTGAGTAAGAAAAAAGTTCTGGCATTATGCAAGCGATCGCGGCAAACTGAGAAGGTTAAAGTGAGTGCGATCGCGTGCAAATAGCACCGTTGCGGAAATTAGAGATCGAGTGGACAAGGGATAAAACGAGCAATCAACATCAAAAACCGATCGCCCCTCCCGACGTAGAGACACAGAATTTTTCGCCCCTACTGCGATTTATCTCTTGATTCAGCAAAGCCGAAATTGCGGCTTTTGAAAAACGTCAATCTTTAGGTGAGAGTTATGGCGCGTTTGAACGAGAAAGCGTATGAAATCTTAGTCGGCGAGCTTAAAAAGTACGCTCAAAACAGCGATATTGCTAACGTAGAAGCCAAGATGGTGATTGAAGCGTTAGACAAACTGCGTGCCGATCCGGGATCTCCTGCTTCTTTTGAAGATATCAAAGCTGAAATTATCGGTTCTTTCGACGACTTCCCCGAAACGGTCATCGCCCGCGCCGCCAAAGCCAATGGAGGGGAGAGTAAAGCCCAATCTGCCAGACAGGGTACCCGTCAAAGCGCCCGTCATCAAAACCGCCACACCAGCGCCACTGCTGCAACTGCAGAGCAATCGAAACCTCCAGTGCGCGGACTGTGGGCTTATATTGCGGGTTCCGTCGCCGTGGGAGTTGCCGCCTTTACCGGGATTGTCTGGATTGCGAACTTACCCTATCCGATGATTCGCAAACCCGTCGCCGAAACCGTTCCGATCTTGTTGCTGCCGAGTTATATCAATATGGATCGCAACTACCGCGCCGCCACCTCCTTAGTGGAAGAAGCGGACCAATTGGTGGCGAAAGCGACCGGACCGGAAGATATAGAACGCGGCGCCGAAAAAGTGACCCAGGCGCGAGAGCATTTAGACCAACTCCCGGTGTGGTTTTTAGGCTACGAACCGAAAATGTACTGTAGTTTGTTCGGGTGTAGTTGGCGCTTTACTTTCGACGAGTTCGAGGCGGCGCGCAAAGCGATGGGACGACTGGAAGCACGGGTTTTTCAGGAACAAAACGCCCAAAAACAATTACAGCAGGCGGAAACGACGATCGCCGAAGCTAAACTCGCCTACGATCGCGCTACGACCGGGGCGGAAAAACAAGAGGCGATCGCCCAATGGCAAAGCGGACTGGATTTGCTCGCCCAAATTGCTCCCACCCCTCTCGCCGGAACGATGGTGCGCCCTCGTTTAGCGGCGGCGGAACGGGATTTTAAAGTCGTGGTCGGATCGACGGAAAAAACCGTCCAGAATGCCACATTTATCGACGCGGCGAAAATCTTTGCCATGCAAGCGGCAGTCAATTCCCAAAATCCACCCCATTCGGTCGAAACTTGGCAACAAATTATCGGGTTATGGGAAGAAGCGATCGATCGCCTCAGACAGGTTCCCAATAACGCCCCCGGTTATCTCGAAGCTCAACAAAAACTGGCGGAATATCAAGCCAACCTCGCCACCGTTCGCAATCGCCTGGAAGCGGAACGGCGATCGGTTCAAGCCCTCGAACGCGCTAATGTCTTAATTGTGAAATGGCAAGAATTGGGGTTGTCCGACCCGGAAAGTCCTCAATTAGCGGCGAATTTGCCTAAAATTATCAACGAATTGGAGAAAGTCGAACCGGGAACGACCGCATCCGCACAAGCGCAAGACCTCTTAAAATTCGCGCGGGAAAAATTGCAGCAGTTGGATAAATCCTGAGTTCGGCGCGAAGGGTGAGAGAAGACCTACCATAGAACTGAGTCTCGCGATCGCCCCAATCGAATGAGCTACTGTCTCAACCCCGCCTGTCAAAAGCCTTACAACCCCGACAACGCCAAGTTTTGCTTGAGTTGTCGTTCCCTGCTTTCACTCAAAAACCACTATCGCGCCTTAGAACCTTTGGGCGAAGGTGGAATGGGTCGCACGTTCCTCGCCGTCGATGAGGATCGGTTGAACGCGCGTTGCGTCATCAAGCAACTGTTACCCGCGCCGGAAATTCAAAGCAATTCCCAGGCGATGGCGAAAGCGACAGAATTGTTCGAGCAAGAAGCCAGACAGTTGCTACAATTGGGCGATCGCCACCCGCAAATCCCCTCGTTACTCGCCTATTTCGAGCAAGAAAAGCGCCTCTATTTAATCCAACAATTAATCGAAGGGGCCGATTTACTCACCCAACTGCAACGGCGCGGACCGTTTGACGAGGCACAAATTCGCGCCCTCCTATTCGAGTTATTACCTGCGATCCAATTCATCCACGATTCCGGCGTCATTCACCGAGATCTCAAACCCTCGAATATTATTCAAACCTCCCCGGAACCGGGGGGACAAACCCGACTCGTGTTAATCGATTTTGGCATTTCTAAATCTTTAAGTGAGACGGGGTTGGCGAAAACGGGAACGCGAACGGGCACGGAAGGATACGCCCCCATCGAACAATTGCGCGGCGGTCGCGCCTATCCGGCGAGCGATCTGTATAGTTTGGGGGTCACTTGCTTGCAGTTACTCTGCGGCGCGCCTCCGAGTCAACTTTACGACCCGATCGCATTGCGCTGGGTTTGGCGGGAAGTCCTTCGCCGTCAAGGGCGCGATGTCGGCGACGCGATCGCCTATATTTTAGATAAAATGGTCGCGGAGGCGATCGCGTCGCGCTATCCCTCGGCGAATGACGTGCTACAGGATCTCGATCGCGCCCTCCCAAACCCCGATCGCCGCTCCAGTCCCGTCCCTTTTTGGGAACAACCCGCAAAACCTCCCCCAGCAAGAGTTTCAGCGCCCGTTGCTTCCCCGGGAGTCGTCCCGAGTTTGCCCCCGTGGGACTGCATCGCCACTCTCACCCACCACGGCGGCGCCGTCCGCGCGATCGCCGTCACTCCCGATGGAAGTACAGGAATCAGTGGTGGCGACGATCGCGCGATCGTTATTTGGAATATGGATAGCGGCGAAATTCGCCATCGTTTAAGCGGACATTCCAGCGCGATTTTAACCCTTGCTATTGCCAAAAATAGCAAGATTTTTGCGTCGGGAAGTGCGGATAAAACCATTAAAGTTTGGCAAACCGAAACCGGGTTTTTATTGCGGACGTTAACGGGACATTCGGCACCTGTTTCCGCGATCGCGATCGCGCCGGACGGACAAACATTAGTGAGTGGCAGTCTCGACCGGACGATCAAACTTTGGGATTTGCGATCGGGTCGTTTAAAACGGACGTTTCCCCAGCGTTCGAGTGGGGTGGTTTCCCTCAGTTTGGGTCGGTCGGGAAAATTGTTAATTTCTGGAAATGAAGACGGCGCGATCGATATTTGGCAGGTGCATAATGGCTATTTAAAAAAGACTCTCGCCGGACACGCGGATGCAGTTAGCGCGATCGCGATCGCCCCAGATGAAACCACTGCCGTAACCTGCAGTCGCGATAAAACCATCCGCACTTGGCAACTGAAAACCGGACAACTATTAGCCCACCCCAAACCCCACTCTAAACCATTCCACGCGATCGCCTATCTTCCAGTTGCTGCGAGTGCAAACCAGACGGGCGATCGAATTATTGCCAGTGCGGGAGAAGATAAAACAGTCAAAATTTGGCATTTAGAAACAGGAAATCTCTTGCAAACTCTTAACGGTCATACCGATACGATTTACTATTTGTTATCGGTTGATATATCGGAAAAATTGTTAACTGGCAGTGCCGACAAAACCATTAAAATATGGCATAAAACATAGAAGGACAATTTCAATTTTCTTCCATCTAAAATCTAAATCTAACATCCCATGAGTTTTTGCTTCAATCCAAGGTGCGCCAAACCCAAAAATCCCGACAGTAATAACTTCTGTCAAAACTGCGGATCTAAACTTTTGCTACGGGAACGATATCGCGCGGTAAAATTTATCGGAAAAGGAACGTATAGCCGTACTTTTTTAGCCATTGATGAAGATTTGCCCTCTAAACCTGCTTGTGCGATTAAACAACTTTTATTAACTTCTCAAGGAAATGACAAACAGGCGAGTCGGCAATTTAAACGGGAAGCAATGCAACTGGATTTATTAGGGAAACACCCGCAAATTCCGCAATTACTCGCTTATTTTACCCAGGATAACGCTCGATACCTGGTACAGGAGTGGATCGAGGGCAAAACTTTAGCCGCCGAACTGGCAGAAACTGGCGGATTTTCCGAATCTAAAATTATTGAATTACTCGAAGATATTTTAACTGTTTTAAAATTTGTTCACGGACAATCTGCCATTCACAGAGATATTAAACCTGCTAATATTATCCGTAGAAAAACGAAAAGTTTCTTGAATGAATTTGAAGAAAAAGACTTAGCAAAAAGGCGCGATCGCCTCGTGTTAGTCGGTTTTGGTTCCTCGAAACTCCTGCCTCGAACATCTCCCGGAGGAAGCAGCACAATTATCGGATCGGCGGAATATGCGGCGCCGGAACAACTCTCGGGACAAGCTGTATTTGCCAGCGACCTGTATAGTTTGGGAATGACTTGCATTCAATTAATCACCGAAATGGACTTGTTTAGCTTGGCGCAAGGGGAGGAGGGACTCTGGAAAAGTCGGATGGTGCGTCCGATTAGCGTCCGTTTGGTCGAAATCATCGAAAAAATGGTGCAACCTCTCACGGGACGGTATACGTCAGCGACGGCCATTTTAGAGGATTTGGCGAGCTTACAACCGATCGCCTGGGACTGCGTAGAAATACTCACCGGAGTCGAGCGAGTGCGCTGCGTCGCGGTCAGTCCCGATGCGCGGGTCGTCGTCGGCGGTGGCGAAGACAGTCAGGTTAAATTGTGGGATCTCGGCGGACAGGGAGGCGGGGACAGTCTGGGAAACTGGATGTCCGGCCATTCTGGGGGGATCCAGGCGGTGGCTTTTGCGCCGGATGGCCAGCAGATTCTCACGGGTAGTAGCGATCGCTCGATCAAAGTGTGGGATCGGGGGACGCGCAAGTGCGTGCGATCGCTCGGCGATTGGTTTGCCAAGCATTCCGGTCCGGTCAATGCTCTGGCGATTTCCGCAAACGGTCAGTTCGTCGTCAGTGGCAGCCAGGACGCTACGGTGCGGGTCTGGAATCTCGCTAAAGGTAAGAGTTTGGCCACTTTAAGCGGTCATCTAGCCTGGGTCGAATGTGTGGCGATCGCCTCCAATTATCGCTACATTGCCAGTGGCGGGGGCGATCGTGAGGTGAAATTATGGGATGCGGAGTCGGGGAAATTAACGGCGACGTTGACGGGTCATGAAGACACCGTGCAGGCTTTGGCGTTCGGACCGGACGGCGAAGTCTTGGCCTCCGCCAGCCGCGATCGCACGGTTGTCTTATGGCAAGTGAGTACAACAGAACGACTGGCTACGCTCACTCATCGCGAAAGTATCGAGGCGATCGCTTTCCACCCGCGATCGCCTTTGTTAGTGGCGGGCGATCGTGCCGGATGCGCGGTTTTATGGAACCCTTATACTTTTGCCAAACTGGGCGAATTTAGCGCCCATCAAGCCGCAGTTACGGCGCTGGCGTTCGCACCCGACGGCACAATTTTGGTCAGTGGGAGTAGCGACAGCAGCGTTAAAGTCTGGAAACTGGCGCGCTGAATTGTTGACAAAGTGCCCCATTCCGCGATTTGTTCCTTCAGCCACCGCCGCAAGCCCCGTATTAGCATTGTTGCACCTACGGTTTCTCTTAGTTGCAACACCTCGCTGACTTTCGAGACAGGCAGAAACTGCCGAGGAACGGGTTCGTCAACTCGAAGCCCGTTTGCGCGAACTCGAAGGTCGGGGCAATGGGGAACCTCCTGCTTAACTTTTAAGGGGTTCGGGCAGTTTGGCGATCGCAACGGCGCCAATTCGATCGCCTCGGTCTGGCGGCGATCGGGTTCCTAGCCAAATCGAGCCAAAGTCTGTCATGCTTATTGGGCGCGAGATCTCGGGGATCGCCCGTCGCCTTAACTTCACATCTAGTTACAAAATTTGAAAGTATTAACTCAGTCTGGAGTAAACTTTGGTATCGATCGCTTGCACTTATTTGAATCGATCCTTAAAGTAGAAATTGAAGCAATCAAGGCTTCCCTGGCAGATACAAACAGCCCAGTTCAAGTTAAATCAGAAGAGGTTCAAAGCTGTTCAATCTCATATCTGTCTCGTTAAACTCCAACAACATCACCCAACCAGAGGGTCGATATTTCCTCAAATAAAACAAGGGCAGCTCTGCCACTGAACGATTGAATCGGTGTCATCTGCAAAATGTTAAAAAAGAGAGGAAATCACTCGGCGAGTATGGCTTGGGTGTTGTTGTTTTTGAGCAGATTTGAGAAAATTTGAACGTTATTTGAAACTGAATTTTTCTGAATCTAATTCTTCAGCATCGTGAATAGCAATTCACTGGAGGGGCGAAAAATGTTTTGCCCCTCTTTGAGTTAAAAAAATGGCTCGAATGGATTTGTAGGCTGAAAGCATACCTACAATACCTACAGGTCAACAATCGACGCGATCAAATAATCCGTTAACGTGCGGGCGTCAACGCCCAATGGCGATCGCTCGCGGGCGGCTAACCGTCCAGCTTGGGCGTGCCACCATACCGCCGCTTCCACCAAGGGGGCGATCGCCCCTTCACCGACCGATGCTTGGGCGACCAAACCCCCTAACAGTCCGGTAAGGACATCGCCAGTACCGCCCCGGGCGAGGGCTGGGGTACTCTCGGGAAGAAACGCAACAGTGCCGTCGGGATGGGCGATCGCCGTGCGGGCGCCTTTGAGGACGACGATCGCCCCAGTGGCCACCGCCGCCCGCCGGACGCGATCGCAGCGCTGCACTTCGGTCCGTTCGATCTGTGGAAACAACCGCTTAAACTCGCCGGGATGGGGCGTCAGCATCGTCGGTGCTTCCCGTGCGGACAACCTTTCCACCGTTCCGTTTTGGGCGAGCCAATTTAAGCCGTCCGCGTCGAGAACCGCCGGAACGGGACAGTCCAGAATTGCCGGAACTACTGCCGCATCCAGGGTCAGTCCGGGACCGCAGGCGATCGCACTAAATCCTTGTAAATCTAACTCCTCCGGAAAAGCGGCGATCGCCCCAGTTTCCGTTTCCGGACAGCCGACGACCAGCGCCTCGGGCAAGTGGCCGTTATACAATAACTTCAACGACTCCGGAACGGCGATCGACAGCATCCCCACTCCACTCGCACGCGCCGCCAATCCTGCCAGTAATCCCGCTCCACTGTAGCGCCGGGAACTGGCCACCAGCAACAGATGACCTTGTTTGTACTTGTGGGTGACCTGGGGACGATCGAGGGGTAATTGCGATCGCGCGCAACTCGCTACAATCCGGCGCAGTGCAGGGGGACGGCTCACCACCGCCTCGATATCCGCCAGAGGTAAATCGAAATCGATTAATTCCGGCGTCCCCACATACGCCAGCGCCTCATCTTGTACCAGTCCGAGCTTCCACAAGCCCAGACAAAAAGTGCGAGTCGCCCGCACGGCGGTTCCGAGGGGTTGCCCCGTATCCGTATGCAATCCCGACGGGAGATCGATACTCAACACCGGGGAATCCCACTCGTTTAACCGATCTACCGCTTCGGCGATCGCCCCGGAGAGCGGGCGTTCCAACCCAAAACCGAACAAGCCATCGACGAACAGATCGCATCCCTCTAATGCCGAGATCTCCTCGTCAAACGGCACGCCTAAACTGGCCAAATACTGGGCGTGTTGACTCGTCAGTGCTTTTAACTTCGATAATGGCTGGTAAACGGCGATCGCGTAGCCCCGAAAGTGCAACTCTCGCGCCACCACCAGCGCATCGCCGCCATTGTGTCCCGGTCCGACGAGGACGCCGACCCGCGAGACCTCCGGCATTTCCTGTAATAAGGCTTCGATGCGGCGAGCGACCGACCCGGCGACCTTTTCCATCAACGCCGCTACGGGTATTCCCGCCTCGAAGACCCGAGCTTCGATCGCCCGCATTTGCTCGGCGGTGACGAGAATCGATTCAACTGTTGCCTTCCTGCGATCGGTCCGTGTCATCATTGCTGTTCGATCTGGCTACAGAATTAGTTTAGATCGCCAGCGCAGCGCCGAGGGTCGGCTGAAACCATGCAAAAAGCAGGAGAAGCCCGGACGTGGGAACTTCTCCTGCTTTGTCAGATCTTCGGAACGGAAAATAGGAACTAGAATTCCGGATCTTAGGGAGGCGATGCGTTTGACTTTTGTGGGTCAGTTCAATCATTACGATCGAACTTACTTATATTCTAAAACAACTAGCGGGAGTTGGATCGGGGGCGATCGCCTATTTTTGGGGAAATCTCCTAGAAATTCGTAAAAATACGCCAAATGGCTTAGAGCCCGCTCCGGATCCGCGCGTCAAATCCGAAGTTTTGAAGATAACCACTTTCCTGTTGAGCCGTGACGCGATCGGGATACGGCCCCAACTGTAGATAGGTTCCCAACGACGAATTGCGAGGGGTAATGTCCTGAGTGGGAATCCCCGCTTCCACCAGTTGGCTGACCGTCGCATCAACCTCGCGGGCGTCAACGGGAACAATGACAAAATAAGGATCGCTCACCCCGTAAGTGGACGGGACTGTCCCGGTAAACGTCGGCGGTGGGGGCGGGTAACTCCCCGCAAAAGTGCTCGTCGTCGGGGCGGGGAGACTGGCAACGGGGGGCGATGTTTCTTCCGTAGCGATCGCCGAGCGCACCCCGTAAAACTCCAGTTCTCGCGATCGCCGTTGAGCATTGCCGTAATTTTCAAACACCCCCACTTGAATCACCGTTGTGCCCCGATATTGGGTGTAAAACGCTTCCGGTTCCACCAGGCGGACTTGCTGCAAAACCCGATCGTTTTCCCGAGGGATATAAACGATGTAGCGTTTGGAATCCGGAACGGGGGGCGCACTGGGGGGCATGTAGGGCGGCGGCTCGTAAGTCCCCAGAGGTGGGGAAAAGCGATCGTCGTC
Organism: Oxynema aestuarii AP17; assembly: GCF_012295525.1. Classification (GTDB taxonomy): domain Bacteria; phylum Cyanobacteriota; class Cyanobacteriia; order Cyanobacteriales; family Laspinemataceae; genus Oxynema; species Oxynema aestuarii. The sequence goes on along the minus strand of NZ_CP051167.1, from coordinate 2,849,566 downwards.
GGGTTCTATATCTTGGAAAACCGGGATTTCCGGCAGGGGTTGGGCGATCGCGGCGCCGGGATGGACGGCGATCGCCCAACTCCCTCCCACCAGAGCCAAACATCGAATCGCGGTAGTCATCCGTTGACTGAAGTTAGACCGAGACAAGTTCATGGGAATTCCTAAAACGCAGATAGAACCTTCCGAGAAACGCAGACCTGTAGGGATTGGCTAAATCTGAATTTATTCATTGTGAAATACTCAGTGAACTGCTCGCGCCGATTCAAAAAATACAGCTCCGGTAACCATCCAATAGATGGCCTCCAAGAGAAGATCTTGAGTTTTACCTCTAGACGATCGGCGCTATGCTAGTTCCTAAGACTTATTGAAAGCACGGGTTGTACACCAAAACTTGTATGGAGCTAGCTTAATTTTTGCTATGTCGTAGCCCTCTCAGGTAGTAGGATTTTACCATGTTTGGGGAGTCCGTGGATCCCAACGCTCAATTGAAAATCTTTGAGGGGGACTTATTGCTCCCCCCAGCCCTCAAAAAGTTAACCGTAGTAGCCAAGCGGGAAAAAGTAGAGTTCGACATGATTGCGGGCAATAGTTTAGACCCGGACACGAGGCTAAATGCCAATCGCTATCACCGGGCGATCGCCTCAGAAGTCAGATCTCACTTTCGCCATTGGCAGGAGATCGAGTTATTGTTGGCCAAAATTACCGACGCCCTTCAACCGGGGGGAATTTCCTCCTTACTGGTTTTGTAACGGGCGTTACCTACCCAGCGAATCCGATGGCGCTCGAAATCGCTCAACCGAAATGCTTCGATCTTCTGAGGCGATCGCCACTCGACGAGGCGATCGCCCAACTCCCCTCGGATCTTTTAGACGACGAATCCGTCGTCAAATACCAACGTACTCATTTACCCCATGGCGCCTGGCACTCGAACCAAGGGGTTGCGGGCCAGGTCACGGGTCGAAATCGGTTTCCTTTGAGCGAGGAAGACGAGTCCCCCATTTAATTGCGCTGGTTAACCTGTCGCCAGCGATCGAGCTGAGGGGTCACTCGGGTCGTTGGAGAGGAAATATGGATGTCGAGTGAGGGGAATCGCGGGAACTTCAGAGATAGCCGAGAACAACCACCGTTCTCGACCGTCGGACGTTGCCATCGTTTTATGGCCCTGTCAAGAACCAGCGAGGGAGACCCGTAAGTTATGAATCCTTTACTCAGAAAACTGCTCGATCCGAGACCCTTAGAATATGCCATCCTCGATCGCGATTGGATCGTGCGAGAAACCTCAGCCAATATCGGGCGATTTGCGGACGTTCCCGAACTGGCCCTGTGCGATCGCGATATTCGTCTGGCCTTTCCCGAATTTATCGGCGTCGAGTCCATTTTAAACGATATCCTCAACGGCCAACAAAGTTACTTCGAACTCAAAGGAATCGCCCGGTTTGAAAACAACAACCAACCGTTTTACTTCGATTTATCCGTCACCCAAGAACCGGGAGACAACCCGCAAGATATTCGCCTGTTAGTCGTCTTTGAAGACGCCACCGAACGCATGATTCTCAAACAAGAACTCATGCAACGGGTCAACGAAGCCAACTTACTCGTCAGTACCCTCGCGGCGGCCAAAGCCTACACCGATCGCATCATTACGGCAATGGCCGATGCCTTATTGGTCACCAAACAAAACGGGCGCATTGAAATTGTCAACGACGCCGCCCTCGACTTATTTGGATACACCCGAGACGAACTGATCGATCGCGGCATTTCCACGATCTTCGAGACCGCCAATCTCCTCCCGGAATGGAGGGAAGTGGTAGGGACGACAGACGCCCATGGGGAAAGCCCTTTAGAAAAAGATTTAGAAACCAATTTAGAAACCCAGTTAGAAACTAACTTAGAAATTCCCTGTCGGACGAAATCGGGAAAATCTCTCGTCGTCGCCTTCTCGCGATCGGTCATTCCGACGGAATTACCGGGATTGCGCAAAATTCTCTATATCGGACGGGACATCACCGAACGCAAGCGGGCTGCCGAACAACTCGAATTCGCCCGCCGTCAAGCCGAGTTAGCCTCGCAAACCAAGAGCAACTTTTTGGCGAACATGAGTCATGAAATTCGCACCCCCATGAATGCGATTTTGGGAATGACGGGACTGTTGTTGCAGACGTCTTTAAATCCAGAACAGCAGGATTTCATCGAAACCATTCGCCTTAGTAGCAACGCCCTGCTCAATTTAATTAACGAGATTTTAGACCTGTCTAAACTCGAAGCCGGAGAGATGCAATTAGAGACGCAAGAATTCGACTTGACCGATTGCGTCGAAGAAGTCGTCGAGTTACTCGCCCCCCAAGCCCACGGCAAAGGCTTAGAAATTACCACTTCGATCGCCCCGGACCTGCCAGATATGTTGCGCGGGGACGCCTATCGCCTGCGGCAAGTGCTGACTAATTTAATCGGCAATGCGATTAAGTTTACCGCCGAGGGAGAAGTTTTTATCAAAGTCGAGCGATCGCCCGTCAGCCTGCCAAAAGCGCCGCCGCAAGCGGTGCAGATTTGTTTTTCGACGATCGACACGGGCATCGGGATCGCCCCGGAAGACCGGGCGCACCTCTTCGAGCCTTTTTCCCAAGTCGATGCCTCCACGACGCGAGTTTACGGGGGAACTGGATTGGGATTGGCGATTTGCAAACAAATTGTCGGTTTGATGGGGGGAACAATAGGGGTAGACAGCGAAGTGGGGCGCGGCTCGAAGTTCTGGTTTGCCATTCCTTTCGCTCGCGCCAACACTCACCCGCACACCCACGCCGATCGCGGCATTCACGAGTTGGCGGGACGCGCGCTGCTGACCGTAGGCAATCGGGCGACCACCCAAGAGGCGATCGCCCATTGGGGCGCCTGCTGGCGGATGCGAGTGGAAGCGATGGATCTCGGCAGTTTCGAGCGCTTTTTAGAAAAGCGGGGCAAGCGTCGGGGGACTTACGACTTGGTTGCCCTCGACTTACACCTCGACGGGAACGACGCGATCGCCTTGGGAGAACGGCTCAAAACCTCTCCCGCGTTTGCCGATACTCCTTTGGTGCTGTTGGTTCGCAGCAACGAACGCGATCGGGCTCGTGCCTGTCTCGATAGCGGCTTCAGCAGTTATCTCGTCAAACCGATCCGGCGATCGCGCTTGTTGGCGAGTCTGAAACAATGTTTCGGGATCGAGGAGGCGCCAGAGGCGCCACTCGCAGCCCATGACGGTTCGGTGCAACGAGTCGGAGAGCGTTTTCCCTTGAAAATTTTGGTGGCAGAAGATAACCCGGTCAATCAAAAAGTCGCCCTCAAGCAGTTGGAAATTGAGGGATTTAAAGCGGATGTGGTCGCCAATGGGGAACAAGTGCTGCAACGATTGTCCCGCGATCGCTACGATGTAATTTTGATGGATTGCCAAATGCCCGTATTGGACGGTTACGAGACCACCCGAGAAATCCGCCGTCTCTACGGCGATCGCCGCGCGCGCGATCGCGTCACTCCCGTACCGATCGTGATCGCGATGACCGCTCACGCGATGAAAGAAGACCGGGATAAATGCCTCGCCGCAGGCATGGACGACTATATCAGCAAACCCGTTCACCCGGAACAATTACAAGGGATTCTCAGTAAGTGGGGGGCGCAATTACACTCAGGGGAAATCGTCTCCGAACCGGAACCGCGATCGCGCCCGGGTCAGCCCCCCGATTTATTCGATTTAGGGCGTTTGGAACGAATTTCCGAAGGAGATTCCGGTTTTATTCGAGAACTGCTAGCAATCTTTTTAGAAGATTTACACGCCCATATCGCGAGTTTGCAGGGTGCCGATTTGCAAGATCTTTACTTTATCGAGCGCGAAGCCCATTATATAAAGGGTTCGAGCAGCAATGTGGGTGCAGTTAAACTGTACGATTTGGCCAAAGAGTTAGAATATGAAGCCCATCAAGGACGGCAGGAACGGATTAATTGGCTTCTCGATAATCTCTATGGTGTTTATCGAGAAGTGGTGGTCTTTGTAGAAGAATTACTGCAAGAAAAATGAACGATCTTTTAGATTCTTTCTTTGCCGCGCGCGGCATGGAATACGTGACCTTAGATGCTGGACTTGAAATTGTCAGTGCTTCCCCCAAAGCTTATCGGTTTGCGGATTTTCCCGAGGCGATCGCCGTCGGCAATCCTCTAGATCTGCCCTTTCCCGAATCGATCGGGATCGAACCGATGCTCGATGAAGTTTTGGCGGGAACGCGCGACAGTTTCGAGTTGAAATCGATCGGTCGCTTTAACGACCCGGATCGTCCAATTTATTTTGATATTTATATTCTCCCCCAGCGCGATCGCGTCACCCAAGAAAAACAGCTCGTGGTCCTGCTCGACGATGTTAGCGAGCGGATGGGGCTAGAACAAAAGTTGGTGCAAGCCACCAACGAAACCAATTTATTATTTAACGCCCTTTCTAAGTCTAAATCTTATATTGATAGCATTCTCGCGTCGATGGCAGAAGCGCTGATCGTCACCGATGAAAATGGAAAAATTAAAACGATCAATCGCAAAACTCAAGAGTTATTTGAATATAGCGAAACGGAATTGATCGGCCAGTCGATCGCCCCGTTGGTTCCGGAATATCGCGCTTTACTCGCCGCGATCGAAACTGAGGAGTCCGGGAATGGGGACGGCGCCAGGGAGGCGATCGAAGTGGTCGGTAAAACGAAAAGCGGTAAAAAGATTTACGTCGGCTTTTCTTGTTCTATGCTCGAACAAGAGCAGGGCAATTACGCCCGGGAATTTGTCTATATCGGTCGCGACATCACCGAACGCAAACGGGTGCAGCAACGCCAGTTCGCCCAGGCGGCAACTACCCGGATCTTATCCGAGTCCGTCTCCTTCCAACAGGCGGCCCCGCGACTGCTTCCGGCGATTGGCGAAAGTTTCGGCTGGGACGTGGGCGAAATTTGGATGACCGGGGACGATCGCGAGCGGGGGGTCGAAAACCCGGGCAGCGTCCACTCGACTCAAGGGGCGATCGCCCCCCCGGAACGGCTCCGTTGCGTGGTGTCGTGGGCGCGATCGTCCCCGGACAGTCCTCCCGTGGAAGGGCGGCGCGATCGCTACCTGGGTAAAGGCGAAGGGTTACCCGGTTGGGTCTGGGAAAACGCACGCGGGCGGGCGATCCTCGATCTGAGTCAGGAGGCGGAAGCGGCGTTTGCCCGTCCGGAAGCCCTCGCCGAGGGATCGGGCGCCGCCTTTGCCTTTCCGATTGTCGGCGATACGGACGAGAGCGGCGATCTCGCCGACGCCGACCCCTGTCATTCGGAAATTCTCGGCGTCCTCGCTTTTTGGAGTGATGAAGTCCAAACCCCCGACCCCGATTTAATGGAAACTGTCGAGGGATTGGCCAGTCAGTTCGGGCAGTTCATCAAGCGCAAACGCGCGGAAATTGCCTTGCGCGAAAGTGAAGAACGCTATCGGGATTTATTTGAAAATGCCAGCGATTTGATTCTCAGCATCGATCCCCGGGGTCGCTTTCTCTATGTCAATCGCGCTTGGAAGGAAACGTTAGGCTACTCCGAGGAGGATTTGACCCGGATCGGCCTGCTCGATATCGTCCATCCCCAATGCAAAGGGGATTATCTGACTCATTTCGCTCACGTCCTCCGGGGGAATATCCTGGAAGGGATCAAAACGGAACTGATCACCAAATCGGGCCGCAAAATTTCGATTGAAGGCAGTCTCAATTGCAAGCGGGTCGATGGCGAAACCGTTGCCGTGCGCGGTATTTTCCGCGACATTACCGATCGCTTGCAATCGGAATTAGCTCTCAAACACCAACAAGAAAAAACCGAGCGCTTGTTGCTCAATATTTTGCCGCAAACGATCGCCGAACGCCTCAAACGAGATGCGGCGACGATCGCCGAACATTATGCCGACGTCAGCGTTTTATTCGCCGATCTCGTCGGCTTTACCCGCATTGCCGCCGAACTCTCCCCGATCGATTTGGTTCGCTTGTTAAACCAAATTTTTTCGGCCTTCGATCGCCTCACCGAAGAACGTGGCTTGGAGAAAATTAAAACTGTCGGCGATGCCTATATGGTCGTGGGTGGCTTGCCCCACCGCCGCCCGGATCATGCCGAGGCGATCGCCCAAATGGCGTTAGACATGCAAGCCGAACTCGAACAGTTCAATCTCGAAAACGAACAGAATTTCAACATTCGCATCGGCATCCACACCGGGCCGGTGGTCGCGGGGGTGATCGGACTGAAGAAATTTATTTACGACCTGTGGGGGGATACGGTCAATACCGCGAGTCGCATGGAATCTCACGGCCTTCCCGGTCGCATCCAAGTCACCCAGGATACTTACGAACGCTTGAAAGATGATTTTATTCTCGAAAAACGCGGGGCGATCGAGATTAAAGGGAAAGGGGAAATGATTACCTATTTTCTCAACGGTCGCGTGCGAGAACCACTCCCATCGGAGCGCAGGCGCGATCGTCTCAAAGCCCTCAAACGCCTCGGGATCGTCTCCGAACCAACCCAACAACTGCTCGACATGCTCGAAAATCGGCTCGCCGATTCCCCATAGTGTTTCTATCCAAAACAAAAGGCTGCCGAAAACTCCCGGCAACCTTTTGCGCGTCGGGCGCCTATTGCACCCTAACGCTCGATCGATTTTTGTTATCCAATCTCTACCATTTCAATGTCAAAGGTCAGACTCTTTCCGGCTAAAGGATGATTGGCATCTAAGGTCACCGTAGCATCGGCTACCTCGGTCACGACGACGGGAATTTTCTGCCCGGTGGGTTGTTGGATTTGCAATCGCTGACCGACTTTAGCGAAGTTGTCCGGGATTTGCTGGCGTTCGACTTGGACGACCATTTCCTCTCGGTGTTCTCCATAAGCTTCTTCCGGGGGAATGGTTTCCGTTTTACTATCTCCCGGATTCATGCCGAGGGCTGCTTTTTCAAACCCCGGAATCACTTGTCCTTCACCGAGGGTAAACTGTAGCGGTTCGCGTTCCACGGAAGAATCAAACACCGTTCCATCTTCCAGTTTTCCGGTATAGTGAACCTTTACCGTATCACCCGTTTTGGCTGCAGCCATATAATTTCTCCTTGTATTTTCTAAGCTTCATGCGATCGGGGCGGGTTGGGGTTGCAGGCACGATCGCGCGCCCGATACCGATCGGCGAATCCAACACACCCCCTCGGACGCGACCAACTCACCGATGCCAATTCATTATTTGATTCAGTCGGTTGAATCGGCGTGACATTACAATCTTTGATATCGAGCCTCGCGTGAGTTGCGATCGAAGTGCTTGGGAAATCAGTACCGTTGCAATATCTCAAATCGCCATCCGCTCGCTACAAATAAGCATTCTAGCTTACCGCACTCAAGATTGCAGAAAGCCTATGTTTGTTTTTAGATTTTCCCAAGGGCGGATATCGCAGCGTACGAGATCTCAACTCTCCGTAGGGGCGATCGCCATCACCCCTCGATCTCCCATCCGACCCTAAGGGAAACGACGGCTTTGTAAGCTTTCGAGGGGAACTGCCGAACTTTCGGAACTCGGACAAATTTTTTGTTCCCAATTGCACCGATACAGATGTTCTTGTTGCCAACTGAGGGGAATTTCGAGCAAATCTCGCGCCCCGGTAAAGCCTTGTCCGATAAATAATAAAAGCGCAAAACAGTTCAACAGGGTATGAATCAAACGCCAGCGCTGCGATCGATCTTGATAGATTTCGTTGACGATCGCCAGGGAAAATACCATCAGCAACGCGGCGGCGATCCCGTAATAATAATGGGAAATCTGCCATTCGTAGGTCCGGCGAAACACCCCTTCTTGACAGCCGAGAACGACCAATCCCATCCCGGTTAAGCTGGCAAACACGCCGCGCCACAGTTTGGATCGCGCTTGATAGAGAAATACCAAACTGGCGATCGTTGCCGCCAATAAAATCACCATGAAAACGACTTGAAACCGATCGTTGACCCAAAGTTGGTTTTTAACAATATTTTTGACAAAAATTGAATAGGCTAGAGCAATTAAGGTAATTCCTACCACAGTCCCGGTGAGGATCTGTCCGTATTTGACGTGTTCGCGTCCGACGACGGCGGGAATTTTGCTTTTTCCCCCTTGGGTTTGCAAACGGCGCGATCGCGTCTGCCACGCCATGTTCAGCACGATTCCGATCGTCGGAAAGACGACGACCACCGCCAGAAATGGATGTAAAAGAGCTAAATAATCTACCAGTTCCATAAGCGTTGACGATTCGATTTTGATTTTTGATGCCAATTGTAATGGCAATTTCCGGCGATCGCCCCGGGGGACGCGAGAGACGGTCCCCCGGTGGAGGCGAATTATTTACCCGCGCAAGGATTGTGTCCCGCGCAAGGATTGACACTGGTAGCGTTTTCCCTCAAGCTGGCATAACCAAAAGTGGCGTTAAACTCCTTACACCAAATGGCGGCAGCTTTGAAGCGATCGAGGTCTACATCGGCGGGAATTTCGTAGCGTTGAGCGCCCTCGATACTGCGTAGCATACCTAAGCTAATATAATCACTTTCTTCGATTCCCGAATTCGGTAGTTGTGCGGACTGATGTAAGATGACGAATAAGTCCGGTCCGGGATCGGTTTTAAAGTTTTCGTCGAGTTCGAGATAGTATTTACCGTTTTCCATGACGATGCGGGCCATTCCTTCGGTGGGATGTTCTGCCGAGACGAAGGTTCCGGCGATCGCCGACGAATTCATCCGCGCTATACTCGTCGTTTGGGCTCGCAGTGCACTCGAACCGACGGTGACGCTGGCGACGCTTCCCCAGCTCAATATCGAGACGACGGCTAAAACAGTTAAATAGTTAAGTTTCATCGGATTTCCTCTAACGTATCGTACCCACTCTAAGCGTCGTAACCGAGAGCGCCATGAGTGTTTCCTGAGAAATTCCTGGGAATTCCCAGTGCGCCAACTCTAAGCAGTCACTCAGGAAAAAATAATCTGTGGCTGGGTTTGAGGAGTTATCCTAGTTTGTAAAGTTTTACTAAGATCGTGAAGACAAGCCACGCGGGCTAATGTTCAGGTGCGCCCCCCCACCGTTGGGGAACCGATCGCCGTGGCTGACGACAATTTGCACAATTGTAGGGATTCAAGTATGAGTTTTTCAGAGCTCGGTGACGAACAAAAAGTAAGCCGCCCTTGCGTCGGTAAATGGTGTTTCCCCCACGTTACGACTCTAGTCACGTTGGGGATTTGGTTTGCCATTGGGGCGATCGCTGCAGCTTGGATCGGCGGATTTGAACCGATTCAGACTTTGTTTGTGCACCTCGATCGAGTTCAAGAAAATCCCCCCATCTGGTTGCAAGTTCCCTCATTCGGCGATCGCTTTTTGTGGATGCCCTCCCTGATTTTATTGGCGATCGCGTCCCTCGTGACTCAGTTTTCTAGTCTACCGCGCACCCGATCGCGGGCGATCGTCGTTGCCATTTTATTAGCCGTAACTTTGCGCTATTTACTGTGGCGATCGTTGGCCACTCTTAATTTATCCACCCCTATTAATGGCATATTCAGCCTCGGGTTATTCGGGTTAGAATTATTACTGGTATCGAGTCGTTTAATTCAAGTTTATTTAACGCTCAGAATTCAAGACCGCAGCCACGAAGCCGACCGACGGGCGATCGCCGTTACCGAACGAAAATATACACCATCCGTCGATATTTTAATCCCCACTTATAACGAACCGGAATTTATTCTCAGACGCACCATTATCGGCGCTCAAGCCTTAGATTACGACCGTAAAAATATTTACCTGCTCGACGATACCCGACGCCCGGAAATTGCCCGACTCGCACGAGAATTGGGCTGTTGTTATGTCACCCGTCCTCATAATCTGTACGCCAAAGCGGGCAATCTCAATCACGCGATCGCTCATACGACGGGGGAATTAATCGTTGTTTTCGATGCCGACTTTATCCCGACGCGCAACTTTTTACAGCGTACCGTCGGCTTCTTTCAAGATAGTAATGTCGCCCTCGTTCAAACTCCCCAAACCTTTTACAATCCCGATCCGATCGCCCGCAATCTCGGTTTAGAAGATATTTTAACCCCTGAAGAAGAAGTTTTTTATCGCTACATTCAGCCGATTCGCGATGGCGTCGGTAGCGTCATTTGTGCGGGAACTTCGTTTGTCGTTCGCCGCAGTGCTTTAGCCGAAGTAGGCAACTTTGTCACCGATTCACTCAGCGAAGATTACTTTACAGGAATTCGCCTCGCCGCCCGAGGATATCGAGTGATTTATTTAGATGAAAAATTGAGCGCCGGATTGGCGGCTGAAAATATCGGCGACCATATTGCTCAACGTTTGCGATGGGTACGCGGTACCTTACAAGCCTTTTTTATTGATTCCAACCCCCTGACCATTCCCGGATTAACCTTCGTTCAACGCCTGGCTCATTTAGAAGGATTAATCTATTGGTTTGGCAATATTGCCAGACTGGCACTGTTGTTAATGCCTTTAGGTTACACCTTTTTGGGGATCGTTCCGATCGAAGTCAATTTAGCCGAATTTACCTATTTTTTTCTGCCTTATTATTTGATTTCGATTTCTACTTTTGCTTGGTTGAACCGCAGATCGCGATCGGCAATTTTATCGGAATTTTACTCGATCGTCACCTATATTCCTCTGACGATTACCGTTTTGCAGGTTCTGCTCAATCCGTTTTCTAAACAATTTAATGTCACCCCAAAAGGAAAGACTCGCGATCGCTTTTATTTTAATTGGAAAATTGCTTGGCCTTTACTGCTTATCCTGATCGGAATGGGGTTTGCATTTGTCAAGAATTTAAGCATAGCTTTAGGCAGTGCCGAAACTCCAGCTTTTGAAGGCATTAATTTAGCGTGGATTTGGAGTTTATATAACTTCATTACGATCGCGATTGCTCTATTCATCTCGATCGACGTTCCCAACGGGGATCTTCATCCTTGGTTGGCTTTACGCCGTCAAGTTCTACTGACAGAAACTGACAACAAAAGCGATCGCCATCCCGAGCAATTTTGGGGAAGAACGATCGCCTTATCGGAAACCGGGGCGCAAGTGGAGTGTAAAGCACCTCTATCATTGCGCGGCGATCGCTTGACTTTAGAATTACTGGGAGAAAAATTAACCTTATCGGGACAGATTGAAGCGATCGAAGAGCGCGGGGAATACTATAAAATAAAAATGAACTTCGATCGCCTTAATCTAGAGCAACACCGCCGCTTAGTTGAATTACTCTTTTGTCGTTGCGGACAATGGCAATATCGCGAAACTCCCGGAGAATTGCAATCGTTCTTTTTGTTGTTTAAAATTTTATTAAAACCGCGCATTCTGTGCGATCGAGATCGGACGGTAAAACCGCTTCCTGTCAATCAGCTATGAATTAACTCAATAATTTGCAATAAAAACCGTGATTTTCCCGGTTTTTATTGTTTTTGTAGCTCTTCTTCAAACAATTTCGAGAGGGCGATCGCTATTTGCGATCGGTGCATCGCCGGGTCGAGGCGATCTCATGGCTGTTAATTAAAGCCCATCAGAGCAATCGGTTACCAATTTGTTATAAAATACATCCAACAGCCGCGATCGTGATTCGACCTAATTGAGAATCGTTTGAATTAAAAATGAAGATTTTAGTCGTTGCCCTGTATGCGATTAACACCCCTCACTTCGAGACCGAGTTAGAAATCATCCAAAATCACCTAGATGCTGGAGATGAAGTCGTTTTATTAGGCTGCAACGCCCATTTAGAAGCCTGCGATGTCAATATGTTGCACTACATCTCGCCCTGTTTGCAGTGCATCGGTAGGCGTCAATCCGGTTTAAAATTACTCTCGCAATCAGTAACGGTCAAACCGATCGATCGACTAACCCCTCAAAATGTAGCGGAAATCGATCGCCTCCCCAAAGCCTTCGCCTCTTTGGATGAGTTAAAAACTTTTAGCGTCGATAACTTCGATCTCGGTTATGCCGTTCTCTCCTCATTAATTTCAGCAGTTAGAGATCCGAAACCCGATCTTAAAAAATATGCAAATTTAATTGCAAAATTAATCAAATCTTCCGCTTCAATTTATCGATCGCTGCAAAACTATTTAGCCATAAACCCCGTCGATCGCGTTTACGTTTATAACGGTCGTTACGCCCCCATGCGTGCAGTTTTAAGAGCGTGTCAAAGCATGGACATCGATTGTTTTACCCACGAAAAATCGCGGACGATCCATCATTATGCTTTATTTGAAAACACGACAATTCACGATATCGACTATATCGATCGCCAAATCCTCAAAGCATGGGAAGCGGCGGGAAACGATCGCGATCGGCGTCAGCAAATTGCCGAAGAATTTTTCTTAGAACGCGCCCGAGGAATTTCGCGAACTTGGATTGCTTTTACAAAAGATCAACAAGATAATCTTTTACCGGATAATTGGGACGATCGCAAAACGAATATCGTCATTTTCACCAGTTCCGAAGATGAATTTGCCGCGATCGGTGAATTATGGAAAAACCCTCTTTATCCCAGTCAGATTGAAGGGTTAGAAAAAATTGTTAACTCCTTAAAAGACAGAGAAGATATTCAAGTTTATATTCGTATTCATCCCAACCTAAAAAATGTTAAAAACGAACAAACTACCCGACTCGATCGCCTACAATTGCCCAATTTAACCCTGATTCCCGCAGAAAGCCCGGTCAGTACCTACACCCTACTTAAAAAAGCTTCAAAAGTCATTAGTTTCGGATCGACGGTCGGGATTGAAGCGGTTTATTGGGGAACGCCTTCAATTTTGGCGGGAAAATGTCTCTATCGAAATTTAGGGAGTACGTACAATCCCACCACTCATGACGAGTTGATGCAAATGCTCGATCGCGAGTTACCGCCAAAAGATAAAGAAGGGGCGTTGATGTATGGGTATTATCTCAATAGTTATGGGATTGAATTCAAGCATTACCAAGCTCAAGGAATTTATGAAGGATTGTTTAAAGGGGTTAAAATTCAACCGGATTTATTCGATCTAATTGCCGAGGTCGGTTTGGAGACGGGATCGGATGTCGGTTTAGAAAGAAACCGAAAAATAATGAAATCTTTACCACAAAATAAACAAATTTTAGAACAGGCGATCGCCGCTTTAAATAGTAACGATAACGAGCGGGCTTTAATGTTATTCGATCGCGCGCTTTCTTTCGACTCTAACGCGCTTGAAATTAATTATGGAAAAGCGATCGCCTTAGCCCGGTCGCAAAAAATTCAGGAGGCGATCGTAATTTTAGAACAGTTACTCGTCGCCTTTCCCGAGCATTTCAAAGCACGGCAACTCCTCGCCGAACTCCAACCAAATTTATCTAGATCTTCCCTTCCTAAAACCGGAGCTATTCAAGATCTAGAATTTCGAGAATTACGCGATCGCATCGATCCTTATACTCATTTCAGCGATCGATATCTCTATTCTCTATTTTTACAAGCCAAGCAAATTTGTCAGAAAAATATCGCGGGGAATTTTGTAGAAATTACCGAAGATAATGGCGGTTCTACTGCTTTATTAGCGGCGATCGTGCGGCGTTATTCCCGCCAACCTCGTTGGCTGTATAGTTTCGTGGGAAATGACGGCGATCGCCTCCAAAAAACAAGCGAACTTTGCACGCAACTCGATCTTAATTCAGTCATTAAATTAGTGCGCGGTAATTTGAATGAATCCGTAGCAAAACTGCAACCGATTCTCGGTTTAATTTCGTTACTGCATTTAGCAGACCAATCGTCACACTGTTCCGAGGAGAATATCGATCGATTAACCGATCAAATTGTCAATGAAGGCGCGATTCAGATAAGTAACTCCTACTGGATTCAAACCTTCGATCGCCTCGGCATTCATTCGTCAAAATATCGAGTCAAAGAAGCAGAATTTAGCGTCATTTGTCCGCAAAAATGGGATCTAAATACGAACTTAGATCCGCAACTCGTCCGCGAATTTGAAGAAGACGATCCGACCCGACACGGAATCGAAAGTCAAATGTCATTAAACGAGCGTTTCCAGCTCTATTACGCCGTGCGACATTTGCTCCCACAAACGCGATCGCCGTTACGTTTTATTGAAATTGGCTCTTATGCTGGAGCTTCTCTATTTTTTATCGTGCGGGCGTTAAAAAGATGGGTTTCACAAATTCAAGGATTCGCGATCGATCCCGGCGGACATTCTCAACTCTATCGCGTCTTACCTAATTTAAAAAATGATGTTACGCATCTGCGTTTATTCTCCTATCAAGCCGCTCCGAAATTAAAAGCAATCTTCGATCGCGACGGACATTTACCCTCATTGATGTTTATCGATGGCGACCATACCTATGAAGGCGTAAAACGAGATATTATTGATTATTTCCCGTTATTAGCTCCCGGAGGAGTGGCTATTTTTCACGATTATTTACCCCCGCTTACTCCAGAAAATCGAGAAGCCATTTTATTTCATCACGAAGGAAACGAACCGGGAATTCGTCAAGCCTGTCAGGAATTAATGGAAAATACCTATGGTTGTCAACTTTTAGACTTACCTTTACTCTATCCTACGGCACCAGGTTCGACTGCCGCCCATTTACCGATTATTCCTGGCATTTCTTCGACTTTACGGGCGTATCGTAAACCTCTCAACTAAAATTACAATAGTCAAATTACAATAGTCAAATTACAATAATGAATTCGATCGAAATTGTTCACGTTATTCAACATTTGTGTGGAGGTGGCGCGTCGCGATCGCTCCTAGCGACGGCTAAATATATTTCAAAATTGGGGCAGTTTTCTCATCGAATTATTTCTCTTCTGCCGCCGGATCCGCAAGCAGTAGAACTGGCGAAGCAAGTTGGCATTAAAGATATTATTTCAGGCGATCGCACCGCCATTTTAGACGCTCTAAGCAGCGCCGATCTGGTTAAAGTTCATTTCTGGAATAACCCCGAACTTTACGATTTTTTGCGATCGGATTTACCGCCGATGCGCTTGCTGTTTTGGTTTCACGTTTCCGGCGATCGCCCGCCTCAGATTATCCCAAAAGAGGCGATCGACTTTTGCGATTTTGCCTTAGCTTCCAGTCCCTACACTTATCAACTTCCGGTTTTTCAAAACTTACCCGAAACGGTCAGAGTTGAAAAAACGGGTATGGTTTACGACTCGACCGATTTCGATCGCCTCGCCGGATTTAACCCGCAACCTCACGACACTTTCAATGTCGGCTATATCGGGATGGTGTCTTTCGAGAAAATGCACCCAAACTATATTAGTATGAGTGCAAAAATTGAAATTCCCACGGTTCGATTCATCGTTTGCGGGAATGGAATTCAGCAATACTTGCAGCAACAAGCCGAAAAATTAGGGGTTGCTTCTCGCTTCGAGTTTCGCGGTTATGTCGAAAATATTCGCTCGGTTTTAGAAATTTTAGATATTTTTGGCTATCCTTTATGCGAGGACAATTACTCGACGGCGGAATTAGTTTTACAAGAAGCCTTATTTGCTGGTATTCCTCCGGTGATTTTTGCTTATGGCGGCGCGCAATGCAGCGTCATCGATAACTATACGGGTTTCGTCGTTCGGAGCGAATTAGAGTACAAACAGGCGATCGAATTTCTCTATCACCATCCAGCAGAACGAGAACGACTCGCACGCAATGCGCGAGAATATGCTCGGCAAATTTTTGGGGCAGAAAATGCCGCGAAAAAGCTCGAAAAGATTTACCAGAAATTATTGAATGCTCCCAAACAATCGCGTCATTGGGGAATTCCTAGAGGATCGAGCCTGTTAGAACAACCTCTCTCCTTAAATGACGTCAGTGGAGGCTTACATCAATATGCCGGATCGCGATATCTTATTGAAGCCTTGGGGGAAACAGCTCCTCAATTTTTAACCAGTATTAATAGCGATAATTTAGAAGAATTATTCGAGAGCGATCGCCAAATCGCAGAATCGTCCGATTTACTATCGAGTATCGGTTCTGGCGGGATTCTTCACTATCGCAATTACTATGACAAAGATGCATTTTTGCGCTTTTGGTCGGCTTTAGTTTTGCAACAAAGAGGGCGTTCCGATCGCGCTATTGCAGAATTTTCAGAAGCGATCGCCCTCGGATTCACACATTGGCGAGTTCACTGGTATTTAGCTCAACTTGCAGCTAAAACCAATGACTTTTCATTGGCACGCCAAGCTTTACAAAAGGTTAGCGAAACCGTTCCCGATTTCAATCCCGCGCGAGAACTGTTGTCACGACTGCAAGAAAATACCCAAGTTTCTCCCTCTAGTTCGGCTTCGGTTTCAACACAAATTAGCCGTCCTAACCAAATTGCTCAGTCTATTGCTAATCTTCCCAACAATCGCTATCAATTAGCGCAACAATGGCTCAGTTTACCGGGCGATCGCCTCGAAAATGCCTATCAAGGAGAACTGGGAAAACTCCAGCGATCGCTATTACAAAATGGCATTCAATATCAGCCGATCGCCGAATCAGAATATTCCTTTGTCGAGCGTCTCCGCAATCAAATTACTCCCGGTTTCACCCATCCTAAAGCCATTCAATCTTTACTGGCTTTTATGCTCTACCAACGCGCCGATCGCCTCGCTTCTGGTTGGTACGAAGGGGCACCAATTCCTAAATGGTTATTTCAGGATTTTCTCAACTATTTAATCGCCGCGCCTGAAGTCTTTCTAGATCTTGGCGAGACTGAAAATTATTCCCATTATTGGCAAGATCTTGTTAACTATTTACACGATAAAATATTGAGCAATCCAGAGATTTCAATTTGGCAGGAAGTCGCTCAATTATTTGCCCAAAAAGCTAATTTTGTTCCCGCTTACTTTACTCGCGAGAATCTGCGATCGCTCTACAGTCAACGAGCCGATATTTTGGTATTTAACCTTCAAAATAAAGGACACCAACTCGATTACGAATTTCCGAGCCGTCCCGATCGCCAACGGCTGCGCCTGGGGATTATTAAAGAACACTTCCAACCTCAAACAGAAACCTATCTCGCTTTACCTATTTTTGAAGATCTCGATCGGGAAGAATTTGAAGTCATTCTCTATGCTTTTCATATTAGTGGCGATCCTTTAGAACGGTACTCTCAACAGCATTGCGATCGCCTCGTGAAGCTGCCTCAAGAACTTCAAAAACAAGTGCAAACGATTCGCACCGACGATCTCGACTTTGTCTGGTTTGCCAGCAATTTAACTGCTATTAATAAACCGATCGTTCAACTGGCATTACATCGCCTGGCGCGGGTACAAGTCACGTCCCTCGCCTCGCCGACCACCACGGGAATGACTAGCATTGACTATTATATTGCAGGTCATTTAAGCGCGCCTTCACCTACTTTTCGTCAACAATATTGCGAACAATTAGTGACCCTTGAAGGTTCGGGATTGTGCTTTAGTTTCCCCTTGCCAGCAACCTCGCCGACGGTAAGACCGACGCGACAATCGTTGGGAATCACAGATGAAGACATTGTCTTTATTTCTGGGGCAAACTTTTATAAAATTATTCCCGAATTGCGCGAAACTTGGGCAAAAATTCTCGCCGATGTTCCCCACTCGAAATTAATTTTATATCCGTTCAATCCGAATTGGGAACCTTCTTATCCGGCTCAACCATTTGTCAAGGACTTGTACCAAGTTTTGGCGCGCTATGGTGTGGATCGCGATCGCCTCATTTTTCTCAAAACTTTGCCGACCATTGCCGACATTCAAACGAGTTTGTCGGTGGCGGATATTTATTTAGATTCCTATCCCTACAGTGGCGCGACTTCGTTACTCGATCCTTTTCAATTGGCGCTGCCTGTAGTGGCGATGGATGGCGAAACTTTGCGCGGAAAACAAGCGGCAGCCTTGCTGAGAGAATTGGGAATGAATGAATTCATTGCGACCAATGAATCCGAGTATATCGAGTTAGCGATTCGCCTCGCCAATCGTCGAGAATTGCGACAACAATATCGCGATCGCATCTGGGAGAAGATGCAGGCAACTCCGCCATTTTTTGACCGTAAAAACTTCGGTCAAAAAGTCGGTCAATTGTTGCACGAGTTGTGGCAAAAGCAGTTTGCAGGGGTTAACGATTCCACGTCTACGGTTGGCGTCGGACAAACCCAGGCAGTGACTACCGATGCGAATGAGGTGCCAACACAAAAATTTCTCAATCGTCTCCTCGGTTGCGCGAACCTCTACTATATCGATCCGAGCGATCGCAATATCGTTGCAGAATTGCGTGAAATTCGCCGACAAATGGCCGAGTTTTGGTTGAATACTCCGGCGGATTTAATCGAAGGATTTTATAAAGGTAATGTCGGTCAAGGATATAAAACCTTACTCGAAAGCGAGTTCAAACACGAACAATTGACACCGGAAGAAAGTGAGTTTTGCGATCGCCTGCTCCAGGTAGTCCAACAGGGGTTTAACACTCCCAATGCTCTCAATTATTTACTCGCTCTCAAATTGTATCGAGAGGTGAATTTATCGGAGTGGTCGAGGGGGTCTCAGTTACCGCAATGGTTATTTTAAAGATTATCTTGAGTTAATACTAAGGAGGCAGGCAAGATGCCTGCCCCACAGATTAAAACCAATCTTCTTGGTTGCCTTCTTGCGATCGATAAACCGTTCCTTGGCTGTGAATTGCTCGGGTTTTTTCAAATAATGTTTCTTCGGTTAACTTCCACTGAGTTAACAGAGTTTGCAACTTTTTTTGAATATCTTTTGCTCCGGGAAAGTCTCGATAACGAACGATCAAGCGCCCTAATTCGGCTAAACCGCGATCGCTGATTTCGCTAGTCATCAGGCTATCGAGAATGGCGTTATCTTTATTCGCTTGAGGGTGTTGTTGTTCTTCTTCCATTGAACTTAATTCAGCAAACTTCAGCTAGCTCGATTTGATAAAACTTCTGCTAATGTTTCGACGATATAATCTTGTTCGGCTTCTGTTAACCCGTAATAAAGCGGGATACTGATCGCTTCTCGGTAGTAGGATTCGGCCTCGGGAAATTGTCCCCATTTGAATCCGAGTTGTTGATAATACGGTTGGGTATGAACGGGAATATAATGTAAATTTACACCGATATTGGCAGCGCGCAAGGCTTCAAAAACTTGTCGATGAGTTCGCTCGATTTGCTCTAAATTTAAGCGAATGACATACAGATGCCAACTCGATTGAGTATCGGGATGTTGCCAGGGTCGAGTCAGTGGAAAATTGGCGAGTAGTTGATGATAACGTTCGGCTAAAAAGCGACGACGATTGACAAATGTTTGTAAGCGTTGGAGTTGACTCGATCCCAATGCAGCTTGAATGTCGGTGAGGCGATAGTTAAAGCCGAGTTCGAGTTGTTGGTAGTACCACGGACCGTGACTTTCTTCGGTCATGAAATCGGCATTGCGGGTAATTCCATGAGTTCTCAAACGAATTAATTTCTGATATAAATCTTCGCGATTGGTTAAGACGATCGCACCTTCTCCTGTGGTGATAATTTTGACGGGATGAAAGCTAAAAACGGCGAGGTCGCTGTACTGACAACTGCCGACGGGGCGATCGCCGTAGCGGGCGCCGATCGCATGAGAAGCATCTTCAACAATCCTAAATCCGTAGCGCTGACTCAGTTCGCCAATAGCCGCCATTTCGCACGATTGTCCGGCAAAATGCACCGGAACCAAGATTTTTGGCAAATTTCCCCGCTTTTCGGCCTCGGCTAATTTCCGTTCTAAGGCGGCGATGCTGAGGTTGTAGGTTTTGGGGTCGATATCGACGAAATCGACTTTGGCGCCGCAATATAAGCCGCAATTGGCGGAGGCGACGAAGGTATTGGGGGAGGTCCACAATTTGTCTCCCGGACCCAATTCTGCGGCCAAGCAGGCCAGGTGTAAGCCTGCCGTGGCGCTGGATACGGCGATCGCGTAACGGGCGCCGCACTCGTCGGCGACGGCCCGTTCAAACCGATCGATCGCGGGACCTTGGGTAATCCACGGCGATCGCAAAACGTCGATTACGGCTTCGATATCCTCTTGGGAAATATCTTGTTTGCCGTAAGGAATATAGGCATTCATTCTTTAAGAATTTCGAGTAATTGTTGGGGACTCAACCAATCTTTATTAAGTTCGGAACTGTATTGAAATCCTTCTTCTACCGGGTTTCCTTTTTCGTGCAATGGATTGGTAGAAAAATCTACGGGTTGGGTAAATTGAATCGTCGGTTTGATGACAAAATGATCGTCAAATTCAATCGTTAAATGGGAATCGTCCGGGGGACACAGCACTTCGTGCAATCTTTCTCCAGGTCGAATCCCGATCGCTTTATGGGGAATCCCGGGGGCGATCGCCTCGGCTAAGTCGATTAATTTCATCGAGGGAATTTTGGGGACAAAAATCTCGCCGCCTTGCATTCTCTCGAAAGATTTTAAGACAAAATCGACCCCCTGTTTTAAAGTGATCCAAAACCGGGTCATGCGCGGATCGGTAATCGGAATTTCCGTGGCGCCATTGCGGATTAATTTTTTGAAAAACGGGACGACCGACCCCCGAGATCCGACGACATTACCGTAACGAACGACGGAGAAGCGCGTTTTGGCCGATCCGGCGATATTGTTGGCGGCGACGAATAATTTATCGGCAGCGAGTTTGGTGGCACCGTACAAGCTAATCGGAATTGCGGCTTTATCTGTAGATAAGGCGATTACTTTTTCGATGTTATTTTCTAAAGCGGCATCGATGACATTGTGGGAGCCGTTGATATTAGTTTTAATACATTCCATCGGATTGTATTCGGCGATCGGCACCTGTTTGATGGCAGCAGAGTGAATGACGTAATCGACCCCGCGCATGGCCAAGCTGAGACGATCGCGATCGCGGATATCGCCGATAAAATAACGCATCACCGGACTGTTATAATCCTGCGCCATTTCATATTGTTTGAGTTCGTCACGGGAGTAAACGATGATTTTTTTCGGTTGATAAGAATCCAGGAGTGTTCTAATACATTCTTTGCCGAAAGATCCCGTTCCTCCCGTGATTAAAATTGTCTTGCCGTCCATCATAAATTGCTCGCGATCGCTCCGCTTTTAAGAAACTAAAACAACAAAAAAGGTAAAAGGGTCGAATTACGCAAACCGCGCCGGGGCGCGATCGAGTAACCTTATTCTTTTACCTTCTCAATGGGTCTTTTGCCAATGCCCGATCGCCTCACCCGACTTGTTCGAGATATTGGTTGAGATCTTCAACGACCCGAGTCAATTCGGCTTCGCTACTGACGCGGATGCGATCGTCGCGCAGGGTAATCAAAACTTTCGCCGCGAACGGGGTCGGGTAAATATTGGGATTGCAAAACACTTCCAAGAAAATGTCCCCGGTATATTGATATTCCATCGGTTTTTGGGGGCTGGGGCGTCCGCCGCCGGAACCGGGGGCCGCTTTGGCGGCGACGGCTTTGAGGCGTTCCATCAACTCGGCGATCGCCTTTTGTAGTTCCCGGGCGGCTTCGGGACTAAAGCGAAATGAAACCGACCCTTCGACCAGATTGAGTGTGAGTTGAGACATGAACTTCCAAGCTAATACCTTGCCTTTACATGGTACTGGGCAACGGGGACGGATTGGATTTTAGATTTTAGATTTTAGATTTTAGATGTTTGAGGCTTGGATGGGGTGGGGTAGGACGGGGTTTGAGCCGAGTCACGAGTAGGATCGGCAAAATTTCGATCGCCTTACTCCTTTTTTATTGATTTTTATTGTCATTAAAAAACAGAAAAATCGGGTCTTTAGCTATTCTTAAAATTCCAAAATCTTGCAAAAAATACGTTAAAATCTGGCTCAGATAGTTGAGGAATCGATCGTGAATGTTGATAACCGCGCTGAAGTGCGCCGAGTGCTAGTTATTACCTTGCTGCTGAATTTAGTCGTGTTGGCAATCAAGGCAGTAGTGGGTATTTTAACCGGATCGTTAAGCTTGCTAGCCGATGCGCTGCACAGCGTCACGGATAGCGCTAACAACGTTCTCGGTTTGATTGCGAGTCATTTTGCGTCGCCACAACCCGATCGCGAGCATCCTTACGGTCATCAAAAGTTCGACGCGATCGGGGCGTTGGGAATTGCGGCATTTCTGGGAATGGCCTGTTTTGAAATTGTCAGTGGGGCGATCGAGCGAATCGTTACGGGGGGCAAAGAAGTCACGATTTCCCCGTCCCAATTGTGGATTTTATTAATTGTTTTGGGGATTAATATTTTTGTAGCTTTTTACGAACGTCGGGTGGGAGTTCGCATTGGCAGCAGCATTTTAGTCGCCGACTCGAAACATACGATGAGCGATATTTGGGTGACGATGTTGGTGATTTTGGGCTTAATTGGGGTCTGGCAGTCGGGACAACTGAATTTGCCTCAATTGCAGTGGTTGGATGTGGTATTGGCGTTTCCGGTGGCGTTGTTGGTGTTTCGCAGTGGGTGGGAGGTGCTGACGGATAATTTACCGTGGTTGGTCGATGAAGTGGCGATCGCCCCGGAAGCGATTCACGCGATCGCCATGCAAGTTCCAGGGGTTCTCAACTGTCACGATATCGCCTCTCGGGGAATGGTCGGACGGCAAGTCTTTATTGAAATGCACGCGATCGTCGAGGCGAAAGATGTCGAAACCGCGCACGAAATTACCGAAAACATAGAAGCTCAACTCGAACAACGGTTCGGTCCGGCCAGAATTTTAATTCACATCGAACCGCAAGGTTATCAATCCGATCGCATCAGTTACGGGTCGCAACCGCCCTCGTAATGGCGATCGCGGCGCCGATTTGCGATCGAAGAAATGAGAGAGTTTTCCACAGAAAAACGACTTTTCCACAGATTTCTGAGGAGTTTTCCACAAATGTTAATAGAGGTTTAAGACAATAATTTGGGATTTCTACGGGTTGGAAACCGGGCGATCGCGATCCTCCAAGGGAGCCACTGCGCGAACGCCTTTCTCTATAATATTGCGAAATAATTCCCCGAGATCGAACCTCATGTTCAACATGGGTTTGACCCCCGGGGAAACCAATTTTTTCGAGGAGACGACTTAGGGATCGCGTGGGTTTACTCCCACTCGATGGTTCCCGGCGGCTTCGAGGTGATGTCGTACACCACGCGGTTGACCCCTTTGACCTCGTTGACGATTCGGTTGGAAATCACTTCTAACAGGTCGTAAGGAATCCGCGACCAGTCCGCCGTCATCCCATCTTCACTGGACACGCAACGCAGGACGATCGGATAGGCGTAAGTGCGCTTGTCTCCCATGACGCCGACGCTGCGAATGGGTAACAACACCGCGAACGCTTGCCATAAATCGTGGTAGAACCCGTGACGCTTGATTTCGTCGCGCACGATAAAATCGGCGTCTCGTAAGATATTGAGTCGTTCGGCGGTGACTTCGCCGAGGATCCGAATCGCCAGACCCGGCCCCGGGAAGGGGTGGCGCCGCACGATTTCTTCGGGTAAGCCGATCGAGCGCCCGACTTTGCGAACTTCGTCTTTAAATAACTTGCGTAGGGGTTCGACGAGTTTGAAGCGCAGGTCTTTCGGTAATCCGCCGACGTTGTGATGGCTTTTAATTTTAACGGCGACTCGTTCCCCGGTTTTCGGGTCGATATTGGTATCCGCCGATTCGATCACGTCGGGGTATAGGGTACCTTGGGCCAAATAATCGAACGGGCCGAGGCGTTTGGATTCTTCCTCGAAGACTTGGATAAATTCGTGACCGATGCGCTTGCGTTTTTCTTCCGGGTCGGTGACGCCTTCGAGTTGGGCGAGGAAGCGATCGCGGGCGTTGACGTATTCAACGCAGATGTGGAATTGTTCTTGAAATAACTTGACCAAATATTCCGGTTCGTACTTGCGCATGAACCCTTGGTCGATGAACATGCAGGTCAGTTGGTCGCCGATCGCCCGATGCAGTAAAAAGGCGAGGGTGGAGGAATCGACGCCGCCGGACAGGGCTAGCAACACCCGTTTGTCGCCCACTTTGGCGCGGATTTCGCGTACCGCTTCTTCGACAAAAGCTTCCGTGGTCCAGGTCGGTTCGCACTCGCAAATGTGATAGACGAAGTTGCGAATTAAGGCCAAACCGCATTGAGAATGGACGACTTCGGGATGAAATTGGACGCCGTAGAGCTTTTTCTGGTGATGGGCGATCGCCGCACAAGGAGTGTTCTCCGTATGGGCCAACACTTCAAAGCCTTCCGGGAGGGCGATCGCCGAATCCCCGTGACTCATCCACATGGTGGATCCATCTTCGACATTGGTTAACAAGTCCGTCGGATCGTCGATCGCGATCGCGGCTTTACCATATTCGGCCCGTTTGGCCCGTTCGACGGTTCCGCCGAGTTGCTGGACCATCAGTTGCATCCCGTAGCAGACCCCGAGGACCGGAATCCCGAGTTTCCAAATCTCGGGATCGCAGTGGGGGGCGCCTTCGTCGTAAACTGAATTCGGTCCGCCGGACAGGATAATCCCTTTGGGATTGAGTTGGCGTAATTTTTCGGCGCTGGTGCGATAAGATAAAACCTCGGAATAGACCTGGGTTTCGCGAATGCGACGGGCGATCAGTTCCGAATATTGGGAACCGAAATCGAGAATGACGAGCATTTGGCGATCGAGGGAGGCGATCGGTTCGGTTTGCTCGATGTTCTTCGTTTGTGGCGGTTGTTGAGTTGGGATTTGGGTACTCACGGCAGGATAATCGAACGATAAAAATTGTGTCGGCAATGCAGACAGGTCGGCGATTTATTACCTCTTTTTCCGATTCGAGTAAAGGTCGAACGTCGATCGCCCGGAAGCGCCCTAACGATTCTCAATAGGCGGGATCGAATCGTCTGTCAATTGGCACGGGTCCGAAGCGCGATCGCTTTACCCCTATCGAGAAAATGAGGAGAATTGAAACCTGTCTTGTTAAAAAGACGTCTAAAATTTATTGCGGTCTTGAAAAAACTTAAGCTAGATTTTACCTAGCGTAGCAGATTTGAGCAATTTTCATCCGTGAAATTTTGTGTTCTCCACTCAGAAAAAAGCCGATCGCGCACGGGTTCGACGGCAGATTTATGCGGGGGAACAAGCACGGGCGATCGCGATACAAACGGACAACGGCGCGTCGGTTTTGATCCCTTCCCCGTCGATATGAGTTTTCACTGCACGATAGCCCCGTTCTTGCAAATAGGCGATCGCCCGATCGCGTTTCGGCAACTCGGTCACTCCCCCCCGCCGTCCGATCTCCGATAACTTGTAAAAATACGGCGGTAAATCCGCCTCCTGGGCCATCACCGAGAGCAACTCCACCTGGGATGTCCAGCCCCAATCCGCCGCCAAAACCGCCATTTTCTCCAATTCGGCGCGATCGTGCAGCGCCCCCAACCACATCGGACCGCTCAAAATCAACCGCGACCCGTCCGCCCCACAGTTCGACCCCGCCAAGGTCCGCCACGACACCCGCCGAAATTCCCCGCATTCGTGACAGTAGCCCAACCAACCGTAATTGTCTTCCGTCAGGCGTTCCCCGGGCACCAAGCGCACCATCACCCGATAAGTTTGCACTCCAAATAAAGAAAAAATCGGCTCGATTCCGAACTGCTTCGCCGCCGCCTGTTGCTGCAAACTGCCCAACAACAAGCGCAATCCCTGTTCGTGAACCGCCGGATGATGGCGCGCGTAAGCCCCGTAAACCCGCAAACTTTTTTCCCGTTCCCGTCCCGAAATCGTGCGCCCGTCGGTACTGGTGAGATAAATCAAGCCTCCCAAGCGGGCCGCCCACAAACTGGTACTGATGAAGGGCGCCCCGGACCCGAAAGCGTCAATATCGAGTAAATCGTAGTAGTCGCGATCGGCGTAACATTGCAAAAATAAGCGATTCGCCTCTTCGTGGACGAGCTCGTAGCGATCGCCCGGGATCGTCACTTCTAAATTGTCGCGCAAGACCTCGTGCAGTTCCGGATTGCCCTCATTCACCCACAGCCAATCCGCCCCACTTTCGAGATAGTAGCGCAGCGATCGCACCCCGCACCCCGCCATCGCGTCGAGAACCCGCAACTGTCCCCGTTCCCGGCGGTAAATCGCCGCCGCCAACACCCCCAAATCCCGCGCCGTCTCCGTTTCGCGACGGTAAAACGCCTCACCCACCCGAAACCGCGCCCGTCCTTCCCCTTGCCAGCGATCGCCCGTGCGATCGCCCGTCCTCCCGGGGTACTCTGGAGTCATACCCATTCCCTTCACCTGCGATCCGTTCAACCTCTTATGACCTGGCCTTCTCTCTCCGTCATCGTCCCCACCTACAACCGCGAAGACGCCTTGCGCGATAGCCTCGCCGACATTCTCAAACAAGATTATCCCGATTTTGAAGTCCTCGTCATCGATCAAACTGCCGAACATCGAAGCGAAACCCAAACCTACCTCGAACACCTCGCCGATTCCCAACAAATACGCTGGTTTCGTGTCAACTGGGCCAGCCTTCCCGGCGCCCGTAACTACGCCGTCCGCCGCGCCCGAGGCGAGCTGATTTTATTCCTCGACGACGACGTCCAACTCCCCGACGGCTTCTTACAAGCTCATGCTAAAAACTATCTCGAAAAACCCGAAATTGGGGCGATCGCCGGACGAGTTTTCGACCGCATGAAACTCACCGATTCCGGCGGCACTTTAACCTTAGAAGACCTGCCCCCCGAAGCGATGGACCCCGGGATCGCTTGGTATTATATCGATTTAGTTCATACCACAAAAGCCCAACAAGTCCTCTCCGTTCGCGGCTGCAACATGTCATTTCGCCGCGACATTTTTGACAAACACGGCTTGTACTTCGACGAACGCTTTCAAGGGAGTGCCGTTCGCGAAGAATCCGACTTTTGTCTGCGCTTGCGAAAAACTGGATATAAAATTTGGTACGACCCCGACGCCCACCTCGTTCATTTAGGCGAAGAAACCGGAGGCTGTCACGACATCAGCACGCGATCGCTCCAATATCAATTCACCTTTTATCACAATCACTTTTTAATGGGCTTAAAAAACCTCACCCCCGGCGAATGCAGCCGCTTCTTCGCCAAACTGTTCGACTGTCACGTTCTCGGTCATCCCCCTTGTAACAAAAGCCCTTCCCCCACCAAAACCCTCGTGCGCGGTTGGTTTTACTTTCTCGGCTTTTTCAACGCCTTAAACACCCTGGCGCGATCGAGCTGGAATGACGGCCAAATTTACAGTCAAAAAGACGAACTGTATCGGGCGATCGAACGGCAAAAATAGTATTTTTTCAGAACAAATGAGCGGTTGATAGTATTTCTGATTTTATTAGCTTTATATTTTTAAGCAATGAAAAAGCAATGAAAATTTTAGTCGCCAGCCACACCTATATCGTCGATCTCAACCGCGAAAAACTGCGCGCCTTAGCCAAACTCGAACCCGATCTCGAAGTCACCGTCGTCGTCCCTCGCAAATGGCGACCCGGCGGAGTTCAAAACCAAACCATTATTAGCGAATTTATAGACGAAGGATCCTTTAAAGTCGTCCCCGTTTCCAACTTCAGCCAAAATCACCAAGGATTACTCACCTTTGGCTGGGATCTGATCGAATTATTGCGCGACTTTCGCCCCGATATCATTCAAGTCGAACAAGGATCGCGCGCCCTCGCTTACACCCAATTAATTCTCCTCAATCAGTTCCTCGGACTTCAGGCGAAAAACTGCTTTTTTACCTGGTGGAATTTACCTTATACCCTCAAATGGCCCATTTCTTGGCTGGAAGAATACAACCTCCGCCATACCGACGGATTGATTGTCGGCAATCAAGACGGGGCCGATATTCTGCGCGATCGCGGTTACCGAGGCGCCATTAAAATCATGCCCCAACTTGGCGTCGATCCCGATCTTTTCTGCCCCAAACCTCAACCGGAACTGCGCCGGAAACTCCAAATCGCCGACGATGAATTTGCGATCGGGTTTGTCGGTCGTTTTGTCGAAGAAAAAGGATTATTTACCCTCCTCTCGGCGGCAGCTTGTTTGCCTACCCAAAACTGGAAACTGCTATTATTAGGGCGCGGGCCGATGAAAGAGAAACTCTTAGCCACCGCCAAAGACCTAAAAATCGAAGATCGATTAATTTTAGTCGAAAGCGTCCCCCACGATCGCGTCCCCGACTATATTAATAGCATGGATGTTTTAGTTTTACCCTCAGAAACTAGCTATAAATTCCAAACCTTAACCGCCGTCGGCTGGAAAGAACAATTCGGTCACGTTCTCATCGAAGCAATGGCGTGTCAAGTCCCCGTTATCGGTTCCAACTCCGGCGAAATTCCCCACGTGATCGAAGAAGCGGGTTTAGTATTTCCCGAGAAAGATATCAAAGCTTTACGCGATTCCTTACGCCTGCCAATTGAAAAACCAGAAGTCGCCCACTTAATCGCCAAACGCGGTTACAAACGGGCCATGGAAAACTACACCAATGAAGCCTTAGCCAAACATCTTTTAAGTTTTTATCGAGAACTGATTAAAAAATAACGCGATCGCCCAATTTTCTCCTCAATCCCCTGCAAAATGCCTCTAGTATTTCCAGTGTTTCCCAAAATTTTATGAAAATCTTGCAAATCATCCCCTCCATCGCCCTCGTTTACGGCGGTCCGAGTCAAATGGTGCGGGGTTTGTCCGCCGCATTGGCGCGTCGCGGGGTTGAGGTCACCGTCCTGACCACCAATGCAAACGGCGATGTCGGTCAACCCCCTCTCGACGTTCCCTTAGACAGACCTATAGACGAGGATGGATACCAAGTTCGCTATTTTAACTGTTCCCCTTTTCGTCGCTACAAATTTTCGTTAGACTTGCTCGGATGGCTCGATCGCCACGCCCGGGATTTCGACCTCGCCCACCTCCACGCCCTCTTTTCCCCGGTCATCTCCGGCGCCGCCACCATCGCCCGACGCCGCCAGTTACCCTATATCTTGCGTCCCCTCGGCACGTTAGATCCGGCGGATTTACGCAAAAAAGCAGCTCTCAAACAGCTTTACACCACCCTGTGGGAGCGCGGAAACCTTGCTGGAGCAAGTGCAATCCACTTTACAAGCCAGCAAGAAGCAAAAATTTCTAATAAATTTGGCGTTAATACGCCCGATATTATCGTGCCGCTAGGCGTCAATTTAGCCCCGACGGAACTCTCGGAGGCAGCCGTCCGCCAACAGTTGCAGATTCCACCGGATCGCCCGTTATTATTATTTCTCTCGCGAATCGAACCGAAAAAAGGCTTAGATTTACTCATTCCTGCCCTAGAAAACTTATTAAATAGCGGTCGATCCTTTCACTTCGTTTTAGCGGGGAGTAACCCTCAAGATCCCGCCTACGAAACCAAAATTAAAACCCGATTGCAACAGTCTCCTTTAGCGGAATATACGACGATTCCCGGATTTGTCAGTGGGGAGTTTAAAACGGCTTTATTACAAAGCGCCGATTTATTTATTTTGCCGTCTTATTACGAGAATTTTGGCATTGCCGTAGCCGAAGCAATGGCGGCGGGAACGGCGGTTTGTATTTCCCGAGGGGTTTATATTTGGGAAGATGTTATCGAAGCTGGGGCGGGTTGGGTGTGTGACGGAGAAATTGCCAGTTTAACCGAATCTTTAGAGAGTGCGTTAAGCAATTTGTCTGAATGTAAAACGAGAGGAACCCAGGGTCAAAGTTATGCCAAAACACATTATAGTTGGGATGCGATCGCCACCCGCACGATCGAGGTTTATCGCAAAATTTTAGAAACATAAATAAATGTCATAATCGGTTCGGCAATGATCCCCTCACTACTCATTAAGCTATAATTAATCTAAAATCTAAACTCTATAATCTAAACTGCTAAATCCCTTTCATGGACGTTCCCCGCCTCCACCCCGATACCATTGAGGAAGTCAAGCAACGCGCCGATATTTACGATGTCGTATCGGAACATGTCGTGTTGAAGAAACAGGGGAAAGATTTTGCGGGTTTATGCCCGTTTCACGACGAAAAAACCCCGAGTTTTACGGTCAGTCCCAGCAAGCAGATGTATTACTGCTTTGGCTGTCAGGCGGGAGGGAATGCCATTACCTTTCTCATGGAGTTGGGAAAGCGATCGTTTGCAGATGTCGTTCTCGATTTAGCCCGTCGCTATCAAGTTCCGATTAAAACCTTAGAACCGGAACAAAGAGAAGCGTTACAACGGCAATTATCGCGACGAGAACAGCTTTATGAAATCTTGGCGATCGCCGCTAGTTTTTATCAACATGCTTTACATCAATCTCAAGGAGAATCTGCCCTCAATTATCTGCGATCGCAACGCCAATTAAGCGACGCAACGATCGATCGCTTCGGCTTGGGATATGCCCCGGCGGGATGGGAAAGTTTGTACGGTTATTTGGTTGAACAAAAACGCTACAGCATTAAATTAGTCGAGGAAGCGGGTTTAATTTTACCGCGAAAATCTGGCGGTGGCTATTACGATCGCTTCCGCGATCGCCTGATGATTCCCATCCACGATATTCAAGGCCGCGTTATCGGTTTTGGCGGCAGAACGTTGGGTGACGAACAACCAAAATATCTCAATTCTCCGGAAACTGAACTATTCGATAAAGGAAAAACCCTATTTGCTTTAGACAAGGCAAAAGGGGCGATTTCTAAAGAAGATAAAGCCGTCGTCGTCGAGGGTTATTTTGACGCGATCGCCCTCCACAGCGCCGGAATTGAAAATGCAGTGGCTTCCTTGGGAACTGCCCTCAGTGTAGACCAAGTACGCCTGTTATTGCGCTATACCGACTCGAAACAAGTGGTGTTCAATTTCGATGCGGATGCGGCGGGGATCAAGGCGGCGGAACGGGCGATCGGCGAAATCGGGGATTTAGCTTATCGCGGACAAGTTCAACTGAGAATTCTCAGCATTCCCGACGGAAAAGATGCGGATGAATTTCTCAAAAGTAGCGGGTCTTGCGAACCCTATCGCCAACTGTTAAATAATGCCCCGTTGTGGTTGGAATGGCAAATCGAACAACTGGTTTCAACCCACGATTTATCCCGTTCCGACCAATTCCAAAAAGTCGCGGGACGGACGGTGGAATTACTGGCTAAAATTTCCGATGGTAATACCCGAACTCACTATATTTCTTACTGTGCGGAATTGTTCAGTCAGGGAGACGGGCGACTGATTTCGATGATGGCGCAAAATTTACGCGCCCAAGTCCGCAAACTTTGGCGGAAAAAACGCAAAGACGAACGCCAGAACGATCGCCCTCCATTGCTTTCTGAACCGGATTCGTCAGAACCTGTAGAAGGGTCTGAATCTGCTTCATTCATGTTGCCCACTCCGGGCGATCGCCAGTTATTAGAAGAAGCGGAGTTAGTGTTATTGCGAATTTATTTACACTGTCCCCAACATCGTCGCGAAATTGTCAATTTTTTAGAAGAGAAAGATTTAGGGTTTAGTCTCTCCCACCACCGTTTTTTATGGCAGCAAATTTTAGAAATCGAGCGCAGCTTGGAGGGGAGATCGTCCCCTTCTGCCAATCCATTTTCTGAAGGAGAGAATAATAGTTTAATTTCGGATTTACAAGATCGAATTCAGCAACATAAAAATCAAGTTGGGGGAGTTTCTCATCTGTTCTATCTCGATGAAAAGACCCAACGCGATATTCTCAATACTCGGTTAATGGTTCAGGCGGCGATCGCCTGTATCGAGCGCGTCATGTGCGAAAAGCGATATCGATATTTACTCAAACTTTGGCAGGAAACGGATTACAATAGGTATCCCGATCGCTGTCTCGAATATCAACAACAAATCTATCAAGAAAAAACTCGCATTCAAGAACTCGACAGTCAGCGTCACGTTTCCCTCAACGATTTATTGCAAATTTAGCGATCGCCCGTTACGTTGTCAGCAAAAGCAGCTAAAAAAATCGATTTAGAGATGCATTTAAAGGAGAAAAAGATCGAACTTCGTTCTAAGTTCTCTTTCATCCCCCATCTAGTTCGTTGAGATGGGGGAATTCTCGCTCACGTCAGTTAAAAATACTAATCGCAATAGAGCGTATCGCGCGTTTTTCTCCCGGTGACGGGATTGGTACCCGTCGCCAACTCGCACAACAGTTTATGAGCGTCTTCGCGTAAAAGAACGTCGGTAAAATCGGCTCCGTCAATCGTCGCCCCATTAAAGAGCGCATTAAACGCAAAAGCTCCTTCTAAATTGGCATTCGTGAGGTTCGCATTATTTAGGCGCGCGGTGTCTAAAGTAGCGAAGGTCAGGTCGGCTCCTTCGAGGTTAGCATTTTGCAAATTTGCTGCAAATAAACTCACCCCACTTAAGTTCGTATGACTGAGATTGCTATTGCGAAGATTGGCTTTTGTAAAGGTGGAACTGGTCAAGTCGCGACCGGAAAAATCGATGCCGACAAGATTTTCTTTGTTGTAATCGAGGGCGAACGCACTGGAAGTATGGCCGACGCTAATTGAGGCGATCGCGCCTATCCCCACGACCCAAAACAGAAGGCACGCTACCCAACTCAACCAATGCTTTAAGGTCGAACTACGAGACTTATAATTCATACTTAAATATATAACCTCAAATCAAAAACACTATGGCTTAGGCCGCCGATCTGCCCCATAATAGACGGGCGATCGCTGCAGTCAACGGCTCGATAAAGCTTGCAAAATACGGTCATTTTCCTCTAGGTTGTAATCTTACCAGTAAGTGCAACCTGCTGAATCATTTGATGTCACACCCGCCGCCCTCGGGGGATTTTCCCGCCCCTCGCAATGCCGATCCCGGTAGGGCTGGGGAAGATCTCATCGCCCGATACCTGCACGCTAAAGGATGGCAAATTCTCCACCGACGCTGGCGCTGTCGCTGGGGGGAGATCGACGTGATTGCGCTCGATCCGACTGGGGGGACGTTACCGACGCCGACCCTGGCGTTTGTCGAAGTCAAGACGCGCAACCGCCGAAGCTGGGATGCGGGGGGATTGCTGGCGCTGACACCAAAAAAGCAAGCCAAACTCTGGAAAGCGGCAGGCTTGTTTTTAGGTCAGTTTCCCGATTTTGCCGATTATCCCTGTCGTTTCGATCTGGCGTTGGTCGTCCGAGAAGGTACGACGCTGGCGATCGCCGACTATCTCCCATCGGCGTTCGAGCAGTAAAGTCATTCTACATCAACAGGAAAGAAGGGTGGCGATCGCCCGTCAGGCTAAAGTTTCCGGGCAGTAACCCAGTCCTTTAACAAATTGTTCCCGAAATTCCTCAATTTCCTGGCTGTCCGGGCGACCGTGAGAGACGATCGCCACTTGGTAACGGCGCATGACTTCGATAGGGGTTTGTCCGCTTTCGAGGCACCACAAGGCCATTTGCAGGCGAATCTTCGGCAACCAAGCAATGCCTAATTCGGACATGAACGCCCGAAAGTCCCCATGCTCTTGAGGGGTCAGGCAGCGACTCATTTTAATCCGCACGACCCAGCCGTCGAGTTGGTGAATGACGGTGATGAAACGCACGGGTAAATGGGACGCCTTTCTGAGATATTCGACGACTCTTAACGTCAAACTGGTATTGGAAAGGTGATATAGATAGTCCATCATTTGTAAATTCCCCGAGCCATTATTCTATCTGTTGTTTTGACATCGATCTGATTCTCATCCCTCGATCCCCGTTGAGTAGATTGGAATCGTCAACCTGAGTGGACTCACTCGTCAGCTTCCGGCAAAAATAGAGAGAACGGATTGCCGTAGTGATTGAGGATGGCGATCGCCTGCCAGCATCGAAGGTCATCCTCGATGCGATCGAAATTTAACGATTACTTTTAAAGTCACGAATCACTAATTTTTACGGTAAGACGGTTTTGTGCCCGTTAGGCGGTCACCTTGAGTCCCAGAGGCGTTCGCGTTGGCGAGCGAGTTCAATTCAGTTAGTGATGATTTGATAACCCGTTCGGGATCGCATTGGTCAATAATGAGAAACTGCAATCCTATCTCTATTGTTCCTCTTTCCTCGGGATAGAGACATGGGTAAACCTCCGATCGTTACTGGGGAAGGTTACCCAATTTGCGATCGCCCCTTGTAGCTTGGTTGGGAGATCGCCCCAATGATATGATCGTGTCCTTTGTAAAACCCTTTTAGGTGGGAGCAATTCTGATAGAGGATGGCACGAATGGAATCTCGGCATCACCAATCGCCCACGAGCGATCGCCCCTTCACTCCCGAACTCAATCCTATTGAGGGCGACGGAAGAGGTGAAGTTCCCGATTCCGCCACGACAAACCCCCATTCGGATCGCAGCTTATCCGCCTACGACTACGAACTTCCCCCCGAACGGATCGCCCAAAATCCCGTCGTCCCTAGAGACCATTCGCGTCTGCTCGTCGTCGAGTCCCCCAAAGACCACGCCCATCACCAGTTTCGGGACTTGCCCGACTTACTCCAACCCGGCGACCTGCTCGTTCTCAACAACACGCGCGTGATCCCCGCCCGTCTCTACGGTCGCAAATCCACCGGGGCTCCGGTTGAAGTCTTACTTCTCGAACCCGACGACGATCGCACCTGGTTGGCGTTGGTCAAACCGGGCAAACGCTTTAAACTCGGCGTGCAGATCCTCTTTCCCCGTCAGGATTCGACCCCCCCGGCGCTCGAGTGCCCCGACTTCCTCAGCGCGACCGTCACCGCCACCCATCCCGAAACTGGGGGCCGTTTCCTGCAATTCGACCTCCCCGACGGTCGCGACCTGCTCGACCTGTTACCCGCTTACGGTCGCATTCCCCTACCGCCGTACATCACCGGATCGCAAGCGTCAGACGGTCAGTATCAAACCGTCTACGCCGAACAACCCGGATCGGTCGCGGCGCCCACTGCCGGACTCCACTTTACCGAAGAACTGTTCGCCCGTTTGGACGCCAAAGGGATTCAACGGGCCTTCGTGACCCTCAATGTCGGCGTCGGTACCTTCCGTCCCGTAGAAGTCGAGGATGTCACCGCCCACCAAATGCACGCCGAATCCCTGGAGGTTCCGGCGAGTACGGTGGAGGCGATCCGACGCACGAAAGCGGCAGGTGGTCGGGTGATTGCGGTGGGGACTACGGTGGTGCGATCGCTCGAAGGCGCGGCAGTGTCCGGCGAATTGCAGCCCTTACGCGGTCAAACGAATTTATTTATCTATCCCGGCTACCAGTGGCGCGTCGTAGACGGGTTGATTACCAATTTTCACCTGCCCCGTTCGAGCTTGCTGATGTTGGTCAGTGCTTTAATTGGCAGGGTTCGCTTGTTGGAGTTATATCGCGAGGCGATCGCCGCACGCTATCGCTTTTATTCCTTTGGCGACGCCATGCTGATCTTACCGTCGGCGCGGATCGACTCGCTTTGAGGGCTTTTGGGGGATAAAGGGGCGTCGGTTCCCCCTTACCCCAACTGCCCGCGATCGCTTAATCTTCGTCTTCTTCTTCATCGTCGGTCGGGTACGAGAAGCCTTTCGAGCGTCCCGTCAACACCGACTTCCCTAAAGACAGGGCTTTTTCCGCTTGGCGTGCGGCTTTGCGCTTCCAGGTCGCTTTACGGTGATTGCGCTTCGATTTCGAGGTTTTCTTCTTTGGAACCGCCATGACAGTAATTAACTCTTACTCGTGAACAAGTGTCCTTCAGACACAGATCCCTAATTGTACCCCATCTTTCGATCGCCGCGCGATCGCGGGTCCGTTCAGCTTTTCTCGGCGATGTGGTGTTCGACCACAAACACGTTGGCATAGACGTTCGCCAGAATTTGCTGTCCTTGTTGGGTTAAGGACAAATAACTCATCGCATCGGTAATTAACGGATAAACCCGTTCCCAATACGCTTGGGTATAGTGCGCGCGTAAATCCCCGGGAGTGCGATATCCCAGTTGCTGATTCATGCCGATTTCTTCAAATTCATAGAATAAGGCACTAATTTTTTTCAGATAGCGCGGGTCGCTCAACTGGCCGATCGGCACCGCAGCGCGAACCAAGGCGGCGTAACTCGACGTATCCGGGGGATTGTCCCGCGCCGAAATCGGAAAGCGGGTCAGCTCGATATTATTTTCGATTTGTTTGGCATCGATGAGCTTGTGATAGCCAAAGCGCTCTTGAATGAACAGTTTGGCGCGATCGACCCGATACGGCGTCAAACTCGCCGCCGTCGATCCCTCGGGTAAGACGACGGTTTCCCCGTTGCGTCCGGTGGCGTGGCGTCCGTCGCGATCGCCCCGACAGACCCCTTTGACGTAGCCAATATCGTGACAGACCAGAGAAATAATAAAATGCAGCCAATCTTCGCAGGAAACGCCCCCCTCGCGAATGTGCTTGCCCCGTAATATTTCTTGGCCGACTAAGGTGACTAAAATCGTATGTTCGAGATTGTGATATAAGGCATCGCAATTGGCTAAATTTTCTAACGCCATATTTCCCGCCCAGCCAATAATATCGGCATAGTCGGGTTTTAATCCCCCGTAAGTGCGCGAGTAACCTTCTTTCAGTTCGCGGACGAAATCATCAATGACAATTTCTATCGCATTAAAAAACATCGGTGGTGTCATGGCTATGGGTGGGCAGGTTTCAAGGTGAATTTCCCCAGTGGATCGCGAGTTGGTTCGATCTGTTCTCATTAATTATGCGTCAGCGCGAACCCCCGCCGTCGGATAAGCTTTCATCATTGAATCGTTGATTGAATTGAATCGATCGCCGATGACGACGACAGCGATCGTGTCAACTTCGGTGTAGCTGCTCTTGTGATGCTCGCGGGTTTTGCTCTCGGGATCGCGAGGCGGCAACCGATCTATCTGTTTCTGTTCTTCCCCCAATCGATATGAAACTCATTTCCTCGATGGCTACTCCCTTGGCGATCGCCTCCGAATTGTTGGCGATCGCCGTGTTTTCTCTCCCCATTTTTGCCCAAACTCCGCCGAGTTCACCCCCTAATTCTTCCGATTCGGGCCTAGAGATTCTCGGCGAATTGGCGGAATGTGTCTCTACCAGTCTGGAAGCAGTCCCCCAAGCCGATCGCCAGGATTTGGAAACCCTCTCGATGCAGTGTGTTTTTGAGGTGGTCATCCTCGGCCCCGACGGCACGTTGCGATCGGATGCCAACGAACGAATGTTAGCACTGTTGGAGTTCACTGGGGGTAGCTTGCCCGCACGAGTGGTTCGCGGTCAAGCGAAGGTGCCGTTAAATCCTATAGAAGATCGCTTCTTGTGGACCGTTCCCGTGACTTTGGGCGATCGGACTTATCCCTTTCTCCTGGATACGGGCGCCTCGAATTCCTTGCTCGCTCACTCGATAGCGGCACCATTGGGGCTCGCGGGTACCCCGATTCCTAACGACTTGTTCGCCTACATGGTCGTCGGCGAAGACTGTTCTGAGGTCGATGCGACCCTGATGCAATTTCCTCACGTCAGTATCGACCGGGCCACGGTGGAGGGGATGACCGGGATGGGATTGCCCCAAACGACGATTCCCCAACAGCTCTCTGGGGTTCTCGGTTTGGATTTTTTGAGTGGGTTTGATGCGATCGTCGATCCGGGGCGCTTGGAACTGCAACTGTTGCCGCGATCCCCGGCCCCTGTCGATGCGATCCCCCTCGAAGGAAAAATGGGGGTGATGACCGCCCAAGTCTATCTCGGCGATCGCGGTCCGTTTACGTTTCTGCTCGATACGGGGGCGGAAGTTACGGCAATTTCTCAAGATTTAGCCGATCGCCTGTCTCTGGACACGACTGATTTACCGACTCAGGAGGTTGTAGGGTTTTGCGGTCTGGAAACTGCAGCCCTGACGACCTTGGAGCGCGTCCGTCTCGCCGATCGCCAGCGCGATCGACTCGATGCGGTGATTCTGCAAAAAGGGGTTCTCGATTTCCTCGGCATCGACGGGATCCTCGGTCAAAATTTTCTGCTCCACTACAAGCAACACTGGCGCTTCGATCCCCCCAATGCTCTCGGCTTCCCGGATCGGGGAACGTTGATTCTCTCCCCGGCGACCGCGCCCTAGGTGCCCCGGGGATCGCTCCCTCGCCGTTCGGCAAATGTCAAGGATTGGGATCGGTTGAAGTTGTGACGGCGATCGCCTCAACTCCCCCGAACGATCGCCCCTTTTTTTAAGTACAAATCACAGCAATCATGTTGGCTATAAATCAGAATGAATAGGATAGGATCGCAGTAGAAAACAATCTCTTGATAACGAAAATGCAACTTTCATCTTATATGCCTCAAATTCCCTTAGAAGAACTGTACGGTCAGATCATGTTTTCTAACGTGGTGACGCCTACGGACCGCCAGCAACTCAGGGCTGCTTTATTAAAAGAATGTCTCAGCGAAGACGAGAAAGCGATTGTGGATCGTATTCTTTACAACGTGCGTCGAGGGTGGTTGCAAATGGTGGAATGAAAGGGGGCGATCGGTTTAATTTCTTGAACGATTAACGCAAAAAAATAGATTTAAAACAGCGACTTTTGAGCTTGAAGTCAGTCGTATCATAGGGGTGCCGCGAACGCAGATAAGATAGATTTTGTAAAAAAGCATCCTTGATATTCGCCTGCCTGAATTTGCCTACATTATGGCTCGATGGTGGCACGCGAGGGCGATCCTCCCTTCGACCGATCCCCCGCAGGGCCAAGCTCGACTGCCATGCCCGCACTTTTTCCCCGCGCGAGATGTCAGCCGCTCGATGGACGGCGACCGTCTTTAAAAATTAATTAACAAGTAACATTTTATTAAAAGATTTAACAAAACATCATGTTTGATGTGAGCTTCGATCGCGAGCTTTTTGGAAGGCGATCGCCCGCCACTCGAAAGTGATAAGCTTGAGAAAAAGCAAGATAATAGGTCTAAGAAAATGAGCGTTTCCGTTCAATTTATTCAAGGATTAGATGAAGAGATTAGCGGCATTAGTTTGCGAAAACGTCGCGACACGGGGACGAAGATGGTGGTCTTATTTTTCGAGCGGGTAGCGGCGATCGAAAAAGGACGCAGTTTCGTCAATCAAGTGGATAAGTTATTTTTGCGCGACGAAGAAGGAGAAATCCAAGTCAGTCCCAACGGGATCAAGTTTACCTTTGTCGATGACGATACCTTATCGCAAGCTGAATGCTCGTTTGACGTGCATTCGGAAGCTTGGGAACGGGTGATGCGCTTCTTCCATCGCTATGCCGACGTCCACGGTTTCGAGTTTAGCGAGCCGAATGTTTAGATGTCGATTACGGGGCGATCGCGGACTCGAAAGGATTAGAGCAGTGCATCGCAGATCAACGCAGCCACGACGGCAAATCCGGTAATCCCCAAGGCCACGAGGGGATCTTGCCCTTGGCCGACCGCAAAAGAAGTGACGACCCCCGCTCCTAATGCGGCGGTAACGGCGGCTGTCGCCCAATCTTTATTCGAGTTTTTGTCGTACATATTCAAAATTGAAAAAGCCGATGGTTGTTTGGGAATGGAGTTACCCTAGCACCTCCTTTCCGCTTACAAAATAGGGACGGCTCATTTTGAAATTTATATTCAAGTTTTGCTAATTTTCTTAACATTGCCCCGGCGCGAACGGCATTAAACAACCCCTTGGCAAGCGCTCGATCGGAAACGGCCAAGGCCAAGGGGGTGCGCCGGGAAGTCGGGCGCCCGTGAATTAGTTCATCGGTTCCGTATTGCCGCCTTTGACCCAGCCGACTTGATTGCCCCCTTCGACGCGAATTTTTTCCCATTCTTTATCGTCGGTGGATTCGACCACGACAATCGTGCGGTTGAACTCGATCCCGCCGATCGAGTTGGCATCGTAGCTGGGGCGATCGCGCAAAATCAGGCCGTCGGGCCAGGTCACCCGCGCCAAGTAGGCGCCGGGTTCGAGCTGGCGGGTCTGGGAGTTCGACGCCGTACTGGCGGGTTGGCTCTGTTGAGAGCCGCCACTTCCGGCCCCTTCCGTGGTTTCGACCGCCGGAGTATCGTTGGCAAAGGTCGGTCGTTCGGGAAGGGCGGTTAACTTGGTGACGAAATAGAGAGCTGCCGCCACACTGCCCCCGGCGAGAATGACGATCGCCAAGAAAAAGCCGAGGATAAACTTGAGGACACCAGAAAGACTCATAAATCGGATTCGGGCTTGTGCAGTTGACGTTGCATCCGACTCCTCAAGGGAGTAGATCGAGAAGCGAGGCGAGCTTTGCCTGCCGCCGCCCAATCTTTCAAAAACTGGATTTGTTCTTGAGCCGTGCGCGCCAGAGGGACGATTTGACTGGCGGCTTCCAAAATATCATCGGTGGTAAAGTCCCGATTTTGGCTGAAGCCGATATGCATCGCTTCGATCAGAGACTGTTCGATTTCGGCCCCCGAAAAATCCGGGGTTTCGTAAGCCAGTCGTTCTATATCATAGTTGTTCGGATTGTGGGGACGCAATCGGGAGAGGTGAACCTCAAAAATCGCTTGGCGCTCCTCTTGGTCGGGCAGACCGACGAAGAAGATCTCGTCAAATCGACCTTTGCGGAGCATTTCCGGCGGCAGGGAGCCGATGTTGTTGGCCGTGGCAACGACGAACACCGGGGAGGTTTTTTCGGCGAGCCAGGTGATAAAGGTGCCGAAAACTCGGCTGGTGGTGCCGCCGTCTCCCTTGCTGTCGAAACCGGAGAAGGCTTTATCGATTTCGTCGATCCAGAGGACGCACGGCGCCAGGGCTTCGGCCACTTGAATCATTTGGCGGGTGCGCGATTCCGACTCGCCGACCAAGCCGCCGAACAGGCGTCCGACATCGAGACGGAGGAGGGGCAGGTGCCAGTGGTGGGCGATCGCCTTAGCGGTGAGGGATTTTCCGGTGCCTTGGATCCCGACGAGGAGCAAGCCGCGCGGGTGAGGCAAGCCGTACTGACGGGCGCGATCGGAAAATGCCCCACCGCGACGCAGCAGCCAGTCTTTGAGATTGTCGAGACCGCCGATATCGGAAATGCGCTCGGTAGCGGGGTAGAATTCCAGGATTTGGGTCTGGCGGATGATCGTGCGTTTTTCTTCGAGGATCAGTTCGAGGTCGTCCGGTTCGAGTTGACCGTGGGTGGCGATCGCCTTCGCCAGCACCCGCCGAATGCGCTCGGTAGACAAGCCTTGGCAGCAGCGCACCACTTCGTCGAGAAATTTGCTCTCCGGGGCGCTTCCCGTGGCGCTCAGCAGCCGTTCGACTTCTTCCCGGATTTCTGAAGCGACGGGTAAGGGAAAGTCCAAAACGGTCAGCACTTCGCTGAGGTCTTCGGGAACGGCGAGTTGAGAAGAGACCAAGACCAAATTTTTCGGTTGGGATTTGAGTAATTTGGCCAGATTGCGAAGTTTGCGCGAAATGGCAATATCGTCTAGGAAGCGGTGGAAATCTCGCAGGATGAAGATCGCGGGAGCCGAAGCGGGGAGTTTTTCCACAAATTCGAGGGCTTGCAGGGGATTGCGTCGTCCGAAGCCCGTATCGTTGGGATTGCCTTGGTACCCTTCGACAAAATCCCAGATATAAACGGCTCGATTCCCCTGACGGCGGGCGCATTGGGCGATCGCGTTTTCGAGGCGTTCTTCTTCGCGCGTGGCGATGTAAATCGCCGGATAGCGCGCGCGTAGGAGCAATTCAAATTCTTCCGCGAAACTCATGAATTTCTATCAGATTGAGCGACCAGATTGAGCGGCGATCGCCCCGTTCCACCGAGGGGTTGAGGGGCGTTGAAATCGGAGGCGATCCCGTCGAACTAACTCGGCAGTTGTTTTTTGAGTTCTTCGAGGGCGGCCCATCGGCGATCGGTCGGTGGCGAGGGGATCGGTTCGGATTCGGAGTTCACCGCAATCCCCTGACATCCCTCATCGCACAGTTGTCTCAAGGGAATTTCCAAACATAACTGCTCGTAAATCCACTCTTGAGGGTCGAAATAGCCTTCTGAGGAGAGGGTTTCGACGAGATCTTCCAAGTCGGTTTCTCGTTCGAGCGCGCCGTTGGCGCCGCGATCGCCCCCTTCGTCGAGCCAAATAATTTCCGAACACTCGACTTTGAGACGGTGATTGTACTGTTGCAAACAGCGATGACAGGTCAAAGTGACGATCGCTTCCGCCTGTCCGCTTACGTCTAAGTAATTGCCGCGATGCTGCACCCGCACCCGACCGCGAACGGGGAGCAAGGTTTGCAAATCGAGAATAAACTGCTCGAACGGGATGACTTCGGTTCGATCGGGAGCTTTAGTGAGTAAGGGAATGTAGATAGGTTCCATCGCGATCGCTCTCTCCTCGGGCGTCTGGGGTGGCAAGCATCTGAACCGGGGGCGGGAGGCGAACCCCGTTCCCTCCAGGATCGAACCATCGCTTAACGAGGGCAAACGACGAGGCGCCGATTCGGTTCTTCTCCCCGGGAGTAGGTTTTTAAATCGGCATATTCCTTTAACAAATTGTGGACTTGTCGCCGTTCGGCGGAGGACAACGGTTGCATTTCAAACTCTTCGCCACTTTCGCGAACTGCTTGCGCCGCTTGTTCGGCCAAAGTTTGCAATTCTTGTTGGCGCCGTTGGCGGTAACCGTCTAACTCGATCGTATAGGCGGCTTGTTCTTCCGAGGGCCGACCGAGATTGAGGGTAGTATTGGCGAGATATTGGATGGCGTCGATCGTTTCGCCGTTGGCGCCGATGAGAAGTTCGATTTGTTCGGCGCTGAGGCGATCTCGATCGACATTCAACCAGTAACAATCGACGTCCTGACGGGCTTCGACCCCTTGAGGCAAATTAGCCAAGCGCAACAGTTGTTCCAACCACTGGCGACCGCGTTGCATCTGAGTGTCGTTCATGGGTTATCTATCCGGCTTTATTTCTTAGATTTACCCGATTCTTTCGATTCTTTCTTCGAGCGACCCGAGGACTCAAAAGGCAGGGATTCACGACCTTTGCCGCCGCCACTGGCTTTTTCTTGAGCTTCGACTAACTTCTGGAGGTTTTCCGGAAGCGGTTCGCGCGACAAGATGAAGGTTTGCAGGGTTTGGAAGATGTTGGCGATCGCCATGTACATCAACACCCCGGCGGGCAAGGGGAAGAATAAAAACATCCCGGAAAACAACACCGGAGTCAATTTGTTGACCGTCGCCTGTTGGGGATTATCCGTCGGCGCCGAGTTTTGACCGGAGAGCAGTTGGTTCACGTACAACGTGATGCCGAAAAACAGAACCATGCTCAAAATATCCCAGTGGATCGTGCCGTCGTCGGCAACTGCACCCACGCGACCGAGGGCTTTGATAAACAAAAAGCCTTTATTGGCGGCCAAACCGGGAATCACCCCTTGCACGGTCACTTCTCCGGGTTGGAGTGCTTCGATCGTCCCGTCGGGGTTGATTTTGACTCGATCTTCTCCTTTGACGACTTGCCAGGAGGGTTTGAGATCGGTGTCCGGATATTGTGTGGTGAGTTCTTGTAAGGGCTTGCCTTCTACGGTTTGAAACTCAATTTTGGTTTTTTCCCCAACCGCGAGTTTGGTACCTCCGGGCAACAAGGCCGCAATTTTGGCATGAACCCCATCGGCAATGTAGATATTTTGGGGATTGGTGGCGAATGCCTGGGGTTGAATGCGTTCGATTTGTTCGCGCGGGAAAATCTCGATATTAAGAGAGTAATTGATATCGGAAAACGGCGATCCTCTTAAGGTTGCAAATAAAGCAAACAACACTGGCATTTGCAAGAGGACTGGCAAGCATCCGGAAAGCGGATTTCCGAATTCTTTGTAGACCTTTTGCATTTCTTCCTGCTGCTTGGCAGGATCTTCTTTATAACGTTCTTGTATTTCTTTGACCCGTTTTTGCATCACGGGTTGGGTGACTCGCATCCGACGCATACTCCGGATTGACTTCGCACTCAAAGGGTAGAGTGCAAAGCGAATCACGAGGGTCAGGGCGACGATCGCCAGACCGTAACTCGGCACGATCCCGTAGAAAAAATCCAGGATCGGCAACATCACGTTGTTGGAAAGAAACCCGACTCCAAAGTCCATTCGCTCTATATCAACCTGCGCGCTGTAGAAAGTTGTTCGACTTTGACAGTCCCACGCCTAAAGGTAGTGGGATTCTTGGTTCGACGACAAGACTGACACATTCAACCGGGAAGCAAAATGTTCAGAGATTCTCATCTCCCCAAGCGTTCGTCCCCATTTGAGGGAACCTGTTTCGGTTTGCCGGACCGTACAGTAGAGTTCAAAAATTTTAAGTCTGCGGACTTGACGCTTGAAGCTTTTACCCACACGAGCTATTTTCCGTGTGGAACC
Source organism: Oxynema aestuarii AP17 (assembly GCF_012295525.1). Taxonomy (GTDB): domain Bacteria; phylum Cyanobacteriota; class Cyanobacteriia; order Cyanobacteriales; family Laspinemataceae; genus Oxynema; species Oxynema aestuarii. The sequence goes on along the minus strand of NZ_CP051167.1, from coordinate 2,805,323 downwards.
GACAAACTTCAATTTTCAAGGTACTCATCTTCCGATGCCAGGTTTTTAACGAGGTGATTTACCTGTACCTCAAGCGCAATTTTAGCAAGGAATGGAGGAGTTGTGCCTCACGAAAATCTTCGCTCTTGTTTGGAAGCCCTGTCGCTTTAGCCCAGGGAGGAAAAACGACACGGGCGGTTTTAACCGCCGTTTCCTCGTGGGGGAGGGAAAAGAGGTACACTTTTCCCTCGCTCCTGTTAGCCGGAGTCGCCTAAAGTGCACGGCGTCATAGCGCCTCGCCAATGTTATCGGTCCGTACTTTCCAAACCGCACTGTCTTACCCATCGGAAGACGGTTTAACGGCTTGGTTCTAGAGCAGGGGACTGGCGACGTATCCCCAGCTAGGATCTTTAACGCTTAACCATAACGTAGCCTTCAAAGGGCTTAGGCTGGGTAGGGGCGTTTCGCGAAACGCCCCTACTAAAGGCGTTTCGCGAAACGCTCCTACTAAAGGAGAGGCACGAAGCCCCTTCTCTTTAGAGCGGGGTGCTGACTTGACGTTAACGACTGCCCAAGGCTCCACTCGCTTGTTTGGCTTTTGCAGAAAGTTTGTCGGTGATGTAGGCATAAACCTCGCGAAATTTGGGGATCGCTCGCAATTCGAGGCGGGAGCCGTCCGAGATCGTAACCACCATATCGCCCCACAAGCCGAAGCCGCGAGGAACGGTCACGATTTTGACAATTTCCGAATAAACGATGTCGGTGCGATCGCGTCCCAACCAACCTCCCGTGACGGTAATTCGGCGATTGGTAATCCGGTAGCGCAACCACAATGCCCGAACGATCGCCCCAATGGTCAGGGGCAACCCGACGATTGTCAACCCGAAAAGTAGGTTCAAGATCAAATCGCCAGGATGCGGTCCGCTTTCGAGATAAATATCTTCACGGATGCCCATTGAGTACCTCTGCTTGTGCCAACAACTGCTCTAATTCTTGCAGAAGTTGGCGATAATTGCACTCGCGCCCCTGGGGGCGCACGACGATGACCACATCCCAACCCGGCGCTATGCGGGGCAGAAGCTCCCGACAGGCCCCGCGCAACTGACGCTTGATCCGATTGCGAATCACCGCTTGTTTGCTCACTTTCTGGCTGATGGAAATTCCCATGCGCGTCGGTAACTTGGGCGAACTCTCTTCCGGCGAAGGGACTGACGGGTTGTCACCTCGTCGCTGTCGAGCTTTTCGATTGTCCGACAGACGAACGTGGAGCGAGCTGGGTTTTCTGCGCTTCGCCCTCACGCTCAAATGCTTGGACTGACGGCGCAAGCCCCCTCGATAGACGGCACTAAAATCATGACGGTGCTTGAGTCGATGCACTTTAGGCAACACGGCATTCTTGTGGGTCTGTGGCTCGCTCTCGATTTCGATGTCGCCTCGGTTCGACGGACTGATTCGGCGATCGCGGCGACTGGAGCGATCGTGGCGCCCCACTCAGGTGACCGTCGCCCCTTACCGACGACTCGCCGCAGTTCGCATCCGGGAAAGGTTGCTTAAACTGACAAACGATGCCGCCCTTTTTTGCGGCGAGCGGCGATCGTTTTTTGGCCATTTTTGGTCCGCATCCGCACTCTAAAGCCCGATACTCTTTTTCTTTTGCGGGAAGTGCCGTGTAATGTACGCTGAGTCATAAAGCTTTACTCCACGAAGACCAGTTTAAATTTAAAAAGTCACAAATGATGATTGTATCATCGATATGCAAAAAACCCCACGATCGCCGTGGGGTTGCTGTCGAGTGGAGTGGGTTCGATTTCAGTCGATCGCCAGTACCCAAGTCCCCAAATATTGCGGAAGCGGCGGGCCGCCGGGAGTGACGATCCGGCAGTTGAAGTTAAACATGCCGCCAAATCGGGGGTTTTGGACGTCCGAAAGCACGATTTCGATATCTTTGTTCGCCGGAATCGGTTCTAGGGGATAAATTTCAATCAAACGGTTCTCCGGATCCCAAAGGGCATCTTGGATTTCGATGGTTTCGTCATCGACTTTGACTTCGATTTCGTTGCTGTCAAATTCGCCATCAAAATAGTCGGGATAGGTAATTTGAAATTGGAGAACGGCCCAGTTGACTTTTTTGGCGGGAATTTTTAACCAGTAGCGATCCCAGGTGTCTGCTTTACCGCGCTGCAAACGATATTTGAGTTCGTATTTGCGCTCGACTCCTCCAAAAATCGTCCATCCCGAGGTTTGCGACCAACTCGGCGCGATCGTCCCTCCAAGACATAAGGCAGTAACGGCGAGGACAGATAAAATGCGTTTCATAGATACAACACGACAGTAATATCGACGGTGAAAGAGCGACTAACGGGCGACAACCCAAGTGGGTTGAGTTTGACTCGGACAGATCCTGGCTACTGTGGGATCGAGCGGCGATCGCCCCTGGAGATCGAGAGCCGATTCAGTAGGTATTATATCCTGTCTTTTTCAATGCTTTGGGCGATGTTTCGGGAAGTCAGGTGCGGGATTTTAGAGTTTAGATTTCTAGATTTTAGATGAGGGTGCCGAGAATGAGGCGAGTTCGATCTTTAAGATCGCTTGGGGGTCGAGCAAAGTTCCCCCGGCGCGGCTTTTAGAGGGGTGCATACCCAGTCTGAATTGGGTTTCAAACCGTTCAAAATACGCATTTTTGCACCCTCGACGCCAGAAAAGGCCAAAACCGCCCGCGCCGTCCCCACGTGGGTAAATGGCCTTCTGGAGCGTCGATCGCGAATTGTAGCTGACCCGAGGGTAACCAAGATTGTCCCTGTCGCCAACCGACGCGATCGCCGAACGCATCGTAATCTTTATCGAGACTGCGCCATAGTTTATTCTGCACGCTAAACCCGAATTTTCCTTGAGAAGCTTCCACCCAGAGGCGATCGATGATTCGTAAATCGCGACAGGGGAAGTTTTTGAGGTCTAAACTGTTAATTTTGCCTTCTTTTTCTCGACCGCAGACCAAGAGAAATAAATGAGCGGTTTCGCGATCGGCTTCTTCCCATCGACGGGAGGCGAGTAAGTCTTGTAAATGGCTGTAATCGAGACCTACGGCGGAATTCCAGCCCATGGGAGTGGGGGAGAACGTCTCGGATCCCTCGTCGGTCTCGAAGAGCTGCAACCATTGGGCGATCGCCGCCGGACGGGAGCAGGGATTTAACGCAATTCCGGCGAGGATAGCGCGGTTGGCGCGATCGCTCAGTTTGGGATTGAGCTGTTGGGGGGGAACCAGAGGGTCCGGGCGACCTTTGGCGATCGCGCGATCGCGCGCCGTCGCCGACTCGGGAACCTGCGCCGTCACCAGAGAATACAGAGTCGCCGCCAACCCGTAAACGTCCGTATAAGCGCCACGTAACGCCCGTTGGTCGTACTGTTCGATCGGTGCGAAGCCGCGAGAACCGTAGACTGGATGCTCTTCCACGCGATCGCGCACGAATGCTCGCGCCAGTCCGAAATCAATTAACACCGCATCCCGGCGGTCTTGACGCAGCAAAATATTAAACGGTTTGAGGTCCCGATGGAGGAATCCGCGATCGTGCAGGCGATTGAGTGCATCCCCTATTTGACCGATGTAGCGCAGTGCGTCGGCTTCGGGTAAAGCGCCTTCGCGTTCGATCGCGCTCGCCAGATCGATCCCGTCGATATATTCCATCACCATACACCAGGTTCCTTCCTGCTCGATTAACTCGTAAACCCGGACGATATGGGGATGAGTGAAACTTGCCAATAAATCCGCTTCGCCTAGAAACTCCTGTTCGAACTTGGCAAAATCCCGCCGTTTTTTCAGGGTATCTTTGAGAGTTTTCATCGCGAACGGGCGGGCTTTTTTATCTCGTACTAAATAAGTGACGCCAAAACCACCCGTTTCTAGAAGTTTGTCGATAATATATTTATTTTGAATAATATAGCCGCGTTTCCAAGCCATAGTCAGGATTTTAGATTTTAGATTTTCGATTTAAACATATTTACATGGGAGGCACTCCGATCGCCGTGCTACAGATTTGGGTTATTTCCCTATTCCCGTCTTTGTTCCCACAAAAATAGCCACCCCATCAAATTTCCGATTGAAACCGTTGGGGTGGCGCGATCGCATCAGTCTTGTTACCGATGCGCCTGAGTGTGACATCTCCCCAAGGGAGAGGCAGCAAGGAAGATCCCCACTGCCTAAGACAGCTCAGACGTTAAACCATTGTGCTTTGTTCTTCCATCGTCGAATCTTCCGGTAAACCGACGCCGAAGCGGTAGTTAAACGCTTGGACGTTGGTAATTTCCTCGATGGATTGAACCTTGTAGAACTCAGTCAACGCGCCAGCATTTTCGCTGACATAGGCTTCCGGATCGAAATCGCCGAGGGCGATCCCTTGTTCGAGACCGACGCTGAGGGCGTATTCCATCGTCAACGAGTAGCTGACTTCTTCAATCGTCGTGACTTCTTTACCTTGCTCTTGAGCGAAGGCTAAGAGAGCGTCGCTGTTGGCTTGACGGTACTCGGCGAGGTCGAACAGGTCGGAGGGATTTTGACCTTTTTCGAGACCTGCGCCCGTGATGTAGTCAAACAGTTCGTTATTGGCGATATCGCCGTCGCCGTTCGTATCGATGAGGCTGGTATCTTCGGCGATCGCGTCGGCGTAGAATTCGCGATACCATTCGAGATCGACCGCCGGAGAAGTATTCAAGCCCTCTTCGATCCCGCCACTCATCATGTAGTTGAACGTCTGCTCGTAGCTGAGATTGTAGACGTTTTCAACGCGATAGTTGGCTAAGGCGCGATCGCCCAAGCTTTCGCGATAGTAGTCGAATTGGGCGAATTGTTCGAGTTCGAGGCCGATTTCTAAGCCTTTGGTCAAAGCGAAGGTAATCACCTCTTGTTCGCTCAATTCCGCCGTTCCGTCATCGACATTGAGGTCGAAGAAGAACGCCAACTCGTCTTGATATTGTTCGGCGTATTGTTCGACATTGAAATCTTCGATCGCCAATCCTTGCGGTAAAGCCACAGTGTAGGCGTGTTCGAGAATTTGAACGTCCGTAACTTGTTCGATAGAAACACCGAATTGAGAGGTCAGTTCCGATTCGTACTGCTGGCGGTAGAACTCGAAATCGATTTCGTCGGACAGACCGCCGTAGAGGTAATCCGCCACCAGCCATTGATTGAGGCTGGTCACTTCGGTCAGTTCCAGACCGTAGTGCTTCGAGAGTTCGACGGCAAATTCTTGACGCAGATATTCGACTTCAACAAATTCAAATGGGTCGAGTCCTTGTTTGAAGCCTTCACCAAACATGAATTTGATAATTTGTTTCTCGCTGAGCGAGTTGACATCAAATTCAACCGTGCTGCCGTCGGCAATTTCGCCAGTATTTTTGGCAGTATTTTTGGCAGTTTTCGGTTTGAACGAACCGCTCTTGAGTTTGAGCGAACCGCTCTTGAGTTTGAGTCCTTCACTACCGCTTTTCTCTTTAAACGAACCACTCTTGAACTTGCCCGAACCTTTGGTGAACTTGACCGAACCGCCTTTGAGCGAACCGCTCTTAATCTTGAGCGAACCCGTTTTTAGCTTGCCCGAACCGCTCTTACCAGAACCGCTCTTAATCTTGAGGGTGCCTGGTTTCGTGTCGCTATCCGGACCGAAGAAGGCGATCAATTCGGCTTCGTAAGCTTGACGGTAGCCTTCAACATCGATCGCGCCCAGTTTAACTTGGTCGGTTTCAAAGAAGGCTTTAAATTCGGAACTGAACGAGATATTGAGAACCTTCTCGATACTCAGACTGGCGACTTCTTCGACGCTGCTGATGCCGAAGTTGGTCAGTTGGTCCGCACTGAGTTGCTCGATTTGATAGCGCAGGTACTCGACATCGAGTTGACCGAATTCACTTTGCACCCAGTCGAGGGCAAATTGGGAGCCTTCAGTAGAGAGCCATTGGGCGATCGCCCCGGTGTAAACTTCGCTGTAGTAAGCGACATTTTCCGCCGTCGCCGCCGTCAGCAACTCCTGTCCTTCGCCGAGTAAGGCGGCAAAATCTTCGCTGGCGACCAAGCTAGCGATATCGGCATCGGTCAAGTCGGAAATTTCGGTAATTTCCGTGGCAAACAGTCCCAAACCGTTGAGATCGGCGATCGTCAGCGTCGCTTCTTCGCCGGAGACGAACTGTTGCAATTGATAGCGAACGAAGGCGAGATCGACCTGTGCAAAGTCGCTGTTAAACGCTGCAAGTACGTCTTCGTCACTCACCGTGGCGGCGTCCCCGACCACCTCTTCGACGGCGACACCGAGGGATTCGGCAATTGCCGCGCCATACACTTCGCGGACGAACGTCACGTTCACCGTCTCTGAGACCGTCAATTCCAAGCTGGCGCTGGCTTCGGTCAGTAACGTCGTGAACTCTTCTTGAGAGACCAACTCGACCAATTGAGCGTTACTCAACGCCGAGAGGTCTTCGACATCCGCCGAGATTAACGACGCTTCGGCGAGTTGGGTCAGGGTAATCGTCCCTTCCGTCACTAACTGGGAGATTTGGTAACGGACGTAAGCGATATCCAGACTGCCCGCTTCTGCGCCAATCCACTCCGTTACCGCTTCTTCGCTGGTCGCCGCGATCGCCGTTCCGTAGGTTTCGCCGATATAGTCGAGCTTGACATACTGTTCCACCGACAGGCCGAGTTCGGCACCTTTACCGAAGATAAAGTCGCGAACCAGCTCTACATCGAGTTGCTCGACCTCGCTCGCCTCAATCTCGAAATACTGGGCAATCTCGGCACTGTAGGCGCTCGCGTAGCCCGCATAATCGATTGGCGAGAGGTCGAACCCTTCCAGGCTAAACCCGTCTTGGCTGAAGACTTCCGAGTAGACGTATTCGAGAATCTGAACGTTAGTGATTTCCGCGATCGAAGTCGCTTCGCTGTAGAAAGCGAGCAAGTCTTGGCTAAACTCGGCGCGGACATACTCGTAGTTGACATACGAGGAAATCCCGTTAAAGGCAAAGTCGAGAACGACTTGAGCGCTCAGATTCGCGACTTGAGCGACATCGCCACCGAAGAACTGTTGTGCCAGTTCGGCGCTATAGGCTTCGCGATAGAACTCGACATCTTCGACGTATTGGGTCACGTCGATCCCGAGTTTGAACCCTTCCTCGACCAAGAAATTACGGATTTGAACTTGGGTAATCTCTTCCACGGCGACGCCGAAGAAGCTTTCCAGTTCGCTGGATAAATCTTGGGTCGCTAATTCGAGATCGAACGCCGATAAGGCGATACTGGCGTCGAACCCTTCCGTCAAAATGTAGAGGCGCAGTTCGTCGTCGTCGAGGTCGGCAACGCTGACCCCTTCTGCGGTGGTGCGATCGCCGTAGAGCTCCTTACAGTAATCGATATCGATATAAGGCGCCGCATCGCCAAACACGAACTCGATAACATCTTCGTCGCTGTAGCTGCCTTCAAACGTAGCTTCTAGCGCTTGCGAGTACAGTTCCTCGTAGTAGGAAATCTCGACATGTTCGCTCAAGCTCAATTCGAGTTTGAGACCTTCCGTAATCGCAAATTGATAAATTTGCTGTTCGGTAATCTCCTCAATACTTTCGACTTCGTAGTATTGAATCAGCTCACTCGAATAGGTTTCGGCGTAACTCGTAAACTTAAACGCCGAAAGAGTTTTTCCTGTATCGGCTAACTCGCCCAACGCAAAGGACTTCACCTGTTCGACGGTCAGTTCGGCGACGCTGACACCGTAAAAGGCTTCCAATTCGGCTGCGTAAGTCATCTGCACGAACTTGACATCGACGAAAACGCCTTTTCCGTCGTCGAAGACATTCTTAATCAGCTCGGTATCGCCGAAATCGGCAACACTTTCGATGTCGTAGAACTTGCGGATTTCTTCGCGATAGAGTTGCTTGGAATATTGCAAATTCACGAACGGCGACGGATTGAAGCCTTCCGCGAGTCCTTTGGTCGTGATGAATTCGAGAACTTGCTCGAAGGTATACTCGGCACCAAATTCGGCGGTCAGTTCCGCCCCAAAGACCGCTTTAATATAACCGAACGCCACGGCGGCGGAAGGACTCAAGCCTTGTTGCAGCCCCGTGGTACTCAGGAAGCTGAGGATTTGAGCGCTGCTGAGTTCTTCGACGGACTCGACGCTGAAGGCGGCGGTCAATTCTTCGGCGTAGAGGGCTTTGAAATAACCCACCCGCACGAATGCGGAAGGACTCAAGCCTTCTTGCAAGCCTTCGCCATTGGCAAATTGGAAAATTTGCTCGTTGGTGATTTGGTCGATGGAAACGCCGTATTTCGCTTCTAACTCGGCTTTGTAGGTTTGCTTGTAGAAGCTGAAGCTAAAGAACGGCGAGGGGTCGTTCCCGCTAGCGATGCCTTTGTCGAGGACGAATTCGAGCAGTTGCGCGTTGCTGATTTGGTCGATGGAAACGCCGAATTCGGATTCGAGTTGCAGTTTGTACGCGGAACGGTAGAAGCTGAAGCTGACTAACGGCGAGGGGCTGATGCCTTGTTCCAAGCCTTCGCCACTCATGTAGTCCAAGACTTGGGCGTTGGTGAGTTCTTCGACGGAGGTGTTGAAGAACTCGGCCATTTGAGCGCCGTAAGCGGATTTGTAGAATTCGACATCGGCGAACGGAGAAGCGGCTAAGCCTTCACTCGCTAAGAAGTCTTGAATTTGACCGATTTGGTCTTCGGTGAGTAAATCGGGGTTCTCGAAGTCGAAATCGGGGAATTCGGCGGCGAGTTCGTCGCCGTAGGTGTCGAGGGCGTAGTCGAGGTCGAATAAGGGGGTAGCTGGGGCGCTGTCACTCTCGTCCGGGGTGTCGTTTCCGGGGATACCGTCATCGACTTCGGGGAAGTTGTCGTCGAGGGGAGGCAGGGTGTCGGGGTCTTGGGTGATGTCTTCGCCTTCGCCTTCTGCGCCGTCTTCACCTGCGTCGTCGCTTGCGCCTTCGCCGCCGTCTACATCTTCCCCTGCATCGTCATCGCCTTCGAGGTCGTCGTCGAGTTCGCCACCGAGGAGGAGGTCTTGTCCGGCGCTGCTGCTGAAGTATTCGAAGAGGGCTTCGACGCTAATTTCAGAGAAGCTGGAAACGTTGAAGATTTCGAGCAGTTGGGCGCTGAAGTTGGATTCGATCAGGTCGAGACCGAAGGAGTTGGAGGTTTGGAAGCCTTCGGCGATCGCCACGCTGAAGACGTAGGAGAGAAATGATAAGCTGTTAATCTCGGTAATTTCGCTGGTTCCGAAGAAACTGGCGATCGCCGCGCTATTCTCTTCTACAAAGAAGCTTAAATCGATCAACGGATGGATCGATCGCAGTTCTTCGACACCGAATTCGAGCAGGTGTTCGTAAACGGTGGTTTCTCCCGCTAAAACGGCGAGATTGACGTCTTGATTGAGTTCTAAATACTCGCTGACGCTGAAAATCGAGCTGAATTCGCGACTTTCAAACCGTCCGAAATAATAGAAATGATCGAAGGCGGTGGTTTCTCCCGCTTCGACGGCTTGCGCTACGTCTTGGTTGAGTTCTAAATACTCTTTGACGCTGAAGAACTTGCTAAATTCGCGCTTTTCAAAGCGTCCGAACCCTTTAAAGTGATCGAAGGCGGTGGTTTCTCCCGCTTCGACCGCTTGCGCCACGTCTTGGTTGAGTTCGAGATAATCTTTGACGCTGAAGAATTTGCTGCATTCGCGCTTTTCAAAGCGTCCGAACGCTTTAAAGTGATCGAAAGCGGTGGTTTCTCCGACTTCGACTGCTTGCGCCACGTCTTGGTTGTATTCGAGATAGCTGCTGACGCTGAAGATCGCGCTAAATTCGCGCCGTTCGTAGCGTCCGAATTGCAAGAAATGCTCTTCGGCGGTGGTGATTCCCGCTTCGACGGCGGCGGCGACGTCTTGGTTTAAGGCGAGATAGAGCTCTTGGTCGAAAACTCCGGAGGTTTCGAGTTCTTCAACTTCTGCGCTCATCTCGTCGGTTTGCATGGCGCCGTCGCCAGATTCGTCGAGGTCGTCGCTACTTTGGGACCCTTCGATGTCGTCGTCGCTTTCGCTACCGACTTCAACGCTATCGTCGGCGGGTTCTTCGCTACTGGTCTCGGTTTCGGCAGTGGTTTCGCTGCTTTCTTCCGGGGTCTGTTCTTCGGTTGCGGTCGATTCCACGGTGGTTTCGCTACTGGTCTCGGTTTGGGTCTCGGTTTGGGTCTCGGCGCTGCTTTCTTCCGTGGTCTGTTCTTCGGTTGCGGTGGGTTCCACGGTGGTTTCGCTACTGGTCTGGGTTTGAGTATCGGCGCTGGGTTCGGCGCTGGGTTCTTCTACTGTTTCGGTACTAGTCGTTTCGAGGGTTGCTGTTTCTTCCGTTTCTGTTGCTGTTGCGATTTGGGTTTCTCCGACGATCTCTTCGATGGTTAGTTGAGGTGCATCGGTATCGCTGGTTTCGGTTTCGGAAACTTCTCCTTCAGTCTCCGAGGTGACGGGTTCGCCCGTAATAATATCTCTAATTTCTTCTTCGGAAATTTGCATTTATCTGCTCCGTTAGTTTCGAGTCCATCCAAATCTGCTGCACCCCAAGCAAATTTTCTTGAATTGTGTCCGACTTTGGCTATACCCTGTTGACGGAGGTTCCCGTCAATTATGTTCCGCCTCTGTCTATTTTTTATTTTTATTAGTCGATAGAAAATTGAAAACCCTTGCGGTTTAACGGTTTTCAGGAAGAGCGATCGCCTTAAAAAGTCGGTAAGTTTCCAGAATTTATCGACAAAAAAAGATTGACTGTACGCCAAGCTTTCAAAATTGCTGTGCCTTGTCCGTATTTTTTCGGATCGGTTTGAGAATTTTGATAAAAATTGAGAAAGTTTTCGCTTAAAATGGCGATCGCCCGGTATTTTTTTCGTACAAAAAACAGTGCGAACGACTTTCTTAATATGGGTTGCAGATCGCAGTAACAAAACTTACAGTTTTTTGTATTTTAAAAATATTTTTAGGTTTTAAATCTTTTAAGATCTACAGTTTAGTGACATCGAGGTTGGCGCGATCGCCCCTTCTTGTCAACTTCAAAAATAGATCGGTTGAAAACAAATGAATCGATAACAAATTAACTAGAGTTGCTATCTAAAAACTCGTCAAAGATCGAACCGCCGACAGGCGATCGCGATCGCCCCTCCCACTGCATCACCCTGGGGAGGCGACCCCTATCAATAGAGATCGCCTCGCTGACTCAAGGGACGGAAGCGATCGCGCGGATGTTCCATCCCTCAGCGTAACCTTGCCAGCGCTCACCCCTCGGTATAACTCTCCATCGGGGCGCAAGAACAGACGAAATTGCGATCGCCGAACGCATTGTCAATCCGTCCGACCGGGGGCCAGAACTTGTGTTCCCGAGTCCACGGCGCCGGATACACCCCCCGTTCCCGGGAATAAGGACGATCCCACTTTTCGGCGATCGCCACCTGAGCCGTATGGGGCGCGTGTTTGAGCGGATTATGCTCTCGGTCGAGACTTCCCGCCTCAATTTCGGCAATCTCCCGACGAATGCCAATCATCGCATCGCAGAAGCGGTCTAACTCCTCCTTCGACTCGCTCTCCGTCGGTTCGACCATCACCGTCCCCGCCACGGGCCAAGACACCGTAGGGGCATGAAACCCGTAATCCATCAACCGTTTGGCGATATCGTCCACGGCAATATCCGCAGTTTTCTTCAACTCGCGCAGGTCCAAAATACACTCGTGGGCGACCAACCCGGACTTTCCTTTATACAAAACCGGATAAGACTCGGCGAGACGGGCAGCGATATAATTCGCATTCAAAATCGCGAGGCGACTGGCTTCGGTCAGCCCTTGCGCCCCCATCATCGCAATATACATCCAAGAAATCGTGAGAATACTCGGACTGCCCCACGGCGCTGCCGACACCGCACCGATGCTCTGGTCGTCGCCGAGTTCGACCACGCCGTGACCGGGTAAAAACGGGACGAGATGCGATCGCACCCCAATCGGACCCATCCCCGGACCGCCGCCACCATGGGGAATACAGAAAGTTTTATGCAAATTCAAATGACAGACATCGGCGCCGTAATCCCCCGGACGGCACAATCCCACTTGAGCGTTCAAATTCGCCCCGTCGAGATAAACCTGACCGCCATAACGGTGAACGATCTCGCAAATTTCCTCGATCTGCTCTTCAAACACGCCGTGAGTGGACGGATAGGTCACCATCAGCGCCCCTAAATTCTCGGCGTGTTTTTCGGCTTTCCCCTGCAAGTCGGCAACGTCGATATTACCGTTGTCGTCGCAAGCGACCGCCACCACTTTCATCCCGCACATCACCGCACTCGCCGGGTTGGTTCCATGGGCCGAAGTCGGAATCAAGCAGATGTGGCGGTGTCCTTCGCCGCGATCTTCGTGATAGGCGCGAATTACCTTCAGCCCGGCATATTCTCCTTGAGATCCCGCGTTCGGTTGCAGGGAAATGCCGCTAAATCCGGTAATTTCGGCGAGCCAGTTTTCTAATTGTTGGAATAAGATTTGATACCCTTCCGCTTGGGATTTGGGGGCAAAGGGGTGCAGCTTGCCGAATTCGGGCCAGGTCACCGGGAACATTTCGGCGGCGGCGTTGAGCTTCATCGTACAAGACCCCAAGGGAATCATCGAGGTCGTCAGGGAGAGGTCTTTGGTTTCGAGGCGTTTGAGATAACGCAGCAGTTCGGTTTCCGAGTGGTAGGAATGGAAGGCGGGATGGGTGAGATAGGGGCTGCTGCGGGCGAACGGGGCCGGATAGCTGTCGTCGAGCCCGTCGACGAGGTCTTCGAGGCTGAAGGGGAGGGATTCGCTTCCGGCGAAGATTTCGAGCAAGTCGATTAAATCGCGCTCGTTGGTGGTTTCGTCGAGGCTGACGCCGACGGCGGTTTCGTCGAAGACGCGCAGGTTAATTCGGCGGGCGGCGGCGGCTTCGAGGATTTGTGGCAGGGGTCTGGTGTTGAGGGGAACGCGCAGGGTATCGAAGAAGGGGCGATCGCCTAAATCGTACCCCAAGCGTTTCAAGCCTTGGGCTAAAATCGCCGTGGCGCGGTGGACGCGGCGGGCGATCCGTCGGATGCCTTCGGGACCGTGGTAGACGGCGTACATGGAGGCGACGACGGCGAGCAGGACTTGGGCGGTACAGATGTTACTGGTGGCTTTTTCCCGGCGGATGTGCTGTTCGCGGGTTTGCAGGGCTAAGCGTAAGGCGGGTTGACCGTCGGCGTCTTTGGAAATACCGACGATGCGACCGGGGACTTGGCGTTTGAATTTTTCCCGGGTGGCGAAATAGGCGGCGTGGGGGCCGCCGTAACCGAGGGGAACGCCGAAGCGCTGGGTATTGCCGACGGCGATATCGGCGCCGAATTCCCCGGGAGGGGTCAGTAGGGCGAGGGCGAGGAGGTCGGCGGCGACGGTGACGAGGGCTTTGGCGTGGTGGGCGCGTTCGACGAATTCGCGGTAGTCGTAGAGGGTTCCGTCGCTGGCAGGATATTGGAGGAGGGCGCCGAAGATGGGGCGATCGAAATCGAAGGTGGCGGGGTTGCCGACGAGGACTTCGATCCCTTGGTGGCGGGCGCGGGTTTGAACGACTTCGAGGGTTTGGGGGTGACAGTCTTCGGCGACGAAGAAGGTGTTGGCTTTGGTTTTGCAGGCGCCGTGACTGAGGGTCATGGCTTCGGCGGCGGCGGTGGCTTCGTCGAGGAGGGAAGCGTTGGCGATTTCGAGTCCGGTCAGGTCGATAATTAGGGTTTGGAAGTTAAGCAGGGCTTCGAGCCGCCCTTGGGCGATTTCGGCTTGGTAGGGGGTGTAGGCGGTGTACCAGCCGGGGTTTTCGATGATGTTGCGCTGGATGACGGGGGGGGTGATGCATTGGGAGTAGCCCATGCCGATGAAGGAGCGGAAGATTTGGTTTTTGGCGGCGATTTCTTTGAGGTCGGCGAGGGCGTCGTACTCGCTACGGGCGGGGGGGAGGTTGAGGGGCTGTTGGAGGCGGATGGCGGCGGGGATCGTGGCGTCGATCAGTTCGTCGAGGCTGTTACAGCCGATGGTTTGGAGCATTTGGGCGATCGCCTCCGGGGTCGGTCCGTTGTGGCGGCGATCGAAGGAATCGGTAATGTCGAGCAGGGACGGGGCGGTTGCGGTCGGGGTTTGCACGGGCTGTTCGACCCGTTCTTTGTTGGTGGTGCTATTCAAATTCAACATAAAACTGTGACTGTGATGGATGGACAGTTGGGTTTGGATCGGGGTTGAGCCTGCTCGCCGCACGATCGCGGCCAGGAGAACGGAACTCTCCAGTGAATTCGTTCTCTGGTGGAGCGATCGCCTCTCCACGGCGGTGGAGGCCGAACCTCGGTCAGTTTAGGGGAATTCGCGATCGCCTGCCAAATTTCAAGTCCCGGAAAGGCTCGATTTCACTAGCTTTTTTCCGGTCCGCACGTCACCATTCCGGCGATCGATCTCGGGAATAATTAACATTTTGCAACAATCTCTGAGGAGTTGCCAGCATTGCCCGAGGATCCCCCCCATTTTGGCCGCTCGTTCGTTAAAACAATCGTCCTGGAGCGATCGCAGCGATCGAAACTCCAGGACGATGTTAATTAGATCCGGGATGGAGGTCGGAAAACAGCAACGATGGCGAGGCTTTTTCTATTCCCCCTCCACTTGAGCCCGATATTCGTCGGCGGAAAGGGCTTCGTCGAGTTCGTCCGCATCCACAATCCGAATTTTCAGCAACCAGCCTTCTCCGTAAGGATCTTCAGATAATAATTCTGGAGCATCCACCACCGCCTCATTGCGTTCGACGACGGTTCCGGATAGGGGAGGATAGAGATCTTCGACGGCTTTGACCGATTCTACGGTTCCGAAACTTTCGCCTTTTTCCAAGGCTTCACCAATATCGGGCAGTTCGATAAAAACGATATCGCCGAGTTGGTCGAGGGCAAATGCACTCAAGCCAATGGTGGCAATTTCGCCGTCGAGACGAACGTATTCGTGACTGTCGAGATATTTGAGATCGTCAGGATATTCCAAGGCCATTTGGGGTCCTCACACTAACAAGATTGAAAAAGATGGGAAATTTTACTCCTGTTCGAGCAATACTGAGCTGCATCTGAGGAGTCTAACAGACGAGAGTGTAGCTTATGGTTGCTGGCAATCTCGATCGGGTATGAGGATCGTCGCGGGAAATGGACAAACAAAAACTCAAACGCCTGCTGGTCGGTGAATTTTCGTTGAAGCGTCTGGTGAAATCGGCGGTCTCAATTTACTTGCTGCTCGCCTGTTATGCCTATTTTTTGAGCGATTGGCAGATTTTTCAACCGCCCGAGGCGAGTTATCGGGATGGACCGGAGATTCTCAAGCTGAAATCTGGCGAGGATACCTGGATTTCAGCGATTTATTTAGTCGCACCTGACGCTGATTACACCGTACTCTATTCTCATGGCAATGCGGAAGACTTGGGGGACGTGCGATCGCAGCTCGAAGCGATTCGCAGGAGCGGTTTTTCGGTCTTCGCTTACGATTATCGGGGCTACGGTACCAGTGAAGGCCGTCCGTCGGAGGCCAATGCTTACCGGGATATCGAAGCGGCTTATCGCTATTTAACCGGATCTCGGGCGATTGCGAGCGATCGCATCCTCGTCTACGGGCGATCGGTCGGAAGCGGTCCGTCGGTGGATCTGGCGGCGCGCTATCCCGTGGGCGGTTTAATCTTAGAAAGTGCTTTTACTAGCGTCTTTGGCGTCGTCTTCCCCTTTCCGGTGTTTCCTTTCGATAAATTTAACAACATCCGTAAAATTACTCAGGTCACCTGCCCGGTGTTAGTGATTCATGGCCGTGAGGATACCGTGATTCCTTTTGCCCACGGGCGACGTTTGTGGGAAGCTGCCCCGGAACCGAAACTGTTTTTAGCGGTAGACGGCGCCGGACACAACGACGTTATCGAGGTGGCGGGCGATCGCATCGCCGAGGCATGGCAGCAATTTTCTCGTCTGGTGGGGGACGGAGTTCGCTGACCAAAAATCATGGGATTCAAGCCCCACCCTTTTCGGACCTTTGTCTTGAATAAACGTAGGGCCATTTATTCAGAAAACTACGATCTACAGTATTTTCCTCTGCTATGCAAGACATTTAGATCCCCTAGATCCCCCTAAATCCCCCTTAACAAGGGGGACTTTCCTCGTTCCCCCCGCAATCCTCCCAACCCCCCTTTCAAAGGGGGGCGAAGGGGGGATAGGGGGATCGGCACTGTACCTCATCAGATCGCCCGAGTGCTGTAATTATCCGAAACATCGAGATCTAGCGGCGGCTCAGGTCTTACGGAATAGAAGACTTGGAGCCGTGGGACACACGGACAATGGGCGCCCGACGAACTGAGAATCTCTGGGTCTTGAGGTCGGGGAGTGTCAATCGAAGCGGTGATGTCGTATTTTTCCGGTACGCTATTAATACTCAACGTCCATCCTCAAATTACGGCGTTCGAGGCTTCAACCGTCAGGCGATCGCCTAACTTGACCCTCGCGGTTGAATTGACTTGCACCTTGGCCATCGTCCCCACCAACGCACGCGAGAAAAGAAATGGAATGGCACATGACTGATGCCCAAAGTCTGGGAATTATTGACCGCGAAATCGGCGAACACGTATTTTCACCCGCCGAATACGAAATCGTGCGTCGGGTAATTTATGCCACGGCAGATTTTGAATATAAATCCCTAATTCGCTTTTCCGACCAAGCCCTCCAAGCGGGGGCGGCAGCGTTGGCGGCGCGCACCACCATCGTCGTTGACGTACCGATGGTACAGGTAGGAATTGCCCCCTACATTCAAAATACCTTTGCCAATCCGGTTTACTGCTCGATGGAAGCCCTCACCCGACCTCAGAAAGAAAAAACCCGCGCCGCTTGGGGCATCGAAACTCTCGCCCACCGCTATCCCGAGGGCATTTTTGTCGTCGGTCAATCTCAAACGGCCCTGACGGCTTTAGTCGAGTTAATCGAATCGGAAGAAATTCGCCCGGCTCTGGTCATCGGCACCCCTGCCGGATTTGTCGGGGTCGATGCGGCGAAAGCCCGTCTGAACGATTCGCTCATTCCCCACATCCGCGTAGACGGGCGCAAAGGCAGTGCCGTGGTGGCGGTTGCTATTGTCAACGGGTTGGTAGATTTGGCTTGGCAAGCTTACGGACAAGAGGGGCGCGGGTTGTTGTAAGACGTGGGATGTCTACTGGGAAGCGGGCAAAATGCCCGCACTACTTTCCCTGTCCCCTATCTAAAATCTAAACGCTAATCTCCAAACTCCCCAGATTCACCGCCGAACTCGCCTCGGTCTGGGTTCGCTCGGCCCCCTTCGGGGGCTGCGATCGATTTCAGTGCTGATTTCGACGAAGAAATCTCGGCGTAAGTAGGGGTAATCGCTCACCCAGAGGTCGAGATCGCTCAAATAAACGTCCGAAACTTTGGCAATGCGGCTGAGATCGGCTCGATTGGACATCACGAGCATTTCGGCGCGGCTTCCGGGTCGGATGCCTTTATGCTGGCGTTTGAGGGGGACTTGAATGGCGGTGACAAAGCCGTTTTCGTCGCCAATTTCGAGATTGAGCCGCCGTTCTCGGTTTTCGACAATGACTAAATCTCCTTGACTGTTGACAGTTTCTTCGGTCCCGACGAGTTCTTCGCTGAGGAAGACATCGAAGACTTCGCCTTGCCACAAGCCACTGTATTTGTAACGGCGACATTCGTAGTTCCGACGGGCGGCGGAGGCGACTGGACCCCACAGCCAATACAAACCGACGACTAAACCGAGCAGGAATAGAAAGGGTTTCCATTCCTCGATCCAAAAGTTGGCCATCAGGGTACAGATGAGGATCCCGACGACGGAAAATAACAGCCGTTTGAGGAATTGGTTGAGATTGCCCCAGAAGTAGGCATATTGAGCGCCTGTGGCTACGGCGGGGATCAGTTCGTGAAAGGTTTCGCGCTTTAAGGGAACCAGCATGAATCAAGCCAGGGTGGAAGGGCGTTAGAGAAATAGGGTGGGGGAGTTTAGAGGATCTTTTCTAAACCATAGACTAAGGTTTTGAGTTCGGTGACTTTACGGATGGCGAGCAGAACGCCGGGCATGTAGCAGGCGCGATCGCTGGTGTCGTGACGCAATGTATAAATCTGGCCGGGAGCGCCGAAAATCACCTCTTGATGGGCGATCAGTCCGGGCAGACGGACGCTGTGGATGCGGATTCCCTCTCCGGCGAGGGCGCCACGGGCTCCGGTGAGTTTTTCGCTTTCTTCGACGGAGGGCGGGTTGTAGGGTTTGCCGAGTTCGGCGAGCATTTCGGCGGTTTTGATGGCGGTTCCACTGGGGGCGTCCGCTTTTTGGTTGTGGTGGAGTTCGATAATTTCGACGTGATCGAAGTATTTGGAGGCGGAAATTGCGGCTTGTTGCAGCAAGACCATGCCGATGGAAAAGTTGGGGATAATCAAACAGCCCGTACTGGCTTTATCGGCAAATTCGGCGAGTTCTTGGATTTGCTGGGGGCTCAATCCGGTGGTTCCGACGACGGGGCGGATGCCGTAGGCGATCGCCGATCGCACGTTGTCGTATACGGAACTCGGATGGGTAAAATCGACCATGACGCCGAGTTCTTTTTCTTGGACGGCCATTCCCAGACTGCCTTCGAGGTCGTTGAGGATGGGAATTTCTAACGGACCACATCCGGCAATTTCGCCGACGTCTCGACCGATATAGTCCGGATTGCGATCGACGGCGGCGACTAATTTGAGATCCGGGCTGCTGGCGATCGCCTTGACGACTTCCCGACCCATTTTACCGCCTGCACCATTCACGATCGCGGGAATAACTTGACTTGCCATACACTCTCAAGATTGTGGACGCTAACAAGCGAATTTTACCTTGCCGTCCGGCTCTAACCGTAAACAGGAGCGCGCTGAATCGAGCGGGTTTTTCTGTGAGAAGCACGGGGCACGCACTCCGATCGCCTCCCAAGTTACACTGAAGGTTCACTCGGCTCTCACGGTACTCTGGGAAATTTGCGAAAATCGTTGGATATGACTGAGTTCGATCGCGCGGTATCCCCACGCTTGGTGACAAAATACGGTGTTTTCTAAAGTCAACGATCCCCTCCGTTCCATCGGCAAACATTTAAAACGACACCGAGCCAATCGCCCCCTGGAATCGAGAATTCCAATCGGTCGGGCGGTGGTCACTTCTAGTGTGCTGACGACGATTTTTTTAACGATTATTAAATTTTTGGGGGCTTTTGAATCTTTAGAATTAAGTCTTTTTGATTGGATGGTGCGATCGCGTCCGTTTCGGGACGAAACCGACGAACGTTTACTCATTGTCGGCATTACGGAAGCGGACATTCAATCGCGCCAACAATGGCCGTTCTCTGATGGCTTAATTGCTGAAATTCTAGACATTCTCCTAGAAGACGATCCGGCGGCGATCGGGTTGGATTTATATCGTGACGTTCCCCTACAACCCGGTCACGATCGCCTCGTCGAACAACTGAACTCTCCCAAAGTTATCGGCATTACCAAACTCGGCGATCGCCACAGCGAAGGCGTTCCCGCACCCCCGTACCTTCCCCCCGAACGAGTGGGCTTTAACGATCTCATTCTCGACAACGACGGGATCGTTCGTCGCAATTTACTCTACGTCAACCGGGAACCTTCCGGTGAAGCGGTCTTTTCTTTTGGCCTCCAACTGGCGTTAAAATATTTACAAAAATTCGATATTCAGCCGCGCAATTCTCAAGACAATCCCTATCAAATTTACTTAGGAAAAGCAACATTCAATCCCCTAAACGTTAATTCCGGCGGCTATCAAACGATCGACCCGAAGGGCTATCAAATTTTACTCGACTATCGCGCCCCCGAAACGGTGGCCAGACAAGTGAGTATGACCCAAGTTCTGGCGGGGAACGTTCAACCGGAATGGGTCAAAGACAAAATTGTCTTGATCGGAACTGTGGCACCGAGTTTGAAAGATATGTTTTTTACCCCGTACAGTGCGGACGGGAGTAACGTTCAAATGGCGGGAGTGGTGATTCACGCCCAAATTCTCAGCCAATTACTCGATAGTTCGTTGGAGGGGAAAGGGTTATTTTGGTTTTGGCCCGAGTGGGTCGAGATCGTCTGGTTGGGGCTGTGGTCTGGGGTCGGCGGGGTGTTGGTGTGGCGCAGCGATCGCCCCTTGAAATTGTTCGGATTGGCGACGGGGGCGATCGCGGCGATCGTCGCCAGTGGCTTTGGGGTGTTTCTATTTATGGGGTGGATCCCGACCGCGTCGGCGATCGCCGCCTTACTCCTGTCCGGTAGCGGCGCGATCGCCTCTAAAGTCCTCTATACTTTGTTTTACGATCCGCTCACCGGATTGCCCAATCGGGCGGGTTTCGTGCAGGAAATGGGACGACTCAAACGGCGATTGTTGAAAGGGGAACAGGCTGCCAAACCCGCAGCGTCGCCCTCCACCCACTCGACTCTATCGACGGGATCGACTCCTTTTATTGGCGTCGTTTTTTTAGATGTAGACCGCTTTAAAACGATCAACGACGGACTCGGACACGAGGTGGGCGATCGCCTCCTGGTCGCTTTTGCGAAACGCCTGCAACAAATTCTGGGGGAACAACGGCGAAAATCGATGACCGATACGGGATTGCGGCGAACCCAGGCGATGGCGAACGCTAAAGTCGCCCGGGTCGGTAGTGACGAATTCGCTATCCTTTTAGAAAATATCCGCCAAGTGGAGGAGGCGGCAGGTATTGCCGAACAAGTCCGGCGTCAACTGACGATTCCTTTTGACATTGAAGGACACGAAATCTACAGCAGCGCCAGCATCGGGATGGCCCTCGGTCCGGCGTCGGAAGACCGGGATCTGTTGCGCGAAGCCCATACGGCGATGTATCGGGCGAAAGTGTTGGGCAAACCCAATCTCGAAGTCTTTGAAGCGACGATGCAAAGTAATGCGATCGCCCGCCTGGAACTCGAAACGGATTTGCGCCGTTCTCTACGCGATAACGAACACCTCCGCCAAAAAATCCACGATCTCCAATTGCGCGGCGAGGATTATTCCGCCCTCAATTCTCAATTCCCCGTCTACTACCAACCGATTGTAGACTTGCCAAGCGGACGGATTGCCGGATTTGAAGCCCTCGTCCGTTGGGAACATCCCCAACGCGGTCGGGTCTTCCCCGGTGAGTTCATCCCCCTGGCGGAAGAAACCGGGGAAATCATCCCCCTCGGGGCGTGGGTTTTAGAAGAAGCTTGCCGTCAGGTCCGCCAATGGCAACAGCAGATCCCCGGTTGCGAACATCTGACGATCGCCATTAATTTATCGGGAAAACAGTTTAATCAGCTCGATCTGCTCGATACGATCGCCACGACCCTCGAACTTACCCAACTCGATCCCCACTGCGTCAAACTCGAAATCACCGAAAGCGTGGTCATGGACGAAGTGGAAGCGGCGATCGCGATGTTGAATAAGATGAAAGCGTTAAATGTCAAACTCGGGATCGACGATTTCGGGACGGGTTATTCGTCGTTGAGTTATTTGCACCAATTTCCGACGGATACGTTAAAGGTGGATCGTTCTTTTGTCAGTCGCATGGAACAGGGAGAGGACAAACGGGCGATCGTCAAAACGATTATTGATTTAGCCCATAATTTGAACATGGAAGTCGTGGCGGAAGGAATCGAAACGCCGGAGGAATTAGCCCGGTTGCGATCGCTCGCTTGCGAGTACGGTCAGGGTTATTTTTTCGCCAAACCGTTACCGAAACATGAGGCAACGGCGTTGTTGCACTCGAATCCGAGATGGTAGAGGGATTTTAGATTTTAGATTTAAAATTTTAGATTTGAAATTTTAGATTTGAAATTTTCGATTCCGGGGGAGGATGAGGATGAGTGCTCTCTCACGACAAAGCAGCCCCCACAATGGCACAATAAAGAACTGCGTCTAGAAGAACAAAAATTTAGGTAAACTCGTGAGTCCGACTGCCCAAGTTAGCCCAACCTTAACCAAAGTCACCCGCCGTGCCGTTTTTCCGTTTACGGCGATCGTCGGTCAAGAAGAGATGAAACTGGCGTTGTTGCTCAATGTCATCGACCCGAAAATAGGCGGGGTGATGATTATGGGCGATCGCGGCACCGGAAAATCGACGACGATCCGGGCTTTGGCCGATTTATTGCCGGAAATTGAGGTCATTGCTGACGATCCGTTCAACAGTCACCCCAGCGATCCGGAATTAATGAGCGACGAAGCGCGCGATCGCCGCGATCGCGACGAAGAATTACCCGTGATGCGTCGCAAAGTGCAGATGATCGACTTACCCCTCGGGGCGACGGAAGATCGCGTTTGCGGCACGATCGACATCGAAAAAGCCCTTTCTGAAGGGGTCAAAGCCTTTGAACCCGGTTTGTTGGCGAAGGCGAATCGCGGCATTCTCTACGTCGATGAGGTCAACTTGCTCGACGATCACCTCGTAGACGTACTGCTCGATTCCGCCGCCAGTGGCTGGAATACGGTAGAACGGGAGGGGATTTCGATCCGCCACCCGGCCCGCTTCGTGTTGGTCGGTTCTGGAAACCCGGAAGAAGGGGAGTTACGTCCCCAACTGCTCGATCGCTTCGGGATGCACGCGGAAATTCGCACGGTCAAAGATCCCCAATTGCGCGTCAAAATTGTGGAGGAGCGATCGGAGTTCGACCAAAATCCGGCGGACTATCTCGAACGCCACCACAGCGAGCAAGAAGGGTTGCAAAATAAGATCGTCGAAGCTCAAAATTTATTGCCGTCGGTCAAGATCGATTACGAGTTGCGGGTGCAGATTTCTCAAGTCTGTTCGGAACTCGATGTCGATGGGTTGCGCGGGGATTTGGTCACCAACCGCGCGGCGAAGGCGATCGCGGCGTTGGAAGGTCGCACGGAAGTCACCGTCGATGACATCCGCCGGGTGGTAACCCTGTGCTTGCGTCACCGCTTGCGTAAAGATCCTCTGGAGTCGATCGATTCCGGTTACAAGGTGCAGAAAGTTTTCGCCAGTGTCTTCGGTGTGGAACTCTCCGAGGAAAGCCAAGGCTAATCCTTGTCGTTGGTTCCCACGAAGATGGAAAAGCGCATCCTCGGGATCGATCCGGGGTTGGCAAGGTTAGGATTCGGGGCGATCGCCTGTCGTCAAGGGAGTTCGCGCGGTTCTCACGCCGAGATTTCGGTGTTGGACTTCGGCGTGATTCAAACTCCGGCAAAAACGGCGATCGGCGATCGCCTCCGGATTATTTACGATGATTTACACACCCTCATCGATCGCTTCCAACCGGATTTGGTGGCGATCGAAAAGTTATTTTTCTATCGCATGGGCAACACGATTTTAGTCGCCCAAGCGCGCGGCGTCATCGTCTTAGTTTTGGCCCAGTACCAGCTTCCCGCGATCGAGTTTACCCCCGCCCAAATCAAACAAGCGCTGACGGGGTACGGGAATGCAGAAAAACGCGACGTGCAAGAAGCCGTCGCCCGAGAATTACACTTAGAAACGATTCCCAAACCCGACGACGCCGCCGATGCTTTGGCGGTGGCGGTCACCGGGTGGTTTCAGGCCCCTTGGCGCTAGGGGGGCGATCGACTCCGGGAAGCCGTCAATACGGCCCCGCTTATTGAGAATTACCTGCAAGGATATCTGCATCAAAGTCCGATCGCCTCTCCGGGTATTTTCAGGCTATAATCCTTGTATGACAAAGCATCCAGCTCTTTTAATTAAATCTTTACTTGAGAATATTTATCAAAAAGTTCCGAATCGGTTTACCATAGATGTCGGTTTGCGAATGCAACATCACGGATGGGTCAACTATGGGATCTTGGCTGAGCTTATTTTTACAACTGGTCATTCCAGCGATCGAAAGTTTGGTCGCTGTGAAAACCAAGAAAGCTTTAAATAGCGTTCATTTTGAAGTAGACGGACGCCAAAAACAGCTCGGAATGTCGGCGACCTTTTTCGAGAATGCTTGTCCGAGTCTTCCCGAAACAAAAAACGGCGATCGCGAGAAATCTTGGCCGGAAAAATTACTCAACTTCAGTCTCGAACACGGCGAAGAAATCGGGCAACTGGTACGCTCTTGTACGACCCCCGCCAGCGACGCCCCCCATTTCGATCGCGCCCGCTTCCTCGAACAAAAAGCCCTACAACAACAAAGTATCCTCGAAAATCGCAAAACCCTCTTTCAACTGGCCGCCCAACGTCGAGAAATCACCTTAAAACTGCCGGAAGTTCACAAAATCCTCGACCATTGGCCCTTACGTTTATTCCCCTCCCAACTCTTAGAATCCTCCGGCGATCGCGCCCCCCTCCCTTTAAAAATTTTCCTCGCCCCCCCGCAAATCAACGGCGATCGTCCGACCTCAAGCACCGATCCCACTCCCGACCTCGAACTCTCTCTCGCTCAGGGATTGCGCGAATTCCTCTCCCGTCACTATCCCCTCCACGGTGCCAACCGCCCCACGGAATTTTTAGGGGGAGCCTGGGAGAGCAAACGCTTTCACAGCGAATCGAGCATTAAAGCCCTTTACGGATTACTCAAATCCGAACCCTGTACGATTTTAGAATCCGAAATTGATGGTGATTTCCTCACCTTCCGCCTCGCTTATTGGGGGTTGGAATCGGCCACCTATTACTATCAAACCGTTTTTTCCTTTTCCTATCGCCAATTTTTACAAGAATCGGCAAAAAATCGAGCCTTAAAATGGCGCGACACCTGCCAAAAACTAAAAGCTTTAGGGAAAAGTCCCAAAGAAATTAAAAAACTCGGAGGCGAGAACTGCAAAAACCTCTCCCTGTTGGAAGAAACCGAAATCCTCAAACAGGCAGGAGTCGATTTAGACCAACTCGATTTAAGTTATACGACTTCCGAGAAAGATTGGCAAAATTTGGCACAGTTTTTAAAACTCTGTCACTGTTTGGTGGCCGGGTGGATCGCCGATATTTATTATTTCACTTACGCCGATCGCTGGCCCTTATTGCCGGAGTTGCTGCCCCAATTGATGGCCGATTGTGCCGATCCCGACTTACTCGAACTCCCGGTGGCGGCGACGGTGACGATTTATCGGGATTTGCTCGCCGTGGTGGGCGATCGCCGTCCCTACTGGATGCCGGAATTAGCCCTCAATTTAGCCTGGAGTTTGACCCATTTTCCCGATCGCGCCTGGGCCCGCGCCGAAGTCGAATTTTCCGTGCGCACTTGGCTGCAACTGCGCCAGCGCGAGGCGCCCCATACCCTGCCAGACGCCCTAGAACGGATGTCAGAGGCCCTGACCCGGGAAGATCGCCCCTATCTCGAAACCCTCAAGCGCTGTTTGACCCAGTTGGGGGACCGGGAGGCGGTGGCGACGGTCGAGGGGTGGTTGGCGCGCTTGGGAGAGCTGACGATCGCCCCGGAAACGACCGTACCGCGATGGGATCGGCTCTCGTTGATGGGAACGTTAGAGCCGACCTGCGGCAAGGTGGCGGCGATCGCGATCGCCCCGGACGGCGAAACTTTGTATAGCTGCGGCGAAGACCGGATCGTTGAAATCTGGAACCTCGACCGCCACGGCGACGGTCAACTCCAAGGGACTCTCAAAGGCCATTCCGGGGGCATTCTAACTCTGACGCTCAGTGGGGACGGGCGCATTCTCGCCAGCAGCGATCGCTCGAAAAACCGCAGTTATATTAAAGTATGGCATTTAGAAACAGGTAAACTGCTCTGGACGTTATTCGGACATAAAAAAGATATTTTATGTCTCGCTTTGACTCCCGACGGCCAGACCCTCGCCAGTGGATCTCACAAAATTAAACTCTGGGATTTGAAGACCGGAGAAGCTACGCGAACCCTCTTCGGTCACCGCCAGTGGGTGCGCGCCTTGGTCTTTACCCCGGACGGGAGACACCCGATCAGCGCTAGCGACGACGGGACGGTGAAAGTTTGGGACGCGATCGCGGGGACGTTAAAATATACCCTCAACGGACATCAAGGTAGCGTGCGAACCCTGGCGGTCAGTCCCGACGGTAAAACCCTCGTCAGTGGCAGCGCCGATCGCACGATCGCGATTTGGGACCTGCAAACGGGACGACGAGTCCGCACGATCGCCGTCCACGATCGCCCCATTTGTTCCGTGGCGATCGCCGCCGACGGTCAAACTTTAATCAGTGCCAGTGAAGACAAAATGATAAAAATTTGCAATATAGAAACAGGAGAAATTCTTAATAGTCTCGATACCCGCACCGAAGGGGTCTCCGTTCTGGCGATCTCCGCATCCTCGCGGCTTTTGGCGACGGGTAGCCCCGATCGCACTTTGAAAATTTGGCAATTTCTTTAGATTGATGTCTGGCATTTCAAGAGGTTAAGAACTCTTTAACGTTTTGTAAAATTGTCGGCTTTTAAACCGAGAGATTTGAGAAATTCCTCTTATAATAAGAAATGTAGGTTTGCAAAAATGAATTAATTATTGCAAGTATTTCAAAGTGGGGAACCGAGCCAATGGCTAATGTCGAGATCTCCCCGAGCGATCTCTCAATCGAATTAGTTTCCGCCGCTCCCGGACGAGTCAGATTACGCAGTCGAGGGATGCCCGCAGAAACGACGGCCCGAGCGATCGCCGAGCGCCTGCGCGATTGCACCAGTATTCGCGAAGTCGTGGGCAACGAACGGACGGGGAGCATTATCATCCGCTTCGAGGCGCGAGAATTGAGCACGTGCGAACTGCTCGAAGAATTCTTGCCGGAAGTGCGAAAAACGCCACAGCCCTCGCCGCATCCGAACGCCGGGGCGATCGCCTCCGAGATCGACCTTCGCGACACCTACACTCGCCTCAAGTCCTGGATTCCGCCCATTCTCGGTCTCGTCTTCACGCGCACGTTGAGAATTTCTGGCTGGCCCTCCCTGCTGTCTTACCTCGTGTTTACGGCGATCGCCCGCGAAGCCCTCGATTACGTAGAAACGGAGGGCGACGGCGACGGCGAGACCCCCGAAGCCCCAGTTCGCGTGCCGATCGCCTCGGGGGCTTACGAGGTCGTCCACGCGATCGACGGGCGAATTCGCCTGAAAATCCCGCAAATTTGCGACGATCCGGCCTACTGCGATCGTCTGGAAGCGTTTGCTACCGAAGAAGACTGGATCGATCGCCTCACCCTCAATCGCAATACCGGATCGGCGATCGTCGCCTACAACGTCGGGGCGATCGCCGACAACGCCGTGCCTCGCCGACTCCACCAACTCCTCGAACGGGCTGCCGGAATCGCTCCCGCACAATCGTCTTCCCCCTCGGACAACAACGGATCGTCTCCGCCTCCGACCGACGGCCCCTCGGAGAGCGAGCCTCGCGATCGCTCCTCCGGAACCGACGGAGACCCCCCCGCCGAAGTCCCCGCCGATCCCGAGCGCAACGGCGAGCAACCTGTCGGCGCAGGGAACGAGGACCCGGAAGAAGAGCAAGGCGAGTCCCGGGAAGCGCCGATCCCGGAAACCGCATTCTCCGGCGAGGAGACCGAGAGCGAACCGCCTTCGGGAGTGCCACAAGCGGCGTTGGAGCGCTTGCACGATCGCCTCTCCACCTGGTGTTTGTTACTCAAATCTTGGAGAAAACCGCCCGTTCCTGAAACCCATCAAGCCTGAGTCCGCCGTCGGTCTCGCGATGGCGATCGCTAAAAGATCCCCATTCTCATTCCCGACGAGTTCCCCAAGGTACAACTCGCCGGAATGAGAAAGGCTATCATCTCAGATATTGTTTTCCAGAGGAACTCAATTATGTCACTCAAACTCGGAGATTTCGTTGAAGATTTAGGGGCTCCCGGAATTGCCCTCGGTGTCGGCGCCGTCGTCCTCGCTCCTTTCTTGGCGCGATCGCTCAAACCCGTTGCCAAAGCGACAATCAAAGGCGCGACGATCGCCTATGAAAAAACCAAAGGCATGGTCGCCGAAGCGGGGGAAGTTTTTGAAGACCTCGTCGCCGAAGCCCAAGCCGAACTGGCGGAGGAACAAGCGAAAAAATTAGAAGGAATGCCGGAAAATCAATCTTAACCGAGAGGTTTTCCCCGTACTGAAACTGGAGCGATAAGCCACCCCCCAGACTTCGATCTGGGGTTGTACGGGGTTCCTACTCAGTGGTCAAAATTAACCGATCGTAGCCAACCGGGTAGCTGATGAATGCCAATAATTCTAAATCGATTTCGGCGATTGCCCCGACCGTCATGGAGACGAAACGAGTGATTCCAGTCCAATTACTCAGTGCCAGTCCGGGAAGAATTCGTCTTCGGGTCGAGTCGTTCTACCGCAACCGCGATACCCTAGAGGCGATCGCCACTCGCCTGCGCGCCGGACTGGCGGTGGATCGCCTGCGTAGCAACATGCAAACGGGCAGCCTGACAATTTTTTACCCGTCCGAATCCTTGAGTGTAGCGGAGGCGATCGTCCGTTTGGAAGATTTGGGATTCCCTTGTATCACGCCCCCTCGCCATCCTCCCGGCGATCGCTCCCAAGCGGCTGACGAGATCGTCGATGTCATGACCGTTTTCAACAGTAAAGTCAAGCAAATGAGCGAAGGAACTGTCGATTTGCGCTTCTTAGTTCCCCTGAGCTTTACCTTATTGGCTTTGCGGCAATTAACCCTCAAAGGCTGGCAATTAGATGTGATTCCATGGTACGTGTTGGCGTGGTATGGGTTTGATAGTTTTATCAAACTTCATTATAGTAACGGCGGCTCTACTCTTCGCGAATCCGATTGAAGGAACTCCCCCGGTCGAGAGGATCGATCGGGTACGGTTCGATCTATTTGTGCCGTTCGATGGGAGGTTTTCGATCGCGGTTCAAGAGCAGTGAGTTTAACGATCGCACGTCGCTGGTGGCAGGTTAATTCTTGGAAGTAAACGATCGAACAACCCTCTTTTGATGGAGAAAACGTTAAAGTCGAGCCAATTTCTCAATTTGAGCAATTTTAACGGAATCCGTCGGAATCTTCGTGTTTTCACGGAGGGAAGCGAGGACTGTCTTGGCAGCGAATCGTAAGAAGTCGAGGGGAAAAAGGAGTGGAAGTAACTTTGCGATCGGCAGAGATAAGATTGCTAAAAGTCAATCGGCTAAATTGCTATTTCAGCTAATTAAAACGCCTGTGAAGATTGAGAAAATTATAGACTTAACATTTTTTTAAAGTTAGAAAAATATTTTCCTTCCAAAAGGGTGTAATCTAATAATAGTGAAATTCAAAAAAACTCAATAACAAACGTCGTACAGGTCGGCACGAGTCGAGTTCGATGGCGTCCTCAAGCTCGATGGGATCTTGGGGCGCGGGTCGGGTGAGTCCGAGAATCACTTCGGTAAAAAGAGATAAAAAAAGCTCACAATAACTCACAATAAATAGCGAGCCCTTTGCTCGTTCGATCCAGCTCGCTCGTTCGATCCGGGTGGCGATCGCCCTGGGTTACTCGAAGAGCGAGACCGATCGCGATTTCGGGTTGCTCCCAGGATCGTTACCGCACTCCAACGAGGGGGAATGGGGCGGAGTGTACGAGCGGGGGAATTCCATCGGTACTTCATGGGAGTGGAGAGCAATGGTTCAAGTCGCACTCACGCATCGGACGCGATCGAAGCACGAGTCAATCCTCGGAGCGAACGAGATCGAGGGAACGCCCGTTAATATAGCCGTTCCCTATGGTGTCGTTCACTGGATGCCCGGTCGGATCCGGGTGCGGGTGCCGCGATTGAGTTGCGATCGCCCTTATGGCAGACGCTTGCAACGGGCGGCGAACCGCCAGCATTGGATCCTCGACGTGCGCCTCAATCCGGCGGCGGGTTGCGCGATCGTCCGCTATCGGGTGGAAGGGTTCGATCCCGATCGACTGCGGGTCGCTTTAGAACGGTGGCTGGCGCGGGCGGAGGATCCCCAAGCCGACGACGATCGCGACCCCGATTCCCCGGATCGTGCGGGGGAAAGCTGGCTCTCGGAGCTGAAATTGCCATTGCTCGCTACCTGTCTGGCGATCGGCGCCGGGCCGTTGGGATGGTCGATTTCGCCGATGGCGATCGCCTCGACGATCGCGATCGCCGCCGTACCCGTCGCCAAACGGGCGATCGTCAGCTTGTGGGCCGAACGGCGGGTCAATATCGACTTTCTCGACAGTTTGGCGATTTCGATTACCACGATTCAAGGGCATTTTCTAACTTCCGCGACGATGGTCGGCTTGATCCAACTCGGGGAAGCAATCCGCAATCGCACGGCGCGATCGTACCACCACGAAGCCTTAGATTTGCTCAGTTCCCTCGCCCGTTTTGCTTGGGTCGAACGCGGCGGGGAAAAACAGCAAGTCCCCCTCGAAGCGGTGGAAGTCGGCGATACGGTCATCGTCTACCCCGGGGAACAGATCCCGGTAGACGGTCGCATTTTGCGCGGCAAAGCCTTAGTGGACGAGCAAAAACTCACCGGGGAATCGATCCCGGCAGTGCGATCGCCCGGGGAAGCGGTCTACGCCTCGACCTTGGTGCGATCGGGTCAGATCTACGTCTTGACCGAACGCACCGGGGCGGCGACTTTAGCGGGTCGCACGATGCAACTGCTGCAAAATGCCCCCGTTTGCGATACGCGCATGGAAAACTACGCCGCTAAAATTGCCGATCGCGCCGTGATGCCCGCCCTGTTGCTCTCCGGCGCCATCTACGCCCTCACCCGCAACGCGGCGCGGGCTGCCTCGATTTTGACCTTAGATTTCGCCACGGGGATCCGAGTCTCGGTTCCGACGACGGTGATGGCGGCCCTGAGTGCGGCGGGGCGCCACGGGGTGCTGATTCGCTCCGGGCGCGCCCTCGAACAGTTGGCGCAGGTGGACGCGATCGTGTTCGACAAGACGGGAACTCTGACTCAAGGGGACGTGGCGATCGTCGGGGTGAAAACGGCGGCGGCGGCGATCGATCCGATGCGGGTGGTGCAGTTGGCGGCGGCGGGAGAACAGCGCATCACTCACCCGGTGGCGGAAGCGGTCATGCGTTACGCCAACTATCACGAATTGATCGTCCCGGCGCGCGGCGAGTGGGACTATCAAGTGGGTTTCGGCTTGAGCGCGCAGGTGGAAGGACAGGCGGTGTTGGTGGGTAGCGATCGGTTCATGGTTAAAGAAGGGGTGGATCTCGATCCCCTGCACGATCGCCATCCGGAGGTGTTGACGGCGGGCTATCCCAAGATTTACGTCGCCTGCGATCGCCGCTTACTCGGGGTCATTCAATATAGCGATCCCCTCCGCCCGGAAACGGTACGAGTGTTGCAAAAATTGCGCCGTTTTGGGGCGGAAATTCACATGCTCACCGGGGACAACCGCCAACGCGCCGCTACGGTCGCCCGGGAGTTGGATATCCCCCCGAGTCACGTCCACGCGGAAGCGTTCCCGGAACACAAAGCGGAGGTCATCGGGCGCCTGCACGATCGCGGTAAAACGGTGGCGTTTGTCGGGGACGGCTTGAACGATTCGGCGGCCCTCGCCTATGCGGACGTGTCGATTTCGTTCGGCGACGGGTCCGATGTCGCCCGAGAAACGGCGGACGTGGTGTTGATGAAAAATAATTTATATGGATTGGTCGAAGCGGTCGCGATCGCCCGTCACGCGAAGCAAATTATCGCCCAAAATACGGGGATCGTCGCCCTTCCCAACCTGTCCGGTTTGGCGATCGCCGCCACGGTCGGCATGAATCCGATGACGGCGACGGCGATCAATAACGGATCGAGTGTTGTTGCTGGAGTGAACGGCTTGCGCCCGGTGCTGATTGCACCGTCAAAATCTGACCGTGAATAGAGGAGGTTTTTAAAATGTCGTTCGATTTAAAAGATCTTGTCGGCGATTTCGTCGAAGAATTCGGACTTCCTGGGGTGGCGATCGGGGTCGGCGCGATCGTCTTGGCCCCGGTCTTGGGGCCGCCGTTGGCAAAACTCGGCAAACCCGCCGCCAAACTGGCGATTAAAACCGGATTGGTCGTTTACGACAAGGGGAAAACCCTGTGGTCGGAAGCTGGAGAAGCCCTCGAAGATCTCGTCGCCGAAACCCGGGCCGAATTAGCCGAAGTCCAAGCGAAAAAAGCCTTAGCCCCGGTGGAAAGTCCCCCGGAAGCCTTGTAGCCCCTCACCAGGCCGATCCGACGCGGTCAATCTGTAAATTTTTATAAATTTTTGTTACTCCCCGCCCCGTAGTTGTGATTTCGATCGCACCCACGGGGCGTTTGCAATAGCTATAACCCTCAATGAAGCTCGCATTTTAGGTGTATGAAGAAATATTGCGGAAACTTCATGAAGAAATATTGCGTCTTCTGGATTTAACTGCTAACTTATGTTATTGAGGGCGCTGTTGTAGACGCTCGTCAAAAGGAGACCAGTGCGTTATGCTCTACATTCACTTAACTGGCTTCGTGGGTTATCCCTGCCGGGTTTGACTGGCAAGTCTCCCCGACGCCACGGGGTTCGGCCAACAGATAACTAGGCTTGTCACGCTTAACATCCCCCGATTTCGATCACTCCGATTGCGGTTTTGCCTCGGATATCCAGCCGCGAGGCGATCGAATCACCACTCGATTCATTCGGAATGACATTTCCCAGCCTCGTAAATCGAGCTTGAAATATTCGGGCAAGTTCTTCGAGAAATGTCACCCTCATCTACCTGAAATTTCCTGCTAGTTCGGTCATTGAATTAACAAATATCTGTCCGCATTGTGGGGACTTAGACTCTTTCAGCGTCCCCGACGAACTCGACGTGCGGCCAGACCTCAACTGTGGAGGTTTTACGATGAATATTCAAGGAAAGACCGCCCTGATTACCGGGGCGTCACGCGGGATCGGACGGGCGATCGCACTAGAATTAGCCCGCCAACACACGAAACGCCTCATTTTAGTAGCCCGCGATCGCGATCGCCTCAACGAATTGGCGGCTGAAATCGCAGCGATCGGGTCGGAAGCCGTGGTCATGCCTTTAGACCTCACCCAACCGATCGAGGTCAATATCGCGATCGCCAAAGCTTGGCGCGACTGCGGACCGATTCACCTGCTGGTCAACTGTGCCGGAGTCGCCCACCAAATGCCATTTTTGCAGTCGCAACTTCCCAAAGTTCACGAAGAAATTTCTCTCAATCTCATGGGACTGTATACGGTGACCCGCTTGGTGGCGCGTCGCATGGCGGCCCGCCAAGAAGGGACGATCGTCAACGTTTCCAGCCTCATGGGGAAAGTCGCCGCGCCGACGATGGCGACCTATTCCGCCACGAAATTCGCCATTCTCGGCTTTACCGAAGCCTTACGAACCGAACTGGCGCCGTATAACGTCAAGGTGGCGGCGTTGTTACCGACCCTGACCGATACGGACATGGTTCGCAATAAGCGCCTGTTTCGTTGGGTGGTTCCGATGACCGCCGAGGATGTCGCTAAAGCTTTGGTCAACGGACTGCGCCGGGATGATTCGGAAATATTGGTCGGTTGGCAAAGCCATCTGGCGGTCTGGTGCAAACAACTGGCGCCGGGACTGATGCAACAAATTTTGCGCATGGCCACCCCACGCACCTTGAAGGAAGCGACGGTCGGTTCGCGCTAAGTTGAGTTGAACTACCAAGAACTCCCCGCTACGATCCCGGGGAGTTCTTGGCATTTCGGGCGATCGCGTAGGGTCTCCAAACGAGAATCGCCGTTGGCGGGGTCGGCGCTTCAGCTTTTGAGTCGGTCCCACAGAGAGGTGCGATCGCGATCGTCTCCATCGGACGAACTGCCCGTAATGGCTTGCAACAATAGAGAATTGAGTAAGGTGCGGATGGCGATAATTGCTGCCAGTTGGCCGATATCGTTCCAACTCGGGGCGATCGTCGTTTTCAAGATACTCCCGCCGATCGGAAAGCCCAAACCGAGGGAAAAAGCATACCCCATTTCTAGGCGACTTTCTTGGAAGGCGAGGGCAGAATGTCCGCTTAACAAACCGTGTCGCAGGTAAACCAGCAGGGATTTAACAATTCCGGTGAAAATCACAAATAAGGCCAGTAATTGACACAAACTGACCATCCAATTATGTGACATCCTCCCGACGCTGAATCAAAGATTACAGCGCGGGCTTCCCAACCTCACAATTGGGTGTTCCTGCCCCACGCCACTTATCTAGGTCATAGACCCCCGACAGACCGACTTGACAGGCGGTTTCCGTTCCCCAGAGTCCCTGGGTTACTACGTTTTCTAGTCCACGATGCAAAACCATCTCTGCTGCAGCACGATCGCGATGCGTCCGATACCCACACTCAGGACAATGATGCTCTCTGACTTCCAACCCTTTGCTGACCGTAGCAAAGCAGGATGGACAGGTTTGACTGGTACCGTTGGGGTTGACTTTAGCAAAGTACACTCCCCGTTTCCAACAAACCCATTCCGTCAGAGACAGGAATTGTCCGAAAGCAGCATCTACACAATCTGTTCGCAACATCCCTCGCGTCAAGCCTTTGACGTTGAGATCTTCTGCAAAGATGGTTTGCGCCCGGTCGCAAAGCTGATGAGCCGTCTTCAGATGGAAATCTTTACGACGATTGGCAATGCGATGATGCATTCTAGCCACTTCGATTTGCGCCTTTTCCCAGTTTTGAGAACCCTTCTGTTTTCGTGCTGCTCTGCGTTGCAGCAATTTCAGCTTGCGTTGCATCGACTTGAAAAACTGGGGTCGCTCTTGGAAAGAGCGATCGGAAGCGGTCAAGAATCGCTCCAATCCCAGGTCAATCCCAATTGCCCGACCGTGAACCGGGGCATCGGGAACCGATATATCCGATTCAATGGTGACGACGACATACCATTGTGTTCCTCGCACCCTGGACAATACCCGCACCTGTATCCCCCCAACCCCCCTTTGAAAGGGGGGCGAAGGGGGGATGCAGGTTAATGGGTACTTCCCCAATCTTTGGCAACTTGATTGTGAAGCCATTGATGGGATTGTTCTTGAACTGGGGAAATAGAAAGGATTTGAATTGACCGAACTTTTTGAAACGAGGGAATCCATGTCCCCGTTTCTGAAATGCTTTCCAGGTATCGTGCAGTCTGCGAATTGTGGTCTGCAACACCTGAGAATGTACCTGACCCAGATGCGGGAATTGCTTCTTTGCTTTAGCCAGGTTGTTTTGTTGACGGTGATAAGACGGAAACGGTTCATCAGCAGGAATGGTGTATTCCTTTTCCAACGAACATCGGTCTACCTGACACTTACGAGAAGCAATCCAGTCTTTGAGTTCGCGCAAAGCGTAGTTATATACGCCTCTGCAGGTCTCAAGCCACTCCAACAGTTCAGTCTGCTGGGTGGCGTCTGGATCGATTCGGTAAGTGTAGTTCATAGTCAGCATGACTATAAACTACCACAGGCTATAGCTGCTGATAAATGCTGGTCTCATCCCCATTGTAGGGCTTGGCCCTTCCCGTAGGGTGGGGATGAGGCCAGCTCGGGGAGTCCATGGATCCCGACGCTGATGCTTCGCATACAGCGCGGGACTTATCGCTCCCCGAACCCCTCAAACGTTAAAGATCTGACGATAACTTCCATCGCGATCGCTCCCCGATAAAATGCCGTGCGGATCTCGTGGGACAACTGACGGGATCGATCGCGACGGCGTGACTCGCCTCGATCCCCGGATCCCAGCGATTCTCCTTTGGAGACCCTACGCGAAGGTCCGGCAACCTAGAACTTGAGTGAAAAAATCGACTAGAAATTTTCGAGCATCCATTCCGACGCGCGATCGCCCAATTCTACCGGAATACTAACCGCTTTACCCAACCGGGGCCGTTCTTTCGTCTGTTCGATATAAGCGCAAAACTGCTCGATCGCCCCCCAACCGTGCAAATAGGCGACCACCGTATCCAAATGTTCGAGATATTCCGCTTCCGTAAGCGGAAATGACGCTTGTTCGAGATATTTCCACATCACTTGTACAAACATTTTGCCCTGGGTGCGGCGCATTTTGATGTCGTAAGAATAGCCCCACTTGTCTACGAGCAGTTGGCGTAAGTCTCGTCCCGTCATAAGCTTTTACTTTACAATTTGTTACAATTCCGAGACTCCGAGGGGTGAAAATGCGATCGATGGGTCAAAGAATGTAATAATTTTTTCAGAAACGCCGAAGGGGGTGTTTCCAACGTGTTGTCGCTCCCTGGCAGGTTTGGCTAACTCTAAATATACACACGCCATTGTTAAATCTAGAGTTGACCAATTTTAGCCCTTGACTGAGTGGCTAAGACATACAACTTAACACACAGATAGCAAGTTAGGTCATGGCTCAAGCTTCCGGATCTCCTGACGTTCCCAGCATGGGACGTCGCCAATTCATGAATTTTCTAACCTTCGGGGCCGTCACTGGGACAGCTCTCGGAGCGCTTTACCCCGTTGTCAAATATTTTATCCCCCCTTCTAGCGGTGGCCCCGGAGGTGGCGTAACCGCTAAAGATGCGTTGGGGAACGACATCAGCGTTAGCAAATTTTTAGACAGTCACAACCCTGGCGATCGCACTCTGGCCCAAGGACTCAAAGGGGATCCCACTTACCTCGTGGTGACCAACGACAAAACCCTAGCCGATTACGGCTTAAACGCCGTTTGCACTCACCTCGGCTGTGTCGTCCCCTGGAACGCCAGCGAGAATAAATTTATTTGTCCCTGTCACGGTTCCCAATACAACAGCGAAGGTAAAGTCGTGCGCGGTCCTGCGCCTCTGTCGTTAGCCTTAGCTCACGCCGACGTTCAAGACGACAACGTTGTATTGACTCCCTGGACGGAAACCGATTTCCGCACCGGGGAACAACCCTGGTGGACCTAACCGAATTCGAGCCGATCGGATTTTAGCTCGGCGATGGCCAGTGCCATTTACCCTCTAAAATCTCTATGTTTGAGCTTCGTCAGTAAAATCGTTCCATTCCCGATGAAACAACTTTCCTTATCGCCGATCCTGCAACGCCTCTCTGGGGCAATGGCGAAAGGCGCGCTGGTACTGGTTACGACGTTGGCGCTGTTAGTCGCTTTCGACGTGACCTTACCGCAGTCCGCCGCCGCCTATCCCTTCTGGGCCCAACAAACTGCACCGGACAGTCCGCGTGAAGCCACGGGCCGGATTGTTTGCGCCAACTGCCACTTGGCGTCCAAGCCGACTGAAATTGAAGTCCCGCAATCGGTTTTACCCGATACGGTCTTTGAAGCCATCGTTAAAATCCCTTACGACACCAACGTTCAACAAGTGTTGACCACCGGGGAAAAAGGCCCGCTCAACGTCGGCGCCGTGCTGATGCTTCCCGAAGGCTTTAAGATCGCTCCGGAAGATCGCATCCCCGAAGAACTCAAAGAAAAAGTCGAAGGGCTGTACTTCCAACCCTATGCGGCGGACCAAGAAAACGTGGTCATTGTCGGTCCGTTACCCGGCGAACAATATCAAGAAATTGTCTTCCCGGTGTTGTCTCCCAATCCCGAAACGGATAAAAATATTCACTTCGGTAAATATGCGGTCCACGCGGGGGGTAACCGAGGACGCGGCCAAGTTTACCCGGCTGGAAATGCCAGCAATAATGCGGTTTATAAAGCCTCTGTCACGGGTAGTATCGCCAAGATCGAACAAGGGGAAGATGGGAGTTATGAAGTCACCATTCAACCGAGTGAAGGCGATGCCGTCGTCGATAGCATTCCTGTCGGACCGGAATTGATCGTTTCCGAAGGCGATGAAGTGACTGCCGGACAAGCGATTACCAACAACCCGAATGTTGGCGGTTTCGGTCAGAAAGATACGGAAATCGTCCTGCAAAGTTCGGGTCGGATTACGGGCTTATTGGCCTTCTTCTCGATTGTCATGATTTCTCAAATTATGTTGGTCTTGAAGAAGAAACAAGTCGAAAAAGTTCAAGCTGCAGAAATGAACTTCTAGGATTTAAAACTCTAGGATTCTGTTTTGAATATGGACTAAAAAAAGGGGCAAATGCCCCTTTTTTTATAGGAATTTTTTCAAAGTTAAAGGGGGTAGGGAGGATCGCCGTAAATGTCCTTTAATCTTTCTAATTTACCCTAATTAAAGGGGACTTCACCCTGGGTCGGGGGACTTACGAATGAGGCGGGTCCGAGGCCCGAACCACAGAAAAGCTGATTCGATTCAAAAAGACGATCGCCGATCGCCGCTCGATGGAGCGCTCTTGATTGACGGGACAAAATAACGGTAAGCTCTAAACGTCAATGCTTAAAAAAATTTCGTCTCGTGAAGATTGAAGAAAAAACCATAGAAATTGACGGTTTAAAATGGTTTTATCGGGAGTTGGAACCGTTAAACCCGAGCGATCGCCCTCCCGTTTTGTTGTTGCACGGGTTGCCCTCTCAAGGCTATAGCTGGACCGAAGTGATGCCCATTTTGGCCGAACGAGGGTTTCGCGCGATCGCCCCGGATTGGATCGGCTTTGGCAACTCCGACCAACCGAGTAACAGCCAATTTAACTATACCCCCGCCGCCTTTCTCAAGGCTCTCAGTGGCTTGATTGACGCGATCGACCTCGATCGCTTTTACTTAGTCGTACAGGGCTTTCTCGGCTCCGTCGGCGTGCAGTACGCTCTCGATAACGGCGATCGCGTCGAACGCCTGGTGATGCTCAATAGCCCCGTCCTCAGTAGCGCCCAACTGCCCTGGAAACTGCGTCAATTGGGGCTGCCCTTCGTCGGCGACATGATGACCCAAGACCCGCTTTTAGTCGATCGCACCTTGGAAGGGGCAAGCGGTTACGGCATTTCCGAACCGGATTTAGATGTTTATCGCAAACCGTTTCTGACCAGTTCCGCCGCCGGGCGATCGTTGATGACGACGATTCGCCGCCTCGATCTCAAACGAACCAGTGCCGAAATCGAACGCGGGCTGAGAGAATGGGAGCAGCCCACTTTAATTTTGTGGGGACTTCAAGATCCGTGGTTCTCGGCGACCGATGCCGAAGATTTGGCGAAATTACTGCCCAATAGCGAACGGGTCAACCTCCCGGAAGCCGGACATTACGCCCAAGAACATTGGTCTGAAGATGTGGGCGAGGCGATCGCTACTTTCTTCAAACGTCAGGTCGTCTGAGCCTAAATCGGTGGTCGATTCTAGCGCGATTTGAGCCGGAAAAATCCTCAAGAATGTTAAATCCATCCATGACCGATGCACCCGATCTTGATATATTTTTCTTGAGAAAACGATTTCAGTTAATTTAAGGGAAACAAATAGGTTATGTCACGCTATCGTTCAATTCTGGCTGGGATTCTCGCACTGATAACCGTATTCGTCGTAAGCTGTGGGGGACCGCAAGCGAGCGAACCCGCTCTGTATTCTCAAATTCAGTTGGAACGCATTCAGGAATACAAAGCTGATATTCAAAGTTTCCGCGATCGCATGAGCGAACTCGAATCTTTGATTCAAGAACGCGACTGGATTGATGTCGGGAACTTCATCCACGGTCCCCTTGGCGATTTGCGCCGGGATATGGGTTTTGTCGCCCGTAATTTAGACCCGCAAGATGCTAAAGCCGCTCGCAATAAAGCGAAAGAATTATTCGTCCATCTCGAAACGATCGATCGCGCGGCGACTGAAGCGAATTACAGTTTAGCTCTCAGTAACTATGCGGAAGCTCTAGCCGATTTCGATGCTTTCCTTAACCAGCTTCCCAATAGCTAGTCAGTCGAAGGGGAGCGTTGCTCGAACTGATGAGGTTGTAGAGCCATTTAAAGATTGAATAAGTTGGGGACAAGTCTATGGAGTTGTCCCCAATTTTTGTAAGCTTCGATCGCAGAGTGTTCATCAAGAAAATATCAAAAAATCTAGTAGGGGTTTGGTGACCAAACCCCTACTTCTCTAGGGTTTGGTCACCAAACCCCTACAAGGCACAATAGAAAGGTCGAGAGAGTTAAGTTAACCCGATGTCAGCCCTCGGTCGTTTGATGCTCCGGCGATTGGCTCCTCTCAAACCGGACTCTTAATGTTTATTTTTTAAACAGTCTCTAAAATCTAAACTCTAAACTCTAAAATCCCATGACTCGTATTGCTATTATTGGCTGCGGTATTATCGGAGCGACGATCGCCTATGAATTATCCCAGGTGCCGGGATTAGAAATTACGGCGATCGATCGCGCCTACGAACCTGCAACGGGGGCGACTCAGGCGGCGTTGGGGGTGTTGATGGGCATTATCAGTCAAAAGGTCAAAGGGCGGGCGTGGCGCCTGCGCGAAAGGACTTTGC
Source organism: Oxynema aestuarii AP17 (assembly GCF_012295525.1). Taxonomy (GTDB): domain Bacteria; phylum Cyanobacteriota; class Cyanobacteriia; order Cyanobacteriales; family Laspinemataceae; genus Oxynema; species Oxynema aestuarii. The sequence continues at coordinate 2,765,076 of NZ_CP051167.1, read as the reverse complement.
GCCGTTACGAAATCTTAATCCCGGAACTCGAAGCGATCGCCGAATGTTCGATTCCTTACAACCGTCAGGGGATCGTCAAACTCTGCTTTCCCGGCGAGGATCTGGAAAAATGGCGAACTCTCTGCGAAACTCGCCGTTCTCAGGGCTGGTCATTAGAATTACTGACCCCGGAACAGGTGCGATCGCGCTACGAACAATTGGCAGATTTAGACCTCATCGGCGCGGTCTACTCCCCACAAGACCGACAACTCGATCCGGTGGCGTTGACCCGAGCGCTGGTGAGTGCGGCGACCCGTCAGGGGGTGGCGTTTCAGTTTGGGGTGGAGGTTCTCGGGGCGCGTTATACGGAAACGGGCGATCGGAAAATTTGCCAGGAGTTGGAAACCTCCCAGGGTTCGTTAGCGGTGGATTGGGCGATCGTGGCGGCGGGGTTGGGTTCGACGGCGTTGACCGAACAATTGGGGGAAGCTGTCGAGATTCGACCCGTTCTCGGTCAGGGGTTAAAAGTGCGGTTGGCGACGCCGTTGGCTGCGGGCCGTCCGGAACCCGTGCTCACCGGGGATGACGTGCATATCGTTCCCTTGGGACGTGGGGAATATTGGATCGGGGCGACGGTGGAGTTTCCCCAAGCGGGGATGGAGTTGAGGGGCGATCGCGCCCAATTGGAGGCGGTGTGGGAACGGGCGATCGCCTTTTGTCCGGGGTTGGCGAACGGAGAAATCGTCAACACCTGGAGTGGTTTGCGTCCGCGACCGGAGGGACGACCCGCTCCAGTTATCGGTCCGCTCGACGGATTTAAGAATGTTTTATTGGCGACGGGTCACTATCGCAACGGGATTTTATTAGCTCCTGCAACGGCGTTGGCAGTGCGCGAGACGATCGCCGAGAACGAGTGCTAGACTTCGGAAAAATTACTGCGCTGTCGTTGGCGAATATCTTTTTCCGAGGGAATTATGAAGCCGATTCACGCTTGTTCGATGACCTTGCTGAGTGCGATCTGTTTGACGCCAGCGATCGATCTGGCCCTTCCGGTTGCGGGATCGAGTCATCCTTTAGCAAAAACGACGATGAAACCAGAAAATTCAGAGCGAGTCACCCTCACCGGGGTAGTCATTCGCAAAGAATGGTCTCAAAGTGCGGAATCTTGGATGGCGGGAGGCAGTGAATATTACGTCCTCGATGTCGGCGATGCCGAAATTGAAGAACGGACTGCAACAGAAGGGACGATCTTGCGCGGGTCCGACGAGGTGGAATGGGAAAGTTTCGAGGATTTTGTCGGGATGGAAGTGGTCGTCGAGGGGGAATTTGTCGCCCCGCAGCCTTACGTCCCGAGTTCGCCGATGGAAAACTATCCCACGGGAATGGATGGAAAGCCTTTACCGAGGGGCGGCGGGTTTAAGGTCTCTTCGATCGCTCCGGTTGGGGACTAACTGGCTAACACTCCCGATTGCGTTTGGGGTTCCGGTCCGGCGATCGGCGATTCTCCTGGGGAGACACTTCGCGATTGCGCGCCTTTGAAGATTTGTAGTTGCGGTCCGGAACGGGCCAGACGTACCATCAATCCATCGATGATTGGAGCTTGAATTAAGGGGCGATCGTCGATAAAACTGCCGTTACTGCCGAGGTTGACGATTTTCCAGCACGAACCGATCCGGCGCAGTTCGAGATGGTGACGGGAAACGACGGCGCTATAGAGAACGACGTCGTTATCTGGCGATCGCCCGACGCGAATCACGTCGCGATCGCCGAAACTCCAGGTTTGAGAAGGACTCAGACTTTGCGGATGCACCAAAATTAGAGTAATCACTCGTCGCGACTCCGAGTCATATTTATATAAAAAGTTTTGTTAGAGAAAAAAGACGAATTTCTCGGCTGAGAAGTTTCTGGAAAATTTTTCCAAATAATTTAAAAATTATTGTTAATTTTTTTAAAAAAACATTACAATTTTTGTTACTCGTCAAAACGGTCGATCCGGGGGGAATGGTTCGGACTCGATCTTCGCCGACGAGTGGTTCCCTTAATTTTTTTTATGCTTGCAATTAATCAGGGGAAGGCAGGGAAGGGAGGACGCCCCCGTTAAAAAGGCGATAACCGAGATTTGAGTCGTCTTTTGAGCGAAACTAACCGATGGCGATCGCCCCGGTTACGCGCGATTGAAACGTGGCGCGATCGAGTAAAATATCATCAACTCGCTCGGGGTAAAAAACCGCGACGAGCGCCGGACGGAAAGGGGAGGAGATCGGGGGAAGACCGGGGGTGCGCTATAGCCTACGGCATGGCTTCGCGCTTTGCGCTTAGGGTGTCCCCAGAAGAATCGCCGCGCCGGATATACTCCAGCAAGGGGCATGAAAGGGGGAGTGCCACGGAGATCGGAGTAGGGAAAGGAAGAGACGAGACGACGAAGACACCAACCCAGCCAATGGCGCGAGACGGCGATCGCGCTGCCGCCGGGAGTGGGCTATCGGAATCGCCGGGGTGGGCGACGGGCTGTTAACTGAGAAACTTCTAAAAAATAAGGGGAATTTTAACCGAAGTAAGCGAGAATTCTCCCATCTCAACGAAGTAGATGGGGGATGAAAGCGAACTTAGAATGAAGTTCGATCTTTTTGTGATTTAATAAATCGATCGCTAAAAGTTTTACTGGTAATGTTGAGAGCAACAAGAGTCAGAATCTATCCTACCGCAAAACAACGACAGCACTTAGCCCAAAGTTTTGGGTGTTGTCGTTTTGCTTGGAATTATGCTCTTAACCTAACCAATGAAACCTATAAAGCAACCGGAAAAGGTCTTTCTAGGTTCGCTATTCAGAAAGAGATAACGAATCTCAAGAAAGAATACGAGTGGATGAAAGGGCCTTATTCTCAGTGCTTACAGGTGGTAGCACTCAACTTATCTCCGGGGGGAATTAGTCAGGTCGGTTGGGGTCAATTTTGCACCCTGTTGAAATACAAGTGTGAGTGGGAAGGGAAAATATATCAAGAAGTCGATCGTTTTTTCCCTAGCTCTAAAACTTGTAATGTCTGCCTAAATCAAGTCAGAAGCCTGACCCTCGATCTTAGGAGTTGGCGGTGTGAAAAGTGCGGGACTCAACACGATCGCGGCGACATCAACGCGGCCAAAAAGATCGGAGATGAAAGACTGCGGATTCTATCCTCTGGAACGGGGGAGATCGCCGATCGCCCAAGTGTAAGTCGAGATAGTAGAGGTCGCAAGACCGCTACCGTTTCGCAGTTTGATGGGTAGGAAGCCCCAACCTTGCGATCGCAGGTTGGAGTAGTTCACGATATCCCTATCTAACCGTCGGGTAATACATGGTACTATTTCGAGTTTTAATAGCAGCGTTCGAGACCAACTCCCTTGGCTCGATGCCGTCACCCGCCCTATCGACCCTAGAGCCGATCGCTCAGACGACGATCGCCCTCGCCGGGTGCGCGATCGCCTTGGCGTGCACCTACTGGTCGTTCAAACCCCAAGCGAGTCGGTTGCGACCGTTTCTCGGCTCCCTAGGCTTATGGGCGTCGGTCTGCGTGCTGGCGATCGCGGTCGATCTCGCGGGCGGGGGAGGCTCCCACGAACGGCAGTGGCTGGCGGTGGAGCTACTCGGCGCTTTGACGGCGTTAGCGGTGGGGATTTCCATCCCTCGAAGCGTTCGCCAATTCGTGGGATCGACGCCCGAGTATCCCGAGGACGAGAAAGGGAGCGGCGAGGGGGATACTTCTTTGGAATCGCCAAGCGCAAAGGGTACGCTCGCGAAGCGCGAAGCCATGGCTCAGGCTATACGCGATCGCCGTTTTCAAGCTATTTTCGACAATGCCCTCGAATCGATCGCCCTTCTCCAACCCGACGGCAGAGTATTAGAAATTAACCAAGCGGCGCTCGATTTGGCTCAGTTGACCCGGGACGAGGCGATCGGTCGTTTATTTTGGCAAATTCCGTGGTGGAATGCGACCCGGGGCGATCGCGACGATGCTCCTGGGGAGACCCTAAGCGCAAAGGGCACGCTCGCGAAGCGCGAAGCCATGGCTCAGGCTACACGCGATCGCCTCGCCGAGACCTTCGCCGAGCAAACCCGCAAAGCGTTCCAAGAGGCGATCGCGGGAACCGTCGCTCGCAGCGAATTCGAGTTCGATCTCAAGGACGACCGTTGCGCGATCGCGACGGTTTCGTTTAAAGCCATACGCGACGACAACGGCGCGATTCAATTCGCGATCGCCTTCGGACCGACGATCGACGGCGACGCCCACAGCCCATCGCAATTGTGCCTCTACCAAGAGCAGCTAGAAAAAACGGTCAGCGAACGCACGACGGCCCTTTGGGAAGCCAATGCCCAATTACAACGGGAGATCGGCGATCGGCAAACCATTGAAAATGCCCTGCGAAATAGCGAAGCGCGCTTGCAACGATTGGCGAAAAACGTCCCGGGAACCCTCTATCAATTCGTCCTCCAAGACGACGGTGCGATGCGCTTTCCCTTCATCAGCTCCGGATGTGAGGAGATTTACGAGCGATCGCCCGCCCAAATCGAAGCCGACGCCAGGGCGATCGTCGATGCGATCCACCCCGAAGACCGAGCCGAGTGGCGGCGATCGATCCTCGAATCCGCTCGAACCCTCACTCCGTGGTACTGGGAAGGTCGGATCGTCACTCCCTCCAACCAAATTAAATGGATTTGCGCCTCCTCGCGACCGGAAAAACAAGCGAACGGCGATATCCTCTGGGACGGTTTGATGATGGATATTACCGATCGCAAACAAGCCGAAGAAGCCTTGCGCGAAAGTGAGGAACGCTTGCAATTCGCCTTAGAAGGAACCGAACAAGGGCTGTGGGATTGGAATATCGCCACGGGAGAACTTTATTTCAGTCCCCAGTGGACGGCGATCCTCGGTTACGAAGAAGGAGAACTCGAAACCCACGCCCATTCTTTCGAGCAGTCGATTCATCCCGACGATATCGATCGCATGAAAGCGGTCTTGAGCGATCATTTAGAAGGACGCACCCCCATTTACGAAACCGAATATCGGATTAAAACCAAATCCGGCGAGTGGAAATGGATTCTCGGACGGGGCAAAGTCTGGAAGCGAGACGCCCGGGGCAATCCATTACGGGCGATCGGTATTCACCGGGATATCAGCGATCGCAAAGAATACGAACAAGCCCTCGTCGCCGCCCGCGAAGCCGCCCTCGAAGCCCTCTCGATCCGCTCTCAGTTTCTCGCCAACATGAGCCACGAAATCCGTACTCCGATGAATGGGGTGTTGGGAATGGCGAGACTGCTCTATCAAACCGAACTGAGTCCCAAACAGCAAGATTACGCCCAAATTATTCAAAATAGTGCGGTTCACCTGCTCGGGGTGATTAACGATATCCTCGACTTCTCTAAGTTAGAAGCGGGACAAATGCAACTCGACTGCATCGATTTCAATCTGGACGAATGTATAGAAGAAGTGGTCGAACTGCTCGCCGCCCAAGCGGAGATGAAAGGTCTGGAGTTGGTGGTGTTGGTTTACAGCCAGGTCCCGCGCCACTTACACGGCGATCCGGTGCGTCTGCGTCAGATCCTGCTCAATTTAGTCGGTAATGCGATTAAATTTACCGAACGCGGCGAGGTCATGGTTCAGGTGGCGTGGGAAAAGGAAACCCAAGAGGGTGTCTTGTTGCGCTTTTTCGTCGCCGATACCGGGGTGGGGATTTCCGAGGAAAATCAGCAAAAATTATTTCGCTCGTTTTCTCAGGTGGATGCGTCGGCGAGTCGGGAATATGGCGGGACTGGCTTGGGATTGGCGATTTGCAAGCAGTTGACCGAGTTGATGGGCGGTCAAATTGGGGTTGAAAGTCGTCTGGGGGTCGGTTCTAAGTTTTGGTTTACGGCGGAGTTTGGCAAACAACGTCAGGCCCTGTCGCCTCCGGTTCCGTTGGATTTGGCGGGGCGGCGGTTGTTGGTGGTGGCGCAGCATCCCCGAACGCGGCAGGTGGTGCAGTATTTGGCTCATTCTTGGGGAATGCATTCGGATGCGGTGGCTTCTGTGGAGTTGGCGAGAGAGGCGTTACAACGGTCGAGGCGGCGCGATCGCGTTTACGATGCGCTGTTGTTGGAGGTTCCGTTGGCGGATCGGGATTCTTCGGGTTCGGTGGTCGAGGGGATTGTCGGTGGTGAGTTGGGGCGGACTCGGGTGATTTTGATGAGTTCTCTGCAAGAGCGCGATCGCGTGGAAGAGTTGCTCGGTCCGGGGTCGAATCATTATTTGCTCAAACCCGTGAAGGCGTCGAAGTTGTTTGAGAAGTTGGTGGAGGTTCTCCGGTCGAGGGCGATCGAGTCGGCGGCGGTGGCGGTGGGATCGTCGGGCGATCGGGTCGCGTCTCCCCGGGAGAATCGCCGCGAAGGGTCTACGTCGGGCAGTGTGGGGGCGCGATCGCGTCGGTCCGGGCTCAAAATTTTGATCGCCGAGGATCATCCGGTCAACCAGCAAGTGATTCTCAATCAACTCGAAGCGTTAGGGTATGAGGGCGATTGCGTGGCGAACGGTCGCGAAGCCCTCGATCGCCTGGCGCAATGTCATTACGATATCGTGTTGATGGATTGCCAGATGCCCGTGTGTGACGGTTATCGGGCGACGGCGGAGTTACGCAAGCGCGAAGGAGACGGCGATCGCCATACGGTGACGATCGCCATGACGGCCCACGCTATGACGGAAGAACGGGAGAAATGTTTGGCGGCGGGAATGGACGATTATTTGAGCAAACCCGTGGAATTGGAAGCGTTAGCACGGATTTTGCACCGTTGGAGTCCTTCGTCTCCTACGGTTCGCGACGAACGCCCGGCGGGGGCGCTCTCCACGCCGAATTTACTGCTTGACCGGGCGCGATTGGATAATTTATCTCGGGGAAAACGACCGTTACAACGTCGTTTGCTGGTGGCTTTTTTGGAACACGCCCGCTCGGATTTGAGCGAGTTGGCGGCGGCGATTCGGGAACGAAACCCGGAGGCGATCGCCCACAAAGCCCATCGCTTAAAAGGATCGGCGGGCAATGTCGGCGCCCGAGGGATTGCGGCGAGTGCTGCCGAAATCGAACGCCTCGGCTCCGAGGCACAAAGTGATAGCGTTGAGGTCGGCGAAGTATCCCAGGCGATCGTCGCTTGTTTGACCGCGTTAGAACGGGATTTGGATCGTCTGGAAATGTTTGTCGATGGCGATTGGGATATAGAGTGAGAACAATCCGCCCGGGGCGGCGATCGCGCAGTTCGTTCCCTCGAAATTCAAACAAAAACTTAAACTAAAATTTAATCCGTGAAATCGTAAAAAAGACTACGGTATAAATATTGAAAGTCGGAGAGGGTAGATCCCAACCGAGCGATCGTTCCTATCCCCTCGGATTTTAGGGAACTCGATCGTGCTCAACCGGAGTCATATTGATTTAAGATTGCCAGTTTTCTCTCGCAAGAACGATCGTTTGGATCGGGAATTAATAATTTTTTCTTAACCAGACTAGATTGATGCCCGATTGAAGCGGGATTTTTTGCATTTTTTAAGTGACGGAGTATTTAATCATGCAACAACCGAGTTTAAAAAACACCTTTGAGCCTCGCGGAGTTCACCCCTTATTCCCCGAAGGGCAACGGTTTAAGGGAACGGTCTACCGCCACGGCGATCGCGGTGGGGCGATCGCTCCAGTGGTTTTAAGTGTTCACAGTGGTGGAATTTGGCAAAATTTACTCGGCGGTAACCCGCAAGAGCGATCGTGGGGTCGCCTGTTACAAATGAGCTGGGAAACCCTTACTGGGGGCGGCGCCATTCCCGCCGAACGGTCGGAGTATTTAGCGATCTTCGATTCTGCTTGGCTCGCTCTTTTGCGACAGTGGGTCGGTCGAGTTTCCCCGGAATTAAATTCCCTTGAAGCACTGAAATTGGCGGCGGTTCTCGTTAATTTGGGCGAGGCGATCGGGGAAAGTGCGATCGGCGATCGCGGGGAAAATACCGAAACGGCGATCGCCTGTTGCGAACTGGCTTTAGATGTTTTAAAACGCGATAGTTTTCCCCAAGCTCGCGCCCCGATTCACAACAACCTCGCGCTCATGTATAGCGATCGCCTCGGCGGCGATCGGCTGACCAATCTATCACGGGCGTTTTCTCACTACGAACGCGCCGCGCAAGTCTCCCGCCGCCAACCCTTCCCCGAAACCTGGGAGTCCGTTCCTCTGGTGTGGTCCGAACCGGATAACCGCTTGAATTCTCGTTCTCGTTTCCCCATGGAGGCGATCGCCTGTTAATTCTTCTCTCCTAACTTGTCCCTAAAGACAATAAGGGCGCCTGTTTTGGCGCCCTCGATCTTTTCTGATTAACGTCCGAACACCTTCACTAAACCAATTCCCCCGAAATACAAACCGACCACCGCGCCACCGAGGAGACATTGGGTGAGGGGGTCGGTCGAAGGGGTTAAAATAGCGCCTAAAATCGCCGCGCCAAGAATGATGTAGCGCCACCCAGAAAGCATTTTTTGCGAAGAAACAATTCCGAGGGTACCTAAAAGGAGTTGGATCACGGGAATTTGAAAGGCGATTCCCGTCGAAAAGAGCAGTAATAAGACAAATTCAAAGTATCGCTCGATCGACCACATTTGATCGACCACTCCCGCGCCATAATTGGTAAAAAACTGCAAAGCGGCGGGAATCAGGGCAATATAAGCAAATCCTAACCCCAAAAGGAATAAAAAGGCCGATCCGAACACGATCGGGCCGATGATGCGCCGTTCCCGACGAGTCAACCCGGGAAGCACGAACTGGAGGATTTGGTAAAGGACGAAGGGACTGGCGAGAATTAAGCCGCTATACCCCGCGACTTTGACCGTGACGAAGAAATATTCCCCAGGAGAGAGTTGGAGGAAGGTGACGCCACGGGCCGGAATTTCCAGCAAGCGGACGAGGGGTTTAACAAAGACAAAACACCCCACAAATCCGACGGCGATCGCCGCGATCGCGTAAAATAGCCGTATTCGCAGTTCTTCGAGATGATCGAACAGCGACATCTCAACTTCGTCGGGGATTTCGTCGAGATAGGGGTCGTAGTCGGGATCGTCGTTCGATTCGTAGTCCGCCGGATCGTACAGTTTCGGCGGATCTTGTTGGGGGATGCTCTCTAATTCAGACGGTGGGGTCATCACTCGCGTGGGCTTGCACTAAGTTTGAGTCTCTCTGTTTGACTATTGTAGTGGGAATGGTTCGATGCGGTGGACCGTGCTTGAATCGAGGGCTTGTGTGACAACCCTGGCGCCGTCTGTTCCCACAGCGTCTCACGAAGTTGAGGGGCTTTCAGGGATTTCGATTACAAAAAATCAAAATATCGCCAAGTTTAAACCGTATTTATACGTACTTTTTGATGGAATTTATCAAAAAAATATCTACACAATCCGGGTAAATACGGTTTTAAATTAAAAATTGCTCGGCAGAAAATAAGATTATATATTTTTCGTATCGCTTCTAGTCTTATATCGAAGCGTGGATATCGCCTCTGAGATACACTCTCGGAAAGCGAAAGCGAACGTAGCCGTTATCAATCGATTCGATCGCAGGGCGATTCCAGTTCAAACAAGAGAGAATAAGGAGTGGGCGCCATTAATTGATTTAGACTTCTACGGCGCCAAGAACTTCGATTTAGCCGTTGAAGGACTGACAAGTCCCGGGCAACTTTATCAACACTTAGCTGATTTTGGCCTCGCCGAAGGTCGTCCATTTTCGCCGTGGGTTGATTTAGAATATTACATCGACCAAAATAGCGATTTGAAAGCTAATTTTGGCAACAATACCGTTAAAGCTTTCGAGCATTTACAAACTTTTGGGTTGGATGAAGGTCGGGATTTTTCTCCTAATTTAGATTTAAGTTTTTATCTAGAACATAATCTAGATTTGAGTGCTATTTTTGGAGAACACGCGCGATCGGCTTTTGAACATTTACAACTTTTGGGGATCCGGGAGGGTCGAGTTTTTCTCCCGGAAATGATATGTACATGGCGGACTTATATCTATCCAATGGAGACGGCACCTTTGAAAAACGTCCCATGCACCCTTTATGGAATGAACTCAATGGGAATTTGGTGAATATAGTCAGTAGCTATGCCTAAAGTGTTTTCGAGATTAGCTGCTGGCTAAAACATAGAAATCTCTAATACACTATTGCCTTATTTCTTCCAAGGAGAAACAGCAGAAACGATCGCTTTTTTCCAAGACACGCTCGCTTTTCCCCAACAGAGCGATCGCCCCTTTCCCAGAGAGCGATCGCCCCTTTCCCAGAGAGCGATCGCCCTCCCAGAAATGCGATCGCTTTCCAAAAAGCGGGATTTGTTGTAGCGGCGATTCGCGAATCGCCCCTACATTACCGCTCGATCCCCTGTTTTTTTTCAGAGAGCGATCGCCTTTTCCTTCAAAGAGCGATCGCCTCTTTTCTCCTAGAGAGCGATCGCCCTCCCAGAAATGCGATCGCTTTCCAAAAAGCGGGATTTGTTGTAGCGGCGATTCGCGAATCGCCCCTACATTACCGCTCGATCCCCTGTTTTTTTCAGAGAGCGATCGCCTTTTCCTTCAAAGAGCGATCGCCTGTTTTCTCCTAGAGAGCGATCGCCCTCCCAGAACTGCGATCGCTTTCCAAAAAGCGGGATTTGTTGTAGGGGCGATTCGCGAATCGCCCCTACATGAGCGTGAACTTGCGATACACTAAAATGACTCATCTAACTGCACCAAAACTATGCCCTACAATCCGGAAAAACCTCGGCGCAGTTCCCTACGATTGAAAGGATATGACTATACCCAACCAGGAGCATATTTTGTTACACTTTGCACTAAAAATCGGGAATGTTTGTTTGGTGAAGTCGTTGGTAAGGTCGTAGAATTAAACGAGTACGGTCGTATTGCTGCTGAAATGTGGCAATGGCTCGCTCGACAATACCTTTATGTAGAATTAGATGCTTGGGTGGTGATGCCAAATCATTTACATGGTATTCTCATTATTACTGATACTTGTAGCGAAAGCGATCGCAAACCTTTGGGTGGTTTGGTGGGAGCTTTTAAAACTGTTTCCGGTCGAAAAATTAACCAATTGCGCGATACGCCTGGTTATCCGGTCTGGCAACGTGATTTTTACGATCGCATCAATCGCAATGATAAATCTCTACACAATATCCGTCAGTACATCGCGAACAATCCGCTACAATGGGATGAGGATTTAGAAAATCCTAATTGCGATCGTGAAGTGCAATCAAGGCAGATTCCATTTTAACCCCTGTAGATTTCCTTGTAGGGGCGATTCGCGAATCGCCCCTACATTTGATGCGATCGCCCCCAATCCCAGAAATACGATCGCCCCCAATCCCAGAAATGCGATCGCCCTTTTTCCCACAGATAACATCCTCTCTTAAAAGCCCCCCTTCTTAAGGGGGGTTGGGGGGATCCAACCCTCTAACTCCTGACAAACCCCCTCAATATTCTGCAACACATCAACATTAGTAAACCTAACTAACGTTATCCCATATCCTTCTAAAATCCGCGTCCTCTCTTCATCATAGTCTTGACACTGTTGGGTAAAATGACTGTCTCCATCAATTTCAATAACCAACTTCAAACTCGCACAATAAAAGTCAACAATAAAATTATCAATGGGGCGTTGTCTCAAAATACGCAAGGGAAAATGTCGCAAGCACTCCTGCCAAAGTTTTTTCTCCGCAGTTGTGGGATTTTGCTGCATTTGTTTAGCAATGGAGATAAGTTGGGAATTGTAGGGCAGGTAAAAGTTGGAGTTGTTACATCTTGCGACGATACCCCCTTGGCTTTCGGATAAATTATGGCGTAGAACCCCCCCCACCCCCCTTGGAAAGGGGGGCTAGTTTATTAATATTTTGATGTATTGCGATCGCCTGTTCTCCCAGAATCGCCCTTCAATTAAGATTCTTAACGAAAGCAAGGCTATAATCCCTTAGTATTCCCAATTCTCAGTTGGGTTTTGCTATTTCTCCGATCTTGTCGGCGATCGAAACCTCAAGATCTCAAAAAGATCTCAAATTTTATTACTTTTTATCAACTTCCAGGCCGATCGCGGGCGATCGCGCTTTTTTTTGACCCGCAAACACCTCAACTTTTATCAACTTTTCTATATTTGCACTTTTGTTCTCCGAGGCCATGCTGGAGTTAAAAGATACCGCCGCAGAATAAAAGGGAGGAAACCATCATGACCCAGGATACTTTTAAACTAGAAGTTGGCAAACTCGACACGAGCAATTTAACCAACCAAGGCTTTACCTCCGTTAACTTCAGTTCGAGCTTCGGCAGCACTCCTGTTATTTTCAGTCAGGTACAGACGAACAACGATACCGAGTTTGTCCGTACCCGTCAGAACAATATTAGTTCGACGGGGTTCTCCCTGGCGATGGAAGAAGAAGAAGCCTTGCAAAACGGACACGCCCTCGAATCGGTAGGTTGGCTGGCGTTGGATGCCGTTGAGGGAAATTGGGACGGTCATTTGTTTGAAGCGGGGAGTACGGGAACGAGTGTCAATCAAAATTTTTCGACGATCGCCCTCTCCTCGGAGTTTGCCGAAGCCCCGGAATTGATGGCAGCGATGGCGAGCTATAACGGATCCGATCCGGCGGGGGTGCGCTACCGCAACTTGGGAACCGACAGTGTAGACGTCAAAATCGAAGAAGACCAAAGTCACGATACCGAAGTCGATCACGCTAACGAAGTTGTCAATTTTCTGGCGTTGGAAGGCGAGGGACTGCTGACCGATGTCAACGGGACAGTTATCGGCGAGTTCGGACGGATTACTAACTTCAACCAGAACAGCCAGACCATCGACCTCCAAAACAGTTATACGAATCCGGTGGTGTTTCTGCCTACCCTGTCTTACAACGGTGCCGATCCCTCTACCACTAGGATTACGGCGATCGACAGCGACAGTTTCACCACATTTTTAGAAGAGGCGGAATATAAAGACGGCAGTCACACCACGGAAGATGTGAGCTACTTTGTATTCGAGGCGGGAAGTTGGGAACTGGGGATCGGCGAGCAGCTTTCCGGGTCGAGTGACGACGATCTGTTAGTCGGCGGTCTCTACAACGATATTATTGAGGGCGGTTCGGGAGATGACATCATCGTCGGGAAAGAAGGCGGTGACGTGGTATTTGGAGACGGGGGAGCCGATTATTTCTGGCTGACTGACATTGCAGACGGCGGTGATACCGTTCAAGATTTCAACTCGGCAGAAGGCGATCGCCTCGTCTTGTCGGCGACGTTGGAGCAAACTGCCAATTTCGACCAACTGGCGTTCGACAGTGCCACCGGAACTCTCTCTCTCGCTGGAAATGATTTAGTAACCTTACAAAATGTCGCGAGCCTCGATCTTGAGACTGACATTATTGTGAGTGAGGCGTTTGGCATCGAAGAGCATAGTGAGAATGGGACGGTGGTGGGTAGTGTGGCGATCGCCAATCCAGCCAGCAGCAATGCCTACCAAATCGTCCAAGGCAACAGTGACGGGATTTTCGCGATCGACAGTCTCACTGGAGAGCTTTCCGTCGCCGACAGCAGCCAACTCGATCGCGAAACCGTCGATTTACATCAACTGTTCGTCGAAGCCACCGACGCGAGCGGGCAGACCTTAAGCAAATACGTTACCGTCCATGTCAGCGACGTCAACGAAGCCCCGAGTTTTTCCGGCTCGACGAGTTTCAGTATTGGCGAAAATCCGCACGATGGAGCCGTCGTCGGAACCGTGAGTGCGACGGATCCCGAAGCGGACACGATCGCCTACAAAATCGTCAGTGGGAACGAACGGGACGCTTTTACCATTGACGAAAACACCGGGGAAATTACGATCGCCGACGGACGCGAACTCGACTACGAAACTCAGAATAGTTATACTCTCACCCTCAAGGCGATCGACGCGCGGGGAGAAACCACCACAACCGACGTGGCGATCGCCATTGAAGACGGGAACGAAGCGCCGGAAATTGCGCTCGACGACGACGAAACCTTTATTTTCCACGACGAAAACAACAACAACGGTACGATCGTCGCGCGAGTTCCCGCAACCGATGAAAATGGACAAAACCCGATTTTCAGTGTCGTTGGCGGAACGGGTCAAAACTATTTCGACATTACAGTCGATGGCAAAATTATTATCGCCGATGCCGTCGGACTGCGATCGGATGGAGCCGACGAATACAACTTAAACATTCAAGTTGCCGACGGATTCAACCAAAGTTTAACCGACGAAGTAACGGTCGTTCTCGAAAAAAGTCAATTTACCAATGTCATCGGGCAATATGGGACAGATAGTCCCTTCAATCCGATCGATGTCGGTGACTATTCCCACCCAACATTTGCAGATATCGATCGCGATGGAGATATGGATGCTTTTGTCGGGCGATCGGACGGAACCATCGCTTATTTCTCCAACAACAACGGTAGCTTTGTCCCCGACAACAATCTCAATCCACTCAAAAGTGTCAATCTTCCCGATACTGGCGCCGATCCTACTTTTGCAGATATCGACAACGACGGCGATTTAGATGCCATTATTGGCGGCAATCTCAATGAGATCTACTACTACCAAAATAATAACGGTAGTTTTGTCGAAAAAACGGGAAGTGCAAATCCCTTTGACAGCATCACTGGATTCAATCCATCCTTTGCAGATATCGACGAAGATGGAGATTTAGATGCTTTCATTCCTGAGGGAAAAGACAGCGATTACTCGATTAACTACTATCGCAACGACGGCGGTACTTTTACCGAAGACAGCAACAACAATCCTTTCCAAAACAACATTCCTGTCACTCCCGATGTGGCCTTTGCCGATATCGATGGAGATGGAGATACCGATGCGGCAGTAGGAGCAAACGACGGCAAAATTAAATATTTCCGCAACGATAACGGCATCTTTAACGAGCAAACAGGCAGTAACAACCCGTTTAACAGCATTGATGTTGGCGACAATGCCCGTCCGAGTTTTGCCGATATCGACGATGATGGCTATCTCGATTTAGTCGTCGGTTCTAATGACGGCAAACTGGCATATTACAAAGGAACGCAGAGCGTTTTTAGTCTCGACTTTTCGAGTGCGGGTCAAAGTGTTTGGGATAGTGGTTCTTCCACCCAGTTAGAGTGGAATTGGTCGCCCTTACAAGACTTGATTGGTACCGACAAAATCACTTGGGATATTACCCCGTCAAAAGACTTTGGTTTTGTCGAAGTTGGGGCGGGAACTTATGGCGGTATCGGCTTAAATACGGGATATGCGATCGACTCGGGCAGTATTGATTCCGAATTGCCTGTGGATGTCTGGGTTGACCTTCCAGAATCCATCAGTTCCGGTCAAACGATTACCCTGTCTTCGGGATTTTCCCTCGCCGATACGGCTAACTTTGAAACGACCACGCCCCGACTGTCCGCTTACCTCGATTTTCTCTTCGAGATTTATGCCGGAGGCTGGGTAACGATCGACTACAAAATCGACGACTACACCTATGATATTAGTGCAGTCGATATCGACGAGTCGTTTAACTTCCAGTTCGATACGGAGGATATGAATTTCTCCTTCGACGAAATTGAAAATGATAGTTTTACGATCGGTTCGTTTGGGTATGAAACGGGTGGATTTGGGGATATTTCCGGTTATACTCCCAACATCGATATTGAAGGCGATCGCGCCAGCAGCAACAGTCTTTCCGGTTACAAGAGCGACCTATTCTTAGATGCGAGTTTGGATTTAGATAAGGTCTTGTTAACGGCACTTTCTGAAGCGGGTATTCCTTATTTGAGTGCCGCCGCCGAAGCCCTCGATTATGTTATTGAAGGCAATTTAGATCTCGGCCTTGCTTATGCCAATTGGAACTTGTTTGATGCCTCATTTACCGGGGATTTCTATCTGGCGCAAGATCTAGATTTGACTGTCGATGAATTAACCGGGGAATTGAATGTGGAAGGGTATGCCAATCCAGTACCTTTCACCGTCGGAACTGACTTGCAAATTACGCCGCAAGATACGAATGGAGATGGCAAAGTCGATATTACGGGAACGGTGAATATCGATCCGATACTGAACAATACGACCTCGGTTGAGTACGAGTTGGATATTCCCTTAACCGCTTTGGAAGGATCGGCGGGTTACGATGTATCGATCTGGCCTTTTGACTTTAGTGATGACGTAGAATTCGGTCCGGTGTGGAGTGACAATATTGACATCAACAACGGAAGTTTTGACCTGTACAGTAGCAGTTTCGACCTCGGTGGTTTCAACACTGCCGAAATTGACTTCTCGATTCCGATCGCTTAAGCTTAATGACCGTTGAGTGAAGTTAGTTTGAATATCGCCAAGGACGGGAAAACTGCCCGTCCTTTTCAGTTTTTATAGCTTTTTTACGGGTCTATAAAATTCCAGTCAAATCTAACTCAAAGTCCGGCAAAATCGTTTCACCAGAAAGTGTTTTGGGAGAAGATAAAATTTCCGGTTCTCGATGCGGTCGATAAATTTCTACGATTTGCCGTTCCGGGTCGATTAACCAACCGAGTTCGGCTCCGTTTTCGCGATATTCTTGCATTTTAGCTTGTAACTTGCTCAAGTCGTCGGAAGGCGATCGCAATTCCACGACCATATCGGGACACAAAGGGACAAATTTCGCCTGTTCTTCCGCAGTTAGAGCGTTCCAGCGTTCGCGACGAACCCAAGACGCATCGGGAGAACGGTTGGCCCCGTTAGGCAGTTTAAATCCGCCGGAAGAATCAAAGACTTTGCCGAGTTTTGTTGACCGATTCCACGCCATCAGTTGGTAAATTAGCTCGGCGTTGCGATTGCTCGTCATTCCTCCCGTCGGTGACATAATTGTGAGTTCTCCGTTCGCCGTGCGTTCAAATTTTAAGTCGCGGTGTTGTTGACAGAGCTGGAAAAATTGCTCGTCACTCAATTGCAGATTTAATTCTAGAAGAGCGGGGAGATAAACCATGAGGACTCCTATTGTTGCTACATTAGGGGGCGATCGCCCGTTGGGATTTGAATTCTAAAATTGGTGAAAGATATCAACTTTTATCAACTTTTCTATATTTGCACTTTTTCTAGGGTGAGCCATCCTAGAGATGGAAGAGCAAACCTATTGATTCGAGGGAGCGATCGCCATGATGAATCCACAAGTAGTGACCCAATTTCCTCAACCTTCAAATGCAATGAACGATCGCTCGATTGATAATCCAGAAAATCAAGTCAAATATCAGTTTGTTTATAACATAACCCCGATGAATTTGGGTCAGCTCGATCCGTTTACTTATCCTCGGATTCAATATCGGCGATCGTCGGAAGGCGATCGCGGCATAACTTATGGTATATCTGCTTCCATTTCAGGGAAACTCGTCGGCTTAATTTTAGCGAACTATAACCATCATCAACAAACGGCTGAAATTATTTCTTTTTTAGTTTTACCCCAATACCGTCGAGAAGGAATTGGCACGCGATTGTTGCAAAATCTGGAAAGGTTTTTAGTAAAAATTGGCTGCCGTCAAATGAGTGCTAAATATCGCACGACAGAGGTGACAAAATTAGCACTGGAATCCATTTTCAAAAATCAAAATTGGCAACTTCCTCGATTGAATTTTATTTTAACAAAAACGAACATCGAACGACTCAAACAGGCTCCTTGGGTCTATCGATATTCTCTTCCAGAAAAGTTTACCGTTTTTCCCTGGTTTGAATTAAGCGATCGCGAACGAAAACGGATTTTAGAACGCAAGCAATATCCGGACGCTTTAACACCATTTAGTAACGATCCGCGTTTGGAATCGATTAATAGTTTAGGATTGCGCTATCAAGGAGAAGTCATTGGCTGGACGATTACTCATCGGGTTGCCTCGGATACAATTCGCTATTCCACTATGTTTGTCGAAAGACCATTTCAAAAATTCGGTCGTGGATTTGCCTTATTAACCGAATCGGTTCGCCGACAAATTGACAGTGGAATTCCTTATGCAACTGCAGCCGTTGCTACGGAAAATTTAGGGATGTTGCGATGCATCGAACGCTATTTTAAACCCTACGGCGATTTGATTTCTGAATCTCGCTATTGTGCTAAAGAATTACAAAAAGATCCATGAAGAAATAGGATCGTTCCCAATAATGTTATTGGATCTATTGATTCAATTAGCTAAGGAGGCGATCGCGGAAATATTGCCGATATAAATCGCAGCTTACCGTCACTTGGTTGCCCAGTAAATTCACTAAACCCATACTGTAAAGCTTGAAAGCATCTACCTGTTCTAACTCGACCGGATCCTCAGTTTGAAGAACTCGAATAAAGGCACGAGCGAGATCGGGATTCTGTTGTAGGTAGCGTAAATTTCGGTGTAAAACTTCTCCGTAAATTCCCGAATCTGTAGAGGCATTTTCGATCAGTTCTCGCCAAGATAGATCGCCTTTTGCTAAATGATAAAGACTCAAACGAATGAGATAAGGATGTCCGGCAACTAATTCCATTAATTGAGAAATTTGCTCGGTTCCAAGATCGAGGTGGTGACGACGAATTAAATCGGAAACTTGCTGGATGTCAAAGGGTTGGAGTTCGACGCGCAAGCCGATATTTAATGGAGATTGATTGATATCTAAAGGAATGTAAATTTCGGTAGAGTGAACCATAATTAAGCGCAGTTTTTGCCAAGTCGCATCCGTTTTAGTCCGTTCGTACCAAAATCGAAGTAAGGTTAGAAATTCTTTGGCAAGATCGGGATGTTCGATGATTTGGTTGACTTCTTCTAAAGCTAAAATGAAGGGGGTTTTTATGGAATTCAAGAGATAGGCTTCTAGATATAAAGTACAACTCATTTTACTGCCGAGATCTTCATCCCAAAAGTTATCTAGATTGGGTTTAAGGCCGAGTTGTAATGCTAAATTAGAACAAAACCAACGTAATAGGCGATTGAGATCGATAAGAGCTGTTGCTTCAATTTGCTGAAAGTGGAGTAATCCGGTGGTATAACCTTTCTGTTTCGCTCGTGCTAGAATACGATTCATCATCGAACTTTTGCCCATTTGTCGGGGAGCTTTGATCCGAATAAAACTGCCTGGTTTTTCGATTTCACGATCGCACTGAGATTCGTAGGGGACTCGTTCGATATAAAAAGGAGAGCCGAGAGGAACGCTATTTTGAGGCCATTCTAATTCGAGTTCAAAAGGTTGATATTGAATGGGACTGAATTCTCCGCGACTGAATTTTCTGCGATCTTGTGGGTCGCGATCGCCCAACTCGTTAACAAAACTATCGTCATTAGAAGGAGGTTCTAGATCGACTTTAGTGGAATCGAGAATATAGCGTTCGATCGCCGAACGAACGTTAATCTTTGTAACTTTTTCGCCGAATGCTCTAGACAGGAGCTTCCATAATTTAGGGCCGACCCCTTGCTTGATATAATTAGCAGAGTAGCCGCATTCTTTAGCAATTTCGTCGTAAGTCTTTTTGGTTTCTTGCCAAGATTCATGGAGTATTATTCTTTGTAAGTCATTGAGATGCTCTCCCGTTTTCTGGAAAACTAAATCTTCGGTGATTTGCAATTGTTCTTCAAAGGATTTCATGGCGACTGATAAAAACAATCCATTCAAACGAGCGATTGCCTGTTTTTGTTCGCGGCGTCATGTCGATCTTCAATCGAGAGTATTGTAGCGTAAACTCGGCGATCGTTATGGTTATATTGTGAATTTTTTGTTTTCCAATAATTAAAATGTCAGCCCAAAATAACAAGATCGTTGAAATGATTTAAAGTTAGGTCATCTATGCACTATCAAGTTGGTGGAAGTCTTACGGTTGACGCTCGAAGTTATATCAATAGAAAAGCCGATCGTGACCTGTATAGTGCCTTAAAAAAGGGGGAATTCTGCTACATTCTCAATTCGAGACAAATGGGAAAATCGTCGTTATTAGTTCGGGCAAAAGATCGTCTCGAAGCAGAAGGATTTGTCTGTGCGGCGTTAGATTTAACCGGAGTGGGGAGCAATAATGTCACGGCAGAGCAATGGTACAAAGGGGTTGTTTCGCAACTGTGGATGGGGTTTAAGTTACTGGGGAAAGTTAATTTAAAAAACTGGTGGAACGATCGCGCCGACTTGCCCGTTTTACAGCGTTTGAGTCAATTTGTAGCGGAAGTGTTATTGGTAGAGTTTCCGCAAACTCGGTTGTTTGTCTTTATCGACGAAATAGACAGCACGATGAGCTTGCCGTTTTCCGTCGATGATTTCTTTGCATTTATTCGATTTTGTTACAATCAACGGGCATTCGATCGCGACTACGATCGGATTGCATTTGCTATTTTCGGTGTTGCGAATCCTGCGGATTTAATCCGCGACAAAAACCGAACGCCTTTTAATATTGGTAAAGCGATCGCCCTCAATGGATTTACCTTAAAGGAAGCGGCACCCCTGGCTGGCGGTTTGCAAGGCGATCGCCGGGGGGAGCAAACCCAAAAACAACTCAGCGAAATTTTACATTGGAGTGGGGGACAACCCTTTTTAACCCAAAAACTTTGTCAGTTATGCCTAGAAACAGGGGCGCGATCGCCGATTTTTGAACTGGTGCGATCGCGCATCATCGAGCATTGGCAATCCCAAGACGAACCGCAACATTTACGAACGATCGCCAACCGAATTCTCTACAACCAAGAACTGGCAGGAAGACTACTCGGACTCTACCAACGCATCCTCGCCGGAGAGCGGATAGAAACGGACGATTCTCGCGAACAAATCGAGTTATTACTCTCGGGGTTAGTCGAAAATCGAGCCGGATCCTTGACTGTCAAAAACCCGATTTACGCTGCCGTATTTAATACCGAATGGGTCGCCCATCAATTAGAAAACTTGCGCCCCTACGCGACTCAATTTAACACCTGGATCGCCTCGAAAGGCGAAGACGAATCGCAATTATTGCGGGGATTGGCATTGCAAGAAGCTCTGGCGTGGTCGGCGAACAAACAACTGAGCAATCTCGACTATCGCTTTCTCAGTGCGAGTCAAGATCTGGAAAAACGGGGGGTCGAAACGGATTTGGCGGTGGAACGAGGGCAACGGGAAAAGGCACAATTTGCCCTGGAAGCGGCCCGGGAAGCTCACGAGATTTTAGGACGGGCGCGCCAATGGGCGCGGGAACGCACGAAAAACGTGCATTTGGGTCGAGGTTGGATCGCCGCGATCGCCGTCGGGGCGGCAATGGGGACGATCGCCCTGCGCTGGACGGGCTGGCTGCAAGGGGCCGAATGGGTGTTGCTCGATCGCTGGTTCCAACTGCGTCCCCTCGAAGCCGTCGATCCGAGAATCGCGATCGTGTCGATCGACGAAGCGGATTTAGAGGCGATCGGCGAATACCCTATCTCTGACGCAGTTTTAGCCCGGGCGATCGCCAAAATTGCGGCTCGAAACCCGAGGGCGATCGGCTTAGATCTCTATCGGAATTTGCCCGTGGAACCGGGATATACACAATTAGCCCAAGTGTATCAAAGTACGCCTTCTTTAATCGGGATCGAAAAAGTGGTCGGCGAACGAGTCGGACCGCCGCCGATTTTGGCCGAACGAGGTCGAGTCGGCTTTGCGGATCAAGTGTTAGACGGGGACGGAACCGTGCGCCGCGCCTTGCTTTCCGTGAGGGGAGAAGACGGATCGGTGCAACTGAGTTTGGCGGTGAAATTAGCCCTGGCGTATTTACAAACGGAAGGGATCGAAGCCCA
Organism: Oxynema aestuarii AP17; assembly: GCF_012295525.1. GTDB lineage: Bacteria > Cyanobacteriota > Cyanobacteriia > Cyanobacteriales > Laspinemataceae > Oxynema > Oxynema aestuarii. Next base: position 2,743,346 of record NZ_CP051167.1, on the reverse strand, counting down.
AGGGCGCGATCGCGATCGCATCGACCTGGGAAAAACGACCCTGACCGCCTTCAAACCGGACGATGGAGGTTATGTGAGAGCCAAAGCGGGGGGCTATCAAATCCTGCTTGATTTTCGCCGAACCTCCGATCGGTTCGCGACCTTTCCGATCGCCGACCTCCTCGCCGATCGCCTGCCCCCAGAGGCATTGCGCGATCGCGTCGTCCTCGTAGGGGCAACGGCAGAAAGTATCAACGACTTATTCCAAACCCCCTACAGCAGCCGAATTGCGGGCGCCCCCCAACGGATGCCCGGGGTCGTGGTTCACGCCAATATCGTCAGCCAACTGCTGAGTGGAGCCTTAGAGGGGCGATCGATGTTGCGCGTCTGGCCCGAGACGGTCGAATGGGCCTGGATTGGCTTGTGGGCGGCGATCGCGGCGGGATTGGCGTGGCGGTGGCCCCGTCCGATCGCGATCCCGGGAATGGCGATCGGGGTTATCGGAGCGATCGCGGCGATCGCGGCGGCAGCCTTTTTCCTCGGCTGGTGGATTCCCGCCATTCCGACGGCGATCGCCGCCCTCCTCGCCGCCAGCTCTTTGCCGATCCTGACCGCAAAACAGCGCGCCACCTTAGAACTGTGTGAGACCGTCGAGGCGATCGCGCAGATTGCCGCCGACCGAGAAGCTGCCGGACGGATCGCGATCGAATATCTCAAACAAGGCGAAAGTCAGGAAACCGCCGCCGCGATCGAGCGCCGCTTTGCTGCGATCGCGCCTTTACAAAGTGGCGGTCAAACCTGCTCGGCGCTGCTAGAATCGGGGCAGCCCGATCCAGTCCCAAGGGTTCAAGCGAACGGAGATTGAGCGCCCATGAGCAACGAGCGATACCCACTCATCTCGGCAACGGCGATCGCCGCGATCGCGATCTCAGTCGGCGAAACCAGCCTCGCCCAAGTCCTCCCCGATGCCAGCTTAGGCGACGAAGCCTCCCGGTTACGCCGAGAAACCCCCACAACCAGCACCATTGAAGGGGGAGCCAGACGAGCGAGCAATCTCTTCCACAGCTTTCGAGAATTCAACGTCGGCGACGGTCAAGCGGTCTGGTTTGCCAATCCTCCCGGCGTCGACAATATCTTGATGCGAGTGACCGGAAACAATCCGTCCAACATTTTCGGGACCCTCGGCGTGCGCGGCAGTGCCAATTTATTCTCCCTCAATCCGAACGGCTTTATTTTCGGAGGCAACGCCCGCCTCGACCTGCGCGGTGCCTTCGTCGCGACCACCGCCGAGGCGATCGCCCTGTCCGACGGCAGCCTATTCGGTACCTTTCCCGGCTCCAATGCCGACACGGTGCCCCTGCTCTCCGTTGCCGTTCCCATCGGGCTGCAATACGGGGGTAATCCCGCACCGATTCAGCTCCAACAGGCCGATCTCGACCTCTCTCCCGGTCAAAACGTCACATTTCTCGGTGGAGATGTTCGCTTCGCTGACAGCCGTTTGCGCGCCCCTGGAGGCCGGATCGAATTGGGCGGGCTATCGGGTTCCGGGGCGATCGCCCTCAACCCGTTTGTCCCCTCAGAAGGAAGCGGGCGCGCCGACCTCAGCCTCGTCAATTCCGAACTCAACGTGCTGGCGGGTGGAGGGGGCGAGATCGCGATCCGAGCGGGAAATGTAGAACTGATCGCGAGCAGCTTGGATGCGGGTTTATTCAACGGGTTGGGAGGACCCGGGGCGGTGGCGGGGGACATCGAGATCGAGGCCACCGGGGCGATCGTCTTGCGCGAGAATAGCCGGATCGTCAATACGGTGCTACCGTCGGCGATCGGTCGGGGGGGAAATATCGCGATCGCCGCCGACTCGGCGATCGTGCGCGATTCGATCGTCGCCGCCGAAAGTGCCAGTCAGGGAGATGCAGGTAATATCACCGTAGCAGTGAGCGGCTTGCTCGATCTCGCCTCAACCGAACCGTTTCGAGGAAGACCCCCCCAATTTCAAGGTGGACCGCAAGACACCACGATCGCGAATTCAGACAACCAACCGATGCGATTCAATACCTTGCTGACGACGATCGCCCGTGAAGGCGGAACGGGCAATGCAGGCCAACTGACCGTCAGCGCCGGGGAAATCCGCCTCGACGGCAGAGTGCGACTCAGTAGCGAGACCGAGAGTGCGGGCAATGGCGGAGAGTTGTTCCTCGAAACACGATCCTTAGTCGTCACGGGAGGAGCCTTAGTGTCCTCCCTGGCGGCAGGGTCCGGCAACGCGGGCAATATTACGATCCGCGCCGATACCATCGATTTGAGCGATCGCGGCAATAACTTCAATCTTTCCGGGGGGATTGTTGCCACGGTCTCCCGCCGGGCCAGCCGAGGGAATGGCGGCAATATCGCGATCGAGACCCGCCGCATGACCGTGCGCGAGAGTGCCATCGTCGCCTCGGACTTGTTTGCCGAAGGAACCGGGGGCAGCATCACCATTCGCGCCAGCGAACGATTGACCTTAATCGGACAGGAAGAAGCCAAACCCGTGAGCCAGTTAGTGACAGCCGTCCAACGTTCCGGTCGCGGCAATGGCGGCGATATCCTCGTAGAAACCCAGCGCTTAGTCCTGCGCGACGGGGCAAAAATCGATGTCGGAACCGAAGGAATCGGTGACGGTGGCAACCTTACCCTCCGCGCCAGCGAACGGATCGAACTCAGTGGCGTTTCTGCGCAAGGGTTTACCAGCCGTTTGGTGGCGCAAAGCGATCGCGGCGCCGTCGGTGTCGGGGGAGATATTGTCGTCGATACTTCTGAATTAGTCTTGCGTGACGGCGCTCAAATTTCGGCGGCCACCTTTGGCGACAGTGACGGGGGCAGCGTCTTCGTGCGTGCCCGCAAGTCGGTGACGGCGATCGGCGGGTTTCCGGTGTCCGCGTCTACGGTGGAGAATTTGTCGGAATTCGTGCGCGACGAATCGGGACAACGCTATCCGAGTGGGATTTTTGCCAGTTCTCCCGGGTCGGGGAATGTCAATGCCTTGCGGGTCGAAACCGGACGCTTGGAGATTGGCGACGGGGCGCAACTGTCGGTCAGTAGCGACAATCGAGGGGCGGCAGGCAATTTGAGCGTGGTAGCGCAACAGTTGCGGCTGAATCGAGGAACTTTGACGGCGGATACGGTAGAGGGCGATCGCGCCAACATCGTACTGCGAGTACCGGACATCCAACTGCGCGGGCGATCGCAGATCGGCACCAACGCCCGAGGTAATGCGACCGGAGGCAATATTGAGATCGCCACCCAAACCTTACTCGCCCTAGAGAATAGCGATATTACCGCCAACGCCCAAGACAGTTTCGCCGGACGGGTCGAGATTTCGGCGCTGGGGGTTTTCGGCACCCAATTCCGACCCCGACCGACGCCGCGATCGGATATTACCGCCTCCTCTCAACTCGGTCCCCAGTTTCGCGGCATTGTCGAACTGAATACCCCGGAGGTCAACCCAGCATCGGGGTTAGTTTTGACCCCCGACAGTTTCCAAGATCCCCTCGAACAAGTCGTTTCCGGTTGTCCCGCCACTCGCGGAAACCGCTTTACGATCGCCGGACGCGGCGGTTTGCCCGAAGATCCACGCCAATTCCTCCTCGGTCAAGGTGCAGTGCGCGATTTTCACTTTTATGCCTCTGAAACGCCCACTTCGCCATCGCCAACGCGCGATCGTCGGGCGGTGTTGGAAGCAACGGCATGGCAAGTCAATCCCCAGGGAAATATAGAACTTGTTGCCCCCGTTAGAAAGGGCGATCGCTCGGTATGTTTGGGGGAATCGGGATGAGGCAGGAGGCAACCACCAACAGGAAAGGGAGCATCCGTAGTGCGCATCTCTCGATCGCCGCTTCCACCGTTATTGTCCCCAACCTCAAATCTAAAATCTAGAATCTAACAAATCTAAAATCCCCATGCGTGTCCCTCGCTGGTTCCTCTTCATTGTCCTCTTCTTGATGAGTTCGATCGCGATCGCCCCGATCCAAACGGCGACCTTCGCCCGCCATCCTACTTCTGTCGGGCCTCCAGAGACGATCGCGGCACCGATCGATCGCGATCGCCTCGATCTCGGTCGCCAATTGTACGAAACCGGACAGATCGACGCCGCGATCGAGGTTTGGGAACGAGTCGCCAGGGAAGGCAATAGCCGCGATGCAGCTTTAGCATACAGTGCTTTGGCCATTGCTTATTACGATGCGGGACAAGTGGACGCCGCCGAGCGATCGCTCGCCCAAGGGGCGGATTTACTGCCCCAGGTCGGCGATTCGTTCGTGCGTGCCCGATGGCTGCAAACGCGCGGCACCCTAGAGTTTCACCGGGGCAACCCCCAAGCGGCCCTCGATACCTGGGACGAAGCGATCGCGATTTACCGCGAGATCGGCGATCGCGACGGGGCGATCGCGGTGACGATCGATCGCGCTCAAGCCTTGCAAGCTTTGGGACTCTACCGCCAAGCGCAAAAAAGTTTGGAACACCTGGAACGACAACTAGAAAATTCTGCCAATTCCCTCCTCAAAGCCTCGACATTGCGCAGTTTGGGGGCGGTTTTGCAAGTCGTCGGCGATCGCGATCGCGCCGAAGCGGTTTTAACCACCAGTTTGCACCTCGCGCAACAGTTCGACGATCCGATCGCCGAAGCGGAAAGCCTGTTTCAATTGGGGAATAACGCCCGCTTGCAGCAACAAACCGACGCGGCGATCGCCTTTTACGACCGCGCCGCCACGACCAGTCCGATTCGGCTGCTGCAAGTGCAAGCCCGTCTCAATCAGTTAAATTTATTGGTAGCCAGCGACCGTCAGGAGGCCGCGATCGCCCTCATCCCCAGCATAATCGGCGCCTTCGACGAGTTGCCCCGATCGCGATCGCTGATTTACGCCCGGGTTAATTTTGCCGAAACGGCGATGCAGACTGCCACCTGGGAGTACCCGGTAGACCCTCGCGAGATCGCCGCGATCCTCGCCCGAGGGATCGACGAGGCCCGCCAGATCGGCGATCGTCGCGCCGAAGCTTACGCCCTCGGACACTTGGGGGTCCTCTACGAACGACAGGGGCAATATTCCGAGGCAATTGCCTTAACCCGCCAAGGGTTGCAATGGGCCTCAACGTCGGACGCCGCCGACCTCGCCGCCAGTTGGCACGCCCAACACGGGCGCCTCCTCGCCGCCACCGGACAATCGGAGGAGGCGATCGTCGCTTACGAACAGGCGGTTCAAGCGTTAGAATCCTTACGTCAAGACCTGGTCGCGGTTCATTCAGACGTGCGCTTTTCTTTTCGCGAGCGAGTCGAACCGATTTATCGAGCCTACGTGTCTTTATTACTCGAAAATGTCGATCGCTTACCGTTAGCAAAACAACAAGTCAGATTGCAAAAATCTCGACAGGCGATCGAAGCCTTACAATTACGAGAACTCGAAAACTTTTTTCGCGAAGCCTGCAAAACTTATCAGTTACAACCGATTGAAGACATCGACCCTCAAGCAGCTTTAATTTATCCGATCGTCCTCGAAAACCGGATCGATGTCATCGTGTCTCTGCCCGGACAACCCTTAGCCCACTACGCCACCTCGGTCAGTTTCGAGGAGAGAAAAGAGGTTTTCGGGGACACGTTCGCCGCCTTAAACCCGGTTTTTCCGATCTTTCGTATTATTCAGCCCGCCCGCCAACTGTACGATTGGTTGATTCGTCCTGCCGAACCGTTATTAGAACAAGCAAATATCCAAACGTTGGTGTTTGTTCTCGATGGATTTTTAAGGAATTTACCCATGTCCGCGCTCTACGATGGCGAGCAGTTCTTAATTGAAAAATATAGGATCGCCCTCACCCCGGGCTTGCAATTATTAGAGTTACCTTCCCAGTTGTCTCAAAACCGAGCCATGTTAACCGGAGGGTTAGCCGAAGCCCGTCAAGGATTTTCGGCTTTGCCGGGAGTCGCCGTAGAAATTAGAGCCTTAGACAGTTTACTTTCTCCAAAAATTTTATTAAACGAGGAGTTTACCAAAGCTTCTCTTTCTCAATCGTTAGAATCTAATTTATTTTCGATCGTTCATTTAGCGACTCACGGCCAATTTAGCTCCGAAGCCGAGCAAACTTTTCTATTGACTTGGAACGATCGCATTCAAGTTAAAGATTTGGATAAGATCTTGCAAGAACAGCGCGATCGCGCGCCGATTGAATTGCTCGTCCTCAGTGCTTGTCAGACGGCATTTGGCGACGATCGCGCCGCCTTGGGATTGGCGGGGGTCGCGGTGCGATCGGGGGCTCGCAGTACGTTAGCAACGTTGTGGTCGGTTCAAGACCGTTCCACCGCCGAACTGATGGCGCAATTTTATCGTTTATTAAAAGAAGGCTTTACAAAAGGTGAAGCGTTGCGTCAAGCTCAATTATTTTTGTTAAAACAAGAGCAGTATCGCCATCCTTATTATTGGTCGCCTTTTGTTTTGGTCGGCCATTGGCAATAACTGTAAGAGTCATGAAATTTTGCAATCTTTTACAACCTCTGGGCCTCAGTTTATGGGTGGGTTGTTTGGGAAGTGCCGGGGGCGCGATCGCTCAAATAGCTCCCCAAACGGCTCCCCCACTGTCCCCACCCCTGTCCGAATCGATTATCTTTCAAGAAGCCTTCGACCCTCCCGGGGAGGACAAACCGGACGACACGGCGGGTGCAGGCGCCCGGGATGGGGGGCGCTGTCAGCCCGATGAAGACGAGATCGAAGTCTTGATGCCGCGTCGCAATTACGGACTGACTTTGGCTTCCCACCCGACAGTGTTTGTTAATTTTCCTAAAACCTCCGCTACCCAAGTCCGCTTGCTGTTTCGAGATGAGACGGGGGACTCTTCCGAGGCGATCGCTTTTCCCGTTCCCCAAGGGGGAGGGTTGGTCGGGTTTCGTCCTTCGGAGGCGAGTGCCCCTTTAGAAGTCGGTAAAAATTATCAGTGGTTTTTGTCGGTGAGCTGTGCCGCCAAGCCGACCCCGAACGATCCGGTGTTTGTCGGATGGGTGCAGCGCGTGGCGTTGAACGCGGAACAACAGGGGGAGTTGGCGGCACAAAGCACTGTCGAACGGGTGCAGTGGTATGCCAGTCACGGGTATTGGTACGATTTGCTCGCGACTTTGAGCGCAGCGCGACGCCAGCATCCGGAGGATCCGAGCTTGGGTCAGTTGTGGAAGAGCGTGTTAGAGTCGGTGGGACTGTCGGCGATCGCCTTCCCAGGGCCATTTGGGGAAGAAGTGGGAACCTCCGAGTAAGAGGGTTACGGGCGATCGCCCGTAACCCCTGCGAGCATTCCCGAATCGTGCCATAATAATTCGGCTGTCGCCCGATCGTGGTTGCTCTCCATGGCTGAATTACCCGAATCCCCAGAAGCACTCGCTGCTGCGCTTGAAAGCGTCACCGACCTCAATTTTCAGCTTCCGGATCCCAGCGATGAGGAGATCCCGGAGTACGAGTTCCAGCAGCAAATTGAGAATGCATGGAAGGTCTGCGACCATTTCGACTTGCAAACCGATATTTGGCGCGGTAGGATTCTGCGGGCGGTGCGCGATCGCGAGAAGAAGGGCGGCGAAGGACGCGGCACCGGGTTTTTAAAATGGCTCAAGGAACAGGAAATCAGTAAAAGTCAAGCCTATTCCTTAATTGAATTAGCCAATAGTGCCGATGCTTTGTTAGAGCAAGGTTATCTCAATCCCGATACATTCGATAAATTTAGCAAGCGCGCCTTTGTCGAAACGGCGAAATCGGCACCGGAAGTCCAGCAAATGGTCTCGCAAGCGGCCAGTACGGGCGATCGCATCACCCGGCGCGAAGTCCGGCAACTCTCCGACGAATGGACTGCCATGACCTCGGACTTACTCCCGGAAGAAGTCAAGGAAAAAGCGACTTCGGGGTCGATTCCGCCGCGCTATCTCGCTCCCCTGGCCCGGGAAATGGAAAAACTGCCCGAAACTCATCAAACATCGATGCGCGAGGAAGCTTCGATTAATCCCGATGTCGATACGGTCAAACAACTGACCACCGACGCGCGTAATTTATCGAAATATCTCGATGCGGCGGCTCAAGTACAGGCGATTTCGCGCAATAGCATCGACGTGGAAATGGCTCTCGAAGAAGCCTTGCGCCTCGGGTTCCTCAGTACCGCCTCGGATATGGTCAAACAGGCGGCGGCGTTAGAACAAACGGCGGTCAAGTTATATAACACATGGCGGCGTTTAGTGAGCTTAACCGATCGCCTCTACGTGGATACGGGGGCGAGTACGCCGCACCTGCGATCGATGTTGAGCTGTCTCGATCGCCTCGCCGGACAAGTCGTGGAAGTTCACTTGAGCGAAGCGGACGATCGCACGGTGCGACTGCAAATTTTGGGCGATCGCGAGTCTTGATAAAGCGGGAATTGGGGAGCGGGACATCGGTAACCGAAATCCAGATTCCCCACTCCCAATTCCTTACTGATAGGGCATTCCGTCCGGCATCACCGCCCCGGTTAAAATCGCATCGCGCAAATTAGCTCGATATAAATTGGTATCCATCAAGATCGCTTCACTCAGATCGGCTCCACTCAAATTCGACCAGCCGAGATTGGCGCGATACAAACTCGCCCCGCGCAAACTCACTCCGCGCAGGGTCGTCCAACTGATATTCGTGCCGCGCAATTGGGTATTACTCAGATCGGCATCCGCCAGGTTCGAGCTACTCATCGTAGCGCGACTGAGATCCGAACCTTTAAGATTGGCTTGAGAAAGATTGACCCCGTTGAGAACTGCATTGGTGAGGTTGACCGATTCCAGGGTCGCCCGGGTCAAAATGGCGATCGTCAAATTCGCTTCTTCCAAACGCGCCCGGGATAAATCCGCTTCACTTAAATTCGCCCGACTCATATTCGCCTGACTGAGATTGGCTTCCACGAGTTTCGCCCAACTCAAGCGGGTTTCGCTGACGATCGCCTCGATCATTTTCGCCCGTTGCATCGTGGCCCGTTCTAAGATCGCCCGACTCATATTCGCCTGAGTTAAATTCGCCTCGTCGAGGTTGGCTTTCATCAAATTGGCACTGATTAAATTCGCCTCGCGTAAATCGGCCCCGGTCAGGGACGCCGACGAAAGGTTCGCTTCTCTGAGATTAGCGCCCGTCAACTTGGCGCCGACTAAATTCGCCTGTCGTAAATCCGCGCTTCTGAGATTGACCTCGCATAAGTTAATTCCTTCTAAATTGGCACCGATTAACTTAATTTCGCGAAAATCTCGTTCTCCTCGCCCGTAACGCTCGCGTAATTCGTTCGCATCCATGTTCTCCGCCTCTGTGTCTCTAAGCAATTTTATCGATAGCTAGGTTCTAATGTATCTTTTTACGCTTCGACCGGAAAAGTCCTCTATTGAGGCCGATTGGGGCGATCTCGCCCTTGGCAACTCGCCGCGATCGCTCGCTTCTGGACGCGGCGATCGCCCCCACTGCTCAAATCGTCGTCGATTCTGAGACAATCGAGAAAGGGACGAACGATTCGGGACCGCAGGTACCACGACAGGATCCCGTTCGACCCCGCCCCCCTGAACTTCTCAACGCTTTCACGGATATCAAGAATGCCTGACAACCTCAGAAGCCGCGTCGTCACCCAAGGAGTCCAGCGATCGCCCAACCGGGCGATGCTACGGGCGGTCGGTTTTGGAGACGAGGACTTTAACAAACCGATCGTTGGCATTGCCAATGGTTACAGCACCATCACCCCCTGTAATATGGGCCTCGATCTGCTCGCCAAACGGGCAGAAACGGGGGTTCGCGATGCCGGGGGAATGCCCCAGATGTTCGGAACGATCACGATTAGCGATGGGATTTCAATGGGAACGGAAGGGATGAAATATTCCCTCGTTTCCCGGGAAGTGATTGCCGACGCGATCGAAACCGTGTGCAACGGTCAGAGTATGGATGGAGTCTTGGCGATCGGAGGTTGCGATAAAAATATGCCGGGGGCGACGATCGCGATCGCCCGCCTCAACATTCCCGCGATTTTCGTCTACGGCGGCACGATTAAACCCGGTCATTATAATAACTGCGACCTGACGATCGTCAGCGCTTTCGAGGCCGTCGGTCAGCGCAGTGCGGGCACGATTGACGACGACGAACTCCTCGCCGTGGAACGCAATGCCTGTCCCGGCGCCGGATCTTGTGGCGGGATGTACACCGCTAATACGATGTCTTCCGCCCTCGAAGCCATGGGGATGAGTTTGATGTATTCCTCGACCATGGCGGCGGAAGATGCAGAAAAAGCCGACAGCGCCGAACAGTCTGCCGCCGTCCTCGTCGAAGCCATTCGCCAGCAGATTTTGCCGCGACAAATCATGACGCGCAAGGCGTTTGAAAACGCCATTTCCGTGATTATGGCCGTCGGCGGTTCCACCAATGCAGTGTTACACTTACTGGCGATCGCCAACGCGATCGGCGTCGAACTCACCCTCGACGACTTTGAAACCATCCGCCAGCGCGTCCCGGTCTTGTGCGACCTCAAACCGAGCGGTCGCTACGTCACCACCCAACTGCACCAAGCCGGGGGCATTCCCCAAGTGATGAAAATGCTGCTCGTCCACGACTTGCTGCACGGCGACGCCCTCACCATCACCGGACAGACGATCGCCGAACTACTCGCCGACATTCCCGAGGAACCCCCCCAAGGTCAAGAGGTTATCCGTCCTTGGAATCAGCCGATGTACGCCCAAGGACACCTCGCCATCCTCAAAGGCAACCTCGCCAGCGAAGGGGCCGTCGCTAAAATTAGCGGGGTCAAAAAACCCCAAATCACCGGGCCGGCGAAGGTTTTCGAGTCCGAGGAAGACTGCCTCGCCGCCATTCTCGACGGCAAAATTAAAGCCGGAGATGTGGTCGTCGTGCGTTACGAAGGACCTAAAGGCGGTCCGGGAATGCGCGAAATGCTCGCCCCCACGTCGGCGATTATCGGCGCCGGGTTGGGGGATTCGGTCGGTTTGATCACCGACGGGCGTTTCTCTGGCGGGACTTACGGTTTGGTGGTCGGTCACGTGGCGCCGGAAGCTGCGGTGGGCGGCGCGATCGCCCTGGTTGAAGAAGGGGATACGATTACGATCGACGCCCAGCAACGGCTGTTACAGTTAAACGTTTCCGAGGAAGAACTCGAACGCCGTCGCGCCAATTGGCAACCTCCTACACCGCGTTACCGTAAAGGGATTTTGGCGAAATATGCCAAACTCGTCTCGTCGAGTAGTCTCGGTGCGGTTACGGATTTGGATTGTTGATCGGGTAAGAGGGAAGCGGGAATCGGGAAGCGGCAAAAACTAGAAATCAGCAGTTTTCCAATTTCCTCTTCCCGCCTCCCTCAATCTAAAATCTATAGTCATTTGAATTTAGATTGAGACAGATTCTGGCATTTACAGCGCCTTGAAGAGTGAGTTTACCCACACCCTGTAGAGGTGATTCGCGAATCACCTCTACAGGGATATTGTGTCTCATTCTTATTTGAAACCACAATAAAATCTAAAATCTCTTTTCCGATTCCCGTCAATAGGCGTTTAACTTTCGCATTAAAAAGGTTTCCGCCATCTCGCTGTTGACAGGTTTCGAGAATAAATACCCTTGCACGTAATCGCAATCTAAATCGCGCAAAATTTTGAGCTGGCGCGCGTTTTCCACGCCTTCGGCGATCGCGTCCATGCCCAAACTATGGGCCATTAACACGATCGTCCGGACAATTTCCAACTGTTCGGAATTCGTATCGATTTCGTGGATGAAGGAGCGATCGATTTTCAAAGTATCTACGGGAAAACGGCGCAGGTAACTTAAGGAGGAATAGCCCGTCCCGAAATCATCGACGCTTAACTGAATTCCCAAGGTTTTGAGTCGTTCGAGCATTTTGACTGCCGTTTCGGCATTTTGCATGACGACACTTTCGGTAATTTCTAACTTTAACCCTTGGGTGGCCAGTCCGGTTTGTTTGATAATCCGTTCGATTTGTTCGACGAGATCGGCTTGTAAAAATTGCCGTCCCGAGAGATTGACACTAATTTTAAGGGGTTCGTCGTCGGGAAATTGGGCTTGCCATCGAGCAATTTGCTCGCAGGCGGCGTATAAGATCCACCACCCCAAGGGAACGATCAGTCCGGTTTCTTCGGCGACGGGAATAAATTGAGCGGGGGAGATAAAACCGCGTTCGGGATGTTGCCAGCGCACGAGGGCTTCAAATCCGGTGACGGTATTGGTTTTCAGGCAAACAATCGGCTGGTAGTAGAGGACGAATTCGGCGCGATCGATGCCGTGGCGCAGGTCGTTTTCGAGTTGCAGCAGTTTCTTCAAGTCCCCTTGCATACTGGCGTCGAAGATTTCGTAGCATCCTTTGCCCCGGGCTTTGGCGCGATACATGGCGACGTCGGCGGCGCCGAGGAAGTCTTCGGGTTCTTGGTAGTCGGCATCGTTGATGAGAATCCCGATGCTGGCGCTGGTATAGACTTGATAGCCGTTGTTGAGGTTGAAGGGGAGTTGGAGTTGTTCGTAGATGCGATCGACGATCGCGAGTGCGTCGCCGAGTTGGTGGATGTTGTCGAGCAGAATAATAAATTCGTCGCCGCCGAGACGGGCGATCGTATCTTGACTGGCGAGGATAGTTTGGAGGCGATCGCCGAGGGCGACGAGTAGTTCGTCTCCGGTGCGGTGACCGAGGGCGTCGTTGACGAGTTTGAAGCGGTCGAGATCGAGAAAGAGAACGGCGAAGCGATAGTCGCAGTGGACTTGACTGTGGGCGATCGCCTCTTGCAGGCGTTCGAGGAAACAAAAGCGGTTCGGCAGTCCGGTGAGGGCGTCGTGGAGGGCGTGATAGCGCAGTTGGGCTTCGGAACGTCGGCGTTCGGTATAGGCGATATAACTGACGATCGAGATATACGATCCGCCCAAGGAGAGTAAGGGCGGGACGAGGGGAATCCACCAACCTCGGAGAAAGGCGAAGTAGGCGATCGCCACGAGTCCGCAAGCGGCAAATACGACGGTGAGAAATTCCCAACGCCGTCGCAACAAGCTCCAGGCTAAGGTGGCGCCGATCGCCGCCCAGGCGAAAATCCACAAACTTTCGATGGCTTCGTTCCAGGTGCGAATCAAGGGGCGTCCGTCGAGGGCCGCACTGAGAATCTGGCTGGCGAGGTCGCCGTGCATTTTCACCCCGGGTAAGGCGGTGATGTAGTTGGTACTGTAGGGGGTAAAAAAGCGGTCTTTGAGACTCGGGGCGGTCGAACCGATCAAGACGATGCGATCGCGCAGTAAATCGCGAGGGATGCGCTCTTCTAGCAGATCGTTCATCGAAACGGTTAAAAAGATCTCGCAGGCTTCGATTCTGCCGCGACAAGCCAAGCTCCGAAAATTATAGAGAATTTGATAGCCTCCGGTATTGGCGCGCACGTAGCCCCCGGAATTCGGTTGCCAGCGATCGAAGAGGGCTTTTCCCAGGCGAACTTTCTCGCGATCGCCTTCGACGGTTTCGAGTTGGATCCCTTCTCCTTCCAAATACATCAACGCCAATCGCACCCCGAGGGTGTAGACGGTTTGACCTTGGTTGTTCGGTCGGACCGAGAGCAAAGCGCGCCGAACTTTACCGTCGCCGTCGAGGAGCAAATCCACCGCGCCGACGCGATCGAGTTCTTTGAGCTTCGGCGGGGCGGCGACGACGGCGCCGTAGTTATCGCCGATCGCCTTTTCAATGCCGATCAAGTTTGGCGTATTCTCGAATAATTCGACTAACTGCGCGTGTCCCGGTTCGACGGGTAAATCTCGATATAAATCCAGTCCGATCGCGCGCGGCTGTTGTTTCTTGATTTTCTCTAACAAAACCGTGAGGGCGGCGTCGGAAATCGGCCACTGTTGGGCTTGGCGAATATCGGACTCGGTAATTTCGACAATGGCAATGCGCGGGTCGATCGGTTCTGGGGGTCGCATCCGGAAGAGGCGATCGAGGGCGGCCCACTCCAGCAGTTGCAAGACGCCGCTCAAGCGCAAGGCGATCGTCAGGGTAGCCACGATCGGCGCCGTCATCCAAACTCCCCTCCACGCCCAGATTTGCCGTTTGAACAAGTCGCCCATCGCATTCCCAATCATGAATCGGTGTTGAGTTTTGAAGTCGCCTGGGTCGGCAGCACCGGGTTTGAAGCCCCGACCTCAAAACTCCAACCCCTCTCAAGGATTTGAGGTGCAACAGCTTAGCAGAGGTTCGCGGGCAATTTGTCCTAACTGGACTGCTTCCGACTTTAACAGGTTTTCCCAGGTGTTTGCCAGTCCATCACTGTGCGGTTGTGCGGTTCTCAAGCTCGCCAACGTGCTTAAGGTGTCGTACCAAATTCCCGCATTGCCGTAAGCGGCAGCCCGTTCGAGGGGGGTCGCCCCCTCCAGTTGACTGGCGAGCTGGGGGTCGAGTTCCGTGCGCTCGATCCAGCCATCGACAACCCAATCTTGCAGGCGATCGCTCGGCTGGCAAATCATGGCAAACGACCACTGATATCGGTGGCCGAATTCCAAGGCGGGCAAGCTCTCCGGCAGGTCAATCCGGAGAATCCCCGGGGCGTTTCCTAAACTGACGGTCGTTTGATATATCCCGTCGCCGTCGCCGTCGCGCAGGACGAATTCCGCTTGACTCGCCGTCGTCGGCGGGACGTATACGAAAAAGGTGGGGTGTTGGGCGGTGGTCAGCCCGCTTTGCGCGATCGGTAATAATAAAGTCAGCTCTCGATAACTTGGGGACGGGCTGATGCAATGATGTTGACTGCGAGTCGCTCCGCCTGCCGTTCCGTCTTCTTCGGGATCGCCTTCCCCTTCCGGGGCCTCGAATTTCACTAACATTTCGATATCGGCAGGATTCACCCGTGCAATTTGGCTGTCTGTTCCCACCTCTGCAGCTTGGGCGCGAGCTTGCAGGGGAATAACGATCGCCCCCAATCCCATGAGGGCTGACAGGACACGCTTGCGCAGTCCGGATCTGTTCCTGGCCATGATAGATCTGCCTCTGATGATATGATGCACCTCAAAAACGAGCAATTCAGCAAGGGAATTGCGATCGCCGTTCGATCTTGAAATCACCCTAAAGTCCAGAATCTGCCTCGATTCGATGCGAGTCGCTGTTTGTTAACGCGCGATCGCCGCCCTGAGTGTCGATTGCGTTTAAACGGCGTTCATTCTGGTTGTACGAATGCAGACCCGATAGAAATACTTAGGATCCGCTTCTCTACGATCGTAAAGGTCTTACCGACGAAACATGAAAGGGGGATAAGCCTTTAGGCGTTTGACCCCTCTAATCTGTCTTACTTGTACCGTATTGCTAGTTTTCCCCCTCAGCGAGCGTTCCCGACCCCCATTCGGTACTCCGAGACCCTCTCGGTTCCTTCGCTTTTAAAGCTAATTTTTTTTATGGTATTTTATATCTCTATTGTCGGCGTTGTGCGCTATTCCTGTCATCCGAAATCTGCCCCAAAAGTATCGCTTGCCAAAGATCGCGATTTACGGACTCGGGGATCTCGGGGAGTCGTTCGGTTATCCGACTGAAACCTTAAAATTCGTCTCATTTCAGAAAACTATTGATTTGACAACCGTATTTTTACGGGAATACGGTTGTTTTTATATTAATTTTTATTGATTTTTGCAACGATTTGGGGAGGCGATCGCCTCGGATTTCAGATCCACAAGCCGACGAGCACGAAAGCCGCCCAGTAAAACGGATGTTTGTATTGGGGCTGTTGTAATAAACTCAGTTGCGCACGGCGCAAGGCTTGGGCTTTGCCGACGCCCGATCGCATCAGCTCGTGGTAGAACGACATCATCAATTGAGCGCTGGAGGCATCCTGCACGGGCCACAAGCTCGCCAGGGTCGATCGCGCTCCGGAACGCACGGCAATCCCCGCCAGACCCAACGCGGCCCGCTTGTCCCCTTGGGCGGTCTGACAGGCACTCAAGACGAGCAGTTCGATCGATCGCGCCGTTCCCGATCGCAGCAACCGCTCGAACTCGTTGAGGTTGACCGGACCGTCCCAGGTCAAAATAAACGTCTGTTGCGGGTCGGAACTAAATTGACCGTGGGTGGCTAAGTGGACGATCTCAAAGGGTCGCTCTTGCAACGAAGAAACCAATTGTTCCCGGGTAAAGCGCTCGTCGAGTAACAGACGAGTGGGCCTCAAGGCGGCGATCGCGTGTAATTCGCGCTCGACTCCCGGTAGCGGTGCAAATCCGGCTCGGCTTTGGCTGAGTCCGCCGACGAGGGCCTCGAAATCTTCGAGGGGCTGCGATCGCGGTTCCACCACCCGTAACAAGGGGGCGAGGGCGATCGCGTATTTCTCGACGAGATAACCCGTCCCATCGTGCAAGGCGGCGATCGGTAAATTCCACAAGGGACCGTCTAAAACGAACACTAAAGTCGCGATCGTGTAGCGGTCTAATTCCGTGGCGATCGGTTCGACCAACCAGCGATAAAATTGTTGCGCTAAGGGAAGTCGTTCGTTCGCAAAGGAGGTGCGCCGTAACGATTGGCGCATTTGGGTGGCGAGATCGCTCAGTTCCCGGGCGCAGACTGCAATCGTGTAATGTCCGAACTGTCCGTCGGGAAAGCCGACCACGACTTCTAATCGATCCGCCAAAACGATCGGATAGAGGGTGACCGCTTCGGGATCGATTTGTTCGAGGGATTTGCGCCGACGGGCCGAGAGGCGATCGCAAGTCGTCTCCTCCGAGTTGGGGTTCTCCACGCCGTGGATGGCGGCGATCGCCCGTAAGATTTTAGCCGCTTCCTGTGTATCGAGTCGGTAGAGTTCTCCCTCGCGATCGCCCGCAGGTAAGAGGCGATCGAGCAGTTTTCTGTATAAATAGCTGGAACTGTCATCCCAGGGAAGCGTTGCTTCTGGCGCGATCGTCGTGACCTCCGTTCCCACACAGGAAAAGGGTTGCGGGCGATCGCCCGACCCTGCCGGGATCGCCACGATCGCCCAGCTCACAACCAGCAGGAATCCCCACAGCACGATTCTCCCGATCGGTAATTTCACGGTTTCAATGGCGAGCGATCGCCGCACTAGCCAACATTGGCATCCTAAAGCCAATCTTCCGAAAACAGTCAATAGCATCGGCCCCCTACCGGGGTTTGGCAACATTCCAAACTCGATCTAAAATTCAACTTCAACGGATTTAGAACTGCTATAGCGATCCTCAATGTTGTTGTAACATTCATCGGTTGTCGGGACGCGGCATTGCCGTCTCCTTACAAGAATTTGGTAACTTTCCCGGGTCGATCTCAGATTTAACTGATTTAGGACTGCTATATATATATTATTCAAAAATAATTCAAAAATAAGCAAAAAAAAACTGGAGTCAATATTGACTCCAGTCCGTTCGCTGTTTGGCAGATCTACAGCCTACTGGTCGTCACGCACCGGGAGGGGACTGTCGAGAATTTCCATCAACAATTCCAGGCGCGACGGGCGAGACAGAAGGGGAACGACATTCGGCAACGAATAATAATCGCCATTAAACGTCACCGTCTCGATCGGAATTTGCTTTTGCTTTCCTTGAGTTTCGAGCCAATCGTAAGCGTAGCCGACTTTAACAATCGTTACATTCGGCATCACTCCAAATTCACGGCAGTAAGACTGATAGGTACTTGTGAAATATGGCGCATTATTTTCCCCTTCGTCGGTCACCAAAATAATTTGCTCGACGCTTTGCTTCTTAGCACGCATCGCTTCCACCGCACAACCGATACTGGTTCCCCCTCCGGCGTGCAGGTGTTGGAACGCCCGTTCCCAATCGCTCAACTCTTTGCCCCGGGCTTTGATTTCGTAGGGCATGGTATCGAACGCATAAACGAACAAGTCGGCATCGGTAATCCCGGAAATGAGGGCGGCGAGGCGCTTACCCACTTCCAGTGCTTGGTGCATGGAACCGGATTTATCGACGAGTAACGCGGTGGATTGGCTGATTTTGCCGCGTTTTTTCACTTGTTCGTCGGTGACGCGCTCTAGCTGGGCGGTCGTGGAGCGATCGACTCCGGCGACTTCGGCGGCGACCCGCGCTTTGTAGGCGGAGACGCGATCGCTCGTTTGTGCTTTTTGCAGCTTTTCGTCGATTAACGCCTTCACCTGCACGCAATCCATCGCTCCCCGTTGTTTCAGGGATTTGAGGTTGTTGATGACCTCTTGCGGCGTCATAGCATTAATCAGTGCTACCAAAACGGTCGGGGTCAGTTGTTTGACCGCCCCGACGGCGATCGGGTACGGGATTTGATGTTCGACAATCAGAGCGGCTTGGTCGGCGGGGGTTTCGGCTTTTGCCAGTCGTTTGACCAAGTACGCGAGGCTGTCTTCCGGCGGCTTATCTTTGAACAGAATCGCGTTGGCGCGATCGCTCGGACGCACGTGCAAGGTAGCATACAGGTGCTTGAGTGCTTTGCGACCCCGCAAGGCGGCGCGATCGAAAAATTGGGTATTTTTCTCGCGATCGCGCAAATAACGAGTAACCGCCGTGCGCGCGCAACGCGGTACTTTCCCGCGATGGCGTTTCATAAAGTCCACAATCCGCCCCACTTGGTACGGCGCGAACTCCCGCAGCATCACGAACCCCGCTTCTCGGTGTTCCGGAAGTGGACTCGTCAGCAAGTGAGCGACAAAGACTTCTTTATGATCGCGCACGTCCCCTTGTTTTTGATACCAAACGCCCAAGTGACCGTAAAAAATCGGGTCGAGTTCGAGCATGATGGCGTGAATTTCCGCCACATCTTCGAGCTTGCGGTGGGGAGTCGTCAGCAAGCTATTGAGCATTTCTAAGCGCAAGTCGCGTTCTGCTGCATCCATCGGTTTTACCTCCAATTGGGGATCGAAAGCACGGCTAACCGATGCAGGTGTCGCGCGCGATTCGGTAAAACAATACTAAATATCGCACTTTCAAAAAACTGTGCCGCACGAGTGAGGAAGGCATCGACCCGCTATTGAGGTTCGGGCTTGCAGCGCTTTCTCCAAAGCACACCTTTAGTTTGGAGGAGTATGTAAGCCTTTCCGGTTGGGGCGCGGCGACAACTGCATGATTTTGTAGAAAAACTTCAGACTCAGAAAAGAATAGCTCACAAAGCTATGGTGCGGGCATCTTACCCGCAATAAAGTGAGGCTTCTCTCAATCTAAAATCTAAAAATCCCTTCGCGCAAGTTGAGAAAGCTGTTGGTTCACACACGGGATTTGAACCCGCAAAACTCCAGTTAAGGAGTTAACTTGATTATGAGTCAAGCGCCTTTACCAATTAGGCAAGTATGTAAGCTTTCTGGATTAGGGCGCGAAGGGAAAAAGATTCAATCAGAATTTAAGATAAAATCGAAAAACTCAAATTTTATAGGGCGCGCCTTCAAAGCTAATTAAATTGAGAGGATAAATCCGACCGCCGTGGGCTAAATAATTGAGGATTTCTTTAACGTGGGGCGATCGCAATGACAATTTTTCTAAATCTTTCCAAGAAAACCAACTTGCTCCTAACGATTGATTGTCGGGTACGGTTTTCGGAGGTGTATCGTCCTCGGGACGGGCGACAAAAATCATACGAACTCGGGCGTTATTTCCGAGGGGCGTATGTTCCATCCTCAAGATACCGTCAATAATAATCGGAATTCCTGCTTCTTCGAGGGCTTCTCGTCGCGCCGCTTCGACGAAGGTTTCTCCCGCTTCGACTCGTCCGGCGGGAAAGTACCACTGTTGATTGTGCTTGCACTCTTGCACGAGTAGAAAGCGATCGCCGGAACGAACGACAACTAAGGTATAAAATGCCGTTTGAATCGGTTTGCGTGCCATAAATTGAATGCTCCCCTCAATGAATTTTTGGCTGTCACGATCTCTTATGATACTGCGCGCTTTTCATTTCGGGGAGAAAGCACTTCGCGCAAGTCAAAAAAGCCGGAGTCACATACGCGGGATTTGAACCCGCGACCGTTACCTTTACAGGGTAATGCTCTACCACTGAGCGAGTATGTAAGCTTTTTCAGTCGGGGCGCGAAGTGCTTTTTTAAGGGGATTGGATGGACTCCCGCGCGAGTTAATAAAGCGTTAGTATTGTTGCTCTTACCGATGAGCGACACCTCCGAGGCGGAGGTGGTAGGAGTCGAACCTACAAACTGAGGATAAATCAGTTATGGATGTAAGCTTTATCGGTCGGGGCGCGGAAGTTTCCAAAGCTTCAATTTTTTGATTAAATGTGTTTAAAACTAGCCGTAAACGGCCTCCGGACGGACGATATAGTCTCCGGAAGGTCGGCGGTCGATGACGTAGCGATCGAAGCGATCGCGTTTGACTTCAAAATGGCGGGCGAGGCGATCGAAAATCTCGTGATTGTCGGTGCGATCGCTAATTCCCAAGTCAGTTTCTTCAAGATCGTAGGAACGCCCTTCAAAGCGAATGTGAATCATTTTGGCACCTCCTCACTGAACTGGATTGTCGTTCGCGTCCGGGAATGGCGATCGCCTGTTGGTGAAAGTGCCATCGATCGAATTTAAGAGATCGAATGGCTAACTTTCTACAGAATAAAACGCCGTTCTAATAGGTGTAACTCAGTTCCACGCGCGATCGTTTCCGTGGTGTATTTGGCGAGAGTGAGTTCGCGCTCTACGGAGCGATCGCGAGGTTCAATTTCTGGGACGCTCAAGTTAGATAATGTCGTCTCAGTTGTGTCAGTTGTGGCCTCACGCTTTTGAGCTTTTGGCCAGATAGGGCGATCGAATAAGTGCGTATAGATTAGCACCATGATGAGTTGAATTCTCTTTAAAGAATCCGCAAACAAATGTTGTAAAAATTCGCGTTTTTATTCCATTGTCAAGGTTCTCTGGGACAAAGATAACGCCTTTAGTTTGGCTGTTTTTTTTCCTTTCCATATTTAAATACTACAAAAATACTACACAATTGTCAAGGGGTTGGAAAAAATTTTTTCAGCCCCTCAAAATAGGTGGGTGCATCGAACAGGACGAGCCTTGAAAAATAGGAGTTATTTTAGTGATTCGATAACTATTTTGCTGTAAGCAATCTGGGTATTGATGGTACGAAAGCCCACTGATTCGTACAGGCGCACCGCACCGGATAAATTGTCCGCATCGACGTAAAGCAACGCCGTCTCGATGCCTGCGGCTTTCAATTCTTGTAATACGGCATGTAATACGGCACGAGCTAAACCCCGTTTGCGATAATTCGGTGCAGTTCCGATGGGATTGAGCCAACCGAGTCCCTCGGCGGTGATGTAAGTGTCACAAAAAGCCGCCATTTCGCCATTTGGGGCGATCGCCAATCGCGATAAGGAAGTGCGAAACTCTGGATTTTTTAACTTTTGTCGGTAATTCTCTAGCGTTTCTGGGTGATAGTTCCAATGCTCGCGGAACGTTTCGTTAAACAAAGTAACCCATGTTTCGGCGTCCGTTTCCCCGTTCGGCGCACGCAGGGTAAACCCCTCGGGGAGTTGCGGTTCGGCGATCGCCTCGGCGAGCGATCGCACCATTGTGAGAAAATAGCGCGCGATCGTAAAGCCACAACTTTGTAAAATAGCGATTCGTCGGTGGTTTTCGGCGATCGTCCCGACAATTAATTCCTTATTTTCGCCAATTTTTCGGGCAATTTCGCTCATTCTCGCTTCTCCCCACTCTAAAATCGCCCGATGTAAAGCTTCACTGCGATAATCTGGGTGAATACGAAACCAGAGAAAGTTATCTAACATAATTCCAGCAACGGCGATCGCCTCTCCAGTTGCGGTTTCCCATAATCTCACATCACGAGCTTTGTCCACTGCGGGACGATCGAATTGTAGCAAAATATCATTAATCGAAGGCCATTCATCGTCAGGATCGACTATTTTACAGTGTTCTAGTAGCGGGGCGATCGCCTCTAAATCCGTGCGATCGTGATAAGATCGGGAGAAATAATTTGACATGATTTTGAATTTAACAATAACAAAATAAAACTCGATCCTTTGCCTTTAAATATAAATTGACTGTCAAACTTGTCGATCGCTCTAATATTCTAGATCGATCCTCAATTAGTTAGAATCGTAAAAGAATAGCAATTTACTCCATTTTGTCGCCTATAGAATTGAAAATGGCTATATTCAATTGCCCTCTTTTCTAAATCTCTGCTTTAAAGCATAACTCATCGTTGTAATGACTGGGCTTTTGGTCTTCTCGATAGTTTGCACAAACTTGAATCTTCCGATATCCCATTTTTTGCAATAACATCACAAACTCATCAACCCCAAACCAATGTAAAGGAAAACGCTGTAATTCCGTTTGTATCAATTGTCCATTCTTCCATTTTTCATAACGTAGCATTATTAAATTGAGTTGGGCGATCGGATCGACTTGAGATGTTTTTTGTAAAAGAATAATAGAATCATCAGGACAATTTACAGGAGGAAGTTGTTGAATTTGTCCGTTAGTTTTAAAATCTTCAATCGGTATTTCTAAATCGATGAATAGTTGCCCTCCCGATTCTAAATGCTTGGCAAATGTTTCTAAAGCAGAAATAGCGCGCGATCGCGTTTCCACCAGCATAAACGATCCCCAGGCAACAACAATCGCCTTAAATTTTCCCGTGAGTTGAAAATTGACCATATCTCCTTGATGGAGAACCGGATTTAAGCCGCGATTTTGGCAATTTTTCCTGCAGTAGTCCAACATTTCTGGCGAATTATCGAGTCCTTCTACATTCAATCCTGCTTCTAACAAAGGTACGAGTAATCGTCCCGTTCCGACCGCAACTTCCAGAATTCGACTGCCAATTTCCGAGTCAATTTTTGATAATTGCTTACAGTAATAAGCAATATCGGGATAAGGTCGGGCGATCGGTTTAGTTAAATCATAATACTCGGCACAAAGCGAACCGTAATGAGACTCGATAGACATAATTCAAACAACAAATTTCTTTAAATTCTAATCACTAAAATCATAAGGCAAAAAATAGACTTTTTTTGAAAAACATCTTTAAAAATACTACGTACAAAGATCGAAAATTAGATCGAATCTCTAATCTAAAACTCCCCGGCTTGGACTCGAACCAAGAACCCTCCGGTTAACAGCCGGACGCTCTACCATTGAGCTACCGAGGAATAGCCCCTCTGGATGGAGTCGAACCACCACAACCGACGTTCGTAGCGTCAGTGCCAAATCCCCTGGCAGAGGGCAATCCACCGAGGAGGTACTGCCCCTCCTATCCCCGCGTTATCAGCACGGTGCCTCACTTTTCGGCCTTCGGTGGTTCAAGGAAGATGGAGGAATCGAACCCCTACGGTGACCCGTACCCTGGTTTTCAAGACCAGTTGCCAACCATTTAGCGGCATCTTCCATTAGGGGTGTCTGACGGGACTCGAACCCGCTAGGACTGGTTCCACAAACCAGCGTCTCGACCGCTTTGACTTCAGACACCAGATGGAATCAATGGGACTCGAACCCATAACCTCCTGCTTGCAAGGCAGGCGCTCTAGCCCGTTGAGCTATGACCCCAAATTATACTTTTAACGATCGCCGATGGGTTAAAGGCAATCGCCCGTAGCGTGCAAGTTAGGGGAGCGTTGTGCGCTCTCTCAGTTACTAGAGGGACTCCGCCGATGAGTTTTTACACACTCTTTAAAGGATGGCTACCTCTAGGCCCACCTGTCGGGTTCTTCGCACTCCTCGTTCTCACGCGCCCACTGTATCTAACAGTGTTACCGTTCCTCTCGTACTCAGTATGTAAGCTCCAAAAGTTGGGTCACGCTACGGTGCGATCGCGGTTTTGGCAGTTAATTAAAAACAGTGAAAGTACACCTCCTGTGTGATTTTAAAAACGGGAGTGGTAGGACTCGAACCTACACGAACCGATTTAGAAGATCGGGACTCTATTCCCTTGAGTTATACTCCCTTTAATCAATAGTCCCGATCGGATTTGAACCGATAACATCTTGCTTGTAAGGCAAGCACTCTACCGTTGAGCTACAGGACTAAAAAGCGAGTGGCGAGACTCGAACTCGCGCGCAAAACTTGGCAAGCTTTGATGCTACCACTACATCACACCCGCAGAGAAAACACCCGCAGAGAAATAGCTGGATAAAAAAAGAGCGAATAACGAGATTTGAACTCGTCCCCAGAGCTTGGAAGGCTCTCATGCTACCGCTACACCATATTCGCTTGTTTTATGGTTTATTTTACCTTTGAATTTAACCCAAGTTTTAGATCCAGTTTTACCCTTAAGATCGTGGAATTGGAGCGAAAAGTTACTGTAAATTCTTTGAAAATGCCTTTTCAAACTCTCGATAAATTTTTCGATTTTTACTCGAATCTAAGACTGAAAACAAATTTTAAACCTGCCCCAAAATCGAGTTCTGGATAAGAGAAAATCGGCGAAAATTTGGGCGACGATCGCCGGATCGTTGCGGAACACCCCACAGCCCCACGCCCCCAATACTAAAGCATCACAGTGATGGTAAGCGGCCAAACTCAACACTTTGGAGGCGCGATCGCGCAATACCGGAATAATTTGTGCTACGGCTTCCGGTTGTTGTCGGGCGATCGCCCCTGCATTGGGAGCCGGACTGGTTATAAAATCAACTCGATAAGGTTGCGCCAACAGTGTTCCGTCATCTTTTCGGAACACGGGACAACCGGGAGAATAAACCATTCGATTGGAATACAAAAGCGATCGATAAGACCGATGAAAATCATAATAGTCTTGAGCCTTTAATAAACTTTTATATAAACCAGAACTGCGAGCTAAACTTTCCTCTTGAGCTTGAGCGCCGTTGAGGAAGCCGCCCCCAGGATTTCTCGCGGAAGCGAAATTGAGAATGCCTATTTTTTCAAAATTTTGCGATCGCGCCAATCGCTCCGCTCCCATCAAAGTTGTCTCATTTTTGAGTTCAAAAAGAGTTTGCGAAAAACTCGGAGATCTGGCTAAAATCTCTCGTTCAATTTGAGCTAAAAAATATGGATGATAATATTTTGTGCCTTCCAAGCATTCGCTTAACTCCCGAGCAATTTCAACCGGGCGAGCTTCATAAAAATAGTGACCTGTTTCAAGGATTTTTACTGTTTCTTGGGCGATCGCAACGCGCTTCATTCTCACAACTCCAAAAACGCCTACATCTATATAAAATACTCCCGGCAGGACTCGAACCTGCAAAAAACCAGATCCTTAGTCTGGCGCGTCTTCCACTTCCGCCACGAGAGCTCATACCCCTGACAGGACTCGAACCTGCAAACTACCGAGTCTGAGTCGGTCACGTCTTCCAATTGCGTCACAGGGGTAAACAGTCGGGATGGTTGGACTCGAACCAACGACTCCTTGGCCCCAAACCAAGGCTTCTGGCCACTGAATTACATCCCGGCGATACTCCTGGCGGGACTCGAACCCGCAAACAAACAGATTTTAAGGCTGTCGCGTCTGCCAATTGCGCCACAGGAGCAAAATAGGGGGGTGATGTAGGAGTCGAACCCACCTAAATCGGGTTAAAAGCCCGATGCATCAGCCGCTCTGCCAATCACCCAATGTGAGTACGATTATTACTCATTTAGTGAGCTAACTGGGGAGGCAGGAATCGAACCCGCGAGATCCCGATCCAAAGTCGGGTGGCTTTGCCAACGTCGCCTACTCCCCAATCACTGCCGGAGTTGGGATCGAACCAACCTCTCCGTGATTCAGAGTCACGGCGACTTACCCATCGTCCATCCGGCATCAACAGCCCCCCAAGTCGGAATCGAACCGACGACCTCCTGTTCTTCAAACAGGCGCTACTACCAACTGAGCTACCGGGGGAAATATGAAAAATCAAAACAAAATTAAAACAAAATCAAAACAAAATTAAAACAAAATTAAAACGGAGAAGGAGGGATTTGAACCCTCGACGGCTGTTTAAAACCGTTCTTTCTTAGCAGGAAAGCGCCTTCAACCCCTCGGCCACTTCTCCCCAAAGGGTCGGGAGGGACTCGAACCCCCACGTTTAGCATAAAAGCACTTGATTTACAGTCAAGCTCCGTCACCAATTTGGATACCGACCCAAAAATTGACACTCTTTTTAAAAGCTTATTAAAATCATTTTGAAAAATTTATTTAAACAGAGATTAAAACAGTGCCGACGGGATTTGAACCCGCAAACGCCGACTTGAAAGATCGGGGGCTTTACCAATTTGCCTACGGCACCTTATGACACACGGGGACTGAGAGTCGAACTCAGAATCTTCGGTTTTGGAGACCGAGATGTTTGCCTGTTACACCATCCCCGCACGACCTTTTCATCGATGAAATCGACACGAAAAGGCTGAGATGAGCTTTCTACTCCTGAATAGTAAAAAATTGGAAGTCCCGACGGGATTTAAACCCGCATCTCCAGCTTGAGGGGCTGACGGCTTATTCGTTCGCCTACGGGACTATCGAACGGGGATGACGGGACTCGAACCCGCGACTTCTTGTTCGACAGACAAGCACTCTACACATCTGAGTTACACCCCCATTTATTGGAGTTTTGTAGATAGTTGTTCCACGTTTCTCCAGTTGAATTCACCCCAGGCAGTTGACCGGAGAGAATGATTCGAGGGAATGATTTTCCCCGCATCAATCTGCCTGTTTTGTGAATTCTTTCCAATAGGTCATGATTGAATTTATTCAGTTGTCAAGGTTCTAAGTTGGGCGATGGGGCGTTGCGTCAGAGCGCTTTTCCCGTCCGCCACACTTACATACTACATACGTACTACATGCGTGTCAAGGGGTCTGGCCGAGATTTTTGAGAAAATTTCGATAGGCGATCGCCTAGCAATGCTCAAAATCCTTGCTAGATAAAGGTTATGAGGATTGTAGTATTTTTAGAAATTGTAGTATGCACGAGCGCCATCCCCCGATCGCCAATTCCGGGAAAGGCGATCGTGTAGTACGCAGAGGGAGGGTTGCTAGCCCGGATTAAAACGAGCAGATCGAGGCGGGTTCGACCGGACAGGTTTTTTCGGCGATCGCATTACCACCTAAAAAGAGTCCGGTGAGAGACTTGAGGGGAGAGAGGGACTGAATTTCAGCGATCTGGTTGTTTTCTAAAACGAGTTCGTTTAAGTTCGTCAAAGACGCCAAGGGTTTGACATTCTCGATCTGATTGTCTTTGAGATTCAACGTTTTGAGCTGAGTTAAACCCGCCAGAGGTTCGACTGTCTCGATCTGATTTCCATTGAGGTTGAGAATTTTGAGCTGAGTTAAGCTCGCCAATGGCTCAATCTTGCTAATTTTATTAGCAACTAAGGATAATTCTTCGAGATCGGTAAGTTTTGCTAAAGGCGCGATCGCCGTTATTTGATTGTCACTGAGATCGAGTTGTTTTAGATTCGTTAACGGCGCGATCGCCTCCACCGTAGTTATTTGATTTTTAGTTAACTTGAGCGTTTCGAGTGCTGTCAATTTCGCCAGAGGCGCAATTTCGGTAATTTGATTGTTTTCTAAACTTAAATCGCTCAAATATGTCAGGTTCGCTAACGGATCTATGCTATTAATCGCATTAGTATTGAGATTGAGCTTTGTTAAAGATTGAAGAGGGGCGATCGCGCCGATATCGGCGATCGTGTTACCGCTTAAATCCAGCTCTGTCAAAGAATTTAGGCTTGAAAGTTTGGCAATATCTATAATTTGATTACTTCCCAAATGAAGGATTTTTAGAGTTGAGATTGCCGCCAACGAATCGACATCCACAATCTGATTGCTGCCGAGGTCGAGTTCGGTCAAAGAACGCAGGGAAGCCAACGGTTCTACCGTAATAATTTGATTCGTTTCTAAATTTAAAGCTGTTAGATTAACGAGCGTAGACAGAGCTTCCAAATTAGTAATTTGATTGTTCCCTAAATC
Source organism: Oxynema aestuarii AP17 (assembly GCF_012295525.1). Classification (GTDB taxonomy): domain Bacteria; phylum Cyanobacteriota; class Cyanobacteriia; order Cyanobacteriales; family Laspinemataceae; genus Oxynema; species Oxynema aestuarii. The sequence continues at coordinate 2,715,516 of NZ_CP051167.1, read as the reverse complement.
GAGCTGACTGAGATTATTTAACCCCGATAATGCAGTTAAATCGGTAACCTGATTGTTAAATAGGGTCAAATTTTGTAAGTTGGTTAAACCTGAAAGGGGAGTTAAATCGCTAATTTGATTATTAAAAAGAGACAAACTCTTCAGGTTGGTTAAATTAGCAAGCGGTTCGAGATCGGTAATTTTATTACTGCCTAAATCCAGTTCGACCAAAGAAGTTAAAGAGCGTAAAGGTTCGAGGTCGGTAATTTGGTTGCTACGTAGGGAAAGCTTCGTTAAATTCCTCAGAGACGCAAGGGGTTTGAGGTCTACAATCTGGGTTCCGCGCAAGTCTAGTTCGGAGAGTTGCAGCAGTTCCAATTGAGCTAGCTCGCATTGATTGGCTTGGATATTTTCTAATAATAAATCTACCGTTTGTCTGAGGGGTTCGGAAAGATTTTCTTTATTTTGGCACCAATCAACAAAATTATCGTAGGTCGTCGGGGAGGGTGGAGCTTCTGGGGTGGGGCTTTCCGTTGCTGGCGATACGGTAAAATCGCTTAATTGACATCCTCCTAAAGATAGAGATAAGGCGATCGCGCCCACGCTCATTTGACGAGAATATTGACGAAAAAAAATTGCGAACATAGCCTGAATGTGAATAAACAATTCATATTTTAGCTAGGAAATCGCAACTGATGCCAAAGATTTGCTAAGCTTAGCTTTAAATCGGTCTCAAGGGGATGGAATTGAAGGAGATCGATCGTAAGGCTTCCCTTTTACCGATGTTCGCATCAATTTGCATCAAATAGCGAGTTACCGATCGAGTAGTTCTCGCTTTGTTTAATTTCTTCGCTGAGGATAATTTTCAATGCTTAAATTTTACTACCACCAGATTTCGATAAATTCTCGACGAGTGTGGATTGCTTTATTAGAAAAAAATATCGAATTTGAAGGAATTGAACTTAAACTCAATGGCGATCAATTCGAACCGAGTTTTTTAGCCCTCAATCCTTTTCACCATATCCCGGTGTTGGAGGATAATGGATTTTCAGTGATTGAATCTTTCGCAATTCTCGATTATCTCGAAGCGAAATATCCAGACAATCCCTTACTTCCGACAGATGCGCGATCGCTAGGACTTGTTAAAATGGTGCAGATGGTGACGCTAAACGAACTATTAACGGCGATGAATCCGTTAATCATGAAAGGTATGGGATTTGGCGAACCCGAAGTTAAAAAGCTAGAAGAGAGTCAGCAAAAAGTCGGTAAAGTTTTAGAGTTTTTCGCCGAAAAGTTAGGCGAACAATCTTATTTTATCGACGATCGCCTCACTCTTGCCGATATTGTTGCAGGGACGGCGATCGGGGTTTTACCGTTCTTGGGATTTTCATTAGATAGCTATTCAAATCTCAAAGCATGGTGCGATCGCCTCATGCAGCGATCGAGTTGGCAACAAACCCAAGCGACACCAGAACAACTAGAAAGTTTTAAAGCACAAATGAAAACATTAATGGCTAAAAAAGTAGCAGAATAACCATTCATAAGCTGTTAGATTTTTAAACTACATGAGTCAAGCTAGCGATTTGGCTAAAACCACGATCGAAATTTTCGGTGTGACGGGCATTCTGCCCACCTTCTTGCACTGGATTATTTCATGAATTTCAAAGGATTAATATGAGCATTTCTCTAATTGACATCGCCACCTATTACGAAGGACTTCCCCATCAAAAACATGCCTTAGAAATATTGCAGCAACAGATCGAATCCGATCGCCCCGCTTTATTAGAAGACGGTTCGCCATTTACCCAAATTTGGCGCAATTCTCCCCAAGCGGCTGAAACCTTTCCTCGGGTTGAAATTATCTCGAATAGCAAACAATTACAAGCGCAATGGGGCGGCGAAACGTTCACGATTGATGCGAGTGAAATGAATGTGTTCGTGATGGATGCACCGGATCCGGAAACGGGAACGATAAAAGCACGAGAAATGAGCGGCGATCGCATTGTCGATTACAGTGTCGATCCACAAACAGGTAATATTGCCGTCGGTGTCATGCTCAATTACTATGCGGCGACCACCACGAGTGCGGTGTTTATTATCGACCCGCAACCGGGAGGATATGCGATTTATCGAGGGAGTATACCCGGACCGGAACCCCTGCCCGATCGCGATTTTTCAACCTATAGTTTGAGCAGCATTCAATCAGTTCGTTTTGTCGAAGGCTACTTGCAAGTTGTGGAAATCGATCCGCCTGGAAATATGGCTTTAGTTGTGTTTAAACCGTCGAATAGTCCGGCGATGGAATATTCGGGTTGTTTGAATTTAGAAGTAGTTGAAAGTACCCGAGGTGGATTGTGTTCTAATCGTGAAAGCTAAAAAATTGCCAATCATAGGAAGGGGCGATCGCCTAAAATACGATCGCCCCTCCTTCAAGGAATCGGCTGCAATCGATCGATTTCAATCAATCGACTTCTTCGAGTAACGAAATTTTGGTTTGGGCTTGCTCCCACAGGTCGATCAGGTAGAATTCGCTCAGTTCGCCGATAGCGGTCACGAAAACACCTTCTGCGGTTTCCGAGTTTGCCGCGATCCACGTTCCGTGCAAGCTCACTTCCACGTAGTCCGCGTCGGCGATACACAGGGCGATCGCCTCATTTCGATCCCGCCGCGCTTGAGTTTCCAAACCCTTAAGCCCCGGTAGGTCTGCAGGGAGCAGAAACGATGCACTCGTCGGTTCGACGACGATTCCTTCGCCGACGCGCATCGCCAAAACGACTCGCCGGGCGACTAACTCATCGACGGAGGACGCCAAACGCTCCAAGTTAAAGCCGTTTTCGGTGTACGTGAACTTCAACATTCCCGGTTATTCTCCCGTGGTTTTGAGTATTCTCGTTCGTTGGCTGTCAGCGCAGCCCTGCCCGATGGGGCTTGAGATCCACAGGGGTCGAGGTAGGCGGTGAGAGGAGTATAAAGAGCGGTGGAACCCTCTTTTTATTGCCGCTACCTGCGGGTTGGGTTCAGTTAATTTCTGAGAACCGAACTATTTTTCCCCTTTAGACCTGAAAATCATTCCAAAATTCTTCAGCAAATGCGATCGCGGGATGCATCGGTGCCTTTGGCTTGCTTGTGAGCGGCATCCCCGCTTGCTGGGGCGTGCGATCGCCTTTCCGACCGTTACACGCACTGCAAGCTGCGACGACGTTATCCCAACTATGGGCGCCCCCTTTTGATTTAGGGATGACGTGATCGAGAGTCAAGTGTTTCGTACTGCCGCAGTATTGGCAGCTATGGCGATCGCGTCGCAGCACTTCCCGGCGGTTGACGGGCGGTACTTTCCACATCCGTTCGGTACCACTGACCGTGAGGCGGATATGTTCGGGAACCTGCAAGATCGTCGAGGGCGATCGGACTTCGTAAATTTTGCTCAAAGGCATCCCCGTCGTGGCGGCGGCCATACCCCCCGTCAAATCGAGGGGTTCCGCCTTTCCGGCGATTAACAGCACGATCGCCCGTTTAACGTTCACTCGCGCGATCGGCAGGTAGTTTTTAGAGAAAACTACCACCGCATGTGTCAATACGTCAGTTATGCTGCTCGTCACGGCTGAACTCCTTATTAAATGACCCCCACTTCTCATGCTGGAGGAAGCGGGGGCCACAAAATCCGTTTATGGTTTTGTTTTATCTATTCCAGGTACGACATCAAGTTGAGGCGTACCTCCCGCTTCTTACACCCGTTCTATCACCATTGCCCTCGGGGTTCCCCGGGGCTAAACATACGAAACCTTCTCCAATCTCTAGCACATCTGCGCAGGAATCACACCCACTCGCAAAACCATCTCTGGCGATCGCCACGACGGCATCGACTCGGCGCGCGAGGTCGATACTCCAGTCAAAGGCGTCGGCGAGATATCGTTGCATAGAGAGGGCGGTTGAAAGCTTCACAGTAAAAAGTTTTGAAGGGAATGACTTGAAATCTACAGTAAACATACTACACTGATATTACAGAGATGTCTACCCATTTGAGGAAAAAATTATGCCCGCAATTACTCGAACTCCGACCACCGAAATGGAAGTCACCAGCATCCGCTTGGAGAGAGAGCTAAAAGACAATCTCAAAGCCATTGCAGGCGATCGGGGCTACCAAGCCCTCATTCGCGATGTCCTTTGGAATTACGTCCAGCAGAAATCCGGTCATTATCGACCCTCGTTTTCACCGTCCGATATCCGCGCCAGCCTCGAAGCGACAGCCCAACGAGAGGAACGTTGCGTGATTACAGGCAAAACTATCCGACCGCAAGAGCCGATGTTGTTAGGACTGACCGTACACGGCGAAATGGTTCCGTTGAGCATAGATAGTATGGCGAGTTAGATTGCTCGACGTGGCCACAATTTAGGCGACAAATCCCCATTTTGTTTTTTTCAATTCTGTTTCAATAGATGTTGTAGGGGCGAACGGCTGTTTGCCCCTACTTGTCTGATTTTGATTTTGATTGGATAAGGAGTACACTCTTGCGCGATCGCCCCTGCTTCACAAATCCGCAGTCGAACACTTGCATTACGGCGAATTGAAGTTGTTCCATTCTTCGGCAACGATTTGCTCCGCTTTCGCCTCGGGAATTTCCAAAGCTCGTGCTAATTTTTCCAAATATTCCGACTCTTCCTTCGTAACTCGACCGTCGGCGATCGCAAAAGCCACCGCCACGGTATACGCATCTTCTCTCATATCCGTCGGTAATGCCTCGATCGCCGCATTCAGCAGCGCCCCCGTTCCCTGTAAATCCCAAATCGTATCGATTTTTCCGGAGACGACCCGGAAATCGGCTTGCGAATAGCCTTTGACCGAACCACTGGCTAAAATATCTCGAAATAACTCTAATTCTTTCGCCGACATCTCCCCATCGGCATAAACCACAATTAAGGCGATCGCAAATAAGCCCTCAACTGGGGTGAGTTTTTCCGAAGATTTGGCATAAGCATTAAAAATCTTGTCGTATTTGCTCATCGTTTCGAGAAATTTATAAGATCCGTCGTTCGGCCATATTGCTTGTTTTAGGAGCATTGAGAAGCGCAAGGGCAGGCGATCGCATCTAGGTCAATATCTTTTTTATTTATAAATTAAAAAATCTAGGAATTACACCTAGATTTCATCAAAAAACCATGACTTTTAAATTTTTAACCCATTGAAACCCTCACGAATCGACTTCATAATCGACCACCGCGCGATCGCCGACCACTTTGACAATAAAATCCTTACATTTTTGATGTTCTGGATGTTTTTGATAGCGATCGAGTGCTTCCATACTGGCAAATTCAGAAGATAAAACCACATCGTAACTGGCGGGAGAGGCGATCGCATTGATGCCGACCTCGATCGCCTCGATTTCCGCGATCGTGCCTTTCAACCCTTCGAGCATTTTCTTCATTGTTAAAGCATTTTCTGCCTTAGAAGCCCCTTCCGCAGACTCGTGCAAGCGCCACATTACGATATGTTTTATTCTCGAATTTCCCATAACTTTAATCATTCAATCGTTTTCTACTTTCGATCGTTTAATTCACCCCAGCCGTGACGCCCGTTTGTAAATTTTGACAGGCCAAAAGCGCCCGAGCGCGCACTACTAAAACCTCATCCTCACTCGATAAGCGTTCCAAGCGAGCCAAACTTTGAGGAACCCAACTCGGTTCGGGCGATCGCCCATTTTTCACCAGTCCCTCGATTCCGACCACCGCCGCATAACGCACCACCCATTCCGGATCCTCCGTGACCTGGATCAAACAGTGATGGACTCGTTCTCGCTCTTGCTCCCGTGGGGTCGCCTCCAAGCGATCCCAGAGAATATTTCCCAATCCCCTCGCGGCGGCCCGGCGCACGCTCAGGGCAAAATCGTTCTTCGCCGCCTCGGTCAAAATATCCAAGCCGCGCGGGTCGCCAATTGCGGCTAAGGCACGAATTCCCCAGGCACGGGCGCCGTAGTTGTAGCCGTCGAGCTGTTCCAAAATTGCGGGAACCGCGAGCTCGCCCAAACCGACCAGCCCTTCGACCGCAGCCACGGCAGCGCCGGGATTGTTGTAGCCGAGAGCTTCGATCAGGAGGGGAATCGCTTCCGGGGAACGAGTTTGAGCTAAATTCCGAACGGCTCCCGCCAGAGCTCGGGCGGAATCGGCAGCGCGAACGGCTTCGATCAGGGCGTGGATGGAGGGTTGCGAAGTCATGAGCAGGAAATAATCTGGCTGCGGTTCCCGGTTGGGGGTTTTCTAAAGCAGGGAATCCATTAAATATAAGATGTCGATCGCCGCTTCGGAGAGCGCGGGGGGCTTGTCGGACTCCGGCGAGTCTAAATGATGTTCGACGATCCCTTTGAGCGAAATCAGTTTAATGCTATTTTCCACTAAGGTTTGTGCGATCGCGGGAGCGGCGGGAAGATAGCCGATCGCCCCGAGGTCGATCGACGCCGAGCGCCGCAGTTGTAGCTTCGGTCCGCGCAACGCTTCTACCAGGCGATCGCCATACGCCGGATCTCCGGTCAATTGGTACATCGCCCGCGCCGCCGAATACTGCACTCGTTCAAAAAAATGATTTAAAAACGGGGCGATCGCCTCCGTCGCCTCCGTCGCTTTCAGAGACCCCAACGCCTCGATAATCGTATCGTAAGGTTGGTTTAAGTGCGGTTTACCCGGAACCCGGACGGCGGCTTCGACGCCGCCATCGAGTAATTGGAGCAAGGCGGGAATCGCTTCCGGGTCGCCCAAGCGTTGCAACCCTTCCGCCGCCGCTTCGCGAACGTAGTAGTCCGGGGAATCGAGGCAGTCGATCAATGCGGGAACCGCGCGATCGTCGCCGACTTTCCCCAACGCCCGCGCCGCGTTCCGTTGCAAGGGATAGCCGCCTGCTTCCGTGCGATCGCCGTGTTCTTGCAACAAATCGAGCAAGGCATCGATCGCCTCCGGTTCGCGCACGCCAAAACGACCGATCCACCACGCCGCATAGTAGCGCAAGCTCAGATCCTCGTGGCGCAGATTGGCGATCGCTTCTTCTACAGTTAGAGACTCACCGCCAGCCTCTGGAGCCGACGGTGAAGCTGATTCAAAATCATCCAGCATGATGAGTCAGGTGCATCCGTTTAACAGGATCGGGCGGGAGATTTAGCCCTCACCCTAGTCGTTATTGGCAATCGGCTGGATATTGACAATTTTGCCGCCCATGCGGGTAATGCGCTGCATTTCCTCATTCATCCGGCTGTAAGGTACCGTGATGAACACGCTGCCACTTTCGCGGATCTGGTAATTCATGTCATCCGTGGCTTCGCTTTGACGCAGCCCTGCCACTTCATAGCGAAAGTAGCGGTTTCCAGCGCCCGTATTGGCGCTACTGCCACCTGCAACTTGACCGAGCATATCTGTCTGTTAACTCCTAAAGTAGTAACCGTTGACGGGTCAATAGCTCAATTGAGACCTTGACTAAGCCGGAGTAATGCTGGCAATCTTGCCACCTTTTTTGAGAATCTGCTGAATTTTTGAAGACAGCTTCTCATAAGGAACGATGTAGCTGTTGCTGCTCCGCCGTACTCCGGTTTGACGGATTCCGGTGACTTCGATCCGATAGACTCCGCCTTGTTTGCCAAAACCGACAAACGCACCGCCGAGGCAGGTGTTGGGGGTGGAATCTACCGCAGCGCGGTAAGACCAGCCGGAGCTACCGCCGGACGGTCCGACAATCGTGGACGCCGTATTTTGAGCCAATTCGCGAGCCAAGCGCGAGTTGTTGCCTTCCACTTGAGCGCGATCGCTGTTGGCGTAACCGCGATACAGACGGAACATCCGATTGAAACCGACGGTTTTTTGACCCAGTTGGTTGTTAAAACCGCGATAGTAGGGGACGATATAGTCTCCGAAGTTATCTTGATACTCCCGAGAATCGATGTAGGAATCAATTTCTGCATCGAATCCTTGGGTTTCGTAAAGATCTAAATGCTCGATGACTTCAGATTCATCATAAGGAGCGCGACCCAAGAGGTGCTTGAAGTTGAGCTCGATCACCCGGGTCTGGAAATTGTTGTAGAGAAACTTGGTTTTGTAAAGCTCGGATTTGGCAACGCAACGCACGAAATCGCGCACGGTGATGCTGCCATTTTTCAGCAGGGATTCGGCACTGGTGAGCCGTTCCGAAGACATCACGTAGTCATTACCGAGCACCTGGCGGTACACCGCGCGAATGACGGCGATCGCGTCTTGTTCGCTCCAATTCGGACGCAATTCGACCGGAGCCGCATCTAAAAACGCCGAAGTCCCCAAACGGGCTGCTGCTGTTGTAATAGCCATCTGATCGATCTCCCAAGAAGTAGTTTTGTTTAGAGTCTCTCGATTTGAGATTGAAAGGGGATCGTCGATTGGCCTCTCGCTGTTTCAATTGATCGAGTCCATTCCTACTCGAACTCATCCAAAATCTAAAACGTGATGAGGCAATCTTTGTGAAATCCCCAAAATGCTAAAGATGTCCGGAGAGGTAAACAGCAACTAGCCTGTTACTAGCAACCTGCATACCTACCCGGACATCCCTTACGGTCTATCCGAGTGGATAGACTGACGAGTTTCCAAGCAAGACTAGCTCAGGGCGTTGATGGCGTAGTCGATGTAGGCATTCGCTTCGACCGCCGCTTGACCGCTCAAGCCGTGGTTGTTTTTGATGTACTTGAGGGCTTCAACGTACCAGCTCGGAGACAGATCGAAGGTGCTGTTGATTTCATCGAGACCCGCGATCAAGTATTCGTCCATCGGTCCGGTGCCACCCGCAACCAAGCAGTAGGTCACCATGCGCAGGTAGTAGCCGATGTCACGAGAGCATTTCGCTTTCCCGGTTTCGGTGGAAGCGTAGTTGGCCCCTTGCATGGTGGTGGTGTAGGGGAATTTGTTGTAAACCGCTTGAGCGGCGCCGTCAACCAAGCGTTGGGAGTTGCTGGTCAAGGCACGAGCGGCTTCCATGCTGGCAGCAGCGCGCTTGAAGCGACCGTCAACGGCTTGCAGTTCGGTGTTGCTCAGGAAACGGCCTTGGGCGTCAGCAGCAGAGATCGCTTCGGTAATTGGGGTTTTCATTGTTGAGGTATCTCCCTATGGTTGTGCAATGTTTATAGAGTCGTCGGTTATGAAGAATGAATCAATGAAGTCCGATCGTCCGAAACTAAAGGGGTCTCAGACTTCACGCCTTAAAATGGCTGTTTAGCCAACGGCGGCGGCGGCGCGATCGAAGTAGCCCGCCACTTCAGACATCAGGGCGCTGCAGTCGCCAGGAGTGATTCCTGCGGGATCGTTGGCGATGCGGACGGCAGCTTCTTTCATTTTTTGAACGCCGACGGCAACGGAACCACCGGGGACACCCAGGGCTTGGTAGGTTTCACGCAGACCGTTCAAGCAGCGATCGTCGAGGACGCTGGCATCACCTGCGATCGTCGCGTAGGTGACGTAACGCAAGATGATTTCCATGTCGCGCAAGCAAGCAGCCATGCGACGGTTGGTGTAAGCGTTACCGCCGGGTTGGATGAGTTGGGGCTGCTCGGCAAACAAAGAGCGAGCGGCTTCGGCAACGATCGTCGAAGCGTTGCTGGTGATGCGGTTGACGGTATCCAAACGCTTGTTGCCGTCTTTGACCATGTTGGCCAGAGCGTCAAACTGAGCGTCGGTGAGGAATTCGCCGCGTGCGTCGGCTTGGGAAACCACCTTGGCAAATGCGTCTAGCATGTACTTAAATCTCCTAACTTGTTTGGGTTTGTTTTCGTTTCAAGGAATGTTAGCTGAGCCAGTTCCAGCTTGCCAGCTTGTCGGGTTTTGAGGACAGACTCCAGTCATCATGCTGGATGCTGGGTTAACCGACTCTCGAAGTCCGATTCTTTCAAGCGCTCAGGGGCCTCAAAAGCCGCCTTCGAGAAATCTTAGAAAATTTTACACCTGGATGAGAAACCTGAAAACGTTGTTAATTCAGTGTCTGGGTTAACTTTTCTCTGTCCTTTTCGCCCTCCAGGTTCTTTTTATACACCGCAGTTGAGGCATTATTTATTACAAGTTGTTAAGAATTTTTATTTCTGCCCGAAATTGAGTAGATTTGCTTACCAAAATGCCCCAAAAACGCCCCGATCGCCTCTCGAAGAGGGGGTCAATCCTTAACGAATTGTAATAATTGCCCGATCGCCTTCGGGGAGCAGGGGCGATCGCAACCCGTCAAAAAGACTCGAAAAGACGATTACAAGGGACTTTCAGGCCGATCGCTCCTCGTTTCATTCCTCGAACTCCCCCTCAACCCACCTCAACGCCTTCGCGTCTCGGGACGCTCTTCGGTTAAGAAGCAACTGGGAAATTCCAACCCCATCGCCATCGATGACATCAGATCTGCCACAGCTTTACAAAAACCCCAGCCAACCCCCTCCACTTCGTCGAACCGAGTCAATGCCGTTCCGGAGTATCCCCCTAATAAATGCAGATAAAACACAAAAAAATCAATAAAAACGCGGTTAAATCAGATAAAATAGTCGATTGCATCTCAAGAGAATCGAAAAATTTCAATTAATATGCAAATAGCTGTTGCAACTCAACACTCGGGAGCGATCGCGTTTGGCGATCCTTCCCAGTTGAGTGTCGAGGTATTTTCGTCTCGTCGATCCGCTTAAATCAGACAAGGACTTTCTACGAACCTCGGTTTTTAACCCTTGTCAATATTGTGTTTTCGTAAACATAGAAGAATTCGAGGCTGAGGACAATGCAGTCCAGCAAGGTTATCGTTTTTGCACAAAAAAACAAGCTTAAAATAAAATCAAGATCGTTTTGTGAATTTATTTTTTCTTAAAAACAAGAATAAAAAATCTTTAAAACGAATTATTTTAAGATTTTCAAATTTCGGACAATTATCTCAATTTTCAATAATAAAATCTCAAAGCTTCTATTCTTAAACTTTGAGAGTAATTGCATTATAAGACTTCGCTAAAAAATCCCTGAATTTCCCAAAAGGTTAAAAAATATTAAATAACTTAAGAATTGGAACGATTAGCGGATCGTGACGATCGCGCGTCAACCACGAGTCAGCAATGGATAGAACCCCCAAAATTTGGGCGGTCTCAAATGATTGAAAACCGCTCTCCTAATGGCTTCATCCCCTTGCGATCGCCCCAAATTGCTTGGTTATTGAGTCAAAGTGAACCGCGACATCGAGCGCGATCTCCTCACTAGGGAATTTTGCGGATCGCCATCGGTGGGAAAATCGACGATCGCCGCGATCGATCCAAAAAATCGGTATAAATCCCATCTACTTACCTAAAAATCATCGATTCTATCTTCAATCAAATCAGTTGAATTCACTGATTCCATAAAACGCAGTCAAAAAATAATTTTTAATTCAATATCGAGTAAAGTAATGACTTTTAAATCCGCATTTTTACGGAGTTTATAAAAATCATCTCTAGAGGCGATCGCCGCCAGAATCCGGATTAATAAATATTTCCGGAACTCGAAACAAACGACAAGAAGAATAAATTAAATCATTGATATAAATCGATCGACGCTCTGGGAGCAATTATGAAAACCGAGTTAACTCGCCAGGTGGCTCGTCAAAATATAGAAGATTCCATTGAGAAGGTCGTTGCTAAAATGTACGAATCTGGAAAAAGCTTTAAAACGATCGCAGAATATATTTTGCTTCCCGAAGAAACAGTTAAAGCCGCTTACGAAAGATATTGTCAAGAATCGCTCTAAGATTTGACGATCGCGATTGGCTATAGCCATCCTAAATCAGTGGTGAAATGGATTGAGAAGAGTCTTCGCGGGTTCTCGAAAATCCTTTTTGGATGAATCAACTCCCTGCATTGTGTTGAGAATGTGGATCGAATTAATGCACTAGAGGGATGAAGTTGTGGTGAAGTTGTGGTGAAGTTGTGGGGAAAGCGTGCGGAAACGGGTTTGCGAAAAGCGATCGCACCCATGGAATCGGGAGCGATCCGATTTGAGTGAGTCAATGCGGCACGAGAAAAATGGAACAATTTAGGTTAAAAAACGTCTTTCAAAAGTTTTTAAGTTAAATGGCTTGAGTCAAATTGGAGAGCGGACGATCGCCGGATTCGGAATTCGATCGCGGTAGTTCAAAAGAGAAATAGAGGGAAATCGATTCTAGTTTGGAGTCATTTTAAAGAGCATCAATCCCAGATAACGACGATTCAGAGGCGATCGCACCAGTCAATCCCGTGAAAACTTCCTACAATAGAAAAACTGGTTAACGGGATGGCGGGATTGAGATCGTGGTTTTTTTTAAATCAAATCGAGTAAAATTGCGAAAGCGTGGCAAGAAACACATCCTTTATCTTGGCGCGATCGCCCTCATTTTCGGTGCAGGAATATGGGGAATTTGGCGTTATTCCCAGTCGCGAACCTCCGGTGCAACGCCGACAGCGAACTCGCCAAGCCAGAATCGTTCCAATTCATCCCCTGCACCATCCGATCTCGTCGATTCGACCCCTTCCGAGAACGCCTCGCCATCCGTACTCGGGGATGAAACTGAGGTGGCGACAGTATCGTTTAGATTGGCAGCAACGTTGACCGGAGCGACCTGGACCGTGAACGATTTAGCGATAACCCCAGACGGTCAGAGAGTGTTCGCGAGTGATTACGCTTCAATTCGCTCGTGGGAACTGGGGGCCAACTGTTTTGAAAATCGTGCTTGTACCGCAACGGGACAATTTGAAATTCCAGCGTTGTGGATTTATTCGTTAGCGATCCATCCCAACGGCGAACTGCTCGCCAGTGGGACGTGGAAGGAGATTAAATTGTGGAATTTGGGGTCTGGGGATTTACTCGGGTCGATTCCGGCGCATTTAGATGCGGTGACGACGTTGGCGATTTCTCCCGATGGTCGTCTGTTGATCAGTGGGAGTAATGACGCGACCCTCGAAGTTCGCAATTTGCAAGAGCTCACCGAGGCGATCGCGAGCGATCGCGACACCTCACCCATACAGATCGTTGAAGCACATTCCGAGGGGATTAATGCGCTGGCGATCGCGGCGGATGGAAAGACCCTCGTCAGTGGGAGTAGCGACGGCGGGCTGAAAGTTTGGGATCTCAACGCTTATGCGGCGAGTCCTTTAAGGTTGCGCCATACCCTCGCGGGTCATGAAAATGACGTGCGTTCGGTAGCGATCGCGCCGGACGGGGAACGATTAGCCAGTGGCAGTTTGGATAAAACGATCGCGATCTGGAATCTCAAAACGGGACGACTGCTTTCGACAGACAACCCGGATTTAGGCACGGTTCTCGCAGTAGCCATCAGTCCCGACGGCGAACTTCTGGTGAGTGGGGGAGGCGATCGCCGGATCGAGATTTGGGATTTAAAAAGCGGGAAATTGTTGCAAACCTTAACGGGTCATTCCGGTTCGGTGAAATATTTGATTTTTAGTGAAGATAGTCAATTGCTTTTAAGTGGAAGTGAAGATAAAACTATCCGAGTTTGGCGAAGACAGGGCTGAATTGAGGAAATCGCTGAAAAATTGACGGCGAGGGCGATCGAGACTGGCAAAGGGGTTTAAAATATGAATACGGAGGGAAATACAGCACTCGGGCGTCTGATGAGGTACAGTGCCGATCCCCCTATCCCCCCAACCCCCCTTTGAAAGGGGGGCGAAGGGGGGATTGCGGGGGGAACAAGGAAAGTCCCCCTTTTTACGGGGGATTTAGGGCGATCTATAGCGTTTTTTAAGCCAGTGAGGTACATCAAACTCAACCCAATCCCGAAATTAAGAGATTCTGCCATACCTCAGCAGATTGAGAAATGCTGTAAACACCTTTGAAGGTAATCGCTTCCTCAAAAGCGAAGCGCTCGATCGCCGCAGTCGAGGCGATCGAGGTTAAAAAGCGTCGGTGGCGCGATCGCTGGCAGCCAGCCGGGGAAGGGTTGGTTTTGGGGGGTTTGCCAGCGATCGCGCGTCAGTCCGCAAAAGAGGGAGATGCCGATCGCCTGTCCGGTGCGACGACCGTAGGGGGAACGGGGCGATCGCGCGAAAACCGAGAAAGATCGAGAAGCGATCGCGGGTTTTCGGAGGCTGAATAGGGTAGGTTACAATCGTTATAATTATTATTAAAAACTGGGCGATCGATACGAGCATCTCCGTAAATTTACGAGGAAAAATACCGATCCACTTTAACGTCCGAGTATCGATGGAGCGAACTCTAAAAGATTACTAAGTCTTGCCAAGCTTCTGACGAGTAAAGCACTCCAGTCAAAGCCGCCTGTTGGCCAGTGAAGTTGACTTGAAATCGAGCATGGAAAAGTCGCACCTACAGGCTTAGCGCTTGGCATGACCCTACAGGGGGGGGTCGATCGCTCCAAGTTATAGTGTTGTTGAGAGTGCAGTCAGAATCTGGGTAGTGTAGCTTCCGTGAGTTATTGCATTAATCCAAAGTGCCCCAATCCCGGTGACCCTGCCAACGGGAACCTACTCAGTTGTCGTCACTGTGGCTGTGACTTGGTATTACAAGGACGGTATCGCCTCATTCGTCCCCTCGGGGGAGGAGGGTTCGGCAAAACCTTTGAAGCCGACGATCGCGGCGCGTCAAAAGTTATTAAAGTTTTACTGCAAAATAATGAGAAAGCCGTCGAGTTATTCATTCAAGAAGCCGACGTTCTCAAACGGGTCAAACATCCCGGAATTCCCGCCGTAGAACCCGACGCCTACTTTACCTTCACGCCACCGGAAGCTAGCGAACCCATGCACTGCTTGGTCATGGAAAAAATCCACGGCGTCAACCTGCGCGATTGGATGAAGCAGCGCGGGAATCGCCCGGTGTCCCAAAAACAGGCGATCGAATGGATGATCCAACTGGCGGAAATTCTCGAACAAGTCCATAAAGAGCAGTTTTTTCACCGCGACATCAAACCGCTCAACATCATGGTCAAACCCAACGGACAACTGGTGTTGATCGATTTTGGCGCGGCCCGGGAAGTGACGGCCACCTATTTTGCGAAAGTCGGACAGGGACAAAACATCACCGGGATTGTCTCGCCGGGATACACGCCCCCCGAACAAGCCAACGGGAAAGCAGTTCCCCAATCCGATTTTTACGCCCTCGGGCGCACCTTTGTTTTTTTGCTCACGGGTAAACCGCCGACCGCCTTTTCCGAACACCCGCGCACGGGGAAATTAGTCTGGCGTAACAGCGCCCCCCAAATTGCCAAAGAATTCGCCGACGTGATCGATTACTTGATGGCGCCGTTTCCGGGCAAACGACCGCAAAATTCACAGGCGATCGTTCAATGTCTCGCCGAGATCGACCTGACCCTACCCGGAGAGGAGGATACGGGGAAATTCAATCAGAAAACCATGTTTGGCGGGCGCACCGCCTTCTCCTCCAACTCCAGCTTGAATTCGCGCGGGTCGAATTCCTCCGGGGGCAAATCCCCCCGTTTATTGTTGCCCAAAGACAACAGGTATCGCACCGCGCGCTCCGCGAGTGCGGCAAAAAGTCGTTGGCAATTGAGTATTGCCCTGCTGTGTTTGATCTTGGGTCTGTCGCAAGTTTACGGTTACTGGCGCTACGGTTTTTTACCCGCCAATCCGATCCGCTTGATTCTCAGTTTGCCCAGCAGTTTTTATTTAAAGAAAACCCTGCGCGGGGTCGGTCAGGTGCAGACGATCGCCATGAGTCCCCTCAAAGGCGCGGCGGACTTTCCCGAAGGCGCCACCTTCGCCAGTGGCAGTTACGGCACCATTCGGATCTGGAATCTGCGGACCGGAACCCTACTGCATACGATCGCCGCCCACAAACTGTGGATCAACGCCCTCGCCCTCACCCCGGACGGCAATATTTTAGCCAGTGGCAGTTCCGATCGCTCGATTCGCCTGTGGGATTTCGAGCGCGGCAGTCGCATTCTGACGATCGCCCCCGCTCACTCCGGCGCCGTTCAAGCCCTCGCCATCAGTCCCGACGGCAGATTGCTCGCCAGTGGCTCCGAAGACAACACCATTCGCATTTGGGATCTGTATAGTGGCGCCCGCATCCTCACCATTCAAGTCGGTTCCGGCGTCAACGCCTTGAGCTTCTCTCCCGACGGCAAAACCCTCGCCAGTGGCAGCAAAGATCGCAACATTCGCATCTGGCACGTTCCCACCGGGGCGCGCTTGCGAACCTTGAGCGCTCATGCTCACGAAGTGCTTTCCCTCGCCTACAGCCCCGACGGCAAGATTCTCGCCAGTGGGAGTGGGGACAATACCGTTCAAATTTGGAACCTTCAAACCGGAGAGCGCAAATACCAGCTCAACGCTCACGCGAGTTGGGTGCGGTCCGTGGCGATCGCCCCCGACGGTCAAGCCCTCGCCACCAGTGGAGATGCGATTAAAATTTGGAATTTAAATACCGGGGAACTGACCGCCACCTTGCGCGGACATGGAAAATACGTGAGCGCGATCGCCGTCAGCGCCGACGGCAAAACCCTCGTCAGTGGCAGTCCCGACGAAACGATCAAAGTCTGGCAAATGCCCGAGATCGACGACTCCGACGGTTGACCTGTCGGCGCGCCGCCCTTCCCGCCTAGCCGTGCGATGAAACCCAACAATAACGAATGGCTTAAAATTGCCTTGGGCTTCAAAAAATCTGTCCTTCCCGCCATTTGGCCTCGGGTTCTGTTTTGTGCCGTCTTCGCCGCCGCGATCGCCTGGTTATCTACCTTTGAAATTCCCGTTTCTTGGCCCGTTCTCGAAGGACTCGTGCCGAATTTAGTCCTCGGACTTTTATTAGTTTTTAGAACAAATACCGCCTACGATCGCTTTTGGGAAGGTCGCAAAGCTTGGGGAACCTTAGTTAATACCATTCGCAACTTTTCGCGACAAATCTTAGTGGCGATCGCCGAAACCAACGACGGCGATCGCACCCAAAAAATCGCCGTCTTGCGCCTACTCGTCGCCTTCGCCGTCGCCGTCAAACTCCACTTGCGCCGGGAATCCGTCAATGCAGAATTGGCCGCATTAATGTCTACCGCCCAATATGAAAAACTGCAAGTCATGAACCATCCCCCCTTGGAAATTGCTTTTTGGATCGGGGATTATTTGCAAAAACAACACGATCTCGGCAGGGTCAATACTTATCAACTCACCGCCCTGTTTAAACTACTCGATACAATGGTCGAAGTTCTCGGAATTTGCGAGCGAATTTTAAAAACTCCCATCCCCGTCGCCTATACCATTCATTTAAAACAAATTTTATTAATTTACTGTCTCGCTTTACCCTTTCAACTCGTCGGCGACCTCAGCGCTTGGACGATTCCCGTCGTCGCCTTAATTAGTTTTACCTTATTTGGCATCGAAGAAATTGGCGTCGAAATTGAAAATCCGTTTAATTACGACCCCAACGATTTGCCCTTAGACGACATTTGTAAAACGATGTTGCTCAATATCGAAGATTTAATTTCCGTGTCCTCTTGCGGCGATCGCTCCGGCTTAGATTCCTTCAGTCTCCCCGATCCTTCCTTTCCCCCTCAATGGTCCGACGAACAGCATTAACCTGCACCCGATCGCGGGCGATCGCCTCCCCCGATCGCTATAGGGAAAGCGTAAAACTCCTATACTGGAAAATAAAGCGCCAATTTTGAGGGAGGGCTGAACATGGCTCCAAATCCCACCATCATGAAAGCGGTAGAACAGCTCGACTACCGCACCACCATCGGCGATCTCGCCGCTCACGTCGGGATGGACGTGCGACTTGCGGAACGCGAACTGCTCGCACTCGCCTCGGAAGCAGGCGGTCACTTGCAGGTGGCTCAAAGTGGGGATATTGTTTACCAGTTTCCCCAAAATTTTCGAGCGGTTCTCCGCCAAAAGTTTTTCCGCTTGCAACTTCAACAGTGGTGGGAAAAAATTTGGCGGATTTTGTTTTATCTGATCCGCATTTCATTCGGGATTATTTTAATTGTTTCGATCGTCCTGATTTTTGTCACCATTTTTATTATTTTGTCCTCTCTCAACCGCGACGGTGACAATCGCAGTAGCGGCAATTCTCGCTCCGGTGGCGGCATCTTCTTCATGCCTCATTTTTGGTGGGGACCGGATTTATTTTGGTTCTTCGATCCGAATTATCGCAGCTACCAACAGCGACGCCAACAACGGGTCAGCAGTGGCGATCGCGACGAAATGAACTTTTTCGAGGCGGTCTTTTCCTTCCTGTTCGGCGATGGCAATCCTAACGCCAATTTAGAAGAACGACGCTGGCAAGAAATTGCCGCTACCATCCGTAACGCTCGCGGCGCCGTCGTCGCCGAACAAATCGCCCCCTATCTCGACGATCTCGGGGCCGATTACGACCGCGAAAACGAAGATTATATGCTTCCCGTACTGACCCGCTTTAACGGACGTCCCGAAGTCAGTCCCGACGGTCAAATCGTCTATCACTTCCCCGAGTTACAAGTTCGCGCCAGTCGCACCCAAAACCGTTCGACCTCTGATTTTCTCCAGGAATTTCGCTGGCAATTCAGTCACGCCAGTTCCGGTCAAATTGTTTTAGCGAGTGGTTTGGGTGGCGTTAACATCGTCGGCGCGTTAATTTTAGGTTACTTGTTGCGCGACGGCGCGATCGCCTCCACACTAGGGGGATTGGTCGCCTTTGTCGCTTCCATTTACTGGCTCTTACTCGGGTATGGCATCGCCTTTTTAGGGGTCCCTTTAATTCGTTATTTCTCGATTCAATGGCGCAACGAGAAAATCGAACGGCGCAACCAAGATCGTCAATCGCGGGCGATCGCCTTAAATCAAGCCAGTCCGGAACTGCACAAAAAACTCAACTACGCCGAAAAATTTGCCGCCGAAACCACGATCGACAGCCAAGATCTCGCCTATACCACGGAAACCGATCTCGTAGAACAAGAAGTGGCCCAAACCGATCGCCTCGATGCTGAATGGCGCCGCCGTTTGGAAGGCGAGTGACCTCCTCGCTTGATTGGAGATTGAGGGAGTGGGGATTGTAGGTTTTACATCGAATCTTCCCTGCTTCCCCCTCAACTCCCCTTGATCCGTTTCAACGTCAAAAACCCATAACCGTAAGCCGGACTAAAGTTGAAATTGACCATTTCCCAACCTTGTTCGCCGAGATAATTGGCATATTCGTGTAAAGGATGCTGACGGCGTTCGTCGCGAATTTCTTCGCCGTTGGCATTTTGCGGTCGGAGATCGCCTGCAAAGTAGTCAAAACGGACGAACAGATATTCCCACTGTGGCACAGTCGAACTCCTACCCTATTGATTGAACGCAGAAATCTTGAATGACGAGATTGAAAATTGAGAACGCACGAGAGGCGATCGCGCGATTCTCCTGTGGAGACCCCGCGCGATCGCCCCATTCCCGATTATTCGACTTTAATCTTCGCCAAACTCGAATTTTGATAGTAATGCAGCAAAATTTGCTGGTAGTTGGCGCCCTGATGAGCCAAATGATACGCCCCCCATTGACTCATCCCGATGCCGTGACCGAAACCGCGACCGTCGAGTAAAAACCCGGTAGGAATAGCATTAGCATTCTCTTTGCTCGTTGCCGATCCATATTGCGGAAGCACCGTAAAACGGGCACTTCTGAGATCGAGCGCTTGGCGGAACGCTTCCCCATCGAGGGAGCGTTCTCCCGCATCGCCGATCGCCCGAATGCGCACGACGCGACCTTGAGGCGTCATCGCTTCCACATTCAAGGATAAAACATTGCCCACGCCGGAAATTAAACCACTCAGTTGGCTACTCGAAAAACTTTCCTTCCATTCGTAAACGGGCGCCCCCGCATCGAAATCGGGAACGCCACGCAAGTAAGGACGAGTTTCGGACCAAACGTCCTCCACGTTTTCCGTATGACCGCCTGAAGAGGAATGAAACACCGCTTCGATAATCTGTCCGTCGTGGGTGAGTACTTGTCCGGCGGTTTCTTGGACGGCTTTATGGGTGGTGGTGGCTTCCTTTTCCAAACCGGAATAAACTTGCCAGTAGGTATCGTCGCCGACATCGTAAACGGCATTGCCCCGATGTTGGCGCTGGTAGAGGACGTAGGAACGGGCGGCGACGGCTTGAGCTTTTAACGCTTCCGAGGGCCAACTGGGACTCATTTCGGCGCCGACGACGCTGTAGAGATATTCTTCGAGGTCTACGGCATTGACGGCAGTCAAACCGCCGTCGGTGGGGACGAGGATGGTGTGACCGCGATACCAGCGATCGCCAATGTAAACGTAGCCGTCATTTTCCGGATCGATGGTGATGCTGTTCCCTTGCCATTGTTGCAAGCTAATTCCCGCGCCGTTGCTTTGGGCGTAGAAAGAGCGCATGGCGTCGAGTTGGCCGAGGTTGCGCCCGTTACTATCGCGCACCATGGCAGGTGTAGAGCTACCCACTTTGACGCGATCGACATTTTCTTCGATCGCCACTTTTAATAACAGTGAAGCTTGGGCGGGAGCGGCCATCATTAAGCCGATGGCCAGCCACATCCACCAGAGAAACTTAAGCTTGACTCGGAATTTCTTGACGGGAAATAATAAGTTGTGGGCCATAATCACAAGATTCGATGGTCGATTGGCAATCTCCCGATCCGGGTTCTCGTCGAGCGATCGAGGGCCTACGTTCGGGGAATCTGGTTACAATACAGGTTAGATCGATTCGTCAATTTTGCTGAAAATAACCGCATTTGTCCAGGAGGCGATCGCGCGCTCGTTGAGGCGATCGTCTCCGAACCGACCATCGGCGTCCCCGTCCACCGGGTCGCCGGGGTGATTGTTGTCAGAGTAGAGTCAGTTCGTGCAAATTACCTTTCTTGGAACGAGTTCCGGCGTGCCGACGCGATCGCGCAACGTTTCGGGGGTGGCGGTTCGCCTGCCCCAACGCGCGGAATTCTGGCTGTTTGACTGCGGGGAAGGCACCCAGCATCAAATCTTGCGAAGTGACCTCAAAATTTCCCAACTGTCGCGCATTTTTATCACCCACATGCACGGCGACCATATTTTCGGCTTGATGGGGTTGCTCGCCAGTTGCGGTTTGGCCGGAAATACGGAGCGGATCGATATTTACGGGCCGCCGGGGTTGAACGAATACTTACAAGCCTGTCGCCGCTATTCCCAAACTCATTTTTCTTACCCGGTCGCGGTTCACGAAAATCGAGGGGGTCTCATTTACGAAGATGAGGAATACCGGGTGCATTGCGGTTTGCTCGAACACCGAGTCACGGCGTTCGGTTACCGGATTGAAGAAAAAGACCGTCCCGGACGCTTCGACGCTCAAAAGGCGAAAGCGTTCGGGATTCCCTTCGGGCCGCTTTACGGCAAACTCAAACGCGGCGAAACTCTGACCCTGCCGGACGGACGCCGGGTGCGTGGGGCGGACTTTTGCGCCGAGCCGGAAGTGGGACGCAAAATTGCTTACTGTACGGATACGATTTTCTGTGAAGGGGCGGTAGAGTTGGCGCGCGATGCGGATGTTTTAATTCACGAAGCGACGTTTTCCCACCGCGACGCCCAACTGGCGATCGATCGCCTCCATTCTACAAGTACGATGGCGGCTCAAGTGGCGTTAGCGGCGGGGGTGAAGCAGTTGGTGATGACTCATTTCAGCCCCCGTTACGCTCCCGGCAATGCGATCCAACTCGACGATCTCGAAGCGGAAGCGCGGGCGATTTTTCCAAAAACGGCGATGGCACGAGATTTTTGGAGTTACGAGGTGCCGCGTCGCCGTTCTAGCGCGTCGGAGACGGCGATCGCCCCTTAAAGGCGGTGGCGCTGGCCGAGGGGTTGCGGATTCGATCGCAACTCCCCGAGCGGTTTGGGATGGCACGGACACAGGGGAAATTCGCCGCTCGATTCCGGGGCGATCGTGCTATCTCCAGGATGCGGGCGATCCCTGTCTTCTTCGTCAGCTTCGGTGTCTTTGAGGAAGAGGCGATCGCGGATTCCGTGGAGTTGGTGTCGGTTTTCGACGGGCGATCGCGGTTGGGGCAGTTCTGTATTCGGCCAGCCGACCAGATCGTTACAGGGGCAAACTTCCGGCGGCATCCCCCGCACGGGTAAGGGAATCGGCATCGAGCAACGGGCGCACAGCACGATTTCCCATCGGGAATCGAGTAGGTCGCCGACGCTGAGATCGGTTCCTTCGAGATAACAAGAGTCGCGCTCTTGGGACCAGATCTTTTGCCAGCACTGCTCGAATTCTTCCGAGTAGCGATCGCCGCGATAAATCACTTGCGGGCGTAAGGCAACTTGAGTGCGACCGACAATAATTTTTTTTCCTAACTGAAACCAATATGCCAAATATTTTTTGATTTGCTGTTGCGATGCCATAAACGATCCTCGTGGTTTGCACTGCCACCCAAGCTCGAATTAATTTTGCAAATTCTCGAATGGTATTCCCCAGGTCGTCCCCCCTTTCCCCTATCTTATCTGGATTTTGAAGACTTGACCTCTAACGAGAGTTAGAAGTCATTACGATTTTTTACAGATCGATGCAAGTTATTAACGGTGGCGATCGCTCTTGTTGCGCGGTGTGGGTCCGATGGCGATCGCCTTCGTGGGGATCTCTATCTTAACTCGGGCGATCGAGGGTCGGGGTCGGCCCGAGGGGAACGCCCCAGCGTGCGAGGTTGACGGCGCGACCCGCCACCACCAGGTAAACCGGATCGGCGATCGCCCCGAGGTCGCGAACCAAACTGCCGAGGCGATCGCGAAACAAGCGACCGACCGGATACGCGGGAATCACCCCCCATCCCACTTCCTCCGCGACGAAAATTAACTCAATTTCGGGCAAATCGGCCAAACTCGCCAGCAGCCGAGTGCGAACCTCACTCCAACTCGCCTCGTCGAGATCCAAACAATTCGTCACCCAGGTTCCTAATGAATCCACCAACCAACAACTCCCCGGCGTCGCCTGCTGCAGGGACGCCGCTAACTCGATCGGGACTTCCAACGTCGTCCACTCTCCCCCGCGACGTTGGCGGTGACGTTCGATGCGATCGCTCCATTCCGGATCCGTCGGATCGCGACGGGCCGTCGCCACGTAAACAAGCGGTTTGCCTGTCTTTTGCGCGAGGGTTTCGGCCCACTCGCTTTTGCCCGATCGCGCCGGGCCAGTGACTAAAACAACTCGATGAGTCACGACTTCCTCAATCGTTCGCGCCTAGAATATGGAAGAACACTCAGAACCGTAGGGTTCTTCTTTACTCATGTCAGACCTCGAAGTTTCTGCAATTATCTGCACCCACAATCGGGAACAGTATTTAGGGAAGGCGATCGACAGCTTGCTGGCCCAAGATGTTCGGAACTTCGAGGCGATCGTCGTCGATAACGCCTCGACGGACGCCACCCGCGCCGTGGTCGATCGCCGCCGGGACGACGATCGCCTCCACTATGTTTACGAAGCCGAACTCGGACTCTCCACCGCCCGCAATACAGGGGCTCGGGTCGCCCGGGGTCGCATTTTGGCCTATCTCGACGACGACGCCGTAGCGAGTCCTCAATGGCTGAGTGTTCTCGTTCAAGCCTATCGTGAAAACGACCGCCTCGCCGTCGCCGGGGGGAAAGTCACCCTGATTTGGCCGGAACACTATACTCCTCCCCCGTGGTTGTCTGAAGGACTGGCGGGCAATTTGGGCGCTTACGACCTCGGCGATCTCCCACAAGCGATCGAACAACCCGGTTTGACCCCCCGAGGCTTGAACTATTCAATCAGGCGCACGTTTCTCGACCAAATCGGCGGGTTCAATCCGAATTTAGGACGCATGGGTACGAAATTACTCTCGAATGAAGAACTCTACGTCACCGAACTCGCTCTCGAACTCGGTTGGCAGGTGTTTTATCTTCCCGAGGCGTTGGTCGCCCACCACGTGGCTCCCGAACGGCTGGCGCGATCGTGGTTTTTACAACGGGGATGGTGGCAGGGTATTAGCGAATGTTACCGCGATCGCCTCTGCGGTCGCACCGGATGGCGTCAGTTCGGTCTCGCCGGGGAACGCATCGCCCGAGGGGTTTATAAAGCGTTAAAATCCTGGCCCGATCCGGCCCGACGCTTTGATAATTTAGTCTATGCTTACGGTCATCTCGGTTATTTGACCGCCGCAGTCAGCGACCTCCTGAGTCCCTCGAAGACCAATTTATCCGAATCTCCCGTTTTCACCCCCGAAAGATTTAAAAATCGAGATGGAGTATAAAGATTAAGGGAACAATCCATCCTCGAATCTCCACTGCGGAGCGATCGTCTTTCCCGTTTCTATTGCTGACGTAATGGCCAAGAACATGACCTCCACTATCAAAAAAGTCCCGGTGTCCGTCCTCATTCCCGCTAAAAATGAAGAGCGCAATCTTCCCGCTTGTTTGGCCAGTTTGGAATGTGCGGATGAAGTTTTTCTCGTCGATTCACACAGCAGCGATCGCACCGTAGAAATCGCCGAAGCTTGGGGGGCAAAGGTCAAACAATTTGACTTTAACGGATATTGGCCAAAAAAAAAGAATTGGTCTTTACAAACCCTGCCTTTTCGCAATGAATGGGTGTTGATTGTCGATTGCGACGAACGCATTCCTCCCGAATTATGGCAGGAAATTGCAGAAGTTATTCAAAACCCGCAGTACGAAGGATATTATCTAAATCGTAAGGTTTACTTCCTCGGTCGATGGATTCGTCATGGGGGAAAATATCCCGATTTTAATTTACGCTTGTTCAAGCATTGCAAAGGTCGCTACGAAAATCTCGGGACGGAAGGGGTTCGCAACACGGGGGATAATGAAGTTCACGAACACGTGATTTTAAAAGACAATCTCGAAGATAAAAACAGTCCGCAACTGACCGCCGGACATCTCAAAGCGGATATGATTCACGAAGATTTTCGGGATATTTACGAGTGGATCGAGCGTCACAATCGCTATTCAAATTGGGAAGCTAGAGTTTATTACAATTTACTCGAAGGAAAAGAGGATGATTCGATCGAAGCGAGTTTGTTTGGTTCCCAAGCCCAACGGAAGCGGTTTTTAAAGAGAATTTGGGTACGATTGCCATTTAAACCAACTCTGAGATTTATTCTGTTTTATATTATTCAGCTCGGTTTTCTCGACGGCATTCAGGGTTATATTTATGCCAGGTTATTGAGCCAATACGAGTATCAAATCGGCGTGAAGCTTTACGAAATTCGTAAGTTTGGCGGTCAGCTCAATCCCCATCCCCAGGATGTTGAAACGTCTAAATCTTTAGCTCAAACTGATTCTTAAATGGTCTGGAAGGACAGTTGAGTTAAACGGAGTTTTTTGAAGTTAATTTTCTTTGCTGTAAACGCCAAACGTCGCGAGTGATTTCTATGAGCGATCGCCCCGTTTCTCCTCCCGAACCTGTCGAACCCGTTCTCGATCTCCCTCCGGCGATCGATTTACGTCAGTACGATCAATCTTGGTTCGATCGCGGGCGCCCGGGTTGGTTCATTTTGCTGTGGTGGTTGGTGCAGGCGATCGCTTTTCCGTTAAGCCTGCATTCCGCCCACCGCTTTCGCTGCTGGTTGTTGCGCCGTTTTGGCGCTCGCATCGGTCAGGGGGTGATGATTCGACCCACCGCCCGTTTTACCTATCCCTGGAAAGTCGAAATCGGCGAGTTTAGCTGGATCGGCGATGATGTCGTTTTCTACAGTCTCGATCGCATCACCGTCGGCAAACATTGCGTAATTTCACAAAAAACTTATTTATGTACCGGGAATCACGACATCGCCGACCCCGCCTTTGGCTTGTTAACGGCGCCGATCGCGATCGGCAATGGCGCCTGGGTCGCTGCCGATTGTTTCGTCGGTCCCGGCGTCAAGATCGGCGCCAATGCGGTTGTCGGCGCCCGCAGCAGTGTCTTCACCGACCTACCCGCCGCCCAAGTTTGTTTCGGTTCCCCCTGTCGTCCCCGTTCCCCCCGCGAGATCTCCTCCTCGGATCGATAGAAAGGATCGCGCGACGATCGCTTGAGGGGTGACGGGGGGCGATCGCCAATCGCTCAACTTTTTCAGTCTCGACAATAAATAAAAATAGACACCTACTTATCCTCATTGAAGGTCAGCTCAAATGTCTAATAATCCTCTTGCAGAGGTTTTTGGCTTTCCTAGTAACAGTTTTTCCCAAGAAGCAAATCGATATCGTCGCGATCGGCTGTGTCCTTACAATAATAAAGTCGCTAACTGTACCAAAGATAAAGCAAATAATCCCCTCGGTGTTTGTAGCATTTACCATAAGAAAGCTCCCGTCATTACTTGCCCGGTTCGTTTTCGTCAAGATTGGTTGATTGCTGAAAATGCTGCTGATTTCTTTTTTGGGAAAAATCAACAGTGGACAATTCTAACAGAAGTTCGTTTAAAAGATGCTAATAATCAATCGGCTGGCAATATCGACTTGGTACTGGTTGCTTACGACCGTCGCGGGAAAATCATAGATTTTGGAGCGGTTGAAGTTCAGTCTGTCTACATTTCAGGCAATATCCGACAACCGTTTGAAGTCTACATGAATCAGCCTGAAAATTGGGAAAATATTAAGGAGTCACAATTAACCCCCTACTATCCGACTCCAGATTACCTTTCATCTTCGCGCAAACGATTAATTCCTCAACTCCTTTACAAAGGAACCATTTTGCATGAGTGGGGTAAAAAGCAGGTTATTGCGGTACAAAAAGCATTTTTTGAAACCCTACCCTCTTTAGTGCGAGTTTCACGCGATCGCGCCGATCTAGCCTGGAATCTTTACGACCTCCAAAAACAGAACGATCGCTTTCAACTTGTCCTCACCGATGTCGTTTATACTGAGTATTGGGCGGCAATTAATCGAATTTCTACTCCTGAAATCGGTCATTCAGAAAATTTTATTGAAAGCTTACAAAAAAAACTGGATAGTCACCTACAAAACTGAAGCAATGAAAACCGCTCGTACAGTAGGTTTCGCTCGTGAAAACAGGGTTAAAACGAATGTCAAAAGCCAATCTATTACCTTCTAAGAAGGTGGATGTAAATTCTAAAGTTGTCAATGTTGCTACTGTCCCTCAACGGAGTCCGTTTCGATATGCAGGTGGGAAAACATGGTTGATTCCCAAGATTCGACAATGGTTGAATGAGCGGGAAGCTAGTAGTAAAGAACTGATTGAACCCTTTGCTGGGGGAGGGATTGTCAGTTTGACGGCTGCATGTGAAAACTTAGTTCACCGGGTAACAATGGTGGAAAAAGATGAAGGTGTTGCGGCTGTATGGCAAATTGTTCTTAATGGAGGTGCCCAATGGCTTGCAGATAAAATTGTTAATTTTCAATTGACTCCAGAAAATGCTAAAGAAGTTATTGAAAATGCGAATGAATCTTTAGAATCTCTAGCTTTTGCTACGATTGTCAAAAATCGTGTCAATCGAGGCGGTATTTTGGCGGATGGATCGAGCTTTGTTAAAAAAGGAGAAAATGGTAAAGGAATTCGGTCGAGATGGTATCCCGAAACACTTAAAAAACGGATTCTTGCTATTGGAAGAGTTAAAGATAAAATCAATTTTATTCAAGGAGATGGATTCGATGTTTGCCAACAGAATTATTCCCGAGAAGATGTGATTTATTTCATCGATCCGCCTTATCCAAAAACGGGCAAAAGACTTTATCGTTATTCGGAGGTGAATCATCAGCAGCTTTTCGCTTTAGCCGCTCGATTAAAAGGGGATTTTTTAATGACTTACAATGATGCGGTGGAGTTAAGAGAAATGGGAAATTTTTATGATTTTGAGATGAAACAAGTGGCGATGAAAAATACTCATCATGCCAAAAAGTCGGAGTTACTCATTAGTAAAAATTTGGCTTGGTTATCCAGTGAAGTGACGAAGAAGCCCACAGATAAGAACTGAGTTGCACAGATGAGGATAGGGCCAATTAAGCGGTTGCTTGTTGAGGCGATCGCGGCTTATACAGCAATTCGCGCTGTCATGAGGGACAAGAGGCAAAGATCCCGCCAACCCCCTTAAAAAGGGGGATTTAGGGGGATCGAAATTTACCGCCCAACAGCGAAAACTGCTGTAGCATTTCTGACGATCGTCGGCTAAGCTTACTCAGCCTGTTATTTCTGTGGAAAGAACCCGCTAATTCCTTGACGAACATGGGTTATCGATCCGAAGGTATCGACGATCGCCCCGACTGACAGGCGATCGCTCCTCCCAATCACAAGCTTATAAAAAAGAAACTTCCCCGACGACATCGAGACGCTTGAGGGGCGTGAGGTCAATAAACTTGTCGGCCAGATTTTCGGCGATCGTCGGGGTAATCCATCCGAGTTGTTTGAGCAAGTGGATGGCGACGGCATATTTAGCCCGTTTGGCCCCGTCGAGTACCTTAATCGACAGTCCCATCCCTTCTCCGACTCGTCCGATACATTGCACGCCTTCGGCGCCGGACTTGCTGACGATTTCCCCTTCGGTCAGACTCATCAGCTCGGTATCGAATTCTCCCGGTCCGGCGACCATCGTGGGATGGGCGACCATCGCGCGCACGATCCGTTCCATATCGACACTATCCCCGGAGGCGAGGATGGCATAAAGGGTTGCCATCTGTCCTAATTCCATCAAATAGGTTGGCGCCCCGCAGTCGTCGCGCACGGCGATAAATTCGGCGGCGGGCATTCGCAGCAATTCGGCGACTTTATCTAAAATCAACTCCTGAACCGGATGGTTGCGCTTGAGATAGGTTTCGAGGGGAAAATGACGCTGTTTGCACACCGCCAGCATTCCGGCGTGTTTTCCGGAGCAGTTGTGTTCGAGGGGGCTTTGCTTCCCTGGGGGAATCGGACATTGCAAGGCGGAGGTATCGACATCGCAGCGCCATAAAATATTAAAGGCTTGACGGGTTTGCTCGATGGTACCGCGATGGGAACTGCAAATAATGGCC
Source organism: Oxynema aestuarii AP17 (assembly GCF_012295525.1). Classification (GTDB taxonomy): domain Bacteria; phylum Cyanobacteriota; class Cyanobacteriia; order Cyanobacteriales; family Laspinemataceae; genus Oxynema; species Oxynema aestuarii. The sequence goes on along the minus strand of NZ_CP051167.1, from coordinate 2,686,662 downwards.
AAGTCGAGATCGGTTAAATCGAACCGTTCTAAGGTGCCTGTAGTGGTGACGGCGAGGGCTTGGAAGGGTTTGAGGGCCGAGCGGATAAAGGCGGTGGTTTGGGCCTTCCCGGCGACGGATAGCACTCGACCCCGGTTATCGCAAACGACGGCTTGAACGTTGTGGGTCGATTCGACAATCCCTTCGCGGAGTAAGCGGACTTCAAGAGATGCGGCTGAGTTACGTTTTCCCATTGTCACGGGTTGGATTTACCTCTTGGTGAGGGACACGACGGCGAGTTGATTGAGGACACGAAGCCCCCGATTACATTAGAGGCGATCGCCTACAAAAAACAACCGTTCCGAGAAAGGGGAACCGGGCCGATCGCCTCTCGGTCTTCCCGATTTCAGAGGAAGGCCCACAGGGTTGCTCCTACGATACAGGACAGGGCGATCGCTCCGAGACTGCGGCTGAGGCGCGTCAGGATCGGTCGGAGTTGGTAGTTGACGACGAGGCGATCGCGGGCGAGCAGTTCGGGGGTTTTCGTCCATGCCTGACCGTCGTACCATCCCGATTCTTCGTAGAAAATTGTAGGACTCCAGAGGCGATCGCGCACGTAACGCCAGCCCAAATACAAGCGCAATAAGGCTAACGATAAAAATAAATTCCCCCCGCCCGCCGTACACAACACGCATTCTCCGAGATGTTTGCTCGGTGCAAAACTCGCCGCCGCAATCGGGAAACACAGGGCGCAACTGCATCCCCAAATGAGGGCGATTTTGGTCGCGTAATCCTGCCGATCTCGCGTGGCCCAGCCGAAGAAACACGATTCTTTCAGTTGTTCGTATTCGTTGAGCGGTTGCTGTTCGTCAGGGACGGGACATTGCGCGATCGATGTCTCCCTCATCTGAGTTATTCTCCCAATCCGTACTCGTCGAGGTCGAGGCGTTCCGCATGACCCCAGAAGGCTTCGAGATTGTAATAGTCTCGTTCTTCGGGCATCAGGATATGAACGATCGCGTCGCCGTAATCCTGAACTAACCACGATCCTTCCCCTTGTCCTTCGACGTGCAGGGGTTTGCGGTGACATTCTTGCTCGACGCGCTCTTCGATCGCTTGGGCGATCGCGCGCACTTGCACTTTGGAAAACCCGGTGACGATCGCGAAGTAATCGGCTAAATAGGACACGTCGGAGACTTTCAGCAAAACCAAATCCCCCCCTTTGCGGTCTTGGGCCGCGCGGGCGATCGTCAAGGCGAGCATTTGGCTGTCTTCGTCGCTGAAGTCACCTCCGCGATTCAAGGTTAACGGGATATTCGATTGAGCTTGAAAATATTCCGACATTAAAACTCCATCAATTTATTTGTTATCGAATTTTATTTGACTCGCTGCATTCCGTCGGTCGCTTCGGGCGATCGCGCCTCCGTTTCCAGACCGAAACAGCGAAGGACTTGTCTGGTGAAGATCGAATCGATCTCCCTTTGTTTTTGATGTAATCCTAGCAAATTTCAAGCCGGAACGCGATCGCCACTGCCTTGCTTGCGAGCCGATTTGGCCGATTTCGCCGCTTGCATCGCCCAATTCCGGGTCAAAATCGTGCGCGGGTGGATCAACTGCTGGCGATCGATCAGGTAGCGCTGGGTATAATCTCCCGTCAGCCACACCGCCTTATAAAGATCGTCGCGACAGGCTTGTCTGAGTTCGGCTAACTCCGGCGTATTCCCCCGTCCCGGTTCCAAGCTGTCCGCCAAAAACACCACACAACTGAGCGCGCTCATCTGCGGACGCCCTAACGTATGATCGGCGATCGCCGCCAACATCTCCTCGTCTTTGACCCCAAACTCCTCCCGGGCGACGATCGCGCTGACATCGGCGTGTAATAGGTGCGGGTTCGCTTCCAATACTCCGTCAATTTCCAACCCCTCCCTCGTCGCCATCTCTAATAACTTTTTCGGCTTGAAATATTTCGCCAAATCGTGCAGCAACCCCGCTAATTTAGCTCGGTTTTCGTCGATTCCGTGCAGTAGAGCCAACTCTCCCGCCATCTGTTCGACCCGCAGAATATGGCGGATTCGTCCTGCAGGAACTCGCTCTTCCAACCAAGCCAAAATGCGATCGCGCATTGTCTTTTCACCCCCGACAACTTAACAAACACTTAAAAGTATTTACTCAATTTATTATAACAGTTAAGTTTTTATCGCAATTCCTGCAAAATGCGTAAATTTTCCTAAAATTAAATTACATTTTTTAAACTTTTAAGAGACAAGCGATCGCCTCTGCCTGACCCCCCGCAAATGCTCCCCCCTACCTCCAGCTTTTCCCCTCAAAAGCCATTGGAAACGCACGGCAGAAACCAGGCTATCTCTCGTCCTGGAAACCCTGCGACGATCTCCATGAGTCCCCTAGGACCGTTCCGCACTCAATGCGATCGGCGATCGGGCGCTTTCGACTGCGCCACGACCTCTTCAAAGAGCGCCTCATACTTATTCAAGGTATCCTCAAACCCATAACACTCCAGCGCATGTTCGCGACCTTTGCGACCGAGAGTTTCCGTCAAATCGCGATCGTGATAAAGCTTGAGAATGGCATCCGCCAAATGGTCCGGATCTTGAGGCGGAACCACCAACCCTCCGCCACTTTTACGAATCGCTTGCGCCGCCGTTCCCGTATCCGGAACCGACCCGACAATCGCCCGACCACTTGCTAACAACACCGGAATTTTAGAAGGCATATTAAAAGAAATGACATTCGCTTTTTGAACCACCAACCCTACATCGGCAGCCGCCAACATTTCCGGTAGTTTTTTTCGGGGTTGAAACGGTCGCAAAATTACATTGGGGGCGTCATACATTTCGCAATAATCACGAACGCGATCGATCGCCTTTTCTTCTCCCACGATCGCAAATTGAATATCCGCAATATCCTTCAGTCGCGCCGCCGCTTTAATCACTGTCGGTAAATCCTGAGTCAGCGCAATATTGCCCGAATATAAAACGACAAATTTCCCCGTTAAGTTATTCTGAATTCGGAAATAATTCTCCTCTTTTGGCAAGGGTCGAATAAAATTAACATCGACCCAATTGTGAATCAACGAAATTTTTTCTTCCGGAATTCCTTTATTTAATAAATTATCTCTAAAGCCTTCCGCAATAACCGTAATTTTATCCGCCTGATGACAGGCAAATCTCTCCAAGCGGGTAAACGCCTCGATCGCAAATTTATTTTTGAGCAATCCCACCGAGACCGCCGCCTCGTGTTGGATATCTTGAATATTTAAGACGACCGGACATCGCAATAATTTCCCTAAAACTGTTGCGGGAACCGACACGGGTAAAGGCGGAACCGTTGCTAAAATTACATCCGGACGCCAACCGTTAAATGCTTGGGGCAAACTATTAATGACAAAACTGCCATCTAACAACAGACGATCCCATAAGGTCGGCTGAGGTCGAATAAAAATAAAACAGCGTTCGACTACTACTCCGTTCACGATTTCGGCCATAAAAAATTTCCCTTGATAGGGAGCATAAATTTTACGCTCCGGATAATTGGGCATGGCGGTAATCACCCGCACTTTATGGCCTTTTTTCGCCATTCCTTCCGCTAATTCTGTCATTAACGGAGCGATTCCAATTGGTTCGGGATGATAATTGTAAGAGTAAATCAGAATACGCATAATGGTTCGTCTAGAGCCAGGTTTCTGGCGGCAAAATAATCGATTGTAAGGACGGAGGAAATTTTATCTGGCTATCTATATTAATTAGGGTTCGTTCCGAGCTTGAAAGCTTTGGAAACTAGGAGATCTTAGAGTTAAGGAAAATCTGGAATGGCGATCGCGGTCGGTCTCGATTGAGATTCAAGGGTTGGCCAGATCTTCGAGTCCGTTATAACATGGTTGAAGCCACATCGGAAAAATCAGAGTCTTAAGTTTAAATTTGCTTTATCGATCGCCGCTTTTTATTAAAGATTAAGATTGAGGGACTGAGCGATCGCCTTCATGCTGTCCCTAAGCTTCATCTCTGGATCCTGGTTGTTCGGTAAAAATACTGATTTTTCTGAAAACAGCGATCGCCCCGCTCGTCGAATCTAGTGGTTTTTCTTGAAGTGAGCGATCTCCATCTTTCTAGTGTAACTTGCCGTTTTTAAACGGGAGGCGATCGGAAGACTTCGTAGATCCTTGCCCCGGAAAATGCCCCCATTCGTTCAAGTCCGTTTAACTTGTTTGATCCCAATTTGAAAGTTAACGATCGCCACGAAAATCGAAAGAAATAAATAAAAGAAACGCAAACCCCAGCCTCGTCCGGCAAATAAATAAGAAACTATTCGATCGTCTAACCCGGTGAAGCGAGAAAATCGGTCTTTACTTTTTTGTTCCAGTTCGTCGAGCAGAACCATTTCTTTCTCTTTATAAGGAAGGCTGGGAAACTGCGCGGTGTAAAAATAGAACCCGACAAAGCCTTGGCGATCGCCCGTCTGATTTTTTAAAAATGTATTGGTGATTCTTCGGGACTGTTCGTAAGAAATATTTTCCCGAAAGGCGAATTCTTGAACCCAATTATAATAACGAAAAATTGTACTCGTGCTAAAAATCAAAGGAACGAGTACGACGAGGGTATAAAAGCTGACTCGATTGCTGAAATAACGGGGCAGCAAAACTGTCGCCAGTCCGAATCCCATTCCGAGAATTCCGAATACTAGAATATTCAGAATTTCCATGATTTCTAAGCTCAAAAAGGCATCGCCAATTAAGGGAATTTGATAGACAATTTCATCTCCTAATAAAATTGACAAGAATTTGACAATTAGGGCGATCGCCACGACCGCCAACGTCGTGACTAAATAGAGACAAGTTCGCCCGAAGAAATTTAACAACAACATTGATTGAAGCGGGACAAATTAAGGACGACAGCCCGATCTCGGACTAGCAGCGATAATAACATTGCCGGGTTTGGCGATCGCCGGACGACCCCTCAAGACCCGATCTCCTCCTATAGATAAGGAATGGATGCAACCATAATTTTGTTTCGCCCGGAGAATTTAACCCCGGTCGTCCCCAGTTCGCCTTTGGACGGATACCGAGGCGATCGCCCCCTCGTCGTCGATCGAACGCAGGGCAGTCGTTTCGGGGGCTGAAGGGGTGGCGCTCTCCTCGGAACTGCGGGGGGCTTGCTCAATATTTGTCAAATTTTTTTAATAAAACGTTGCACTCCGAGGCTGTTTGCGTTAACTTATATTACAAGGGTTGACAAAAGGAATGTTTTCTGAGCCATGAACGAAGAAACCACCAAATTTGGATTCACGCAATTTGCGGAAACCTGGAATGGCCGCTTGGCGATGCTCGGGTTCCTCATCGGTCTGCTCACCGAGCTGATGACCGGACAAGGGATCTTGTCTCAAATCGGCTTAATGTAGATCTCCCGTCGGTTGTGCGACGTTTGAGTTTTTAAAAATTGCAACAGCAGGAGTAATTGTAAACATGGATAACGAAACCACGAAATTTGGCTTTACCCAATTTGCGGAAACCTGGAACGGTCGTTTGGCGATGCTCGGGTTTCTGATCGGTCTACTCACCGAGTTGATGACCGGACAAGGGATCTTGTCTCAAATTGGCTTAATGTAAATTGCCGCATCCGTTCGATCGATTCGACATTTACCTCAAGGCCCGAGCCGCGTTTACTCGCTCTCGGGTCTTTCGCTTTCGACGATCGCCCCGCGATCGCGCAATTGATTTTCCACTTCGGGAGACAGTCCGATCGCCGCGACAAAGCGGGTTTTGCTGACCGTCGCCTCATTCAATTCAGCCCGGGTCAAATCCACGGCAGTCAGGTTGGCCCCGGTCAAATTGCTCCCTTTTAAATCCGCATTTTTCAGACTGGCGCCGCTCAAATTCGCTTCGCTGAGGTTGGCGCCTTGCAGGTAAGCTGCGGTTAAATTAGCGCCTTCCAAACAGGCTTGTTGCAAGTTGGCGCCGCTTAAGTTGGTGCGTAAATCGGCGCGACGCAGGTGGGCACGCTGTAAGTTGGCGCGGTTGAAGTTGGCGTTAATAGCAAGAGTGTCCACGAGATCCGCATCGGAGAGATCGGCGCCGCAAAAGTTCGCCAGTTGGAGAGAACAGCGACTCAAACAGGTGCCTTGGAGGTTGGCGTTGGCAAAATCGGCGTCGTCGAGATCCAAGCCACTCAAATTCGCTCCGGCAAAGTCCCGGCGCAGGTCGAGACCGAGTTCGGTACAAAAGTTTTGAAAATCGCGGTTGGGACTGAGATCGAACAGTTCTCGGGCGATGTAAGCGCGATCGCGCTGGCAGGCTCGGGCTTGGGAGGGGTTGCCACTGGTGGTGTAATGACGCTGCAACTCGGACAGGACGCTGCATTCCAAGCGCCGATCGCCGAGTTGGCGGGCGATCGCGAGGCGTTGCTGCTGGCAGGCGATCGCCCGCTCGAAGTCGCCGAGAGCGGCATGAGTGTTGCTCAAATTAAAGAGCGCATTGAGGTGTCCGGTGCGATCGGCGATCTCGTCGGCGATCGCCCGATGTCGCTCGTAAGCGGCGATCGCCTCGTGCAAGCGTCCTAGTGCCTGATAAACCGCGCCGCAGTTGCCTACAGCCGCCCCTTCGCGGGCGCGATCGCCCACTTTTTGATAAATTTCTCCGGCCTGCTCCCAGGCATCTAAAGCCGCCTCAAATTCGTTGTTTTGATAGCGCTCGATTCCCGCTTTCAGCAGGCGATCGCCCTCTTCTACACTCATCCCACTCCCCTAGCTCACGCTTCCTCAAAAATAGCGCCGCCTGCTTTTAACATCTGTTCGATTTCGACAGACAAACCCGCATCTTTTTTAAACCGCGCGCCTTCGACTTTGACCCCGGTTAAGTTCGTTTCCGTCAAATCGGTCAACACTAATCCGGCTTGGTGAAGGTCGGCCCCACTCAGGTTCGCTCCCATCAACTTGGCATCGCTGAGATTGGCGTTGCTTAAGTTGGCTTCGGTTAAATTGGCGCCGACCAGATTGGCGCCGCTTAAATTCGCCAACGCCAAGCTACAGCGATGCAAGTCGGCCCGTTCTAAGTTGGCATCGCTCAACAGTGCCCCACTCAGATCGGCGCCGCCGAGTTGGACGCCGCGCAAGTTCGCTTCGCTTAAATCCGCATCGCACAAGTCGGCGCCGCGCAGTTTGGTTCCTTCCAGGTTGGCTCCACTGAGATCGACACCGCTCAAATTGCAGCCCCAGAGTTTGGCGCCCGCAAAATCTTGGAGTAGGTCGAGTTCGGCGAGTTGGGCCAGTTCGGTGAAGTCGTCGGTTTTGGCGTCCATGACCCGGGCGATCGTTTCTTGGAGGCGATCGAATCCCGTCTCCGAGGCGTCGATCTCGTATTGGGTGAGGCTCGGTTCCCGGTCTAAGCTGCTGTAGCGCAGTTCGACCCGGCTGAGATACGGTTGCAGTTTGAACGCCGCTAGCTCTTGGATCAGCCGCCGTTCGAGAACGCCGTGTTTGTTGGGACTGATGTCGTGGGGCCACAACCGTTCGGCTTCGATCAAGGCGAGGTTGGCGGCGCTGACTTCAAAGGTGGCTTCGATGGAGAACGGTTGGCCCGTCAGTCGCGCTCTTCCGAGTTTGAGGCGATCGATCCCGCCGTGCAGAACCGGGGCGCCACTTTTGAGAGTCCAAGTCCAGGTGGGTTGCCGTTCGCTACCCCCTCGGGTGACCTCAACGGCGATCGCCTCCCCGTCAAAGTTGACAGTACGGCTCGGGGGTTCGCTCTCGTCTACCGCCATTTCGGCGCGATCGAGCGCCAGCTTCAGGGTGCCACCGATCGCCCCAAATTTGAAACGCCCCTCCTCGATGCTTTGCCACGCTTCGTGAAAGTGGAGACTCACGTAGAGATCGAGGAATTCCGTATCTTGGGTTGGGTCGGAAATCGGTTGACCGCTCAGTTGCATCGAAAGGCAATTGAGCTCGGGGTGTTCGCTCGGGGGCTGCTGCATAACCAATCGGAAATCATCTGCTTAAAGGCTTGCTCAGTTTTTCACTCTAACTGAATCAAGGCATAAAACAACAGACATCCCCCTCAGTTTTTGCCCCCCGTCGGCGCCCCAACCCTTCCTCCTCGTGACAAAGATCACGATTTTTTTCTTGTCAAGTCACAGTAATATTTCTTTACACTGCGTTACATTAGTTAACAACAAGGCAAACGAAAGGAGTTCATCGCCATGTACACCACCACCGACGAACGCGGCATCCTCAACAACTACGCCACCGAACCGAAAATGTATTACGCCCAATATCCCTCTCAAGCCCAGCAACGCCGTTACATGCTCCAAGGTGCCTTCTCCATCCTCTTGTTTACCGGACTGCTCTTAGTCGCGGCAGGGGTCAGCTAGAAAACCACTTCGGTTCGCTTTAATCTACGTTTTTTGTACATTTGTACGTTTGTAAACTTGTAAATTTTGTAAATTTCAATCGAGGACATCACAGATATGGCTACTTTCACCATTTTGATTGCCTTATTTATCGCAGGTTGGGCCGCCGCCGCCGTCATCGGAACCCAAGCTTACTTCCGAGGCGAACAAACCAAACCCATCCACGAACGCAACTGGCGCTCCGAATCCTTCGAGCAATTAGCGAAAACAATTACCGGACAAGATATCGACTATAAAGATCGGGTTCCCGCTTATCGCATGGATGCTTACGCCAGCAACAACTTACCTGAATAATGTCTGTGGCTCGGCCTAAATCTCCAATTTTCCCAACCCTCCTCTGTGAGGGTTATTTTTTTGGGTTACAGCGTTAACGAGAGGCAAAAAGCAAGAGATTCAATTTTTAGATTACAATCAGATCCAACCTTTTCAGTTTGCGCGTCACTTCAGCTCCTATATCAGTCCCCCTTCTCTTCGAGGGCAAATATGGAAGACAACCGTCAAAACTCACTTCAAAAAGATTCCCGTTCGCCTTGGCAAAAATGGATAAATCCTCGCTCTTGCGCCTTGGGTTGCGTCTGTTACCTCGCCGGATTTATGACCGTACCCGCGATTTTAATCGCCGATTCCAATCGACCCGAAATTAAAAAAGAGAGATTTTTAAATCGAGAAATCAATTCTTGTCAAAACTGTGACCTTGCTTTTGAGGATTTCGCCTTACGAAACTTCAACGAAGCCGACTTTTCCGGCGCCAACCTTCAAGAGGCGATTTTTGGAGCCACCCAATTAAGCGACGCGAATTTTTCCAAGGCGAATCTGGAAAGAGCGATTTTGAGACAAGCTAACCTAGCAAGGGCAAACTTTGAAGGGGCTAATTTATCTCAAGCCGATTTTTCTTGTGGGGCGGGAACTTGTACTTACTTGAGCGATACTAATTTTAGACATGCCAATTTAACTGGGGCAAATTTTCAAGCAGTTGGCTTTACTCCCGCCGGAGAAACGGGCTTACCTAATGTTGATTTTACTGGGGCTGATTTAACCCGTGCTGATTTTACTTATGCCAGTGTAAAAGGAGCGTTAATGGAAAAAGTAAAGTTATGCGAAACTACGATGCCAGACGGTACAATTTCCAACCGGGATTGTCAGTAAAATGGATGTAGCTTTTCTCAGATTGGTCAGGTAGATACAGCTCTCGGGAGTTCTAAATGTCTTGCCTAGCAGAGGAAAATGCTGTAGAGCGGAATAAATCTAGTCCCAAAACAATTATCGCATATTTGCGAGAAAAGCTATGAAATTGTTTAAAAATAGACGATCGCCCTTGCATTGGTCTACGGTCGATACTGAATCCGATAAATGCGATTATTCGATTCTTCAGTAAATAATAGACTACCATCATTTAAAACTAAAACACTCACCGGGCGTCCCCAGGTAGTCGGTGTTTCTTCGTTCGCCAAAAATCCGGTGAGAAAATCCTCATAATAATCCTGGGGTTGTCCGTTCTCGTCGAAAGGAACGAAAACGAGTTTATATCCCGTCGCGCGATCGCGGTTCCAACTACCGCGAAAGGCCACAAATGCTCCATTGTGATAGCGTTCTGGAAAGCTTTCACCGTCGTAAAATTGCAACCCCAATGCCGCAGAATGGGCTTGAAATAAAACATCGGGCATCTTTGTTTTTTGGACTAATTCGGGCGCTTCGCTGCGTCCGTTGACCGTCCGGCGCGGGTCTAAATTTTGTGGAGAAAAATAGGCATAAGGCCATCCGTAAAATTCCCCTCGATTCAATCCCGTCAAATAGTCCGGAACTAAATCATTTCCCAATCCATCGCGTTCGTTGACTGTCGTATAAAGTTTTCCGGTTATCGGGTGAAAATCTAACCCCACTGGATTACGCAAACCAAAGGCAAAGATTTCGACTTGCGATCCGTCTAAATTCATCACTTGGACGGAAGCGCGCGGTAATTCTTCTCGGTCTACATTCGATCGCGAACCGACGGAAACGTAAAGCTGCTGTCCGTCCGGAGAAACAACTACGTTGCGCGTCCAATGTTGGCGGTATCCTTCTCCTGGTAAGTCGGCAATTTTTTCTCCGTTTCCGGTGAGTTGAGGTTGTCCGTTTTGATAGTTGAAGCGGCGGACTTCTCCGGTATTTCCTAAAAAGAATGAATCGGAGGTAAACGCCATCCCAAAGGGTAAATTTAAGCCATTTGTGCGATCGGCAAAGATATTTTGCTCGTCCGCCACGCCGTCGCCGTCAGTATCGCGCAAGCGGCGAATTTGGTTGTTTGGGGTTTCGGTCACCAGAACGTCTCCGGTCGGCGTCAGCGCCAACCAACGCGGACTCGTCAGTCCTTCGGCGAAAATGTTGACCTCGAACCCTTCGGGGACGTTTAAAATGGGGCGATCGGGAATGGGGACGACTTGCGGCGGTTTGGCGACGCTGTCGCTGTGGAACGGTTCGGGGAGGTTGGCGGCGGAAATGCGAATCGGTTGGGGGGATAAAACTGCCGTTTCGAGGCGATTGGGGGCGCTTGGGGTCGTTTCGCTACCGATCGCCTCCGTTGCTGTATTCGTAGTTTCTGGGGTCGTCGCGGGCCGATCGCCTGTCGGCGCGATCGCATTACATCCGGCGAGGATGAGAGTGACGTAAGGTAAAAAAAATCGAAAGTTAGGCATCATTTATCCAGTTAAAAGTATCGAGTTTAAACGTTCGGTCGATCGGGCAAGGGTAACAAGTTTGAAATGAGTTATTTTTCAAACATTACATTTCCAGGTGTTTTATAAAAGAGTTGATATTATCTAAGATTATTTTAAACTATTTTAGTTTATTTTAGTCGATAAATATAAACATTTTTCCGTTTTTGTACGGACAGAAGTTTTTTTAAAATTCCTTCGAGTTCTGCTTTTGTGGTTCCGGTGGCGATCGCCGTCTCTTCGTAAAAAGCAATCCAGGCTTTTTTGATGCCAATTTTCTTATAATTTTTAGCGACGCGATCGGCGCTATATTGACCTATTTTTTGATAATACTGTTTGGCTAGTTTAGTATTATTGGCGATCGCGGTTTCGAGTTGTTCGCGATATCGATCGCGATCGCCCTCGTGTTCGATATAATAGTCGATTAAGGCTTCGTCACTCATCGCCGCGATTTCTGCTTGCGGTCTGTACTCTTCCCTTTTTTGGCGAACGGGTTCGTCTAAACGGGTAATAATCCCAAATTTAGATTCCGCTTCTTGATAAGAATCTTGAAGCGTTCCGCGAATGCTACAGCCGAAATAAAATGGATAAGATTGTAAAATACCGTCGTAAATAATGCGATCGCCAAAAGGAAGCAACACGGTTTCGACGATCGCGGGTAACGCACTTCCAATTAACTCGCGAAATGGAATATCTAAAGCTAACACCCCATAAACTTTACTCGGTTTGCGATCGACTAAAAAGAGGGTGTACTGTTCTCGGTATCCAAAAATATAGAATTTTCCTTTAATAAAAGTTTTCCAACTGCGAACCAAGTTTAAATCTTCTGAAGAAAAATCCCGGGGATTCTCTTCGAGGAAGCGATCGAATAATTCCGGATGTTGATAAAGCTGTTGGCGGAGAATTTCAATTTCTGCGATCGTAAAATCAACTAAATCCTCCAGTTCGCGTAATTGTTCAAATCCATTAATTCTTTGGTTGACATCAATTAATAAAGAATAATAAAGACGGTAAAAGCGATCGATTTCGGGTTCGGATAATTGCATTTTCTCCTCCTCCACCCGCAATGAATTGGGTTTAACTATTCACTATACCCCGGGATTGGGGCGCCAGTCCGGGCGATCGCGCCTTCAGCTTACCATCCGCAGACTTGACAATTGTGTAGTATTTATGTAGTATAAAGATCGATTCCGACTCAATCGGGTCAATCGATCGGGTCTCGGGCGATCGCCTTCATCCCAACCCGCGATCGAAATCGATCCTAAATACAACCGATTTTATCGCGTTAACCGCTTTAAATTGAGCGGGTTTAAAATCTCTTTTTTTCTATCGCTATTCCTCAGAAACAATACAACTTATGGGAACCGGATATTTTGGGAACTCCCACGATCGCGATCGCGCCAACTCGTCCCCAGAACAGGGATTACTCGGTGCAGGTTGGCGACCGCTTTATCGAGAATTTGACTGGAATTTTTTCTATCATCTTTGCTGTAACGATACCTTTGAACTCACCAAAAAAACCCTGGATGTGATTAGCGATGTTGCCGACGCCCTCGGACGGAAAGATTATGCTTGGTGGGCGAATATTTTTAATCTTTTTTCCGATTATACCCGAGGCGATCTCGATGAATTTTGGGATTACATCACCCCGACCCCACCCACACCCAACTATCGAGAATGTGACACCCTCAGTATCGACACTCCCACGGAACAAATTGTCAGTCGAGATAGCATTCCTATTGACTACGTATTGCGTCGCTTTCAGGAAATTACCGTTTTTAAGATCTTAGATTTATTAGACCGCCCCAATCTCATTACTCAAGTTTATCAAGACCGAAGTTTTTACTATCCCGTCGAACGCTTTGTCAGTTGGGAACGCCTGCAAACCATGGGAACCATTTTCGCTTATTGGCAATCCCACGATATTTGGTTGCAAATAGACTATCTCGGACAAATGCAAGTTGGGGCACGTTCGCAAAAACGCTATACCCTGATTTCCCGAGAACTCGGGTCATTAATTAATAAAGCAACTTACAATCTTGCGGTCATGTTAAGTGGCTATCACAGTCGCGTCGGACAACTTAATAGCGAGTTTGAAATTCGTTCTTTCCCTCAAGATATTCAGATTTTCACCGATGCGGTGCAACAGGCGATTTTTAACCAAAATCAGTTGGCGATTCTCGTTCATGGGGTTCCGGGAACGGGTAAAACGGCGTGGACTCAAGCGGTGGCTAAAGAAATTTTAGTCCCTCTCGGCTATACGATTTTTATTCTCGATCGCGACGGCGTAGAAAACTTTATTCCGCCCAATTATTTAGAGCGAATTTGTATTATTATCAACGAAGCCGATAACTTGGCGCAAGATCGCTCTACCGAAATCGCCCAACAAAGCAATCGAACCGAGCATATTTTAAGTTTGCTCGATGGAACCCTTTATCAAAGTATCATCGACGATCGCCGCCTCCAAGAAACCCAGAAAATCGTCTTTTTGATGACTTGTAACACCACCGAACGACTCGATCCGGCGATGTTACGCAAAGGGAGAATCGATTTAACCTGCGAATTTACCCATCGTTTTGTCTGAACCCGTCTGTTTGTGGGCCGAGTCCGGGAAAAATAGCGGATTTGTTATCCTATTTGAAGAAACTTATGTTTTAAGCGGAAGTCGATCTAACCCAAGTTAAAAACTGGGTCAAGTTACGATAATTTTCACCGGGAGGAAGGGCGAATGGTACGCGGGCGATCGCGATTGGAAGAAATTCAAGAAGATTTTGATATCTGGCCCGCATTTACGGACTTAATGTCCAATGCGTTTATGATTCTCAGTTTTCTGTTATTGCTGGCAATTATTAAACCGTTGGTTTCGATTTCGAGTATGCGCGAAACCGAAGCCGCCTTGCGAGAACAGCTTGTCGGGTTAGAAAATAGTTTGGACAAACAGCGCGATCGCGCGGCGTCGGCGGAACAAAGAATCGGCATTTTAACGCAACAAAATCAAGCCCTGGCTGCCCGAAATCAAGCGCTCAACGCTCAAACGGAAGATTTGAAGGGACGCTTGCAAGAAGAGCTAGAAACGCCCAAAGCACCGCCAATCATCGTGATTCGAGATACGGGTTCCTATCGGTTTGAGTCGGGGAGCGCCCAAGTTCCCGATGCTTTAGAAAGTTACGTGCGATCGCAGTTAGTCCCGCAAATCGAAGCGAACGCCAAACAATATCAAATTGATGTAGTAGAAATTATCGGCCATACCGACGGACAACCGAACGAAAGCAGCGCCAGCAATCTCGATCGCTCCCTGGAACAAGTGGCCCGTGGCAATACGGCGGTCAGTCAACTGGTTCCCGGTTCTAATGCGGATTTGGGGTTGATGCGATCGCTGGCGGTGGTGCAGATTTTACAAAATATTCAGAAAAACGAAAAACGCTTGCAAGGGTTGGAATTTCGCGCCTATTCCGCCGCGCAACTGGTCTCTCCCAGTGGCGGATTTGCGGATATCAACCGCAACGCCGACGAAACCCGCCGTCGGATCGAGATCCGCTTTACCCGCCTGGGAGAAGTCACCAGCGTTCAATAGGGTGGGCCGACCCTTTAGCGGTTGGGACGTTGAACGATCGTCTCGCTGACCCGGCGTTTCGCTTGCGGTTCGATCCCGACAATCCGCACGTAGTCGTTGGGATGGGTTTGCAAACAATTGGCTAATTCCCGGGCCGCTTCCTCGTGGCGATCGCTGGCGATACAGGCGCAAGTTTTCCAGGAATTGGTCTGGAAACGGCGTTTATCCACGAATTCGATGCCGATGTTATATCCGGCGATCGCTAGTTGTTGCAACGGTTCGGCAATCTCTGAAGGTAAGGTTCCCTCGTTAGCCGAATGGTTATTCGCCCGGGGTGTGGCTTCCGGTTGGCTGCGTTCGGTGCGGTTGCGCCCTACCGCTTTCCCCGCTTGCGGCGATCGCGCGGGCCGGATTTCCTCGTCGTCGTCGCGATCGTCAATTCTCATGTACTCCCGCGACAGGCGCATCCGACGCACTCGGTCTTGTTCGTCGAACATCAGATGACCGATTTCGAGCAAATGTTCTAGATTAAAGTTCGGTCGCTCGATCTTCGGCGCCCCTTCCGTACTTTTGAGCAAGCGCGACGAGACCCGATTTAAGCCGATTTGGTCGATGAATTTACGCACTTGTTCGTCGTACAAGCGCGATCGCAAGGCGCCGAAAAAGTCGATCGATTGCTCTGGGAAGGTATCCACTAACTGTTCGATTTGAGCGCGCGAGAGTCCGTCCGCTTCAAAAATTCCCGACACGATACCGATGCGATCGTCCCGGGTCGGTTCCCAGTAAAATTTCTCCATGCGACCGTCACGGATTAACGGTTCGTAGAGGGTCGAAAAGTCATTTCCGGTGACGATAATCGGGACCCGGTGCAGGGGAGTCTCGTCGTAACTCCCCGGTAACTGCACGTTGGTCGGATTGTCCGCAATATTCATCAACGTCCCGTTGACCAGTTGGGTGTTGACCGTGTACTGGGTGGAGCGATCGAATCGTCCGGCCCCGGCGTCGAGGTCGTTAATCATCAACACCGACATTCTGCCGCGCGTGCGAATCAGTTCGGCAGCTTCGCGATAACGCAGGCGAATCAAGCGCGCCGGATCCCCCGCGTCCGGGCTTTCGAGTTCTCCCGCCGACATGTGGACGACTTCGACGCCCATTTTCTCGAACACCAGTTCGCACTGAAAGGATTTACCCTCGCCCTTGCGTCCGTGAATTCCCAAAATTAAGGGAACCCGAACATCGGGTAAATCCATAAAGTTCTTGGTAATGTGAACCGCTAATTTGTCTAAAAACTTCGGAGCGATATAAAAACTCATGCCTGTTGAAATTCGCGATCGCGCTGCTTTTTTGTTCTTGTATTAAGATTTTATGACAAAAGCTTCGAGACAATAAATGTTTTTCGAGGGATTGAATTAAAATCTTTTATTCTGGCAATAAGTCCGTCGCGATCGCCTCACCCAACCCCTAACTTACGGCAGCCATTCCAACACGATACCCCAACGATTTTCCCCCTCACCTTCTGCATCTTGTCGCTGCCAATCCGCCCCCAAACGCAGTTGTGGCAAAACCGCATAACCGACATTGACAGAAAACAAACCCCCGCTTTCTTCACTGCCGACCCCTACCCGACTGTATCCGAGGGCAATATCTGCCGCCCCCGTGCGCGACAGGGCCAACATCACCCGCCCGCCGAGTTGTAAACCGTCGATGGAGTAATCCTCAGATTCGAGTTGGCGGTAGCCGAGAACCGGAGCAATATTGACGTAATTGCCCAACGGCAGCAGGTAATAGCGCAATTCGGCACCGCCGCCGGAGCGATCGCCCCCACTGGCCTGATAATCCCCACTCAGAGTCAATCCGGTGCGACCGAGAAAGATATCTTCCACCCCAATTTGGACGCCGCTACTGTCGTCCGCGTCGCTAAATTGCGAGTAACCCAACCGCACTCGGGTTTTAAAACTCGGATCGTTACGAATATCGTCTAAAACATCAGGAACCTCTTCCAACCACCGTTGTAAAACCGGGCTATTTTCAATCACTTCCGGATCGAGATCCAACCGTTCGGCATCCGAAGTTTGGGCGATCGCCATTGGAGCAAGAATAAAGAAGAAAAAACTCACAAGCCAAAAGCCAGAGGTCAGAAGAGATAAACGAAGAGATAAACGGGATTGGCGGGTTGTTTTCATGTGAATTTTAGAGGCAAAAGTTAAAAGTTAAAAGTTAAAAGTTAAAATCAACAATCAATAAGCAAATAACTCCCTCACTCTCAAATCTCAAATCTAAAATCAATAAAAACGGCCCTGCGACAGTGCAGAGCCGAAAGACGAAACAACAGAGGAGCGAAACCGGAATACTGACTAACGAACTACCCCTTCCATCGATGTCACTTCGATGGGCTTCATCAGATACAGACGCAGAAGTTGCCAGGCAGTAGAAAGATAAAGGGGTAGTTTTTGGAAAAACTGCAAGAATTTCGGCGTGTTAGAACTCGCAATTTCGGCAAGTTTAACATTATTTTCCGTGCAGGTGTCCAACCGACTGAAGAATTCGGGATGTTCTACATCCAGAACCAGAGGGAACACCCGTCCTGCAGTTTCGTTGGTCTTGCGAATCACGTGAATGTCATAATCACGGGCGTCAAGACCGATGCAAGCGTAGAATCCGGAACGCTGGATATCATTAAGATACATCGTAGCAAAGACGGAGAGCAAGAAGAAACGGCTCCAGAGTTTCGCTCTCCAGTCGTTGAGCATTTGCGGTTGCGACTTCATAATCGCATCGAAGAAATCGCCGTGGCGGTTTTCATCCTGACACCAATTTTCAAAGAAGCGGAAAATCGGATAAATCCGATGTTCGGGATTCGCTTCTAAGTGGCGATAGATGGTGATATAGCGCCAATAACCGATTTTCTCGGATAAATAGGTCGCGTAGAAGATAAACTTCGGTTTAAAGAAGGTGTATTTCTTATTTTTGGTCAAAAATCCCAAATCTAGGGATAATTTGAAATCCGACATCGCCTTATTTAAAAATCCGGCGTGACGGGCTTCGTCACGGGACATCAAAGCGAAGCACTCGGCTAAAACCGGGCTTTTGTCTTTGAGACGACGGGATAATTCTTTGTAAAGCAGAAAGCCGGAGAATTCAGCCGTGCAGGAACGTTCTAAGAATTCGACAAACAACCTGCGCGTTTCGCCGTCGATGTGGTCCCAAGATTGCTCGAACTCGTCGTCACGGACGAAGTGGTGACGGTTGTAGTCGGTGCGAAACTCTTCGAGAATCGCTTGGAGTTCGTCTTCATTCGGGGAGATGTCCATTTGAGCCATCTCCTCGAAGTCGGTGGTGTAAAACCGAGGGGTGAGGATGGTGTCCTTCGCCGGGGCTTTGACCCCAGGGCGAATTTCATCAAAGGCAGGTTTTTTGAGGGAATCTACCATAGGATTCGTTGTTGATGTTCTTAAATGTGCCTGACGGGTGTCTGACGAGTATCCGACCCGAAAACGCCGACGAAATCGCCGCTTGAGTAGGTCGATCGCCCTTAAGGCGTGCCTAGAGTTATACGCCCGTGAAGTCGTATTGCCTTCAGTCTATCAGTGTAAACTGAGTTAACCGCATCCGATCGCGTTAAGATTCGCAACAGTCAGTCAATTTTTGTTAAAAATTTGCAATAACTGAGTAGAATTACTCAATTTTTTGAGCGATCGCCCCCAGTTTGGGTTCGATGGAGAGAACAAAATCCGATCGCCACCGACCGAGACCCGTGGGGCGATCGCCCAGAGTCCGGGGAGATTGTGCCAACATAAAAGGAAAGGCATTAGCTCGATGGCGTCCCCGTATGACTGTTTGCCTCAATCCGCACTGTCCGCAACCGAATAATCCCGATCGCTCCCAATTTTGCCAGACTTGCGGCGCGAAATTGCTGCTCGGCGATCGTTATCGTTCCGTCAAACTGATTGGTTCGGGAGGATTTGGGCGCACTTTTCTCGGCGTAGACGAATACAAACCCTCCCACCCCCGTTGTGCGATCAAGCAATTCTACACCCCCGACGAAGGACGGAGCTCCCACTACCAAAAAGCCTGCGAACTGTTCCGACAAGAAGCGATCCGCTTGGAACAACTCGGACAACACCCGCAAATTCCCGACCTCCTGGCCCATTTCGACCAAGAAGGACGGCAATATCTCGTGCAAGAGTTCGTAGACGGTCAGAACTTAGCCGAAGAACTCGCCCTCACGGGCACCTTTGACGAACGACAAATCCGAGAACTGCTCGAAAATATCCTGCCGATTTTAGAATTCATCCACGAGCGAGAAGTCATCCACCGCGACATCAAACCGGAAAATATCATTCGGCGCGATCGCGACGGCCAGCTATTTCTCGTAGACTTCGGCGCCGCTAAAGCCGTCACCGCCGCCACCTTAGGCCATACCGGAACCGTCATCGGCAGTGCGGGCTACTGCGCCCCGGAGCAAACCATCGGTAAAGCCACCTTTGCCAGCGACTTGTATAGCTTGGGCGTCACCTGCGTTCACTTGCTCACTCAAATCGAACCGTTCGACCTGTTCGACGCCCGGGAGGGGCAATGGGTATGGCGCGATTATTTAGTCGATCGCACCGTCAGCGATCGCCTCGCCCGCGTCCTCGACAAACTGCTCGAAAATCCCCTATCGCGACGCTATCACAGTGCGAGCGAGGTTCTCCAAGACCTACAGCGTTCTCCCGCCCGGGCGATCGTCAACCCGGCGCCCTCCGCGCCCTCCGTCACGCCCTCCCCTCCCCCTCGCGGCGAACTCGTCCCCGCCGACGAAGACCTCCAAAAACGAATCGGCACCAGTTACTTACTCTGGGTCGTCGGTTGGGTCGGCATCAGTGGCTTGCACCGACTTTATAACGGCAAAATCTTCTCCGGCGCCTTGTGGTTCTGCACCGGAGGCTTATTCGGTCTCGGTCAGATCGTCGATGTCTTCCTGATTCCGGGAATGGCCGAAGAACAACAAGCCAAAATCCGCGCGAAACTGGGAATTTCCGAACGCGGAATTCCCTTACGTCAGCAAGCGGCGATCGCCCAAACCCTCACCCCCAACCGTCACGACCAAATCGCCATCAAACTCCTCAAAGCCGCCCAAGCACGCGGCGGCCAGCTCTCCGTCACCCAAGCCGTCATGGATACCGAAATCGGTTTTAGCGACGTCGAAGCCACCCTCACCAAAATGGTCTCCTCCGGTTACGTCAGCATAGAAAACGACCCCATCACTGGAGTCGTCCTCTATCGCTTTAATGAATTCTGACCCGACCTTCACCCTCCCCGGGTAACGCTTCCCCATCGGGAACCCTTAACCTCTGCGCGGGAAAGCATCCAGTCAGTGACAGCCATCTCCGTCGATGTGACGTTCTCCCGACGCTGACCTATGCGCTTCGCGCAAGCTTCGCCAAGGGTACAACGCGGGCTTCCCACCTCACGGACAGAAGTCCATCTGCCCCGGCGTCTTGGGAAGTTCCTGTTTCATCCGGTCTGGTCTAGGCAACGCCCCCGACCGAACCCGTCCACAGGCATTTTGTTTGACATCCACGATCCGTCCAGCCGCAGATTGAGAGGATTTCGTTTTGAGGGTGCATTTCCTATCCGCCGCACTGTTCACCAGCCGAATTGTATGGCTGTACGTTGGTGTCGGGACAGAAAGCCGCCGCTAGTCTTGGCCATCAAGGGCATTGCTGCCGTGCCAGTTCAAGTTGACCAGATTGGCGAGTCCGTTCCACTCGATCGCCTCGGCTTTCATCCCGACAGCTTCGCGTAGAGTGCGGGTCTTCCCGCCGATTAAGCTAATTCGGGCCGAGCCACTTTTGACCGTTCAAACGCTGCACCACATAAAAGACCAACAAATCTAAATCGATCTTGCGTTCGTCAATCAAAAACGGTTCCAACGTACTCGGTTGACTCGACCCTTCAAAGCAAGAAAAAGCCCTCGGCCCTTTAATATCCTCCGCCGGGAAGTAAATATTAAACTGCCGCCGTCCGTTCATCCAACGGCCAATCACTTGAGCGCAATCCCCATTCTCTCCCAAACTTGCCGCGACCTTCTGTTTGGCAAAACTCAGCTCCAGATCGTCGAGACCTTGTTTGCCGAGCGCTTCTTTGAGAGCCGGGATGTAGTGTTGTTCGACGAACTCGGCAAAGGGTTTATCTTCCACCGCAGGAGGTTTTTCCTTTTTTGCCGCTTTCGCCGGAGGTTTTCCCTTGGGCTTTTTATCTTCTGGTGCCATTGACGCTGTATCCTTTAAATCTCAGCAACTGCTCGTTCGACTAACCGACGAGCCAGGGTTTGAATCCCCGTATGCTCATAGTAATTCGTTGTCATGTCCAGAAAAGCACCGAGGTAGTCTAATTTATCGTCAGACACTTCGATAAATTCTTGGATGTTGTTGACCACCTTCTCCGGAGTCAAGCCCCGAGAAGCGACGAAATTGCTCATCCAGCCAGAGGTCGAGGCAAAACTTTCGCCGATAAACCCGAGTTGTCCCGCCGCATCGCCACCGGGAATCACACTGCTGAGTTTTTGGAACATCCCATTTTCTTTGATGTCCGAAGCGCTCAAGTTGCCGATAATTTCTTGGGTTTTGAGAATAAAGTCCGGTCCGAGGGGAATCAACCCGTCCAGACAGACTAACGCCGCCATCCGCATCAACGATTCGCCGCCGTAATCGCCCAAAGAGGCGACGAAATCGCCGATGCTGTCCCCAGGAATGCCGTTAATTTGGCAAAAGGCAATCAGTTCGGCCACCAATTTGAGGGACAGATCGATGGTTTGGGCTTTGTCCGGTTTCGGGGTGAGCCGATTCAAGAAGCCCAAGAATCCGACTTTTTCGCCCACCTTATTCGCGAGGGCGGCGGCACCGAGGGTTCCGCCAAAACTATCGACGGTTTGATAAATCCACAAGGCTCGTTGGTATCCTTGGGATTTATCGTTATAAAGCTCGATCGCCCGTTCGCCAATAGCTTGAATGACTTCGTCGTCTTCGACTTCGGTAACGCGACGGATCGTGTTTTCAAAGCCTACGAGGTTTTCCCATTCCCCGGGAACGACAAAATCGAGGGATCTTAAAACGTAAATGGTGATGTTATTCGTCGGTAATTCGTCAACTAATTCATAGATCGGTTTACTCACCTTCGGCTCCTTTTGTGATATCTAGATTTTGCATTGGAAAAGGCAACAGGGAAGAACTAAGAGGCAAAAAGTTATAGGTCGGAGATTAGATCTCAAAATCTCATGTTTAAGCCTTCTGATTGGTGACGTTCTATTTCAATCCGGCTAACCCATTTAAGTTAAACTTTTGCAACCAGGCTTCCCGATCGCCTTCGGTAAACGAATCGTCTCGGGATTGAATTTTGACTTGGAAGCGATCGGCGACCAAAATCGCCGTATCTTTCTGGGTTAAAGAATAAGCGGGATATCCGGCCACTTTCTTAGTGCTGTTTTGGAACTTTTCAGCCGCTTTCGGATTGTTGGCCGTATCGGTAATGGACAATACCGCAATTTCTTTGCCCCCTTGTTTCAATTTCGCTAAGGCCGAGCCTTGTTTTTCCTGGGTGTAAACCCGCTCGAAACCGTTGCCGGAAGGGGGGAAAAAGCGGTTGAAAGCACTTCCGGGAAGGACTTGGGCGCCGGAAGAACGAGAGGTATTGACTTGTTCGGTGCTTTGACGTTGGGCCGAATCCCAGCGCGAGGCTTGTTTCGACGAACCGCCGCAAGCAGTGACGAACAGCAACAGGGTTAAGGCAACGGAAATTATGGTGGCGGAGGTACGTTGTTTTTTAATAATCATCGATTTAACCGAAAAAATAGTCAGGTAGGGGCGATCGGCAAATCGCCCCCATAAGATACGTCGGATCGTAGCGCAGACCGGATCCGGTACTGGAGATCCTTGCGATTTATTCAGATTTGCACCGATGAGGGGGCAAAAGGGGGGGAAGGGAAGCGCTCGCACGGGCTTGGAGGGGGTGGCAGTTGTGCGAAGGGGAGGAGGGGAAGGTCTGGAGATCGCGATCGCGCCTTACGGCGTCGAGGGTGTCGCCGGGGGGGAATCGGCGGGGGGAGAATTGGCGCCTCCGGCGGGGGGTGGGGTACAGTTTTCGAGATCGTCGGCGCGGGGATCGCGCTGTTCGCGCACGGATCCGAGCAGACGAGTTTCTCGAATCCAGCCGACTTGTCCGGCTTTGACCGGGGAGGGAGTCGTCAGATGGTTGGCTGGGGAATGGGCGATCGCGGAATCCGAGGGCGTGGTTGGCGACGATTCGTGTTCGAGTTGGAGATCGGGCGATCGCCCGGTGGTGGCGGGGTCGTTCCCCGGGTCCGGCGCGTTGGGGATCGCACAAACTTGCAGTTTGACCCAGATGTCGGACTCCCCTTGAAGCTTTTGTTTTTGCTGAATCTGCACGATACTGCCCACGGGAATCATGCCGACGATCGCCTCGGTGGCGCTGGCAGAATCGACGGGTTCGGCGAGCAAAAGGCGCAAGTTATTGCCATTGTCGTTCGCATTCGTCGTCAGTTCCAAGCGGTAGAAGGCTTGGAGATCGAGAGCATTGCGGGCGATCTCGCCGGAATCGACGACGGGAGAGGGACGGTACTTGGCGATCGGATTTTGCCAGCGTTCCGTCGCCATTAAAACGGCGACGATCCCGACCCCCAACAGGGCGATCGTCGCCAACGCCACGGGCCAGGAGAGCAGCGAGTTCGGCTTGGTCTGGGGTGGGGGGACGATCTGGGTATCGCCCCCCTTGTTCTTCGGAATTTGGGTATCGGCTTCGCGAGAACTCGCCTCGGCGGGGTCGCGTTCCCAGGTGTTTGTGGACGGGATCGATTCGAGGTGTTCGAGGAGGAGATTCGGACTGAGGCGAACGTCGGGATCCGGTTCGACCCGGCACAACAGCACGGCGACAGTGACGTTATCGTGTCCGTTATGGTAGTTGCCGATATCGATCAACTTAGTTACCGCGCGGCGCACGTTCAATTCCCCCGTTAAAATGGGCAAAATCTCCGTTTCCCAATATTGTTCGACGCGATCGTTATCGCTCAAGCCGTCAGAACAGAGGAGAAATACGCTATCTTCATCCAGGATCGTCCGTTGCACCGTCGGATGCAAGATCGCCGATGCCCCCATACCGAGGGCTTGAATTAAAGAGCCGGAAGCCCCTTGTTGCAAGGCATCGCGGTAGAGAGCGTAACCGAGACGCACTTCTCGGGAGGCCACGTCATCGTCTAAAGTGACTTGCCGACATCCGGAGCGGGTGATCCAATAGGCGCGACTGTCGCCGACGTGAGTGAGGTAGATTTCGAGATCGCGGGCGAATGCCATCACCAGGGTCGTTCCCATGCGTTGGCGTCCCTGTCGCTGTTGACCGTCATTGCGCTCGGAAATCAGTTGGTTCGCGGCGCGGACGGCCCCTTCCAGGGTATTGCTCAGGGTTTGGGGGTTTAAGGGAACCGGACGCTCCAGGAGGGGTTGGAGGTTGTCTCGTACCGCTTCGATCGCCAATTGAGAGGCGACGTTCCCCCCTTCGTGTCCGCCAATCCCATCGCAAACGATCGCCAGCACCGACCCGTCCGGGGGAATGGCGATCTCGGTCTCGCTGGCGGGATAGCAAGCATCTTCGTTGCGACGGCGGGTCGGACCGCGATCGGTTCCGGTAGCGAGCTGGTAGGTGCGCCGATACAGGCGGGACGTCGTGGCGATCGCGAGATCGAGCAGTTCGAGGAGTTGGGTCGGGGTGCGGATTTGCGATCGTTCCAGCATCCCGAACAGTTTTTCTAAAAAAGGTGCCACCAGGGGATCGGCGTGAGGGAGCAACTGCCTCCCCAAGCGACCGAGGCGATCGAGTTCGACGGTTTGTCCGCGATCGAACTTCAGTTCTAAAATCTTTAAAATCGACCCGTCCACCCGCAATAACTCCGGTTGTACCAGGGTCGAAAGCACTTTTTCCTTCGCAAACGGGTACCACAATTGGGCGATCTGCCACAACCAATTGAGCTGGCGCAGGGGAGACGCCTGTCTCCAGCTTTCTCGCAAACTCGGCAGCAACTCGACGCGCACCGAAGGATTGCCGTTACTCGACGCCGTGGCTTCCCCTTGAGGGACGACGGCGATCGCCCCTTGTTCGAGCAACCAAATCGGCTGCACCGTCGGATTGCCATCTTCCGAAAGCACGCCGTAAATTTGAGGGACGTGGAGGCGGTAGGGAAACAACTTCAAATAGGGAACGGTCGATTCGGGCAGATCCACCCATACTTGCGGGACTTGACCCGGTTTCGTATCTAGAAAAACGCGCCGAGTCATCACCTGATAGCGCTCCGCGAGGATGTCCCCCGGCTGATAGTTGTCAACACCCTTTCCCACTCCCCAGAGGTAACGCTTCGGTAAAGGAGTGCGGCATTGCTTGCAAAATTTAGCGGTATGGGGGTTGGCCGTTTGACAGGTGTAATTGGGACAGTAGATCTTTGCCGCCGGGTTTTGCATGGGGTTTCCTCGCGCCTGTACGCTGTTGTCGGTAGAGCCGTATGGGTTGAAAAACTATCTCATTCAAACTAGCTTATTGTCGCCGCGCTCGATGCCAATGTCACGGACGATCGCCTGCGATCGAGTGGGTTAACGTCGCGATCTCAATCCTCCAACCCCCCACGAATTCTCGCGAGCAGCCCCGCCACGAATACCGTCGTTCGCCTGGGCGATCGCCGTTCGGGGAGATCGAACTCTCGCAATCTCAACGAGCATGTCAAAATGATTGTAGTCTTATTGTTGCCCGTCAAATTCTCGTTATGTTACTCAAGTCCACAACTCGTCACATCCACATTTTTGCTGCCGAAGTCCTAGAAGGAGAACTCGTCGCCAGCAATGATGTTTTGACCCTCGACATCGATCCGGATAACGAACTCAACTGGAGCGACGAAGCCGTACAAAAGGTCTACCGTCAATTTGACGAATTGGTCGCTTCTTATCGAGGCGAACCGTTGACCGAGTACAACTTGCGTCGGATCGGCTCGGATTTGGAACATTTCGTGCGATCGCTCCTGCAAAAGGGCGAATTGAGTTACAACCTCAACAGTCGGGTGATGAATTACAGTTTGGGTCTGCCCCAAGTCGTTTCCCAAGAGCAATAGTTGCCATCCCTAACCCCCGGCGCGCTCCGGCTTTGCCGTCGCGAAGCTATCGCTGAAGCGGACTCAATCTAACCCGATTGTTCGAGGGAACAATCGGGTTTTTCACGTGCCGCAACCCGCCCTCATCGATCGCCGTCAAGTCCTACAATCGAAATAAAGCGAAATCAAGCCTACTGACGATCGCGACAGAGATCGAACCCCGTAAAAGGTTGGCTCGATCGCGTGCAAATTTTTGATAGTTCTGTGTTGAAAAATGTTGGCCCTCTCGAACCTTCCGGTTTTCGGTTTTTTCCTATCCCACGGACAAAATTCTCTGTGGAAGCCGGGGTTAGTATGGCTGCATTCGCTCTCCGATCTCGCCATCGCGATCGCCTATTATTCGATCTCCCTCGTCGTGATTTACGCGCTCCAAAAACGTCGGGACTGGCCGTTTCGTTGGTTATTTTTCTTATTCGTCGCCGTCTTCCTCGGTTCGGGGACGACCCACTTAATGGCGGCGTGGACCTGGTGGCACCCGGAGGGGTGGCTTTCGGGTTGGGTCAAAGCATTCACCGCTTCGATCGCCCTCGGAACGGCGATCGTCGCGCTCCCCTGCCTCCCCAAAACCCTGAAGTTACCCGATCGAGAAACACTCGATCGCGCCTTAGCCCGGGAAATTGCCGAACGCGAACGCGCCGAAGCCCACTATCAAATTATGGCCGACGCCATGCCGTTCGGGGTCTGGATGTGCGATCGTGAGGGCAAGGTCACCTACGTCAGCGCCTCGTTCCTCCATCTGCTCGACATGACCTTAGAAGAATGTCGCGCTTCCGGCTGGATCGGACGCTTGACCCCTCCCGACGTCGCCCCGACCTTGGCAGCGTGGCGTCACTGTTTGGCGACGGGACAGGTGTGGGACTGCGAATATAAAATTATCGGGAAAAACGGTCGAGAACATACGATCTGGACCCGAGGGCGTCCCTTGCGCGACGAGAACGGCGCGATCGCCTCCTGGGTCGGGATCAATCTCGATATCAGCGATCGCAAGCAGATGGAACGGGAACGCAACCAACTGCTCGATCGCCTCGCCACCAAACAACGGCTGTTAGAAGCCGTCTTACAACAAATGCCTGCGGGGGTCGTGGTCGCCGAGGCGCCCAGTGGCCGCATTTTACTGACCAACGACCGCGTCCGGGAGTGGTTCGATACCGAACAAACCCCCGTCACTCCCGTGGCGGCGGATCTGAAAGTCCATCCCGTCGAACCCGGCGATCGCGATCCGGACGCCGTCGAGCCGATCGCCCTGGCGCGCACGATCTCCACCGGAGAAATCGTCGTCGAAGAACCCGTCGAAATCCGCCGTCGGGATGGCATCTGCCGCACTTTACTCACCCATTCCACTCCCGTTCGCAACTGCGACGGGGAAATCGTCGCGGGGGTGTGTACCTTGCACGACGTCACCGAACGCCAGCGCATTCAAGCGGAACGGGCCACTTTGCTCCTCAAAGAACAGCAGTTGCGCCAACTCGCGGAACAAACGAACGAACGTCTGGCGGGATTGCACTACGTCACGGCGGGACTGTCGGAAGCCCTCACGGCGTCGGACGTGGCGGACGCGATCGTCAATACGGCCCTGGCGACCCTCGGCGCCACGATGGGGATTGTCTCGATCCTCGACGAGGATGCCGAGGAATTTCACAACATTCGCATGGTCGGCTATCCCCCCCAAGTGGTGGAACAGTGGCAGCGATTTAGCGCCACGGCGGCGGTTCCCATTGCCGACGCCACCCGCACGAAGACGACGATCGTCTTGGAAAATGCGGCGCAACGAGACGAACGCTATCCCAACCTGGCGGCGGTGCAAGCTTTGGTGAACCATCGTTCTTTGATTGTCAGCCCGATGATTTTAAACGATCGCGCCATCGGCGCCTTGGCGTTTGGGTTTGCCGAAGAACGCTCCTTGAGTCGCGACGACCTCTCCTTCGTGATGGCGTTGAGCCAACAATGTGCGTTGGCGTTGGAACGATCGCGGCTGTTCGAGGCCCAACGGCGGGCGCGTCGGGAGGTGGAACAAACGTTAGAAGCCTTGCGAGACAGCGAGGCTCGCTTTCGAGGGGCGATCGAGTCGAATGCGATCGGTATTGCCATCGCTAAGTTCGATGGCGAGTTGACTTACGCCAACGATGCCTTTTTAGAAATTGTCGGCGCCAAGCGCAACGATCTCGACGCGGGAGGCTTACATTGGTCGCCGATTGTCGCCCCGGACTTGCGCGAGCTCGACGCGGATTCGCGCGCGCGGCGGTTACGTCGGGGAACGCCGACCTTCGAGCAGGAATACGTACGCCCGGACGGCGATCGGCGTCAGATCTTGGTCAGCAGTACCTTGTTAGCTGGATATGAAGAGACGGTTTTATCCTTCGTCCTCGACCAAACCGAACGCAAGCGCGTCGAAGCGCAGCGCGATCGCCTCTTGAAGTTGGAACGGGCGGCCCGGTCGGAAGCGGAGGCGCTCAACCGCGTCAAAGACGAGTTTTTGGCGATCTTGTCCCACGAATTGCGAACGCCGCTCAACCCGATTTTAGGTTGGGTGAAGTTATTGCGAAATCGCAAGTTTGAAGGGGCGACGATGGATAAAGCTTTAGAGACGATCGAGCGCAACGCCCAGTTACAATCCCGTTTAATCGAGGATTTACTCGATATTTCTAGTATTTTGCAGGGCAAGTTAAATTTAAAAGTCAAATCCGTCCCCCTCGATCGCCTTCTAGGGGCGGCGATCGAGTCGGTGCGTGTGGCGGCGCAAGCGAAGGCGATCGCCATCGACGCCGATCTCGACGGCGACATTCCCCCGGTGATGGGAGACGCCAACCGCTTGCAGCAAATTTTCTGGAATTTACTCTCGAATGCGGTCAAGTTTACCCCCTCGGGCGGACGAATTACTATCCGCCTGGAAACGACAAAGGATCCGACCCGGGACGGCGAAGGCGCCGCCAAGCCCAGCGAAATCCCCCTTCCCGAACCCGAATATGCTCAAATCGAGATCGCCGATACCGGAGAAGGGATCGATCCGGAGTTTTTACCGTTTATTTTCGACCGCTTCCGTCAGGCGGACAGTAGCACGACGCGCAAGTTCGGCGGGTTGGGTCTCGGTTTGGCGATCGTCCGCTATCTGGTGGAAATGCACGGCGGAACCGTGAAGGCTTACAGCGAGGGGGTGGGTCGCGGTACCTGTTTTACGGTACGGTTGCCCTTGGGCGGCAGTTTCGAGGGGTCGCCGTCGGATCGGGAGCGATCGCCCTCGTCGGTTCCGGATCCTTTGGACGGGGTGCGGGTGGTATGGCTCGATCGCTTTGCGGACTGTTTTGATGGTATCTGTACGATCTTGGAACGATACGGGATGCGCGTCGATCGCGTGGCGTCGGTCTCGGAGGCGATCGAGATCCGGAACGACGATCGCCCGGATGTCTTCGTCGGCGACCTGGCGGGGCTCGATCCGACGGAGTGCGAGTTACTCCACGAGGCGAGACATCGTCAGGGGGGATCGGGGTCGCCGATTCGGGCGATCGCCCTCACGGACGGCATTTCGGCCACGGAACGCCTGCTGGCGGAGGGCTTCGATGGCCAGTTGCTCAAACCCGTGGAACCGGAAACTTTAATTCGGGCGATCGCCGATCTGTTGTCGGCCCCGGGCGATCGCTAACTCCATCCCGCCCAAATGCCCAGTAGGAGGACGATCGCCGCGATCGCAATCCAAATAAACCGATTGTCCTCGGTATTCACTTCAGACCAATCGATCGGGACTTCCTCTCGTTTCTGCTTCTTCGGCGGGCGCCGCTTCGCGACCGCTTCCGCACTCAGTTGGCTGACTTTCGATTCCCCCTGTTCCATATCGCTGAGGTCGGGAATTTTGACCAGCCAATCCGGTCGCGTCGTCAGTTCGGGGGCTTCGAGGATGTAAAGCAAGCGCCGCCCTTGTTTGCGGGTCTCGAACGACGCATGACGCGACAGTTCGCGACACAGGGCGATCGCCTCCTGACGCAATCCCGCCGCTTGATAGGCGCTGACCAACCACATTTGCACCTCACCCCCGAGGCGCGATTGGCGGGCTACTTCTTCTCTAGCCGCTTCTAAATGGGCGATCGCCTCGCGGTAGCGACCCCGTTCGAAGGCATATCGACCTGCTTGATATTCGTCGCGAAACCGCTCTGGGGTTTGAGAACTCACGATACTTTAGCAATGTAAGCCTTGAATGCGTTCCGAGCTTAGCGCGATCGCCGTGCTTCTGGCAACGCGGCGATCGCCGTTCCTGCGAATCTTTTTCCCCGCACTCCCGTCAACTCCCCTATCCCCGACTTCCTTTTCTCCAATCCATATCGATGAGGTCTTTATATCATGTTTCGATCTGACCGATTTTCCTTTCGTCGCCCCCTGCTCGCCGTTCTGACCCCCTTGAGTGCGGCGATCGCCTTCGCCGGAATCGGCGCCACTCCCGCCCGTGCGGACTTTTCCATCACCGTCGGCGATCGCGGTTGGTCCGTACAAATCGGACAGCCCTCTTATCCCTACAACCCGCGTCTTTACCATCCCGCCCCCGTTTACCGATCGCCTCAAGTCATTTACCGCGATCGCTACCGCCAGTCCTATCCCGATCGCCATTCGGTGAGAATTCGTAACTCCACCCTCGTCAATCCCACCTTGGTCAACCCGACGATCGATCGCTCGATCTTAATTAACCCCACACCGATCGAAACCACCGATCCCTACGCCCCCCGCTACGACCGCACCCGTCGTTCGCGCCGGGTACGCGGGGTCTTACCCGGGGATCTGTGAACCTCCCTGGGGGCGCGTCCGGGCGATCGCCGCCCCACGCCCCCCTTGTTTCTGCCTCGGGCTAAGGCATAAACTCCGAAGCGACGATCATCGAACCGATTCCGGAATCGGTGAACACCTCCAATAACAAGGCGTGAGGAATCCGACCGTCAATAATATGAGCGGCACGCACTCCCTGAGCCAGCGATCGCACGCAACAGGTTACTTTCGGAATCATCCCCCCCGCTACCGTGCCATCCTTAATCAATTCTCGCGCCTTTTGTATATCTATTTTCGTCAACAAAGTGGACGGATCGTGGTAATCCTGCAAAATCCCCGGCGTATCCGTCATCAAAATCAACTTTTCAGCCCCCAGGGCTGCCGCCAATTCTCCCGCCACCGTATCGGCGTTGATATTGTAAGCTTGTCCCGATTCGTCCGCCGCCACACTCGACACCACGGGAATATAACCCGCATTCACCAAGGTATCGATCGCGTCGATATTGACCGTACTGACTTCGCCGACAAAGCCAATCCCCTCCTGCCCCTGGGGTCGCGCCGTGATTAAATTACCGTCTTTACCGCACAAACCGATCGCCGAACCCCCCGCCCGATCGATCAGGGACACAATTTCTTTATTGACCCGACCGACTAAGACCATTTCCACCACGTCCATCGTCGCCGCATCGGTCACCCGCAAGCCATTTTTAAACTGGGGTTCGATTCCCAGTTTGCCCAACCAGCTATTAATTTCCGGACCGCCCCCGTGGACGAGTACCGGACGAACCCCCACGCAAGACAAAAAGACCAAATCTCGCATCACCTGGTCTTTTAAGGTACTATCTTTCATCGCCGCCCCACCGTATTTGACGACGATCGTGCGTCCGGCAAATTTTTGGATGTACGGCAGCGCCTCGCTGAGGACTTTGACGCGGATCGCGTCTGCATTCTTCTCGATGGATTCGTTTTCAGTGAGCATGGATGGCTAAATCGCGAGAAAAGGCTTTTATCGAAGTTTAGAGGAGGTTCGCGCCAACTACAACTCAGTGCCGAACGCTTTTGCGCCGCCGGGCGATCGCCGTTCGCCACCCATGGTGGGTTTCAATTGAGATCGACCGTTGTCGTTTTGAGGCATTTGGGAATTTCCGCGATCGCCCTTCGCACAATGGCTTCCGGGGTTTCTCCTTCCCCGACGACCAGGCGCAAATCGGCTTGGGCGTATAACCCTTGTCGCGACGCCAACAACGATCGCAAGGTCGCCAACGGGTCAGGATTTTGTAACAAAGGTCGGCTGCTATCCCCTTGCAGGCGTCGGTACAATTGTTCGGCGGAAACGTCCAACCAGACGACAAGTCCGTGATGCAAGTAACTCCAATTTTTGGGAGACAGAACGATCCCCCCTCCCGTGGCGACTAGCAATTTTTGATAGGCGCACAGTTGTTCGAGCACTTGACTTTCCAGTTGGCGGAATTGCGCCTCTCCTGCGTCGGCAAAAATTTGGGCGATCGAACATCCGGCCACTTCTTCGACCAGTTCGTCGGTATCGAAAAACTGATAGCCGAGTTCTCGCGCCAACAAGCGCCCGACGGTGGTTTTTCCCGACCCCATCATCCCGACTAAATACAGATTGACGTTTTGTAATAAAGAATCAGTCACCCTTGCTGTCACTCAATAAAATCTCTCAAGGTTGACGAGTGCAATTTGACAACGGCAGCTCGACGTTCACCCCATTAAAAATAACATCGAATGCGGCAGCCTCGAACGCCGCGATCGCCTTTTACAATGAAGCTCGTTGACTAACCGATTCAAACCTCGATTCGATCGTGAAATTTAAATTGATTTTCAAACTGCTTAAACTGACCTTCATCGCTTGGCAAAAGGACAAAGCCTCGCGACTGGCTGCTGCTTTAGCTTATTACACCGCCTTTTCTCTCGCACCGATGTTAATCATCGTCATCGCCGTCGCCGGGTTCGTATTCGGACAAGATGCGGCCCAAGGAGAAATCGTCGCCCAATTGCAGGGCCTCGTCGGACGCGAAGGGGCGCAAGTGATTCAAAATTTAATTGAAAACGCACGCCGTCCTCAATCGGGAATCGTCGCCACGATCGCCGGAATCGCGATTTTGCTGTTTGGCGCGACGGGTTTATTTACCCAATTGCAAGATGCGCTCAATACGATTTGGAACGTCCAACCGAAACCGGGACGGGGGATTAAAGGCTTGTTACAAAAGCGTTTTTTATCGTTTGCGATGGTCTTGGCGATCGCCTTTTTGCTGTTGGTCTCCCTCGCGGTCAGTGCGGGGTTGGCGGCGATGGGGAAATATTTCGACCACCTGTTCCCCCAGGTCATTCTACTGTGGCAGGTGTTAAATTTAACCCTTTCGTTTGCGATCGTTACGGTTTTATTTGCCACCATCTATAAAGTGCTGCCCGATGCCAAAGTTGCCTGGAGTGACGTTTGGATGGGGGCGTCGATTACTTCGTTGTTATTCGCCGTGGGTAAATGGGCGATCGGTTTATACCTCGGTAATAGTAGCGTCGGTTCGGCTTACGGCGCTGCCGGATCCTTTGTCGTCATTCTCCTGTGGGTGAACTATTCGGCGCAAATCCTGTTTTTTGGGGCGGAATTTACCCAAGTCTACGCCAATCGCTACGGATCGCGGATCGTCCCCAATCGCCACGCGATCGCCCTCGGCGACTCCCCCCGCAACGATCGCCCCTAGAATCGATCGCGCGATCGCCTCGAAACCTTGCGGTCTCTACCTACAGACGTAATCAAAAGCTCTTACCAGAGATAGTTTGAGATGCCCCCTCCTACTGGTTAGGGTATTAATGTAATCGAGCTAAACCGCAAGGAGGTTTATATATGAGCGTCGATCGCATCAGCCATAACGACAAACAAGTTAAAGAAGACCGCATGGAACCGGGTTACGATCGCGGCATCGAACCCGCCGAAATCGCCGCCCGCCAAGAACGCGAGGGCGAAAATTTCCAACACAAACCCGAAGACGGTCGTTCTGGAATCGACACCACGGGCGGTTATACCGTAGATAATGAAGGCCGCGCCAACAACTACGCGATCGAGCCGGAAATGTACGTCAACGAACCCGGCGACCTGCGCGAACGGGAAGAAGCGAACCGGGAAGCCCGCTTGCAAGAGCAAGAACAGGTCAAGCATCACGACGAAGAAGGCAAGTTGACCATGGAAGGCGATCGCCGGGGCAAAGGAACGGGCGTCATCTAAGCGCGCCGCCCCCTGGAAAAGCGGGGGTTCTTCCCTCACTTCAATCCCCGCGTCTTTCCAAAAGCAATCGAGCATCTAAAACAGTTTTAAAACACATTTAAGGAGGTTTATTGATGACGACCGCTACAGGTACTCGTCCCGCCGCTACTCAACCGGAAATTAACATCGGGATCGACGAAGACAGCCGTCGCGAAATTGCTGCCGGATTGTCTCGGGTACTGGCCGACACCTATACTCTATACCTAAAAACCCATAATTTTCACTGGAACGTCACCGGGCCGATGTTTCACATGCTGCATACAATGTTTGAAGAGCAGTATAATGAGTTGGCCTTGGCCGTGGACGA
The DNA here is from genome assembly GCF_012295525.1 of Oxynema aestuarii AP17. Taxonomy (GTDB): domain Bacteria; phylum Cyanobacteriota; class Cyanobacteriia; order Cyanobacteriales; family Laspinemataceae; genus Oxynema; species Oxynema aestuarii. The sequence continues at coordinate 2,652,505 of NZ_CP051167.1, read as the reverse complement.
AATTGCCGAACGTATCCGCACGTTAGGCTTCCCCGCGCCGGGAACCTACGACGAATTCGCGCGCCTCAGTTCGATCGAAGAAGATCGCGGCGTTTTAGGGGCGAAAGACATGGTTCGCCGCTTGGTCGAAGGTCAAGAAAGCGTGGTCAGAACGGCGAGAGAACTGCTGGAGATCGCGGAGAAAGCGAACGACCAACCCACCCTCGACTTGCTGACTCAACGAATGCAAGTTCACGAGAAAACGGCGTGGATGCTTCGCAGTTTGCTGGCGGATTAAACTGTTTCTCACTCCCCGATTCCGAGGGGCGATCGCCCTCGCGCCCACTGAGGCGATCGCCCCTCCCTGAGATTTGCCAAATTTTTCAAATCTTTTCGATGTTTTAAATCTTTTAAAACCTTAATTCAATTCGCCCGTACCACCAAAGAGGACAAAACCTATGTTTAAAAACATGTTTAATCTAAACTCTCACCCCGAACGCAACTTCAGCATTTTTGCCGCTATTTTAGGCGGATTGCTCTTCACTATGAGTACCAGTCCGCGCGCGGCGATCGCCGAAACGCGCGCCAGCGAGAAAGACGGCGAAAGGGCTAACGCCGAAATGTTAGCACAAAGGACACCCCTACCGCGATCGCGCAACACCCCCGTCGCTGCAGTTCCCGACAATAACGGCGAATTTAGCATCCGCTTAATCAACTCCACTGCCGCACCCATTAAATACCAAGTCGTCGGCGATACCGAAGACCGCTTTTTAATGGGCGATCGTGAAATCACCCTCACCGGACTAGAAGACCCGGTAACCGTCACCTTCCAACGACAAGATGACGGCTTGTTACAAGCGGAAACGAAAGTGTTTTCTCAAGAAGGAATTTTAGAAATTACTTTGGACGAAACCACCGCATTAGACATGGACCGCAACGCCTTGCGCGTCGATGAATCCGGTTGGGTTTACTTGAACTAACAACGAACGGGATTGGCGCGAACTGAAAATCCCCTTCACCCCTGTAGTCATTAGAGGTCTTTTATGACAGCCGATAATTCTAAAAAGCTCAAAAAAGTTGCCATTTTAATCGAACAAAACGTCGAAGATTCGGAATTTCAAGTCCCTTACCAAGCCCTGCAAGAAGCGGGGGCACAGGTACAAGTCCTCGGCGCGCGCATGAACGAAGAATATCGCGGTAAGTCGGGCAAAGTCAGCATCAAACCCGACGCCACCACCGCCGAAGCGCGTCCGCGCGAGTTTGACGCCGTGGTCATTCCCGGTGGGGGTGCGCCCGACAAAATGCGTACCAATCGCAACACGGTTGGATTTGTCAAAGAAGCTGCCGCCTCGGGTAAATTAATTGCGGCGATCTGTCACGGACCGCAGCTTTTGATCGAAGCGGACTTACTGCGCGGTTGTCGCGTCACTGGATATGGCGCCATTCGCAAAGACATCGAAAATGCGGGTGGGACTTATATTGACGAACCTCTGGCGATCGATACCCAGTTGATTACCTCCCGTCAACCCGGCGACTTGCCGATTTTTACCACGGCGATTCTCTCTCGCCTGCAACTGGAAATTCCCGATCGCGTCCTTCCCGACGAAAACGATACTGAGGCCCAGTGGTGGCAACTCGGCGAAGCCTGGGGCGGATCGAGTAAAAATGAAATTATCGAAGGGTTGAATAAAGCCCTGGCTGGGGAACGCTACACCCAAGAGGCGTTTCGGCACTATGCGGACAAAACCGAAGATGCGGCTACTAGTTTGCTGTTACGCGAAATTGCCGAAACGAAAGGGCGTCACCTCGAACTGCTCGAACAACGCATCCGCACGTTGGGCGGACAACCCGCGATCCCGTCGTTTGTCGGCGAAGCGCTGGCGACGCTGACGAGTTGGTTACCGTCGAGTAACGACCTCGATATTTTACGTCGGGCTTTGGGCGACTTACAAACGGGGGCGATCGATGCGGCCCATCTGGCGTCTAAATATACAGATCCCGTTTCGACGATGATTTTTGCGACGATCGCGAATGAATTAGCTCACGCCGAATATCGCGTGGTGGAATTGTACGATGCGCGACTCGGGATCCGATCGCCCGAACCCGCCAAACCGACGACGGGAGTCGCGGTATAAGAACCCGGATCGATTCAGATCGATCGCGTCTTCTGCGGGAGATGCGATCGATTTTAGATTTTAGATTGTTTAGATTTTAGATTGTTTAGATTTTAGATTTTGGCGTCGGACTTGCAGATCGCGCCAAGGTCTTGAGATAGCTGGATAGTTTTTGAGGATAGTTTTTGAGAATAGCCTTTGGGATTGTTCGGACAGTGGGGGCGATCGCCCCCGGTCGAGGGAAATTTTTTTCTCAAAATATCCGAGGGAAGTGGAGGATCGATATGGATAACCAGAAAAACTTGAATTTCGACGTTCAACCCGAGTCGAAGGCGTCGGAGGATCCGATCGCCCAAGCGATCGACGATCTGCAGCAAGAATTAGACCGCGCGGGAATTGAAGCCGATCGCCTCGCGATCGATCGCCTCTCCGAATTAATTCAATCCATTGGCGCCATGGTGACCCAATTGGGCGAAAGCGCTACGGAAGTGGGAGTTTCCGCCGCCCGCGAGGTCGATACCTTCGTCGATCGCGCTACGGAAGAAACGGGCAAAACCCTCGACGCGATCGGCACTAATCCGGTGTTGAAACAAGTCGCCGGATGGTTGCACGCCGATTGGTTGCTCGCTTTTATCGGTCAAGTCGATGTTGACAAGGCGTATAGCGCCGTTCGCGAACTCCAGCAGGCCCATCCCAACGAAACGCCCCCCGAAATTGCCCATCGCGTCATGTGGGACAAAGCGGTGCAGGCGGCGGGAATCGGGCTGGCGAGCAGTATGTTGCCCGGTTTCGCGATCGCCCTATTCGGCGTCGATTTGGCGGCGACGACGGTGTTACAAGCGGAAACAATTTATCAAATTGCTGCCGCTTACGGGCTCGATTTAAACCAATCGGCGCGCAAAGCGGAAGTTTTAGCGATTTTTGGCTTATCTTTAGGCGGTTCTGGCGCGGTTAAGGCAGGATTGGGGATTTTTCGCAATATTCCGATCGCGGGCGCGGCGATCGGCGCCAGTACGAATGCAGTGCTACTTTATCTGCTCGGTTACGCCGCCTGTCGCTTTTACGAAGCTAAGGTCAATCCCCTCACCTCGGAAGTCACCGCACAAACGATCGCCCGCGACAGCGAAGCGTATTTAGCAAAAGCGATCGCCCAGAAAGAAATTATGGATCGGATTTTTGCCGAAGTTCTCGACGCCAGACACCCGGAAACGTCGCGATCGCAACTCCTGCGCGAGTTAGAGTTGATGGAGTTTACGCCGCGATCGATCGCCGCTATCGAAGCTCAGTTAGACGATCCGATTCCTTTCGACGAGTTACTCGACCGACTCGACCGCGATTTTGCCGTTCCTCTCGTCGCCCAATGTTATCGCACTACGGCGCCGTCATCGGCAATGACGGAAGCGGAACGACAAATTGTCGAGGAGATCGCCGCTCGTTTCGATTTGAACGTAGCACAGATCCGGGAAAAACTGATTCAAGATCGGCGATCGTGAGGGATTTTCTCTCATTTTTTATCTTCGTTTGTCAAGCGACAATCCCGACCGCGATTCTCCTACGGAGACGCTACGCGATCGCCGATTTGACCTCATATTTGACTGGGGAACTGGGGCAGTCTTTTTTTGGTGTTCGAGTTGGCATTCGGTTGGTCTCAAGCTTTCCCCATCCCTTTTGCGATCGCACCGATCGCGTCAATTTAATTCCAGTCAATTCAGTTCCTATCGATTCCGATTAACTTCGGGTAGCCTGTCGCGATCGCCGAGCGAAAATCGTATTTATACTGATTCAAAGACCAATTTTTTTCAGGTAACTGACATACGCCACGATCGCTCCTCTCGAACGCGATTTGTGGGTTTTGATTTAGGTTTTGATGTAAGGCGATCGCGGGCTGCAACCCCTCATTCTCCGGTGAAAATACCGCTTCTATTCGTATTCTGCGATCGCCGGATCGCTTGTAAATAGAGAGGGTTTCCGGTTCGCTTGCATTCGTGTAATTTCGATAAGCTCCTGGGTTCCCCCGAGGGCGATCGTCGTTTTTGAGGTCGGCGAGCGCTTCGTAGCGATCGAGCAACAGGGTTGGTTCGGACAGGTCTCGATCTGTTTGTGGACTCGCTACAAACCCCCAGATTGCGATTACAATAAAAGTGGCGTGTAGAGAGCGTTTGAGAAACATAAATTTTCCTGAATTCTCCTTTTTGTTTTTTGTACAATCCGCGATCGCGATACTTTCTAGATGTTCTTATTCTTCGTTAATACGATCGGGCGATCGGTAAATTTGTGATAATCTTTACATTTTGAATGGTTGAGATGTTTTTATTTAGATTTTGATGGGTTCAAAATCCGATGACGGCAAATCTGTAAAGGATTTAGCTTGTCTCCCCGACCGTTGCCCGATTGGGTTGGAATGAAACCGATCCCAGAGTGCTAAAAAACTCCCATGATGGCTCATTCATAGGCGATCGCCCATCAAAAAGCAAGCCGATTTACAAAAGTTAAATCGACCCCAGGCGATCGTTCGTTTGCTCCGTCAGAAATTCCCGATAAAATCACAGCTCGGATGGGGCGATCGGGCCGAAAGTCATCTACTTGCTGAAACTTCATCGTCGATCTCCCGCGATCGAGCGGCGAACACGGAACGACCCTTTAAAAATATCGACCCCTGAACCTGGGAAACGGCTTGAGAATTCGCAACAATCTGAATTCTCGTCAGAGCGGCGATCGCGCTTCGCCTCGACCGTTTCAAATCGGTCAATTCAAAACAATAACAAAACAACTGACACTCAATTCAGTTTGTAAAGTCTTGAAAAGCCGTTAATTAGGAAAAAACGAAATATTTTGACTTGACAACAATTGTACTATAGTTGCAGTCATTTTTCAAATCGGGCGCCGATATGTAAAAAGCCGAATCATTGAAGTTTGAGATCGCGATCGCCCTCGTTACAATGCCCTGGTAAAAACATAAAAGCCGATCGCTTCGCGACGCCATCGACGAAAAAGCGCGTAGATCCGCAGAAAACTTGACGACTTCAAAGACATCGCCTATGCTAGGCGCGGTTGCTCTTCGATGCCGTGCCTTCAGCCGCAATCTCAAGAGAAATCACCCCTCCTGACCAACCCCCTCAGCTCCACCAGACCGATCTGGTGACTCCTCGGTTACTGGCTCCTCTCCCTACTTCCCAACTTCTGTCAAAGCGCTACAATGTTGCAAAACTTTTGACCTTCAAACCTCGGATTTGGCCGATATGGATATGACTGCCTATTCCAATGCTGATTCACTTGACAACCTGCCCCGTGAGGTGAGGGTCACTCAACTTCAAAACCTCATGGAAACCCTCGCCATTGCTGACGAAATTGCCAGCAAAGGCTACCTCATTACCAGTTCCGAACTGGCCGACCTGATGGATATCAATGCCAGCGCGGTCACCAGTCGTGGAGATAACTGGGTTTGGCGTAACTGGATTGTCTCCAGGGTCAGACGTGAGGGCAACCAAATTCTCTGGCAATTAGAAAGAGTGGATTTGGTCAATGCCGAAGGCGTTGACGAGTAGGGATCCAGTTTCGAGAACTGGAAAAAATACTTGTCAATTGCCGAAGCGTTCTACTTTCCTCCCCAATCCCTTGGGGAGGCTAAGTTCCGATCCGCGCTCCAGCTTCAACATCCTGTCTGGTACTTGGGTGGGGCGGGCATCTTGCCCGCCATTGAGTCTTTAGCCATAGGGGTTCGATCCATCCGCGAGTTCCCTACACTCTAAACTCTCAATTCTAAACATCTAAAATTCCCCATACTCTCGGCCCCGCCAGCGCTTGGGTCTGTGCAAACTCGACAGAAAAATGCGAATGACCGCTAAGGGGTCGGCGAGGGGAGAGAACCAAAATAATAGGGCCGTCAGAGGCGACGATCGCCTAAGATCGTAGGAAGGGGAGATCGCCGCACTCAAGGCAAACCGGATCGCCAACAAGAGGCCATTTAAGCCGAGTAAGGCGATCGCACTCGACGATAAAGAACCCTCCACTCCCCGGATCGCCAGGGCGATCGCCCCGGCCACCACAATCGGTAAAGGTAAGCCTTGAACGGCCACTAGAAAGCCCAAATCGCCCCATAACTGCGCTTTCGAGCAAGCATCCTTGAGATCGAGCGATCGCCCCCATTCCCGCCAAGTTTCTAACGCCCCTTCATACATCCGGACTTGTAACACGTTCGCCCCGTCGAGAAATCCCACCTTAAATCCGGCGCGGGCGATCGCACGGGCCAGAGTCACGTCATCGCAAAAGGAATCGCGCGCCCGGGTATAGCCGCCAACTCGTTCGAGAACCGCCCGCCGACAGAGAAAACACTGTCCGTTCGCCATCACTCGTTCCGGGGATCCCGCGTCCGTATTCGTCGGTCCGAAACGATAAACCAAAGTCATCAATAACGCAGGTTGCAGCACCATTTCCCCGGGATATTCGAGCAGAAATTGTGGCGAGAGGGAAATTAAATCGTAACCGCCGCGAAGGGCCGCCTGTAGGGCCGAGGCGACTAATTGGGGATGGGGTCGAGTGTCGGCATCGAGTCCCAAAATCCATTCACTCTCGGGGGAACTATTTAAAAACCCGGTATGCAAGGCCCAGGGACGACCGACCCACCCCGCAGGTAAGGGATCGTCAGTTATCAGTCGCAGTCTCGGATCCCTGTGGGCCGCCGCTTGCACTAATTCTGGGGTACCGTCGCGCGATCGACTGTCAACGACGATCGCCTCACGCAGTTCGTAACTTTGCCGGGTCACTCCCTCCAAACAGGGGGAGAGGCGATCGACTTCATTCAGGGTCGGAATGACGATGCTGACGCGCCCCAAATCGTCCGGGGTCGGCTCTCTCGGCGCGATCGCGGGCTGCCGGACGGCCCCTTTGATTAAGCGAGAGAGCAGAATCGCCGTAGCGACGACTTGCACGAGGAGCAGGATAAAAATAAATAAGGCAACAATAAAATTCAAGGCACTATTGGAATACTTTTACTTATCTACCTTTGGCCTCTTGTTTCCCCCTCAATACCGTCTCCCCCGCCATTGCTTCGGGGGACGTAAGGCGGAAATCAACACGCGCAACCATACGACGGGATCGGCGAGGGGAGAAAGCCAGAATAACCACGGGGCTTTAGCCTGGGTGCGATCGAAATAGGGGGCGATCGCCCATAACATGGCGATCCGTGCCAGCATCAGTAATAAATTGAAGCTCCACAGGCCCACATGAGGCCATTGGAATAGCAGCGAGCGGGGGACGGCGATCGCGTAGAACCCTAAAATAAGGGGGGGCAGTCCTTGAACGGCGAGCAGAAAGACGACATCTTGCCATAACTGCCACGGATGGGAGGCATCGCGCACGCCGATGGTGCGTCCCCATTCCCTCCAGGTTTCTCGCACTCCTTCGTACATGCGGACGCGCACGACTTTGGAGCCATCCAGGAAGCCGACGCGATATCCTTGTTTGGCGGCGTGGCGGGCGAGTTTCATGTCGTCGCAAAAGGCATCGCGGGCGATCGCAAAACCGCCCAACTGTTCGAGAACGTGCCGACGACAGAGCAAACATTGACCGTTCGCCATCACTCGGTCTGGAGAGTTGGCCCGTTTACCGATCGCCCCGAAACGATAGGCGAAGGTAATCAGCATCGCCGGGTGAAACCAGACTTCCCCGGGATATTTGAGGATGAATTGGGCGGAAACCGAGAGCAGGTCGTAGTTGGAGGCGATCGCCGCCTTGAGCAAACTCGCCACTAATCCCGGACGGGGATAAGTATCGGCATCGACGCGCAAGATCCATTCACTTTCGGGAGAACTGCGTAAAAAACCCGTCTGCAAGGCACCGGACGGGCCGACCCAGCGATCGCTGTCGGGATCGTACAGAATCAAGTGAAAGCGCGGATCCTGGGCGATCGCCGCCTCGATCGAAGCCACGGTTCCATCCTCGGAATAGCTGTCGATGGCGAGAATTTCGCGCACTTCTTCGGTTTGTACGGTCAATCCCGCCAAACAAGGAGACAGTCGCTTGACTTCATTGAGGGTCGGTAACAAAACCGTGACTTTTCCGGCCCATTCTGGCGGCGCCCATTCCGGTTGTAACGGTCGGGGGCGGTTTTTGCCTTGGGCCAGTCGCCAAAACAAGACGGCCCCGGTACTGAGTTGGAAACCCAATCCCAGCCATAACCAGATCGACAGCACCCCATCGAGTTCTAACATTGCGAAGTCTGGGGACGACCGCGCCCGCGCGATCGCCCCCAAGTCTCCTACAATCATCACTCCAAGCTCGACAATTGGATTCACTTGGCCACCATTTCAACGGGGGCTACAGTGGTCGCACTAGCCGAATTGGTTTCCATGATTTCGTCTTCGCTTAATGGTGTTTGGCTGGCGTGGCGATGTCGAGCAATCCACCACAGTCCGAAGGCGGGTAACACTCCCAAACAGATACTCAAAACTGTCGGAATCCAAAAGCGGGAATCCAACATCGTCAGGGTGATGACCGCACCAAAGGCGAAGTTTACCAGATAAACGGCTAAGGGCAAATTTAATTGAGCTCGTTTCAGGGTAATCTCGGTTTTTTGCCACAATACGGTGGCTACTCCCATAAATAAGGCGCCCGTTCCCAGCCAGCCGCTCAAGTTACGATAGGGCATTCCAAAAAAGGCGCCCGCTTCTTGAAATTCCCAGAACGGAAACGGAGTTTGGCTCATCGCCGGATCGAGGACGAAATCCCAGGCGGTCAGTAATAGTGCTCCTAGGGCGATTCCGCCGATTTTCTGTAGCCACGGGGCGGCGGCGATCGCGCTCAACCCGGCTCGGGCGAGGATCCAGCAGGTAAACCCCATGTAAAACCAGGACAGGGGAATGGTAAACGGCACCAATCCGGCGATTTTATAGCCCAAACCGCTTAAATATTGGTAGTGTCCGAAGGGAAAGCCCGTGCTGGTGCCGATCAGTTCGCTGCTCGCCGATAGGACGATCGCCGGAATTGCAAAGCTCAGCGCCCGTCGCAGTCCGAACAGGCGGCTTGCGTAAATGGCGATCGCCACGGCTCCGAGGATGATATAGACGACGCCACCGCCTGCCATGCTCCATTGAAAGGCTTTTTGCCCGAATCCGGGTAAATTCAGGATAAATTCCGGATGTGGCAGCACTAACACCAACCCCGCCAATCCAAATGCCGTGGCCACAATATGGCCGACTAAGCAAATGCGCTCGAAAGTTACAAGTTGTTTCATTGGAATCCTAAAAAAATCTCACACAGAGAAAGCGCTTCATATTAGTTTACAAATGTTTATGAAAAATCCAACTTCAGCCGGGTCAAATGTTGGGGATTTTGGATTTTAGCTTTTGGATTTTAGATTTTAGATTGTAGAGTGTGGAGGGTTGGGGATGAATGGTGGGCGACCGGGTTTTGACGGGAGTTCCGTTGAAAAGATCTTTAAAATGCCTATAAATTCGGGGGATGTTCCCGGAAGGGCGATCGCCGTAGCCAAGCCGAGGGACGCGAGTAATAAGTAGTTGAGCAAAGTAAAAATACCAAAAATCGCTTCCAATCCGCCCCTCCCACTCCCCCGTCCGGAATCGACTCAGTTGGCGGCGAAGGAAAATTGCCAGAGTCAAGCGCGTTCCCTTCCCTCAATGGCTGCCGTCGCGATCGGCGCCCGTCGGGGGGGATCGGGCAAAATGATATAAATCTGGGGATGACGCGCCCTCTGCGCTCCACTCGCGAGCCAGACCGTCACCCCCTATCCAGTCAACAAGAGAAACAACAGAGAGGCAACTGTGGCGATCGCAGCAACCATCGGAATCAGTCTAGCCGCCGCCGCCCTAGTCGTCGGCGCGGCGGGAGCCGCCCTAGAATGGCAATACCGTCGGCGTCCCGGCAACGATTTAGACGTTCCTCCCGGCGAGTGGAATCGAGAAATCCTGTCCCCCGAACGTCACCAACTCGTGGGAATCGTCGAATTTCGCAACCGAACCCCCAGCTTAGAAATCATGCTGCCGGAAGTTCGGGCACAAGTCAGCTTGCTGTCCGAAACCAGTGTAGACGACATCCGCACCCGCGTCCGCGTCGTTCCCCTCCATCCCGACGCCCCGGCCCGGGAAGACGGCTACTGGTTCGGCTATATCGTCAAAATTGGCAAAAGTACCCGCGCCAAAATTGCGATCGACATCGAAGGAAACGATCTCGATCGCCTCAAATCCGCTTGGGTCAAAATCCACTACGTCACCTACGGTCCGGAAGGTCGCATTCCCAAAGTCCGCCACGTCGTCATCCCCTTACAACATCCGGATCCCTCCGTCGCCCCCAACCCCCGCACCGTGCCGGAAAATGGCGCCGAAGTGTTCCCCATTAAAACTCACCTGCTCACCCACCTCGACGATCCCGTCGAAATCGTCAAGCGCTACGTCTTGCCCCATGCCCAACCCGGCGATATCGTTACCCTCGGCGAAACCCCCGTCGCCATCATGCAAGATCGGTGGCGTCACCCCAGTGACGTGCGTCCCGGTTGGGTCGCCAGACGCCTGTGTTATTACTTCCTGCCGACTTCAAGTTTGGCGACCGCTTGCGGTTTGCAAACCTTAGTCGATTTGGTCGGTCCGGGGCGCGTGTTCTTCGCCTTCGTCGGTGGGGCGATCGCGCGCGCGTTCGGCTACCGGGGCGGCTTTTACCAACTGGCCGGAGAACAAGCCCGCCTGATTGACGACGTAACGGGAACCTTACCCCCTTACGACAGTTTTATCGTTCTCGGTCCGGACCGTCCCGAGCAAGTAGTCGCCGATATCCAACGAGAAACAGGATTGTCCGCCGCGATCGTCGATGTCAATGACTTAAAAGCCGTTAAAATATTGGCAGGAACGCCGGATCTTTCCACTGCTTTTCTAGAAACGGCCTTGCGAAGCAATCCCGCCGGAAACGCGGACGAGCAAACTCCCGTCGTGCTGATCCGCCCCGGAAAAACCGCTTCAGGTCAGTTGTAAAAGCCCACGGGAAAAGGCGAAAAGCTTGGAAACTTCACATTAGCGCCATCACAGCCGACGCGATCGAACTCTGAAGCGGCAACGGCACGGAAGCTAACTGCTGCGGGACTTCTCCTCTCCAGCGCGAGGCTTGACGCCCCCGTGCGCTTCTACCCGTCCTCCTTCGTGTTGAGATTCGATAAAGTAGGGGAAGACCGCCCTCGGTACGACCCGGATCGGGACGGGTGCCAATCTCCCCTACTGTGCTGTCACTGTCATATCCAACGCTGGCTATCTCCACTATGAATCCACGCTTGCCCCAAAATTCCAATCTCTGCATCCGCCCGCTTCAATACCGAGACCTCGATGCGGTTGAATCTCTCGTGCAACACGGGGTTGAGGCAGGCAAGAGGGATTTGAGTTTGGCCACTCGCGCCCTCGACCTGACTCGACACATCCCCTCGGTTCGCCGTTGGTACGGGTTGCTCAAATTGCTCAGTTTGTTTCCCAATCCGTTCCAACACTTGCTCTGCGTTCACGTCGCGCAAGAAGAGGAGCATACCCGAGGAGCCATCCAGATTTCTCCGTTCAATCAAACCCGCAGCACCTGGCGCGTCGATCGCGCGATCGTCGAACCGGGCGCCTGTATTGAAGATATCGATTCTCAACTGCTACGCCATTGTTTGGAAACGATTTGGGAAGCGCGCATGTGGTTGATCGAAGTCGGTATCGACGCCAAGAGCGAACTGGCTCTCTACCGTCACAATGGCTTTCAGCGCTTGGCCCAGATTACCTATTGGGAAATGAATGCCGCTTTGCTCGAAACTCTCGCCCAGCGCGAACCGGATTTGCCTAATTTACTTCCGGTCAGCAATGCGGACGCCCAACTGCTGTGTCAGCTCGATACGGCGTCGATGCCTCCGTTGGTGCGCCAAGTGTTCGATCGCCACGTCAAGGATTTTCAAACCAGTTTGCTGCGTTCCGCTATCGAAGCTGTCCAACAATGGATCGATCGCACGGAAGTCGTCAGCGCTTACGTGTTCGAGCCACAACGCAAGGCGGCGATCGGTTATTTTCAACTCAAACTCTGTCGCGATGGCTCCCGTCCTCATGCTGCGGAGTTAACCGTTCACCCGGCCTATACTTGGCTCTATCCGGAACTGCTCGCCCAAATGGCGCGCATTACCCGCGATTTTGCGCCCCAGTCCCTGCACCTGACCTCGGCGGACTACCAGCCGGAACGGGAAGAATATCTCGAACAAATCGGCGCCGCACGGATCGAGCATACTTTGCTGATGTCTCGCTCGGTCTGGCACAAGTTGCGCGAGTCCAAACCGGCGGCTCTCGATTTGCAACTGTCGGAAGTTCTCCAAGGTTTCCAACCCGCTCGCAAGCCGATTCCCAGCCGCATTGCTTGGTTGCAAGAGGGCCAACGCGGCGATCGCCCCAACCCTCAAGGGGACGCCAATCCTTCCATTGAAGAGTTGCGCCAATTCTCCAATAACGGCGATCGCTTTGACAAACCTCGCGAGGAGGATTCGGGGAGTTAGAACCCGCTTTCACACCGGATGAAAACTACGATTTCCGCTTTGGGATTAGATATCGGTCGCAGGCGCATTGGCGTCGCCGGATGCGATCGCACCGGGTTGATCGCGACGGGTCTGACCACTTTAGACGCCAAGGTCTTCGCCGAGCTGATCGCCGAGTTGCGATCGCTCGTCGCCGAACGGGAGGTCGAAGTCCTCGTCGTCGGACTCCCCTATTCGATGAATGGGGACATCGGCCCCCAAGCCCGACAAGTCCAAAAGTTTGCCCGTCGTCTGTCTCGGACTCTCGATCTGCCTGTGGACTACGTAGACGAGCGCCTGACTTCCGTGGAAGCCGAGCAAATGCTTCACGCTCAACGGATTTCTCCTTCCCGCCATAAGGGTCTGATCGATCGCAAGGCGGCAGCTTTGATTTTGCAGCAGTGGCTCGACGAACGCCGTCAGGGGTTGCGAGCTTTCCCCCCGACTTCGGACTCGGAAAATGATTAAGTTTTGTAACAATCTTCCGGATTCGCCCTAAAGGAGGGGGCGGGAAGTTGCGCCGTGACTTATTTTGTTGTAGGATTATTTTATAATGGGGATATTGAGAAAAATTTTAAAATTGTCAATATCCCCATTATAAAATAAATATACCACAAAAATTCCCCCGCGTGGCAATTTTCCCCTTCTTTTTAGCCGCGCGAGCAAATTTTTTGAAAATCGCAGATCGGTTACGAGTCAGGAGCAGGAAAATCTTGTGAATCTTGTAACTGAGTGTCGGACGACCCATTGAGTGTCGTTTCCGAGGGAGATTCCCGGGGAATTTCGGAAACCGAGGGAGCGGCTAAATCGGGATGAGAGGCAACGATCGCCTCAATTTTAGCGAGAACGTCCTCGTAATCGCGTTGTTGTCCGCGATCTAAATAGAGGTCCCCGGCGCGGCGAAAATCGGCAATCGCCCCTGAAAAGTCGCCCAGTTGGCGTTTGGCGAGGGCGCGGTTGTAAATAGCATGAGCATAACGGGGATTGAGCGCGATCGCGCGATCGCAATCTTCCAGGGCGGCCCGGTCCTGTTTCAAAGCGCGATAAGCAACGGCGCGATTGTTATAAGCGCGGGTATAGTTGGGATCGACTTTTAAAGCAGCATCGTAATGAGCGATCGCCCGGTGGTAGTTGCGGGCGTCGTAGAACTCCAAACCGCGATCGTTGAGAGTTTGAGGGGTTTGCGACTCGGACGAAGCGGTGAGATCTTCGATCGCGGGGGCGGCGGCGGACGAATCGGCGGTACTCGATCGGGCGGCGCGGGGGCGAGATCGCCGTCGCTTGGAGAGCAACAAGCCGATCGCCCCGACGAGCATCACCAAAACCGCACTACCGATCGCCGCCGTTTCCGGAGTGAGGGGGACGCGAGCGATCGCCTGCTGCCACTCTAATAAAAAGGTGCTTGGGCGAACGGACTGGACTAATTCCGGCTGGAGTTGGCGCAGGCGATCGAAATCCTGCTGGGCTGCTTCTTTTTCGCCCAAGCGCGTCAGAACTAAAGCGCGATTGAGATAAGCTTGAGCCTCCTCGGGATCGAGTTCGATCGCCCGGGAATAATCGGCGATCGCGGCGGTAGAATTGCCGAGTTGCTGGTAAGCATTGCCGCGATTGAGATAAGCGTCGGCAAATTGAGGGTCGAGTTCGATCGCTTGGGAGTAGTCGGCGATCGCCGCTTCGTACTCTCCGAGTTTAAAACGAGACAGACCGCGATTGAGGACGACATCGCTGAGGGTAGGGTCGAGGGTCAAGGCGCGGTCGTAATCGGCGATCGCCGCCGGGTGGTTGCCGACTTCCGAGAGAGCAAAGCCGCGAAAGCGGTAAGCTTGCACGTCGTCGGGATCGAGGGCGATCGCCCGATTGTAGTCTTCTAAAGCGGCTTCGGTCTCGCCGAGTTTGAAGCGTGCATTGCCTCGGTTGAGGTAAAGCCGCGCAATTTGGGGATTGAGTTCGATCGCCCGAGAAAAATCTTCGACGGCCCCGGAATAGTCTTCCTGGGAAAACTTACCGATGCCCCGTTGTAGGAGATCTTCAGCCGTAAGCTGGGACAACAAGATCGGTGGCATTATTTGTGGCGTTCGTGCTGGCTTCACGGAAAATCTTCGCTCTTGTTTGGAAGTCCTGTCGCTTTAGCGCAGGGAGGAAAAACGACACGGGCGGTTTTAACCGCCGTCCCCTCGTGGGGGAGCGAAAAGAGGTGCACTTTTCCCTCGCTCCTGTTAGCCGGAGTCGCCTAAAGTGCACGGCGTCATAGCGCCTCGCCAATGTTATCGGTCGGTACTGTTTCGCGAAACGGGTAGGGGCGTTTCGCGAAACTGGGTAGGGGCGTTTCGCGAAACGCCCCTACTCGCGTCTTTCACAATATAGCGGTTCCGAGCCGGGGAGGTGAGTTCGCACTCGCGACGTCTCCGGCAGATCGCCACCGCCCCCGTCTCTACCGTCGAGAAGCGACGAAGGGCGTCCGGGGGAATCACTTCCCGTTTTAGGGAAAGGGTTGCGCCCGTTTGTTTAACATTTTTTAACACTTTTGCAAGCTGCTGCTGAAGGCGAGTGAAACTGGAAAAGTCCCGGAGGATTTATCGATTTAGCCGATTGAAGTAAACTTTTGTTGCTAGGGATTGATCCCGAACAAAACCCTGTTTATAGTTATAAGTGAAGTTGAAAAACTTCATCGGCAGATCGAACAGCCAACGTTCAATCCAAGCTAAGAGGTACAAAGCGCTGTTTCTAGTCAATCTGTCTATTCAGCTACCGACAACACCCAAGTGTTCCGTCGATATTTCCTCAACTAGCAAGTAGGGAGCAAGGGAACGAGCGGTCGAGAGTTCTAAGAAGAATTTGAGACGGCGAGTGCAACTCCAGATAGTTTCAGTTGAAAGAGGAAATGACTCAGACGTAGAGCCTTGGGTGTTGTTGTGCGTGAAGGGAACCCGCACTGTCGCGAGGCGATCGCCGCTTTGAACCCAACAGGCGATCGCCTCGAATTGGTTGGAAAGATCGCCGCAAACCGAGCGACATTGACCCCTCAAGACCGATCTACCGCGTCAGTGACCGACCCTCACCGTTGTCAATTATCCGTGCATCCCGAAAACAGATCTGATGGCGATTATTGCCCTACGAGGCTGGTACATCCAACATTACGAACCGATTCGAGAATTAGAAAAACGGCCTCACGATTTGCGACTGAGTAAAAATAGTTTACTCAAAACCGGATTGCGTGCCGACTTTTTAGACGATAGTGAAAGCGTCAAAAATTCCTCGTGGTTCGAGCGTTATTTAGACGGAGAAACCGTCGAATTTTATATCGAAGGAAGTGGCGGTTATGCGATTTCAAATATCGATTTAATCAGTCACGAGATTTATTTCACCAAACAAGACGTCATGGCTCAATTAGAGCCGATCGTGTTTTTCTGCTCGCAACAGGAGTATCCCGAATCGAGCGACGCCTTGCGCGAAGCCTTGCAACAGAGCTTAGAAAAGCTCAATCGGCGATCGCGCCTGTCCCTGACCCTGGAAGAATCGCCGCGATCGCCGAGCGCGCCGATGCGCTTGAGCAATAGTCAGATGCGGAAACTGCGTAAAAGCCTACTGGCGATCGCCGACGTCACTGCGATCGCCAAAACCCCGGGAAACCCCGCGCATTCGCTTCCCAGCGCCAACGTCTGCATCCAACTCGGTTACGCCTTGCAAAGCAAACGCAGCGAACAACTGATTCTCGCCATCGGTCAACGGGAGGGCTTTCCCGACGAATTACCCTTCGACCTCCCGCGTCACCAACAAATTTGGTTCGAACAGCCCTCAGACCTAGAAAGCCCCTTGGAATCGGTTCTCGAAGCCCAGCTACAGCGCTTTAATTTATTTTCGTGAGGGAAGCTCAAGCGCTTTTTCGCGAAATATGCACAAAAAAAGGCGATCGCGGACCATAATAAACTCGGTGCGTTGAGGATCGTGATTGATTTATGCCGAGAACCCCAGATGAAATCGCCGTTCACCTGCTCGTCGAGGGCGGTCATCGCGAACACGTGCGCTTTACCACCATTCAAGAATTTCAAAAATGGTATCAAGGCGTACTCGTTCCCAAATCGGATTCCCGAGACTTCGTGAATGTTCCCTTAAAAACCAGCCAGGGAGAATACATGGTCATTCGTCCCTCCGCCATTTTAGGCATTCGGGTCGAACCCGTTTACCTGTCGAGCAATCTGGATCGAAACCAGATGGCTGACGGATGAACGGCCCGAATCGAGCTGGGGTCAAAGGTCAAACTTACCCCAGCCTTACCGGACGCCCCACGAAATGTTTGGCCTCAATGCCCAATGTGCTATCCTTGATGGAATGCTAAAGTCAACCCTAGCCCCTGCCGTCGAGACCGTCCGCGTTCCTCGGGCCGCTACCGTCAAAACCCCCAGAGCGACCCGCGCTCCGTCCCGATCGTATCGCCGCGCTCGCTTGGCCGCGCGAGAGTGCAAAGGCGTGGCAGTGCAAGCAGATTTTTAACATCGAGTTGTAAATTGTACCCTGTCTGTAAGGCGTCTCATTGACCTCGTTGTCCTTTTAAGCAGTAACCGACTGAAGGACAAGAGAAACGGGAGATCTTGTAAATTGAGGCGTTCGACCTGAGCTAACTCATCGCTCGACAATTACGCCTATGGAAGTGCCTTTTGACATTACGCTGCTGATCGTCTTGACCGTCATCGGAGGAATCGGTGCTCAAGTCCTGGCCGATTACTTAAAAATTCCCGGGATCGTCTTTTTGCTGTTATTCGGGATTTTGTTAGGTCCCGACGGCTTCGGACTGTTAAACCCACATTTGCTCGGAGACGGTCTGGAAGTCATTGTCAGCCTGTCCGTCGCACTAATCCTGTTTGAGGGCGGTTTGAACCTCGAACTGCGCGATCTCGATAAAGTTTCCGGCAGTCTGCGCAACTTAGTCACCGTCGGCACCTTGATCACCTTGATCGGCGGGGGAATTGCCGCGCATACCTTGAGCGAATTTCCCTGGCCGATCGCCTTTTTGTATGCGGCCCTCGTCGTCGTCACCGGACCGACAGTGATCGGCCCGTTACTCAAACAGGTACAGATCCAGCGTCCCGTCGCCGCCTTGCTCGAAGGCGAAGGCGTCTTGATCGACCCGGTGGGAGCCATTCTCGCGGTGCTCGTCCTGGATGTGATCCTCAACGGCGATGCGGATCCCTTGCGCTTAATTGCGGGGTTGACGATTCGTTTGGGCATTGGCAGTGCGATCGGCGCCCTGGGGGGGTGGACGATCGGCTATTTCCTCAAAAAAGCGGATTTTCTGTCCGAAGATCTGAAAAATTTGGTAGTTTTAGCGGGTTTGTGGGGCTTATTCGGCCTCGCCCAAGCGATTCGCAGCGAATCCGGCTTGATGGCTACCGTGGTCGCCGGGATCGTCTTGCGCGCCTCATCGGTACCCGAAGAGCGCCTTTTACGCCGCTTTAAAGGACAACTGACGATTCTCGCGGTCTCGGTTCTCTTTATCTTGCTCGCGGCAGACTTATCCCTCGCCAGTATTGTCGCCTTGGGATGGGGGAGTGTGTTCACGGTTTTAGCGTTGATGTTCGTCGTGCGCCCGGTCAACGTCTGGCTGTGTACCTGGAATAGCGGCTTGAATTGGCGTCAAAAGCTGTTTGTCGGTTGGGTAGCGCCGAAAGGGATTATTTCCGCCTCGGTAGCGTCCTTATTCGCGATTTTGCTCACCGATCGCGGCATCAACGGGGGGGATTCGATTAAAGCCCTCGTGTTCCTGACGATTATCGTCACCGTAGTCTTGCAAGGCTTGACCGCGCGCGGGGTCGCCCAGTTGCTCGGGATCATGTCTACGAAAGCGACAGGCGCCACGATCGTCGGCTCCAACCCGTTGAGTCGTTTGGTAGCCCGCCTGTTCCAAGAGCGCGGCGAATCGGTGGTCCTGCTCGATACCAACCCGGAAGCGTGCGAGGCGGCCCGTCAAGAGAATATACGAGTGTTTTTGAGTTCGGCTTTGGATCACGACGTTCTCGAAGAAGCGGGACTCGAATCCATGGGAACATTTTTGGCGATGACGAGCAATGGCGAAGTCAATTTAGTCTTGGCCCAGCGCGTGGTTGAGGAATTCGGCCCGCCGAGGGTACTGGCGATTTTTCCGCAAGATCCGCAAGGACAGAAGACGACGAATAAGACAAATAAGGCGAAAGTTCAACAGGCGTTCATTCAAGATCTGCCGTTAAAGGCGTGGAATCAATACTTGAGTGACGGTCAGGTGAAATTAGGCGAAACGGTGTTGAAAGAACCGGGTTTGGCCTTTCAACAGGCGCATTTGCAAGCGTTGATGCGATCGGGAGAACTGATGCCGTTGTTGGTCGAACGTCGCGATCAGTTGTTGGTGGCGTCGGCGTCGGACGGCTCGTGGCAGCGCGGCGATCGCATTATTTACTTGCTACACGACCCCAAACCGAAGTTATTGCAACGGCTTTCGGGATCGAATCAGTCGCGCTTGACTTTGGAAAAACTGCCCGCCGTGGAAGAAGTGCCGATTCCCACCCCCGTTTCCCAAGAGGCGATCGCCCAAAACATCTCCCGAGAAGATAACTCGCACGAGCCGTCCGAACCCCCAACCCAACCTCCAACCGAAGGGGAGCAACAGCAAGCGGAGAAAGAATTAGAATTGCTGTAAACCAATGGCTACCAGCAACGCTCCTCCAGGGGCGATCGTCGCCAAAACCGTAGAGACCTTCCCAACTCTCGCCAAAAGAAGCGGGTAAAATAAGAGAGTCTACGGCTAGATTCCCCCACCATAATGGGGATCGGTTGCTCTAGAAACGGACGGCGATCGCGCCGCCCCCCGCCAGCCTCGTTCACTTTTACCCTCTATCTTCTCCATGAAGCCAGCAGGCACCCTCTACGGGATTGGTGTCGGTCCGGGAGATCCCGAACTGATCTCCGTTAAAGGACTGAAAATTCTCCAAAGCGTCCCCGTCGTCGCCTTTCCCGCCGGGGTGGGCGATCGCACTGGAATGGCCGAACGGATCGTCGCCGACTGGCTGCAAGAGCGTCAAGTCAAACTTCCCCTGACCTTTCCTTACGTGCGCGATGAGTCTATCCTCGCCGCAGCGTGGCAACAAGCGGCTCGGGAGGTCGGGGAGGTGCTGCAAAGCGGTCGAGACGTGGCATTCGTCAGCGAAGGCGATGTCAGCTTTTACAGCACCTTTACCTATCTGAGCGAAACCCTCAAACGCCAGCACCCCCACCTCGAAATTCGCACCATTCCCGGCATTTGTTCGCCGTTAGCCGCCGCCGCCGAATTGGGGATCCCCCTGACGATCGCCGGACAACGCTTAGCCGTTTTACCCGCCCTCTACGCCGTCGAAGAACTCGAACGCGCCCTCGACTGGGCCGATGCGGTCGTCCTGATGAAAATGAGTTCGGTCTATCCGCAAGTGTGGCAAGTGCTGCAACGGCGAGGATTGCTCGATCGCACCTACGTCGTCGAACGGGCCACCTGGCCCGAGGCCACTGTTTATCGAGGTCTGCGCGATCGCGACAATCTCCAACTGCCCTATTTTTCCCTCACCATCATTCAAGTTCGCCCCGCCGAGATCCCCACCACCGATTCAGGCACCTTTTCCGCTAACGACAGGTCGCTAAAATAAAACCCAATTCCAGATGAGTTCGTCAGATGGCAGAATATCGCTCCTGCCATCGGCAAGATCGAGGTAAACTCAACCCTAACTCTCCCCCATCCAACGCCATCCCATCCCCCCTCCCAAGACCCTATGTCTTACTCGTTTCCCGCCAAAACGCTTTTTGACTCCGTGCGTCAACCGACTGGACTGGCGATTCTCGCCTCAATCGGCGTCCACTTGCTGATTGGGTGGAGTTGGGATTTATTTCCCCTCGGGTCTAAAAAAGCCGATCCCTTGGAGCCCGTGGGGTTGCTCGAACTCAATCCCGAGGAAATCAGCCGCCTGCCCCAGTTTGACGAACCCGTTGCCGTTCCCGAGGCTCAGCCGAGTTTGGGCAATCCCCTGCCCCCACCGGAACCCACGGACTATACCATTCCCGAAGATCCCGCTCGCAGCCCGTCGTGGACCTTGCCTCCCGGTCGCGATGACGGTTTGCCGACTTTACCTTCAGATTCCGCAACGAATTTCCCGAGCTTGTGGAATATACCGGACGATCTCTCGGCTTATAACAGCTACGACCGTTCCATTACCAATACTCCTCCACCGCCTCCCGCCGATTTTGGCAACTTTTCCGATCGCCCCGATTCTCCTCCCTTCGGGTCATTGAGAACGAATCAAAACCAAAATAATCTCGATAGTGGCGCCCCGTTGCCCGTACCGCCACCCCCCCTCGACGTGCAGTCGGAACAGGTTAATCCCAATGCCAGATTGGGAGAGGGAACCGATGGGATGAACCAACAAGTCGATCCCGGTTTTAAAAATCCTCCCGACGTCAATGGAGAACAGAAGCTGGCCGATTTAGGACGGCAACAATCGGTAGGGGCGGAAAATCCCCTATCTAGAGAAAGCTTAGATAGAGTGGCGTCAGATTATCTGGACAGAGCGAGAAATAATTACAATTTGGGCGATTCCCCAAGCGGCGATCGCCCAAGTTCTACGGAGGAAGAACCGCCGTCTAACGATCGGAATCACCAAAATAATCAGAATAACAATAACGAAAACCAGATCGCTTCGGCAGAAGAATATAACGAACAACGTCAGGAATACTATCAAAATAATCCGGAGGAACGGCGCGAACTCCTCGATCGCCTCCTCGGAGAAAAACGACGTCAAGAAGCTGCCAATCGTAATGTGACGGGTTCAGTTTCCGAAGATGGAGAAACCAATATTCAATCGTTAAGTGAAGTAGTACGCTGGCGAGGAACATTAGCTCAAAATCATACGAAAATTGTTGACGATCCCGAGAAAATCAACATTGAAAATATAGACCCGATCGCCGATCGCTACCCCGCCGAAGCTTGTGCAAATCAATTGGAAGGAAAAGGGACAATTGGGGTATTTGTCGATGATAAAGGAGCGGTAATTGACGGACCGAGAGTTCTAGCGGCGACCGGACACGACATTCTCGATGGCTTTGCGAGTAACTGGATCGAACAACAGTCTTTTGAAGGGACGAATCGCCCGACCATTTACGTTTATCCGTTTAGTTTCACCTACAATGCCGAACGGTGCGATCGCGCGGCGTCGGATGGAGAAACGGCGACGGAAACCGAATCGAACAATCCCCCTGCAGCTAGGGGGACGACGCCGCCGAACCCGGTTGAGAATAGTGAGGGCGGCGGTCGAGCCAACCCCTCGGAAACTGAGGCGTCTCAACCCGGCGACGCGGACGGTGAAGCGACGACGGGGGGCGGACAACAGGCTCCCGCGACCTCGGAGGATCCTGCGGAATCGGAGGCGGAAGCGACGGGAAGTGAGAGCGAGTCTGGAGCTAGCGAGCCATCGCCGCCAAAAGCGGACGCCGAAGAAGCAGAAAATCCCGAGGGGGAAGCATCTTCGCCGACGGACGAGTCAGCCGAGCGTCAGAATGTATCGGATAATGGATCCCAAGAGGGCGATCGCGCGCCGGGTCAATGCAATCCGAACGCACTTCCTTCCCTTGAAGGCTGCTAATTTTATATACTTGTCGCCTATACTTTTAGGTCTGTTTCTAGAATTGTGAGAGAAATTCAATTAGAGGTCGAAGGAAAGAAAGAACGACTGGATCGCTATTTGGCCGATCGCCTGGCGGACTTGTCGCGATCGCGCATCCAGCAACTGATCGCCGAAAACTGCGTGCGCCTCAACGACAGTCCCTGTACCGCCAAACGGGAGATGGTACGGGCAGGCGATCGCGTCACCTTGACGATTCCCGACCCGGAACCCGTCGATTTAATCCCCGATCCGGATATCCCTCTGAGCGTCCTTTACGAAGACGCCGAACTGCTCGTAATCGACAAACAGGCGGATCTCGTCGTCCATCCCGCCGCCGGACATGCGAACGATACCCTCGTCAACGCCTTACTCGCCCATTGTCCGGACTTGCAAGGGATTGGGGGCGAACGGCGTCCGGGGATCGTCCACCGCCTGGACAAAGACACGACCGGGGCGATCGCGATCGCCAAAACCGAGCGTGCTTTGGCGCACCTGCAAAGGCAAATCAAAGCCAAAACTGCCCGCCGGGAATACCTCGGGATCGTCTACGGCGCGCCGAAAACCGAACGCGGTACGGTCGATGCGCCTCTCGGTCGGCATCCGGGCGATCGCAAAAAAATGGCAGTCGTCCCCGTCGAAAAAGGCGGGCGCCGCGCAGTCACGCACTGGCAAGTGCGAGAGCGACTGGGGAATTATACATTAATGTACTTTCAACTCGAAACCGGACGCACCCATCAAATTCGGGTACACTGCGCCCATTTGGGACATCCGATCGTCGGCGATCCGATTTACAGCAAAGGGAGATCGCCGGGAGTGAGGCTGACGGGTCAAGCCTTGCACGCTTGGCGGCTGACCTTGGAACATCCGGTGACGGGAGAGACGATCGCGGCGATCGCCCCCTTACCGGAAACCTTCCAAACCTTGCTCGACGTTTTGCGACGGCGATCGGGGGGGTTGTCCGTCGGGGACGAAGCCCGGGCGAGTCTGACGGGCGATCGCCGTTAAGCGGGGGATACGGTTTCGACTTGCGCCGTACCGTCCGCCTCGACCCAAGCGATGCGGGCGATCGCGCGATCGGCAGCCCATTGACGCACGGTTTCGGCATCCTCCGCCGGATCCAACTGGAGTTCGACGCGAGTAGAGGGTTCGCCCTCGCGCAACTGGCGGGCGTAAACAAACGCGGCGGTGGCGGCGCGATCGCCCGTCGGGACGACCAGCCAATCACTCGTAGGCGTTTGCGCCGGGAGTTGGCCCGTGGGGAGTAAAACGCGATGGAGATCTTCGAGATTGAGGGCAAAACCGATCCCGGGAGTCATGTCCCCTTCCGGATCGTAAAGCGCCAACAAGCGATCGTAACGGCCCCCTTGACCGAGAACTTTGGCGTAGCCGTCGCTGGCGACAACCGCTTCAAAGACGATCCCGGTGTAATAATCGAGGGGTTGGATCAAACTCAAATCTAAAATTAAGTTGTCCGGTCCGAGACTGGCGCCCTTTTGCCCGGTCGAGGCTTCTGCCAGTAAATCGACCAGAGACTTGAGATTTTCCAGACTTTGCTGTTGCTGCGCGTCGAGGGGCAATTGAGCCACCCGTTGCAGGACATCCCCCGGACGCCCGCGCAAATCGAATAAAAAGAGGGCGCGTTCGCGTTGGGCGTCAGAGAGGGGGAGGTGGTGTAGGGCGACCCGATCCAAATGGGCGATCGCCGAGCGCACCTTGGGGCGTAGGGTTTCGGAAAACTCCGAGAGCAGGGAGCGAGTCAGGCCCGCCTCACCCAACACCAGGCGCCAGCCCGTCAGTCCGAGAGCTTGCAAGCAATTCGCCAACAGAAACAGCACCTCCGCATCGGCGAGAACGCCCCCCGCGCCGAGCAGTTCGACCCCCGCCTGATAAAACTCCTGTTGGGAGCCGTGAGGGGCTTGAGACTCGCGCCGAAAGACATTGGCATTGTAGTAAAGGCGCTGGGGATAGGTGACCCCCGCCATGCGCGTAACCGCCGCGCGGGCGATCGAGGCCGTAATTTCCGGGCGCAGGGCCAAGGGGATCTCTTCGTCGGTTTCCTGCAACTGAATCAGGGTAGAGGCATCGATCGCCCCCCCAGCCATCAGGGTATCGAGCCGTTCCAGGGTCGAAGTTACGATCCGGTGATAGCCGTGGGCGTGAAACACCGAGCGCAGACGATTTTCAATCCAGCGTTTTTGGGCGACATCGAGGGGCAGAAGATCCCGCGCCCCTGCCGGGGGTTGATGAACCATTATTTTTTCTTCCCACCAAACAGATTATTCAAAAATCCGGCAAGAGCAGAGCCTTTCTCTTGTTTTTTCGCCGATTTCTTCGACTGCTTGACCAACTCTTTTTTAGCCTCGTTGGCCATTGACTCTTGAGGATTGAGTTTCAGGGCTTGATTGATGTGAACCTTCGCCATCGTGATCTGGTTTTGCTTCACATAAGCCATCCCTAATAAACCATGAATTTGACTGTTTTTCGGGTCGAGTTTGAGGGCTTCTTTCAATTCGACGACCGTTTGAGTCAGATTCCCCGCTTCCATGAATTCCTCGGCCCGACGGCAATAGTCGGCGATTTTCGCGGATTTGGGAGAAGTCGGCGAGGTGTTCGTGTCTTCTGGGCTTTCCCCGGAAGGCGGCGAATCGGGCTGCTCGGGTTTAGGTTGGGGTTGTGCTTTCGCCCGTTTTTTCTTCCCGAGTCCGCCGCCTTCGCTTTCCTTGCGAAGCAAGTAAACGAGATTGAGTTCGCTCAGTTGGGCGATTTGCTTTTTACTTCCCGAGAGGGAGTGATAGAGGTCTTTCGCAATTTGGGCGATCGCCTTTTTGTAATCCTCATCGAGATTGCGGCTTTTCATTAACTCCGTCGCCGCTTGGCTTTTGAGCTGGATTTTATCCCGTTCTTGAACGAGGCGTTTGCCCATCATCCCGAGTAAGACATCGTGTTCGGCGCGGTTGCGATCGCTCGACAACTTGGCATAAGCCGGATTGACCAGTTTGGAAAAAATTTGACTGGCCATTTGCTTGTCCGAAGGGTTATCCGTCTGGAAACTATCCGGATGCAAACTCCGGGCGATTTTCATGTAGCGCTTGCGGATGTCGTTAAACTCGGCGTCTAACGGAACGCCCAAAATCGCGTGGTGGTCGGTAAAATCAAATTTAAACAGACCGTGCTCGATTTTAAAAGACATAGTTTGCCATCCCAATCCCCTGGCATTGACTTGATTTCTAGTTTACTGTTCTGGGGAGAACACTGTCCTCGCCAGAAACGCGGAATCGAGAAAGGGTGGGCGATCGCCCCCTTAACCGATCGCCTCCGCCACGGGATTCGCCCAGCCCTCCAGAGGTCGTATCTGTTGCAGTTCCCGAGATAACGGCTCGTGTAAGTGACCGTTGGTGGCTAAAATCCGCCCGGACTCGATCGCGAAGGGACTGCCGTCGTAAGCGGTGACGCGCCCCCCCGCTTCGCGCACCAGGACGATCCCCGCCGCCAGATCCCACGGGGATAACCCCCGTTCCCAATAGCCGTCGAGTTGACCGCAGGCGACGCGAGACAGGTCGATCGAGGCGGATCCGGAACGGCGTACTCCTTGGGTTAAATGGGTGAGATGGCAAAATTCCGCATAGTTGTTATCGGCGGTTTCGCGGCGATCGTAGGCGAACCCGGTGACGAGGAGAGAATGAGCGAGTTCGGCGGTTTGAGACACTCGAATCGGGCGACGGTTGCAGGTGGCGCCCAATCCGATCCCGGCGCGAAACAGCTTGTCGTGTAAGGGGTCGTAAATGACGCCGACGTGGGGCACTCCTTCGACGAGTAGGCCGATCGAAACGGCAAAATCGGGATATTGATGGGCGAAGTTAGTGGTGCCGTCGAGGGGGTCGATCGCCCAGAGGTAGGGGGTATCGCTACCCCCGATCGCGCCGCTTTCTTCGGCGAGAATCGCGCAATCGGGGAAATGACGGGTCAAGACGTCGAGGACGACCCGTTCCGATTCCTTGTCGGCGGCGGTGACGAGATCCCCGGGTCGTCCTTTTTCCTGGATGCTGTCGAGATTGCCCCAATAGGATTGGAGGACGGCGCCTCCGGCGAGGGCGGCTTCCGTGGCGACGTCGAGGAAGATTTGCAGTTGTTTTTGGTTCATGTTTTACGAGCCGATCGCGACTGGGGACAGCATCTTTACGCTACCCCCCTACAAGTCTTACCATTGCGATCGCCCCTCGCGCTGGCTGGCGCGAAATTCTCTCGGGGTTTGCCGCATCGGGTTTTTGGGGTTCCAAATGCCCAAACCCATGATGCGAGCCCACTGTTGGGCGCGTTCGAGGCGATCGGCGTATTTGGTATTGGGCGATCGTGCGCTGGCTAAGACGTAGCCTTCTTTGACGAGTCGTTCGTTGATCAGGGTGCCGTCTTGCCAAAGATAAACCAATTGGCGACAGCGATCGCGGTAACAATACTCCCGTTCGACATCGAATTCGAGTACCACCGGGCGATCGCCGACCAGTTGGGCGAGTCGTTCTTGGGCGGCTGGCCCCCAAGGTTCTTGGTCGAGATCCGGTGCTTCGATCCCGATCGCCCGCACGTCCGGATTGAAGCCGCGATCGCCGATCGTCTGCACTAAGCTAGCACTCTGTCCGCTCGTGACGCGATCGACTTGGACGACCGGACCCGAGGGGGTTTCGCTGACTTGACAGCTTGCCAGCGCCAACCCCAACCCGACGGCGATCGCGATCGGGCTAATCTTCATCCAGGGGCAACCCGACGCGCACTTTTCCCTTGCCGAAATAACGCCCGAATTGCAGTTCGTAGACCTCATCTTCATCTTGAGTTTCGACTTCCAAATCCGATCGCGGATAACTCACGCATAAGAGGGCATAACCGCGCGCCCTCAGTTCCGGCGACAGTCCCATCGCTTCCGGTTGGTCTACTTCCCCGGAGAGGATGCGGACCGCACAGGTCGTACAGGCGCCATTACGGCAGGAAAAGGGCAGTTCGACCCCTTGATTTTCGAGATTTTGCAAAATATAGCGGTCTTCTGGCACTTGCCGGGTGTAAGTTTCCCCGGTGTGGCGATCGCGCACGGTGACGGTGTAAGAACGAGTCATGGGTTCAATCGATTCAGGTCAGAGAAGCAAACAGTCTTTCGCCTAGAGTACGACAAATTGTAGACTTTAGAGTTTAGATTTTAGATTGAGAAGCGAACGCTGGCGGACTGAATTGGCGCTGGCCAACCTCTGACGGGCTGGCGTTTCTGTTGTCCGTGCCTAGAGATTGGGGAGTTTTGGCCAAAAGACGTTGCCAAAAAAATTTGGCAACTCCCTTGCTTCGCCCGGAGCGGTCTGCTACAATGATGAACCTGTGAGCAAAAATCAAATAACTTGTCTCGTGGAGAGGTGGCCGAGTGGTTGAAGGCGCAGCACTGGAAATGCTGTTTAGGGGCAACTCTAACGAGGGTTCGAATCCCTCCCTCTCCGTTTCAATCAAAGGCAAAAATCGAACCCGGCGATTTTATGGAATAATCGCCGGGTTTTCTTAAGGGTAAATTTAGTAGATGAGGCGATCGCGCGTCATTGAAATCCGGCGATCGCCTGCCAAAAAAGGGCAAAATTCAGTTGCGGGAATTTTGATTGGCTGCCGCCATTCGCGCTTGTTTTTGGCGAGTGAGGTTATCGACGCTAATCCCGATCACCCACAAGGTGACGATAATGACGCCGAGCCATTGATTGAGGGCCAAGCTTTCACTAATAATCGCGACGGCGAGCAAGCTCGTCAAGGCCGGACCGGAGGCGGAAATCACCGAAGCAAAGGCGGCGCCGATCATCGGAATGCCGAAATTATTGAGCGCGTAACCGACCAGAGTGGTCAGAGCTAACAGGACGGTACCGAACCAGAGATGAAACCAGTTGACGCCGTCGGTTTGAGCGGGGAACAAGCGCAAGAAGACCACCGAAAAGACTAAAATGACCGAAAAATTGAGGACGCTAAAGGGAGCCGGGTGCAATTTGAGTTTCTTGGCGCTCAATTGCGTCAAAATCACGTATCCGGCAAAGGTGACCCCGGACGCCAAGGCAGTAGAAGCACCGAGCAAGATGTTATTGCTACCGCCTCCCTGGAAAGCGATGGGGGGTAAAGTCAAGAAACAGCCGATATAAATGGTGGCGGCGGCGAGGGCGAGAATAAAACTCGGGCGCGAGCCGAAAATCAGCCAGGATAAAAGAATCGTGACCGTTGGAAAGACGAAGAAAATGGCGATCGCCACCCCAGTTGCGATATTGCCGAGGGCAAAATAGATGAAAAACTGGGATAAAAACAGACAAACGCCACTCAATACCGGAATCCAGACCGAGCCGCGTTTTTCGGGATTGGCGAGTTGACGCAAGTCGCGAAACGTATTCGGATACAGGATCGAGCCGACGATCGCCATTCCGGGCACCACCAACAGCATCCGCATCGCCAAAATCAACAGGGAATTCCCCGGACCCGGTCCGATAATCCCGCCCATTTCTCCGAAAAAGATCACGGGTTGCAGGCTCAAAATCACCCGGGTAATGATATTTTGAATCGAAATCACCAGGGAAGAAATCGAAATCAAAATAATCCCGGTTAAGAACTTGCCGCCATCGGCGGATGGAGCCGGGGGAGGGGCAGGTTGAGGGGCGGGTCTGTCCGTAGCCCGTTGGGCGGTTTGGGCCGGGGAGGGGCGATCGCCCTCGGGACGCTCTCCCGTTGAAGGAGCCGACTCCCCCGGGATCGCACGCTGTCCCTGAGAAATAATCTCAGCCGTAGTATGGACTTGACCCGCATCTTCTTGCAGTTGAGCGATCAGACGCTCGACGAGGGTTTCTAAAACCGCTTCTCCCTGTTGTTGCAAGGAGTGCATCCGATTGAGCTGTTGGGACAGAGAGCTTTGATAGCTACTGAGTTCTTGCTGTAAGGTCTTAAAGGTCGTGTTGAGGGTCGTATCCAGGGAAGCCAGCAGCCGATAAGCATTGTCGTTATAGCTGCTCGGGGGAGGAGAAGGCGCATGGGTACTCGCGGTGGAAGCAGTCCCCGGTAAGGGTTGGGGAGTGGGACTCGCGGCCAGGTGTTTGAGGCGATCGCTCAATTCCTCTTGCAGTTGAGAGGCCATGACTTGAGCTAGATGCTTCGTCCACTGCTGCTGTTGGACGATTTGCTGGCGACCGACGGCTTGATATTGCTGGGATCGCAACCGTTGCTGTTGGCCTTGCAATTGGTCGATTTCACTGCGCAGACGGTTTTTCTCCGCCTCCAGTCGAGCCATGTCCTGAGTCAACTGAACGAGCAGATTATGCTGGATTTCTCTAATCTCTTGGGTCATCGCGGACACGAGACGATCCATGTCCTGACGGTCGGGTGTTTCTGAGTTTTCCGGTCGATTGTCCAGTTGCCCCATTATTGTCTAACCTCTTGCTTATCGGTGGTCAAAAAACATAATTCAGGCTGGATCGGCATTGGTCTTACGTTAACTTGAATTTTGGGTCTAATTCTAGAGAAACTTATTCTAGAGAAATGGGTAATCCGTGAATGGTCTCGACGGCGATCGTCTGGCTCGGCTCCCTTGAATTCGAGAGAATTTTGCGGTCATTTTATCCAAGCTAGACCCAGATGGCTAGGTTTCGAGACCCCTCTCGGGGGTTTCCCAACCCGGATTCGGCGATCGCCGATGGGAGTTCCTCGTTTTTCAGACTGCCCAAATGAACGGCGCCACGAACACGGCGATTCTCCTAGCCCCTTCGGGGCGGCTACGCCGACGGAGACGATCCGCGAACGCCATCGAGCCCGATTTCCAGGTCGGGCAGTCGCTGCGATCGCGACGAGACGAGGGTTTTTGCAGATAACTAACCCTGAATCGCGGAGAAAAGCCTCAAGTCTTCTCTAGTTCCCGGAGAGTCTGTTGCGAAAGGCTCCCGGAGTACTTATAGAAGATGCACGATTGAAAAAATGCTGGCTCCTAGAATAGCAGCAATGGGAACTGTAATCAGCCACGCGAGGAAAATTCCTCGCAAAGTCGCCCATCGAATCGATCGCCAGTCGGAGGCCAAGCCGATACCGATGACGCCGCCGACGAGGGCGTGAGAGGTGGAGACGGGCAAGCCCAAGCGCGAGGCGATCGATACGGTGGTGGCGGTGGCGAGTTCGGCACAAAAGCCGCTACTCGGCTGTAAGGCGACGATCCGCTCGCCGACGGTACCGATCACCTTTTTACCCCAAACGGCCAACCCCGCGACGATGCCCAACCCGCCGACGAGTAACACCCACACCGGAACGTGAAAGTCTCCTTGGGGAACGAATCCGGTGCGCCGGATATAGGCGATCGTCGCTAAGGGCGCTACGGCGTTGCCGACGTCGTTGGATCCGTGGGCGAAGGCGACGAAACAGGCGCTGAGGACTTGAAACCGGGCGAGTTGTCGTTCGATCCGGGAGTCGAAGCGCGATTCGCCGTCGGGGGAAACGTCGGCGGGGGTCTCGGGCAGGCGATCGAGTTGTCGCCAGCTTACCCAACACAGGGAGACGGCGGCGACACTGCCGACGAAGACGGGCAAGTTGTGGGCTGGAATGGCAATGGCGAAACGAACTTGGAGCCACTGGCGCAGGGGTTCGACGATCTCGGGCAAGACGATCGCCCCGAAAATCCCCAAGAGGGCGGCACTGAGCCAGGGAATCCATTCTTGCAGTTGTTGGAGGGGATGGGGATGGTCTAAAATCCAGCGCTTGACGAGGGTGTAGAAGCAGGCGGCGATCGCGGCACTGATGGCCGGGGTGAGGATCCAGCCGATCGAGATCGTGGCGATCGTCCTCCAGTCTACGGCGCCCCAGCCTGCGGCGACTGCACTAAACCCGGCTAGGGCTCCGACGACGGCATGAGAGGACGCGACGGGCCAGCCGCGACTGGTGGCGATTTGCAGCCAAATGCCGCAAGCGAGCATGACCGAGACCATGCCCGCGAGCAGGAGATAGGGGGTTTCGGCGAAGCGATCGCCCTCGACGATGCTGGTGGCGAGGGTTTTGGAGACGCGCCCGCCGAATAAGACCGCGCCGCTCAGTTCTAAGATTCCGGCGATCGCCAGGGCTTGGCGCAAGGTAATCGCTTTGGAGCCGACGGAGGTTCCCATCGAGTTGGCGACGTCGTTGGCCCCGAGGTTCCAGGCGACGTAAAAGGCAAGCAGGGCGAGAAAAATGAGCAGCATGGGCGTGAAAAGTCGGCAAAGATCTAACACCTTACGTTAGCGCTAAAGCGGGCTTGACTAAGGCGGGAACGATGCGATCGCGCGCCATTCTGGCTCCGGCCAGGTTGGGAGCCGCCGGACCGATCTGTCAGGCATTCCGGTCGCGACGATCGCGGAACCTGTAAGCGAAAGTGCGATCGATTGTTGACTCGGAGTAGTTCGATCCGTCGGATCCGGGCGGCGATGACGGGCGCGGTTTCCCAGGGCGCGATCGGGGCTTGACAAAAATCTCGAAATCCTGCGATTCCCGGCAGGTCCTAGGGGGAGAATGTTTAAAACTAGGGGGTGGAAACTGGCTCCAATCGTGGCAATGTCGAGCCGAGTGGGAATCGAGAGAGACGTTCGTAATCTTTCGTAATCTAAATAATAAGAATGATTATCGGGCTAAAACCCAGGAAATCTCAAGTTTGAGGGAGTGGGGATCGGCGATCGCCGATCGGGGCGATCGCCGGAAATATAAAATCGAGCCAACAAAAACTGCAAAGCCCCTAATTCTTACGGCATGATTAGAGAAGACGCTTGACGAATCGATCGAGAGGTTTGACGTGATTTCGCAAAGCCCAGCCGAAAGAGCACAAACAACATCCTTACAACCCACTCGCCGCACGGGTGGGTATGCATTGATTGACAGCCTGAAGCGCCACGGGGTCAAACATATCTTTGGTTACCCCGGTGGGGCGATCCTGCCGATTTACGACGAGTTATATCGCTTTGAAGCCGCCGGGGAGATGCAACACATCCTCGTGCGGCACGAGCAAGGTGCCGCCCACGCGGCGGACGGTTACGCCCGCGCCACGGGGAAAGTCGGAGTTTGCTTCGGCACGTCCGGACCGGGGGCGACCAACCTGGTGACGGGAATTGCCACCGCGCATATGGATTCGATTCCTTTAGTGGTGATTACCGGGCAAGTCCCGCGCGACGCGATCGGAACCGACGCCTTCCAAGAAACGGATATTTTCGGGATTACCCTGCCGATTGTCAAACATTCCTACGTAGTGCGCGATCCTCGGGATATGGCGCGGGTGGTTGCGGAAGCTTTCCACATCGCCAGCACGGGAAGACCGGGTCCGGTGTTGATCGACGTGCCGAAAGATGTGGGCTTGGAAGAGTTCGACTACATTCCCGTGGAACCGGGAAGCATTCGATTGCCCGGATACCGCCCGACGGTGAAAGGCAACCCGCGCCAGATCAACCAAGCAGTTCACCTGCTCGCCCAAGCCGAACGCCCGCTCATGTACGTCGGCGGTGGGGCGATTTCTTCCGGCGCTCATGCGGAAATTCAAGAACTGGCCGAGCATTTCAATATCCCCGTAACGACGACGTTGATGGGGTTGGGAGCGTTTGACGAACAACATCCCCTCTCCGTGGGCATGTTGGGAATGCACGGCACCGCCTATGCGAACTTTGCGGTGAGCGAGTGCGACTTGCTGATCGCGGTGGGGGCGCGGTTTGACGATCGCGTCACTGGAAAACTGGACGAATTCGCTTCGCGGGCGAAAGTGATTCATATCGATATCGACCCGGCAGAAGTCGGCAAGAATCGGGCGCCAGACGTGCCGATTGTCGGCGACGTGCGCCAGGTGCTGGTGGATTTGTTGCGACGCTGCCACGAATTGGGCGATGCGGTCGATCGCACGCGCACGGCGGATTGGTTGGCGCGGATTAAGCGCTGGAGTGAAGATTATCCGTTGAGCGTACCGCAACATGCGGATAGTTTGTCGCCGCAAGAGGCGATCGTCGAAATCGGACGGCAGGCGCCGGATGCCTATTACACCACCGATGTCGGCCAACACCAGATGTGGGCGGCTCAGTTCTTGAAGAACAAGCCCCGTCGCTGGATTTCCAGTGCGGGATTGGGAACCATGGGCTTCGGGGTGCCTGCGGCGATGGGTGCCAAAGTGGCGCTACCGGACGAGCAGGTGATCTGTATTAGTGGCGATGCCAGTTTCCAGATGAACTTGCAAGAACTCGGCACGATCGCTCAATACGGGATCGATATTAAGGTGATGATCCTCAATAACGGTTGGCAAGGGATGGTTCGCCAGTGGCAGGAAACGTTCTACGGCGAGCGCTATTCTGCGTCCAACATGGAAGTGGGGATGCCCGATATTCCCTTGTTCTGTCAGGCATACGGGATGAAAGGGAAGGTCGTGACCCAACGGGAGGAACTGCCGGGGGCGATCGCCGAATTGCTCGCTCACAAAGGCCCGATGATTCTCGACGTGCGCGTGACTCGGAATGAAAACTGCTATCCCATGGTGGCGCCGGGTAAGAGCAATTCCCAGATGTTGGGATTGCCGGAACGCCAAAAGCTCGATCGAGCCACGGAGTTAGTCTATTGCAGCCATTGCGGGGCGAAAAATGTCTCGACGAACAGTTTCTGTCCGGAGTGTGGCACGAAATTGTAACTTATGTAGTCTTACATAAGATTATCGAGAGTCTTAACCAGAGAGATACACATCTCTCTGGTTATTTTTTAAGCTTTCACAAAGAATAGTATTAAGTAAGAAAAGCAGACATCTTGCTCGCACCACAGGGAGCGGAGCAGCTTTTCTATTGTAGCAAGTAGGGGTTTGGTTGCCAAACCCCTATTTCTGTGCATTTAAGGGATCGGTTTATATAATAGGACTAGAATCTGCGTAGATTGCCTACAGAAACCGGACAATTCTTAGGGAACTCCGATCGAGCAATTATCTTCAATTGGAGAAAAAGATAGGAAGGGGTATTAACGATGAATGACATCGATCGCTCAATTTCTTTAAAAATCTTGAAAGCATTAGAACTTAAAGCCCCTCATCCTTCTAAATCCCTGGGACTTTCGGTGTTATTCCTCGGTTTACTCCTGCCACAAGCCGGAAACGCCCAAATCACCCCAAATACTGACGGAACTGGAACCACGGTCGATCGAGACGGTCAAACCTTCACCATTGACGGCGGACGGCGATCGCCGGACGGGAGCAATCTCTTTCACAGTTTTAGCGAATTTGGACTCGACACGAATCAAATTGCTAACTTTCAATCCCATCCCGAGATTTTAAACATTTTAGGTCGAATTAATGGCGGCAATCCTTCCATAATTAACGGCTTAATTCAAATTACCGGAGGTTCATCTAACTTATTTTTAATGAACCCGGCGGGAATCGTTTTCGGAACGGACGCACGCCTCAATGTTCCGGGAGATTTCACCGCCACTACCGCCACGGGAATCGGATTTGAAAAGGGCTGGTTTAACCAGATTGGCGACCCAAATTACAGCAGTTTAGTCGGAAATCCTAACGCCTTTTCCTTTGAAGGATTGCCCCGGGCGATCGCCAACTTTGGCATCTTAAGCGTACCCGAAGGACACCAACTCGGTTTACTCGGGGGTAGCGTCCTCAATCTGGGTACCTTATCCGCCCCGGGTGGGGAAATTACGATCGCCTCCGTTCCCGGAGAGAGTAGGGTTCGCCTCTCACAACCGGGACACTTACTCAGTTTGGAACTCGATCGCCCGGACTTACCGGGTACCGACCCGACCAATTTACCCCAACTGCTGACTGGGGGCGGATTGCACCATGCTAACCAGATTACGGTCAATGAAAATGGCAGTATTCGCCTGTCCGGTTCCACGGTAGACGCGCCGACTCGGGAGGGAACGACCCTGATTTCCGGAACCGTGGACGCTTCCGGAACGACCGGGGGACAAATCACAATTTTAGGAACCCAAATCGGGACGATCGCCAGTGAGATCGATGCTTCTGGAAGCTTCGGC
This sequence comes from Oxynema aestuarii AP17, assembly GCF_012295525.1. Classification (GTDB taxonomy): domain Bacteria; phylum Cyanobacteriota; class Cyanobacteriia; order Cyanobacteriales; family Laspinemataceae; genus Oxynema; species Oxynema aestuarii. Next base: position 2,617,241 of record NZ_CP051167.1, on the reverse strand, counting down.
GGCGGGACGGTTTGGATCGGCGGCGAGTATAAAGGATTGGGAACTTTACCGAATGCCGACCTCACGTTTATCGATGCAGGGAGTCAGGTTCGCGCCGACGCGATCGCCTCGGGAAGCGGAGGAGAGGCGATCGTCTGGTCCGATCGCACCACGCGCATTTACGGCAACATCAGCGCCCGTGGCGGCGGAACGTCGGGAGATGGTGGCTTTGTCGAAACCAGTAGCGCGGGTTTTCTCGACGTGGCCAATCCGCCGGATGTGAGTTCCCCGACGGGACAAGGGGGAACTTGGCTGATCGACCCGTACAATATCACGATCGCCGCGACCACTACATTTAATATAGATACGGCGATCGACCCGTTTACCGCAACCGGGGACAATGCCAACTTAGATGTCAACGACCTGATTGCTGCGTTGACCGATGGCGCGACCGTGATCGTTTCTACGGGAACCGGGGGAACCCAAGACGGGAATATTACTCTAGTCAATGGAACCATTCTGGATTTTGACGGGACGGGAAATAATACCCTCCGCTTAGAAGCGGCGAATACGATTACCATTGATGGCACGATCGAAGATAGTACCCCGGGGGGAGATTTACTCAACTTATTTTTAATTGGCGATACCGACGGCGATGGTGAGGGTCAAGTAATCGTGAACAATACCATTGCGACTGGAGGCGGAAACCTGACGATTGAGGGGGACAGTTTGACGGGAGTAGGGATCCAAATTAACGGCGATCTCGATTCCGGTGGGGGGGCGATCGATTTTCTGGGAGAAGGAAGCGGAACGATCCAGAGTCAGGGAATTTGGATCGATGCGATCGTCGATTCTCAAGGCGGTGCGATTTCGATGGTAGGAACGAGTACCTCTTTTGAGGGACTTCGGATCGAAGGGACGATTCTTTCCGGCGGCGGAAGCATTAACCTTACGGGGATTGCAATTACCAATCCCGGACTATTAGCGACCGGATCGATCGATTCCGAAGGTGGCGAAATCAACTTAACAGGGACGAGTGATACCTTTCCAGGCATATCCACCTTTGGTTTAATTCAATCTCAGAATGGAAATATCAATATGTCCGCAACGAGTTCCACTGCAGAAGATCTTTCCATTGCGGATACGGTGGATGCGGGAACGGGTAATCTAACCCTGACGGCGGATGAGATTAATTTAGATCCGGGTTTTGGCACCCCTGAATTGTTGGGAACGGGCAATTTAATCATTCAACCGGAAACACCCGCCCTCAATTTCCAAGTGGGAGGGGCTGGAGATTCGGCGCTTGTCTATCTGACCGAAACTGAGGTAGACAATATTTGGGGAGATTTTGCCTCGATTACGATCGGACGGGCGGATGGGAGTGGAACTCTGACTCTTGGTGGCGATGCCTCTTTTTTCTCGCCAGTAACCCTACAAGTTCCTGTTGGAACGGGGACGATCGCCACGACCGGGGGAACGATCTTTGGTCGATCGATCGAATTACTGGCTAACCAGGATATCACGATCGCCACTCTTGTTGCTGCCTCTGGAACCATTGAGATAACCAGTAATAATGGCAATATCGATGGAACCCAGGGAAGGCTAGACACTTCCAACGAAGGAGATGGCGGTCCGATCTCTGTTAATGCACCGAATGGGGCGATCGACTTAGGTACGGTACAAACGAATGCTGTTGGTGGGGATGGCGGTTCGGTAACGGTGATTGGCGATGGAGATATTAATATTGCCGAAGTAGCAGGGACTTCTATTAATACCACGGGGACTGTCAGTGGGGATGTCGAAATTACCAGTAATAATGGCGCGATCGCGATCGACGGACGTATTTTTGCTGGAGTAGTTAACGGAGATACGGGGGGTAACGTTAGCTTACAGGCGAATAATGATATTTCCGTATTGGGGGACATCATTAGCAGTGGCGACTTAACCGCCAGTGGTTCGATCGAGATTGTCAGTACCAACGGCAGTGTCAGCGTTACCGATGTATATGCAGATTCCGGATCGGGAACCGCCGGAAATATAACGGTGACGGGATTGGGCGACGTGACGATTGGGGAGATCTTCGGCAGCAGTGAAGTCGGGCCGGGGGCTACGGTGACGCTGACCAGTAACGAAGGGGCGATCGCCGTCGGTGGTACGGTCGCCGATGTATTTTTCGCAACCTTCTCCAACGACGGACCCGGAGGTGACATCACGATCGATGCCGCTAACGATGTTACCATCAACGAAACCATCGACACGACGGGAACCACGGGGGGCGGCTCGGTAAGTATAACCAGCGATAACGGGGCGATTTCCACGCTGGAGGTCAGAACAGGCTCGACTGGGGGAACGGGAGAGGCGATCGCCCTCGACGCCGCCACCACGTTGACAATTACTGGGGGGGTGGATGCTAGTAATAACAGCGCGATCGACCTGACTGGAGACGAAATCGACCTCAACGGCGGCCTCGATAGTATACGCAGTCCGGGGGGGACTTTAACCCTGCAACCGCGCGACCCGAACCGCAATATCGAACTCGGGGGGGCGGCGAATGTGGCGGGCAGTTTGAGCCTGACGACGACGGATTTAGAGGCGATCGCCGACGGATTCAGCAGCGTGACGATCGGACGGAACGACAGTAACGGCACCCTCACGGCCCTCAGCGATGTCACCTTGAGCGATCCGACCTCGATCCAAGCCGGGGCGATCGATACCTCCGGGGTCACCCTCACGGGAGAAGACGACGCCACGATCGCCCTCGAAGCCAATAATAATCTCACGACGGGAAACATCGCCAATCCCGGACGGGAAGTCAGCCTATCGAGTGCCGAGGGTACGATTGATTTTAGTACGGCCACGATCGATACTCGTTCCCCGAACGGAGTCGGCGGCGAAATCGTATTCGACAGTGCCAACACCTTAATTTTGGGCAATATCGCCACCAACGATCGCGATCTGACCTTCGATATGCCGATTCAACTGGCCTCCGATAGCGCGATCGCGATCGAAGGCGCGGGCGGAACCATTACCTTTAACGCGATCGTGAACGGCAATAGCGATCTCACTTTAACCGCCGGAAGTGGAGATCTCAACTTTAATGCAAATGTCGGCAGTTCCAGCCCTCTCGGAAGCGTCCGACTCAACAGCAGTGGCGTCACGCGCATCAACGCCAATCTCAATGCGGGAGGCTTGCAAACTGACGGTGCAGGCAGCATCGAACTCGGCGCCACTGTGGCGACAAGTGGAACCACCGGACAGACGTATAACGAACCCGTCCAACTCACGGACAATGCGGGTCTGAGCAGTAACAATGCCGATATTACGTTTAACAATAGCGTCGATGGTAGCCAAAATTTAACGGTCTCTACCGGAACGGGGAATGTTACGTTTAACAGCAATCTCGGCAATATAACCCCCCTGGGACAACTGCAAATCAACAGTAGCGGTACGACGGCGATCGCAGGCACGGTCAATGCCACTGGCGTGTCAACGGATGCCGGAGGGACGACGGAACTGAGCCAAAATGTCACGACAACCGGAGCGACGGGACAAAACTATGGCGATGCGGTGCAATTACTCGGGGCGATCGCCCTCACCAGTCAAGATGCCGACATTACGTTTGACAGTACAGTCAATGGCAGCCAAGATTTAACTGTCAGCGCCGGAACGGGTGACGTGAGCTTGAATGGCGACCTCGGGAATGGCGAACCTCTCGGCAACCTACAAGTGAATAGCAGTGGGGTGACCCAACTCGGCAACATCCGAGCTGCCAGCGTCGAAACCGATGCCGAAGGCAGCACCGAAATTTCCGGCAATATCATTACAACCGGGACGACAGGACAAACCTATAACGATGGGGTGGAGCTGACGGGTAATGCTAGCCTGAACAGTAACAACCAAGTCATTACATTTAGCAGTACAGTCGATGGCAATAACCCGTTAAGCGTCGATTCTGGAACCGCCGCCGTCAACTTCGATCGCGCGATCGGGAATAATATCCCCGTCGGCAACTTCACGGTCAATTCCGGGGGGACGGTACGGTTCGGGAGTACGGTCACCGCCAGCAGTCTGACCGTTTCCGGCGCCGGAACCAGCGAACTCAACGGCGACGTAACCACCACTGGAAGCGCGGGACAGACCTATGAGGGGAATGTTTCTCTCTTGGGAAATATTGTTTTAACTGGAGATGAATTAACCTTTGATGGCTTGGTCTCGGGAACGGGACGAGTGCAGTTGCAACCGTTTACCAGTAGCCAACCGATCGCGATCGGAGGAACCCAACAGACCAGTGGTTTGGACTTGACCGCCACCGATCTGGTCGCGTTGCAAGATGGATTTAGTGAGATCGTCATCGGTCGCGGCGATGGCAGTGGGGCGATCGCGATCGCCCCCAATGGTGCGACTTTCTTCGATCCGGTGGTCTTACAATCCCCGTTCGGGGCGATCGCCGTCAACGGGATCTTGCAAGGAACAGACGACGCTACTTTAAGCCTCAGCGCGCCCAATATCGCCCTCAACGCCGATCTCCTCAGCGCCGATCGCGATATCACTTTGGGAGGAGAAAATAGCGCGATTACCCTGGGGAACAATCTGCTTATTTCCACCGGGACGGGTTTGGGAGACATTCGCTTACTCGGTCAGTTGCAAGGGGCGCGGGATCTGACCCTAGACAGTGGGATCGGCAATATCTTCGTTTTAGGGTTTCTCGGTAACAGTCCCTTGGGAATTTTACGCGCCAACAGTAGCGGCGTCACCGAGTTCGCCGGAAACCTGCAAGCGTTGGGAATTTTAACGGATACTGGCGGAACCACCGAACTTTCGGGGACGGTGACCACCACGGGAGGTGAGGGACAAGTTTACAACGATCCGGTCAGCTTAATTGGGGAGACCCGGTTAGAAAGTAATGGCGCCGATATTGAGTTTGGAGACCGTCTCGACGGAAATGCGGATTTAACTCTCAATGCAGGACTGGGGAATATTTTATTTGCCGGGGAGGTTGGCGCGACGGAAGCGTTGGGAATTTTAACGATTGAAAGTGCGAATAATGTAGACGCCTTGGGATCGATCGCCGCCAGCAGTTTCATTCAAGAACAAGGGAGCTCGACGACCACTTTAAACGCGCTGACGACGACGGGAAGGGTGGATCTGAATGTAGAGGGCGCGATCGCGATCGAGCGGATCGTCAGCAACGGCGGCGATGTGGGGTTGACGAGTAATCGCGACGCAGTGACGGTTCTCGGGGGAATCGATACCCGTACGACAGAAGCGGGAACCCCGGGGGGTGCGGTTTCTGTTGTAGCGGCGACGGAGATCCTCACCGGAGGTATTTTAACCTCCGCAAACAGTGCCAGTAGCGGGGCCGTCTCCCTGAGTGCGTCGGGAAATATTACCACGGGGGCGATCGATACGCGATCGGCGATCGGCGATGGCGGACCGATGACCCTCAACAGTACGGGAAACAATGGTAGCTTGCTGACTGGAGACTTACTCAGTAGCGCCAATAGTGGCGATGGCGGTCCGGTGTCGCTGACGGCGCCCGTTGATATTACCACGGGCAATATCGATACGAGTTCGGTCAGTGGGGATGCGGGTTCGGTCAAAGTTGACCCGGAAACGATTAATATTGCGTCCATTCGCGCCGAAAGCGTCTCCGGTCGCGGTGGCGAGATCGACGTGGTGGCGTCGGAGTCGATCCGAATTACCGATAGTTTTACGGCGCAAGATGGCACCGTTTCGAGTATTTCATCTCAAGGGGGTGTGGGCAGTGGGGCGATCGCCCTCCAACACGGCGGCGATGAAAATATGTTATTTACTGTGGGCGATCCGACCCTCAACGGGACTGCAGGGGCGATTACCGCCGGATTTGGACCGGAAGATACGATTTTACCCACGTTTGCGATTCCCTTCCCGCCTCAAACCTTTACTCAAGGGAATATCACCGTTCGGACGACGGCCCCAGAACCGCCTGTTATCGAACCCGTAGAAGATCCGATCGTTCCTCCGGGAACACCGACAGAACTCGAACCCGCCGGGGAGATTACCTCGCCGGAAAGTCCTACAGTGGAGGAAGTCGCGGCGCAATTCGGGGAACCGACGATCGCCGAACCTCAGAGTCCGGAAGCGCCACAACCGGGAGTCGGCGAGACGGACGCGCCACAAACGGCGCCGGAGGATGCGGTTGTAGAGGAAACGGCGACAGATACGGAAACGGCGACAGATAATGTCACCGATAGTGTGAATGAGGCGATCGCCCCTCCGATCGCGATCGATCCGGTCGAGGTAGAATCTGCCGAGGCGATCGACTCGGTAGACATCGATACAGAGAATCCCACAGTTTCCGAGAGTTCTACAGGTTCGCAAACCTCGAATTCCTTCCCTCAAGAGGGGGAAGTCAGCGCCGCCTTACAAGGGGAAACCTTAGAAGAAGAAGAGATCCCGGCGGAGGATATGGAGTATCGCAACGTCACCGAAGATGTTTCGAGGGTGGAAGTCGATCCGGGAATGGAAGAGATCGATCGCGCCTACACCCAAGAAGTGGCACAATATTTCAGCCAACAAGGGGAAACGAGTTCGTCCTCTGGCGAAGTAGTCAGCTTGAGTGAGGCGCGCAATATTTTGCATCGGGTCGAGGAGGCGACCGGGGTCAAACCTGCCTTGATTTACGTCAATTTCGTCCCGTCCTACAGTGGCGCCGATGAGGACAGCGACGAGTTAGATTTAGTCTTGGTGACTACGGACGGGAAGGCGCTGCGATCGCGCGTCGGCGTCACCCGAGGGAAAGTGATGGAACAAGCACGCCGATTGCAAGGGGAAATCACTAATGCTCGCAAGCGCAACACCGACAGTTATTTACAAGCTTCCCGCCAATTATACGATTGGATTATCGCACCGTTGCAAGCCGATCTCGACGCGCGCGAGATCGATAATTTAGTGTTTATTATGGATACGGGGTTGCGATCGCTGCCGATGGCGGCGTTGCACGACGGCGAAGGATTTGTCATCGAACGCTACAGCGTCGGACTGATGCCGAGTTTGAGTCTGACCGATACCCGTTACGGAACCGTCAAAGGGACTCAAGTGCTGGCGATGGGGGCGTCGGAGTTCTCGGAACTCAGCGACCTCCCGGCAGTTCCGACCGAGATTCGGGCGATCGCCACCGAGTTATGGTCCGGTCAATATTATCTCAACGAACAGTTTACCTTAGAAAATCTCAAGAAACAACGAGAACAAGGACGCTACGGCGCCATTCACCTGTCTACTCACGGTCAGTTCCTCTCCGGCGAACCGGGGAATTCTTACATTCAATTGTGGGATACCAAATTGGGCTTAGACCAATTGCGCGAATTGGGATGGAACGATCCCCCAGTCGAACTGCTCGTCCTCAGCGCCTGTCGCACCGCTCTCGGCGACGAACAGGCAGAATTGGGTTTTGCGGGGTTAGCGTTCCAAGCGGGGGTTAAAACCGCCGTAGCGTCTCTCTGGTACGTCAGCGATGAAGGGACGTTGAGTTTAATGACCGAGTTTTACCGTCAGTTAGATCGGGCGCCGATTAAGGCGGAGGCGTTGCGCCGCGCCCAGTTGGCGATGATTCGCGGCGAAGTTCGCATCGAAAACGGTCAGTTAGTCGGGACTGGGGAATCGGGTCAGTTACCGTTACCCGAAGAAATTGCCAACCGGGGCGATCGCACTTTATCCCATCCTTATTATTGGTCGGCGTTCACAACGATTGGCAATCCCTGGTAGGGGCGATCGACTCGAATGGAAAAATAGGGATGATCTTAGCGCCGATTTGCTCGTGTAACAGGCAAGTCAATGTCAAGCTATCCTTTCTCTTTTTGCCTATAGTTGTTGTCACTCAACCCAACATAAACGCATCTAATTCATCAATATTGTGAAGAATCTCATCATCGGCAACTTCATAAGCCTCCGCTAATTCGATACTCGCTTGCAACCTCAATTCTAAGTTTAAAGCTGGATCGAAAGCGGCTTGAGCCAAGTTGCCCAATCGTTCGTATTTAACCAAAACATCGGCGACGATCGCGCGATATTCTCGGTCAACAGTCGCGATAGAATTTCGATCGTACTTTTCAATTTTTTCAATAACAGAAGACTCTTGTCCTAATAAATTTTTGCAAATATCCGTCACCATGCGACCCGCGATCGCGCCAATAACGATACCCACCATGGGAATCGGAATTATCGCTTGTCCGAGGATTGCTCCCGCCGCCACGATCGCCGAATCCGCACAGGCAAATAAACTTAATTCTACAAAGCGATCGCCCGTAATTCCTCCGGAATTCAAACGACCTATTAAACTCGCAATTTCTAAAGTCGCACTGGTAAAAGCCCCCGCCAAGGGAGCTGAGAGATTCGCAAAATTTGTCAACCCATAAATTGCCGTCGCCGACACCCCACCTAGCGCACCCCCTTTGACCGTATCGAGGCCAATTTCTTGCCAATCTTCTCGGGAAAGTTCGCCCTTAAAAACATTTTTCCCTTGTTTGTATTTAGCATAAATTTGGAGGGAAAATCGCATACTCCCCGCCAATACTGCCCCTTTGAGGGCAACTCGACCGACATCCCCTAAGTTAGGTTGGGCGCGATCGCTAATGGAGTCCTTAATATTTTCATTTTCTTCTTTTAATTCCCGTTGTCGCCGTGCTAATGTATCCTCAACTTTATCAATCCGAACATCTTCATAATTGGAATATGCGGGTTTAACAGTTTGTTTGAAAGAGTGACCGGAAAGCTCTTCAATTTTTTGCGCTTTTTCTTGTACGTTTCGCGCCAGTCGGCTACTGACCCCTTCAACTGATTCACCGTTTAAGATTTTGTCGATCGTTTCGTAGTGATTTTTAGGAATATGATAATATGAATCCTGTCGACCAAAATAGTCGTATTTTCTCATGTGATCGAGCACTCGATCCAAACTATTACCAATCCCGTTAACAAATTTAGATTGAACTTGAACGCCATCGATTAAATAATCTTCCGGTGCCGTTCTCCCCACCCCTTCAAACGTGGCGTGCGATCGCACTCCCTGTAAAAGCGATTTAGCATTATGAATTCCCACTTCTACTTGCTCGGCAATTTCCCCGTGTTTCGTCGCCGGACTGCCGAGAATATGTTCGGGAGTCCCGACAAACTCGCGCACCTTGTCAAACTCTCCCACGGCTTCAAGAAAAATACGATCTTGGGCGCTCAGTTGGGTTGTTAATGCTTCTGCTTGTTGCAGGTTATCGCTGTTAACAATTGCCGCAATAAATTGCGTAGTTTGATGTTGGTTCTCTAAATCCGTCATGATTTAAACAATCACAGTTATTCAATTCAAAGATAGAAATTGCTTCGCCTATCTCTAAATAGGTAGAGAAATCGTTACGTGTCATTTGCGATCGTGGCGAAATCAGCCTAGGGGCGGAAAATTCTTCGCCCCTACGCATGAGTCAATTCAAATGAAGCTCTATATTTTTTTGTAAAGAGATGCTTAAAGAACGAATCGTATTCATTAAGATATTCATTCTATATTTTAATGATTCATCAAATTTTAAGTAATTTGATGGGGCATTTTCTTCAAAAAAGAATAGCTCTTGTTTGATAAAATTAACGAGTCGAACGGTTTCTCGCTCAAGCAAATTAACTTCCTGGTTTGCAGTGTTGACCTGAACCGTATATCGTTCAAATTGCTCGGCGTTTTCGTTCGCTTCGCGAGCAATTTCCTTATTTTTATGGTTGGTCCACATTCCACTGCCTACCAAGGTCGCACCACCGATCGTCCAACCAATCGGCCCCGCCATTGCTAAGAGTGCATTTCCGGCAGCCATCCCGCCACCTCCGGCAACAAGGGCGCCACCCCCCAACCAGGCTAAAGCCGCATTGGTCGCCGCCGCACCTGATAAGGTAGCGATCGCCGTTCCCGTCGAAGCCGTTCCGAAGGTGGTTGCAAAGGCGATCGCCGCACCCGGGCCAAAACAGGCCACCCCTGCCCCTGCCATCACTCCGGCGCCCGCCGCCTTCTGTGCCAAATTGCCGGGATTGGCATCGATGAGATCTAAATCGTATTCTGCTATTTTTTGAAGTTCCTCTTTGAGATCGGCAACAACCTTGCTAAATTCTTTGGGCTTGTTAGCCAGGGTATTAATATAGTCTTCACACCGTCGAATCGTCTCAACCCCTCGATTGACCCGTGTTTGATACAGACTTTCCGCCGTAACTTTTAACTGTTCCCCCGCTTGTTCGTATTGTTCCGCCGCCTTTTTCAGTCTGGTTTGTGCTTGTTTCCGAGATTCGCTGTTCAACATAATTCGGCAACTCCTGAATGAGGGGGAAAGTCCGATTGCATAACTCAAGTCCAGTCTATTCGTTGTCTTTTGGCCGCAGCATCCGTATAAACACTATATTCCTCCCTTAAAGGATAACGCGATCGCCCTATCACTTGCATCCGGCGCCGCCGTAAAAGATCGCGTCTCACTTGTAGCGATCGATCTGGAAATAGAGAAAGCGATCGGGGGCAAAATGATTGCTAAAATCCGGAAGTTTAGGAATGCTCAATATAGAAATTGTCAGTTTTTGAGAACTCCTAAGTTGACCATGTTTGACGCGCTCAAACAATTAGCCGATCGCGGAGATTCGAGGGCGATACGCTTAGGTTCTCGCCGTGGGTTAGTGTAGGGGTTCCAAAGGAGAATTGCCCCTTTAGATTGAGATCGAGAAGATCGGAAAAATAAGATAAAATAAAAGTCAATTGGCATTGCGACTTTGATTTAATTTGAAAATTAAAATTAAATATGGAGATTGACCGTCAACCTCCCTCCGATATTCCGACTTCCTTCGTCGATCCGAAAACAGGCAGGCACGTTCTCGATGTCATTTACGAACGCTTCTCAAAACCACAAGCAAACAGTATTTTTGATACAGACGATCCCTCCATTTATGTCAAACATGAAGTGGGCGATCGGCTCCTCGGCGGCTATCGAGTCGAAGCGGTGTTTGAAGATAGTAAAACTGGGTTTTATGCCGAAGCAAGAATGCCGGAAGATCGAGAACATCCACCGGTTTTAGTCATTCGCGGTTATGGGTCTTGGTATCCGTTCGATGGAGTTTTACAAGATACGCCGGATGTTTTTATTGCCGAATTGGAATGGCAAGTAGAGGCGGCGGAAACCCTGGGAGTTGGGGAGTGGATCGAGAGTTATTATCGGCAAGATCGCCCGCCAGACGCGATCGGGGAAAGTTTGGGGGGTAAAATTGTCCAGCAATTGGCGATTCGCTATCCTCATGCTTTACGTTCGGTAGTGACGTTTAATTCTTTGGGGATTTCGTCAGAGTTAGCCCAAAATCATCAACTTAAAAATATCTTTCATTACTTTACTTTAGGAGAAAAATATGCTTTCTGGGCAAATCGAGGGGATTATTTACCCGGATATTGTTTTGAAATTTCTAAACGAGGGAAAAACTGGCAATATCGGCTGACGCAAATGTGCTTGTGTCTGGATATTTTAGCGGTGGTGCGATCGCTCGTGCAACGGCAACGTAAGCGAGTCAAGTTATGGCGATTTGCCCGAGGGTTATTCTCGCAATTTATTTTACTCAAACGCCATAACGAAGTTATTTTAAATCGGGACAATCCGGTGGTGGTTGCGACCACGATCGCCCGTCTGCGAAACAGTTAGATTAGATCGATCGATTAATTTTTCCAAACCCCAGAAAAGATACTTTCTACGCCTTTGGCGACTCGTTGTAAATCTTCTTTTAACAAGGGGGGCCAACCGACGCGCGATCGCACGCCTTGCTCGAACAGTTGCTGACTTTGAATCGCTAAAAGATAGAGAGCTAAAACCAAAGGGCGATCGAGACTGTCGCGGTCTTGGACGTCTTCAAACAAGCGTTTGAGCGCCAATAAAATCGACGTGAGTTGTCCGGGGATGGGGGCTTTTCCATCTTGCAAACGGCGCAAGAGGTCATCGGGGTTGCGTTGAGTTTGTAGGGCCATTCCCTGATCGATCAAGAAATTGCGAGCGGTTTCGTAATCCATAACTAACCGAGATCGTCCGTAGTAAAGAGAATCGCGATCGTCTTGAGAGGCGATCGCGCGACCTCCACATTTTAAAGCTGCGACGACCCCGAACGGGTTCTCGGTCCGGGCGAACAAAACCGAGCAAACCTCGTTAAAATTCGATCGCCCTTCATTAAACCGAATCTATGGAACTCAAAACCGTTGCGATCGAACTTCCCGAGGGAGCCAATCTCATCCTCGGTCACGCCCACTTTATTAAAACCGTCGAAGACCTGCACGAGATCTTTGTGGGGATTTCCGGTGGGGTCAAATTTGGGATTGCCTTTTGCGAAGCCTCCGGACCGTGTTTGATTCGCGTCAGTGGAAACGACGAAGCGCTGCAGGCGTCGGCGACAGAGAACGCCAAAGCCTTAGCGGCGGGACATACTTTTATCATTCTTTTAAAAGATGCCTTTCCCATCAACTTTTTAAATGCGATCAAACAATGTCAAGAAGTCTGTACCATTCACTGTGCCACGGCGAATCCCGTACAGGTTATCTTGGCCGAAACCGAACAAGGTCGGGGAATTTTAGGGGTGGTCGATGGATTTTCGCCGAACGGCGTAGAAACACCGGAGGATGTGAAAGCACGGAAAGGATTTCTCAGACAAATCGGGTATAAGCTGTGATAGGCGAGGGCGGGTTCGAGCCTCTCGACCTTCAGTAAGCGGAACACGGTGCTGGAAGCATGACGCTGACGCAAGTTTGGGGAGCATTACTCATTTTCACGGTTTGTCCCCTCCTCGGCGGACTGCCCTTGATTCGCTGGCTCGTGCGGGCCGTAAGCGGGCAGGATCTCAAGACGGTGGGGACGGGGAATATTGGCGTGTCGGCGGCGTTTTACCACGGCGGACGAGTCGCCGGAATTCTGGCAGTGCTGTCGGAAGCGGCGAAAGGCATGGCGGTGGTGTGGTTGGCGCGTCAATTTTTCCCGGGGGATCCGGAATGGGAACTCATCGCCCTGTTGGCGTTGGTGATGGGGCGCTACTGGATGGGACAGGGGGCGGGAACCACCAATGTCGTTTGGGGTTTTTTGGTTCACGACCCGATCGCCTGGGGCTGCATTGTATTGATGGGTGGGGTGAGCTTTACCCTGTTTCGACAACGGGAACAGGGACGCACCCTGGTGTTGATATTAATGCCGTTAGTGACCCTGTTGCTTCATGCCAGTGACGGGCCGAGAATCGGGGCGGCGATCGCCTTAAGCCTGCTGCTGTATTGGATTTATCGCAAAATGCCTGACGATTTGGATTTGCCCGTGGGAGACAGCCATCAAGAGTCCGAGAAATTATTTCGCTTTTTCCGGGGCGATCGCGCGATCGTCTCCCTCGACCAAACCCTCGATCCGACCAAAGTGGGAGCGAAAGCGGCTCATTTATCCCAACTCAAACGGTGGGGATATCCGGTTCCGCCGGGGTGGGTGCTGCCGCCGGGAGACGATCGGGCCGCGTTAATCAGCTTTCTGGAAGTGTCCCCGCAACATCCCTTGGTGGTGCGATCGTCGGCAATTGGCGAAGACTCGGAAATTGCCTCGGCGGCGGGTCAATATGCCACCGTCACCGGAGTGACCTCGAAAGCCGAACTGCAAGGGGCGATCGCCGCCTGTCTGGCGTCCTACGATCGCGCCAGTGCCGCTCAATATCGGCGCGATCGCCACTTGCGCGAAGACGCGATGGCGGTGTTGATTCAACCGCAAATTCGCGGCGTCTTTTCCGGGGTCGCCTTCAGCCGCGATCCCCTCGAACGACAGGGGGATTGGGTGGCGATCGAAGCCCTCCCGGGAGAGTGCAGCCGCGTCGTTTCCGGTCGCTACACCCCCGAACGCTACCGGGTCGAAATTAGCGCCGATCGCGTCGACCCCCAAGCCAGTCCTTATCTCCCGTCCGACTTAAACTTAGCAGTCGTCGGAAGCGGCAACATTCCGGCGATCGTCCTCGAACAAGTCGCCTATCTCGCCCGTCACCTGGAAAACCGCTACCACGGCATCCCCCAAGACGTGGAATGGACTTACGACGGCGATCGCCTCTGGATCTTGCAAACCCGCCCGATTCCCACCTTGCTGCCGATCTGGACCCGCCGGATCGCCGCCGAAGTGATTCCCGGGGCGATCCGTCCCCTCACCTGGTCGATCAACCGTCCCCTAACCTGTCGCGTGTGGGGAGAAATTTTTACCGTGGTCTTGGGCGATCGTGCCCAAGACCTCGACTTCGAGCAAACTGCCACCCTGCAAGACTTTCACGCCTATTTCAACGCCACCTTACTCGGGGAAATCTTCCGGCGGATGGGTCTGCCCCCGGAAAGTTTGGAATTCCTGACCCGGGGAGCCAAATTCAGCAAACCCCCCTGGCAGTCCACCTTACGCAACCTGCCCGGCTTACTGCGCCTCCTCGGGCGCGAACTGGCACTGCTGCAAGACTTTCAACAAGCCTATTTCCGGCGGTTGACCCCGGCGCTCAACGATTTGAGACGTACCCGGGAATTGGCCGATCGCGATCCGGGCAGTCGCGAGTCTCGACTCTCGGAACCCGCCGCACTACTCGATCGCGCCGACACTCTTCTCGAACTGCTCGAACAAACGACCTATTACAGTATCCTGGTTCCCTTAAGCGTCGCCTTACGTCAAACCCTCTTAGGCGTCAGCGACAGCGAACTCGACTACAGTAAAACTCCCGAAGTGGCGGCGGTGCGATCGCTCCAAGAACTCGCCACCGCCACCCGCTTGATGATTCCCGACCTCGAAGATCTCAGCCTTCCCGGGGAAATCGGCGACTGTTCCCAATTGTTTGCCGTTTTAGCCGAAATGCCCGACGGTCAGACGGTTTTCGAGCAGTTCGACCAGTTCCTCGACCGCTACGGCTACCTCAGCGACGTGGCGACCGATATCGCCGTCCCTACCTGGCGCGAAGACCCGCGTCCCGTGCGCGCCCTGTTTTCGCAAATGCTCTTTCAAGAACCCCCCGCCGCGCCGCCGCCCAAATCTCAAGGGATCAAAGCCCAAATTCTTCAGCGTCGGATCAATGTCAAAGCCCGGGTGAGTGAAGTCTACAGCAAACTGCTCGCCGAGTTGCGCTGGACTTTCGTGACCTTAGAGCGCTTGTGGATCGATCGCGGCGAGTTGAAGGCCCCCGGAGACCTGTTCTTTCTCGAATTGGCAGAAATTCGAGCCTGGATAGACGAACCGACCTCGCAACGCGGCGATCTCTTCCGAGATCTGATTGCGGCGCGTCAGGACGCCTATCAAGCAACTCTAGAACGGCTCGCCATTGGCGCAACAGGCGATCGCGCCTCGGTCCCCAACGTGGTCTACGGCAACGATCCGGTCACCTTTTTCCGCCCGAGTGGCGATCGCCCCAGCCGCCAGCAATGGCAAGGGATCGGGGTCAGTCCGGGACAGGTGGAAGGACGGGTCAAAATCCTGCGATCGCTCCAGGGAACCGGGGCGATCGATCGCGATACCATCCTCGTCGTTCCCTATACCGATTCCGGCTGGACGGCAGTTCTGGCGCGGGCGGGCGGTTTAATTGCCGAAGTGGGCGGACAACTCTCCCACGGGGCGATCGTCGCCCGCGAGTACCGGATCCCCGCCGTCATGGACGTGACCGATGCCACTAACTTTTTACAAGACGGACAGCGCGTTCGCCTCGACGGTCGCCGAGGAATTGTCGAGATTCTGTAAGGGGAAGCGTCGGCGGGAAGCAGGGAATCCCCATTCCCGCCCTCTAAACTCTAAACTCTAAACTCTTCTCCCCCCCACTTTTCCTCAGTTTTTGGTAAAACAGTCGTAGCCTTACCGTGGTCAACTCGTGGCGATCGCCGAGCGATCGCGGATCCTTGACAATTCCTTTTGCAATGAACCCCTACCCCGCCGATTTCGATCTATTGTTAACGTCGCCAACATTGCCAATCTTATTTGCTGTAAGTTTCTTGGGTTCCCGTGGGTAAGATGGATAGCATCGTATCGGTCTCGCCATCCCAACTCGCCCGCCGTCGCCGCCAACTGCGACGCGCCCGACGAGTCAAGCTGTTACAAAGGACTTGGCAATTTCTCGGCGCGATCGTCCTGGCTGGGGGATTGGTGGCTCTGGCGCGATCGCCGATCTGGGTGATCGGTTCTGCCGAGCAAGTGACCGTCGAAGGAAACGAACTGCTTTCAGACCGAGCAATTCGCTCCTTACTCTCCCTGTCTTACCCCCAATCCCTGTTCCAAGTGCGTCCCGATACTCTGGTGGCCCAGCTAGAATCTAGCGGACCGATCGCCTACGCCAGCGTCACTCGCCAATTATTCCCCCCCGGACTGACCGTAGACGTGCGAGAACGCGCCCCGGTGGCGATCGCCTCGATCCCGGCCCAGACCCCCACCCCTTCCGGGTCGAACGCCCCGAGTGTCCCCGCGACTTCCCGCCAACTCGTCTTACTCGACGAAGAGGGCATGTGGATGCCCGTAGAAAGCTACACTTCCCTCGATCGCGGCTTGAAAATTCCCGACCTCAAAATCGTCGGCGAACTCTATCAATTCCGTCCCTACTGGCGTCCCGTTTATCGGGCGATCGCCGATTGCGCGGTTAAAATCTACGAATTAGATTGGCAAGATCCCAAAAATTTGATCTTGAAAACCGAACTGGGAAATGTTCGCTTAGGACCGTACAACTCCCGTTTTAGCGAGCGTCTCGAACTGCTCGAACGTATGCGAAAATTGCCCGAAGCGGTCAATCCCGCCCAAATCGACTACATCGACCTGACCAATCCCCAATCTCCCGCCCTTAAAATGAAACAGCCCCCCAGTTCGCCTGCCTCCGGCGATCGCTCCTGAGTTGCCGACCCCTCCCCGACCCGTTCGCTCCCCGTTTGGCTGGGAGCGTAAATCACCGGATTGCCGCCCAACTCAATCCGTCTGCGGGTAGTTGGTTTTCTCCCCCAACTTACCCTATAGTTGAGCTTTAACTGTCTATTATTAACAACCCGTTGTATTTCTACTGTTGCCCATCCCAATGACACTTAATAGTAAACTAGGGCTTAGTCCTAAAAACTCTCATTCTGAAGGACAATCTGGTTTTCCCTCGGCAGTGGATAATTCTAATCCTTTTAACAATTCAGGGGTATATTCCGGCCAAAATCAGGACGAGCGGGTTCGACAAGAAGACACTAGAAATAACGAAATCGTGCCTAGCAGCGTAGCGAAAATTAAAGTCATTGGCGTCGGCGGCGGGGGGTGCAATGCCGTAAACCGCATGATCGCAAGCGAGTTATCCGGGGTCGAATTTTGGGCAGTCAACACCGACGCTCAAGCTTTAGTCCAATCTTCGGCGTCCCAACGGTTGCAAGTCGGACAAAAATTAACGCGCGGTTTGGGCGCCGGAGGGAATCCGGCGATCGGTCAAAAAGCCGCCGAAGAATCCCGCGACGAAATCGCCCAAGCCCTCGATAATTGCGACTTGGTCTTCATTACCGCCGGGATGGGCGGCGGTACCGGAACAGGCGCGGCGCCGATTATCGCCGAAGCCGCCAAGGAAGCCGGAGCCCTCACCGTCGGCGTCGTCACTCGTCCGTTTACCTTTGAAGGACGGCGGCGCACGGGTCAGGCGGAAGAAGGGATCGCCGCCCTCCAAAGTCGCGTGGATACGCTGATCGTCATTCCCAACGACAAACTCCTGACGGTCATTTCCGAACAAACTCCCGTGCAAGAAGCGTTCCGCGTCGCCGACGATATCCTGCGCCAAGGGGTTCAGGGGATTTCCGATATTATTACGATTCCCGGATTGGTTAACGTGGACTTCGCCGACGTTCGCGCCGTGATGGCGGATGCGGGATCGGCGCTGATGGGGATTGGCGTCGGTTCGGGCAAGTCTAGAGCCAGAGAAGCCGCCCTGACTGCGATTTCTTCACCCCTACTGGAGTCGTCCTCGATTGAAGGGGCGAAAGGGGTGGTCCTCAACATTACTGGAGGCAGCGATCTGACCCTTCACGAAGTCAATGCGGCGGCGGAAACGGTTTATGAAGTCGTCGATCCCAATGCGAATATTATTTTCGGGGCGGTGATCGACGAGCGCCTGCAAGGGGAAATCCGGATTACGGTGATTGCCACGGGCTTTTCCCTCGAACCCCAAACCGTGGCGCCGAGAACGACGGCGACGGCGCCTCAGAAGCGCTTTTCTATGCCTTCCGCGTCGCCACCGCCGCCCCCTCCAGCTCCGGAACCGAGCCAACCGAAACCCCCGGGTTTGGATATTCCCGAGTTTTTACAACGGCGCCGCCCGCCGCGCTAGTCCCCTGGGGAGTGGTCTGGCTCCTGCGCGATCGCTCCCACTGGCTCAAAAGTTAAATTTAGGGGTATTTAAGAATGCTTCGTTACTTTTGTCGTAGCGAAACTTTTTCTGTTTTATAGAGACAGCGCGGTTCGGCGATCGTAAATTTAGAGCTGAAGTTAAGCTATAGCTGGCATTGTAAGGCAAATCCAGCAACTCAGTCGCGTCCCTAACAAAATTGAGTAGCACTGTAATTCTTCTTATTATGTGTAGTGCTTTTTAATAAAAATGTCGCTCTCGATCGCCACCCTCCATCGAGCCAGTGCGGCGATCGCTCCGTCAAGATTTTGACCGTTCAATTTTCCAGAGGCGATCGCCGTTCGCCCCCCAATTTTTTAAGGAGATTATTGACTCGAAAGCCCCAGATCGGGCGATCGCCCAAGATCGAAAGGTGACGATATCTTTTAATTTGTTAATGAATCAAATAAGATTCTCTAATTCCCCTTAAAAATCAACTATTTTTCTCTCCAAAAAATCTAAAATCTAAACTCTAAAATCTAAACTCTAAAATTCCCCATGACCTCGATCGCCTCCCCAACGATTCCCATCGCCCTGACCATCGCCGGATCGGATAGCTGTGGCGGCGCCGGAATGCAAGCCGACTTACGGACTTTCGCCGTTCATCGGGTTCACGGAACTTGCGCGGTGACCTGCATCACCGCCCAAAATACCCTCGGCGTCACCCGGGTCGATGCCTTACCCCCGGAGGCGGTCGTCGCCCAAATCGATGCTGTTGCGGACGATATCGGCTTTGATGCCGTCAAAACTGGGATGTTGCTCGATCGCGCGATCGTTGCCGCCGTCGCCGAAAAAGCGCGCCAAGCCGGATGGTCCAAGCTGGTGGTCGATCCGGTCATGGTCTCGCGAACCGGGGCGCAACTGATCGACGATGAAGCCGTCGCCACCTTAAAAAACCACCTCCTCCCCCTCGGGGCGATCGCCACCCCCAATCGCTACGAAGCCCAAATCTTAAGCGGTTTGGCGATTGAAACCCTCGACGACATGAAAGCCGCCGCCGAAAAAATTCACCACCACACCCGCCACGCCGTCTTAGTCAAAGGGGGTGCCATGTCTGGAAACTGCCACGGCGTCGATGTTTGGTTCGACGGCGATCGTCTCGAAGTCCTGCAAACGACCGCAGTTAACACCCGCCACACCCACGGAACCGGATGCACCTTATCCGCCGCCATTACCGCCAATCTCGCCCGGGGAAACGACCCCCTCAGCGCCGTTAAAGCGGCAAAACAATATGTCACCGAAGCATTACATCGGGGGTTAAATATTGGTAACGGTCAAGGTCCGGTGGGGCAAGGAGATTTTAGATTTTAGTTTTTAGTGCGAAAGTAACGGGAAATTAGCGATGCGATTCGCTTAAAGTTTCTCACAATTTTAGCCACCTGCAGGGACACGGCACTGCCGTGTCCCTACCCTCGATCTCTCTTATTGTTTTTGATAAAAGTATATTTTATTTCTTTTTACACATACATATAACTTTTTTAATCCATTGTATCTGAGATCGACCTAAGCAAGTAGCCAAATCCCCCTAGGGACAAGGCATTGCCATGTCTCTACAACCATCAATTTTACAACCGATTGAGGGGGCTATAATAGTCATGAGGTGGGTATCCTTCCCGCCCCACCAAAGATCTTATTCGATGGTGCGGTTTAAAAAAATTACTGGTTTTTCTAATGCAGTTTAAATCTCTAACAGGTTATAAATCCCTGGCCACGTTAGGATGGCGACCATTTTTTCAGCAACAATTAACCCTTGAAGAGTATAGTCTTTACTTTCCTGTTCGAGTCATTGAGCAACATAAATCAATGATTACAGTTGCCAGTGATGCTTTTGTGGCGAACCTCGATCTTCAACATTCTATGCCTGAGATGGTCGTTGGCGACTGGTTGCTTCTGGATCGAGACAATCACTTTTACCGATTGCTCGATCGCAGCACCTGCTTCAAAAGAAAAGCAGCAGGTTCCAGGGTTGATTGGCAGTTGATATCTGCCAACGTTGATACTGCCTTTATTGTCTGCTCGTTGAACGCTAATTTCAATCTGAATAGAATTGAAAGATACTTATCCCTAGTGAATGAGGCAGGTGCTCAGCCTGTTGTCGTCCTGAGCAAATCCGATCTGAACCCTTCCGCACAAGAGTTTGCGTCACAAGTTCGCCGTCTCGACAATTCCTTATGTGTGGAAGCGGTCAACTGTCTGGACCGTGACAGTGTCAGTAAACTCCACCATTGGATCGGGGAAGGTGAGACGATCGTGGTTCTGGGTTCCTCTGGAGTGGGTAAGTCTACCTTGATTAACTCTTTGCTGGGGACGAACCAGCAGAAAACCAATAGTATCCGGAAAGACGATGAGAAGGGCCGACATACGACGACGAGGCGATCGCTCATTCCCATACCGGGTGGTGGATTGATACTCGACACACCAGGGATGCGAGCAATTCAACTGGCCGATTGCAGAGACGGTATTCTGACAACCTTCTCAGATATTGAAGAGCTGGCAGCTCGATGTCGCTATAGAGATTGCCAACATCAAAGTGAACCCGGGTGCGCGGTACAGAAAGCTGTTGAGGCTGGGGAAATCGATCGCAGGCGGCTGGAAAATTATCTAAAACTGCTCAAAGAAGAAGCCTTTAACTCCGCAACTCTCTCGGAGAAACGAGCCAAAGACAAAGCACTGGGCAAGTTTTACAAACGAACTCTCACTGAGTCTTACAAGCAAAAAGGGAGATAGTTTGGGTGGAATTGACAAAAAATCAGTAAAAATTTCACCAAAAATTCAGCAAAATATAAGGAAAGAGACGCGATCGTGCGCGTCTCTTTCTCATTTACCGTTCTATTGCCCCTCTAGAAGGTTTCAATCCTAGTCGATGCCTTCGATGCGGTCTTCGACCTCTTGATACAACTGACGCAAGCGGTCTAAATTCTCCTCACTGGTTTCCCAGTAACCGCGACCGTTGGCTTCTAGCAAACTGGTCACCATCTTGCGGAACGAGTTCGGATTGAGGTTGAGCAAACGCTTCTGCATCTCCTCGTCCTTCATAAAGGTTTCGTTCGTTTCCTCGTAAACCCAGTTATCCACGGCCCCCGCCGTCGCCGACCAACCGATCGTATTCACCAGGCGTTTCGAGAGTTCGCGAACTCCCTCGTAGCCGTGAGAGAGCATTCCCTCGTACCACTTGGGATTGAGCATTTTCGTGCGGGCGTCGAGGCGCACGGTTTCCGACAGAGTGCGGACTTGGGCGTTCGCCGTGGTCGTATCGGCAATGTACGCCGCCGGTTTTTTGCCGTCGCCGCGCAATTTTTCGACCACCTTGGTCGGGTCGGAGTCGAAATAGTGGGAAACGTCGGTGAGGCTGATTTCGGAAGAATCCAGATTTTGGAAAGTCGCGTCGGCGGTTTTCAACGAGGACTCGAAAATGCCGCGATCTTGTTCCATCATCCCCGGATTGTCGGAGTTAAAGGCAAACGACTTGCGCTTGAGATACATCTCTTGCAACTCGGATTCGTCTTCCCAGGTGCTGTTTTCCACCGCCAGGTTGATGTTGGACGAATAAGAACCGGAAGCGTTGGAGAAGACGCGGGTCGCCGCTTGGCGCAAGTTGATGCCCATTTCTTCCGCTTGTTTCAAGGCGTGTTTGCGAACGAAGTTCATTGCTACGGGTTCGTCCGCTTCGGCGGCCATTTTGACCGCTTTATCCAGTAAGTTCATCTGGTTGATGAACAGGTCGCGGAAGACGCCGGAACAGTTAATGACGACGTCAACGCGAGGACGGCCCAATTCTTCGAGGGGAATCAGTTCCAATTTGTTGACGCGACCGAGGGCGTCGGGAACGGGTTTGACGCCGACCATCCACATGATTTGGGCGAGGGATTCGCCGTAGGTTTTGATGTTGTCGGTTCCCCAGAGGACGCAGGCGATCGTTTCGGGATAGTGACCGCCGTTTTCCTGGCGTTGTCGTTCTAAGAGGCGGTCTACGACGATTTTCGCCGCTTTGACTGCCGCCGCCGTGGGGATGGCTTGCGGGTCGAGGGCGTGGATGTTTTTCCCGGTGGGTAAAACGTCGGGGTTGCGAATGGGATCGCCACCGGGTCCGGGGAGGACGTATTCTCCTTCGAGGGCGCGCAGGAGGGCGCCGAGTTCGTTGTCGGCGCAGACTTGTTCCAAGCAGAATTCGAGATACTCGAATAGGGGTTTGAGAGGTTCGGGATCGACGTTGGTGTAACCGACTTCGTGGAGGGCTGCCACCCAGGGGGCTTTTTTGCCCATGTTGAAGAAGTTGAGCTTGGAGACTTTGGAGACGCGACCTTCGGCGTCGGTTTGCTCTTTGACGAGGGCGGCGATCGCCTTACGGGTTGCCATGGTGATGTCTTGTAGCAACTGCACGTCTTCGAGGACGCCGCGATCGTTGTTGCTGTAGATCTCGTCGATGTCGCGTTCGAGGCTGTTGGCAATAATGCGCGGTAAAGATAAAATGCCTTCTTCTTCGCGATCGAGGGAGGCGATATTCACCAAGGTTGCGATCGCCTCTTCTGCTGTTGGAGGTTTGCCGATGACGTGCAAGCCGCAGGGCAGCAACCGGGACTCGATTTCCATTAATTTGCGATAGACTTGCCCGATAATATGGTCTCGCTCGTCGGCGCTCATCTCGGCGGCGTCGGTGTCGGGCAGGTCGATATCTTTGTCCAAGTTAACCATGCGGCACTTGTCCATAATCGTATTGACGATCGGAATGCCGCGCCCGGTATCTTTGAGAGTTTGATAGGACCCGACCAGTTCGCCGAGTTCTTGCAAGCCTTTATACAGTCCGGCGTTTTCGGCAGGCGGGGTGAGATAGCTGATCGTTTCGGCGTAGCTGCGGCGTTTGGCGATCGTCGCCTCGCTGGGGTTGTTCGCCGCGTAGTAATAGATGTTCGGGGTATTGCCGATTAAGTTATCCGGGTAGCATTCCCCAGACATGCCGATTTGCTTCCCGGGCATGAATTCTAAGGATCCGTGGGTGCCGAAGTGCAGCACCGCATCGGCGCCCCAAATCTGTTCGAGATAGGTGTAGTAGGCGGCAAAGCCGTGATGGGGACTGGCCGATCGCGAGAACAGCAGCCGCATCGGGTCGCCTTCGTAACCGAAGGTGGGTTGCACGCCGATAAACACGTTACCGAATTGTTTCCCGTAAACTAACAGATTCTGCCCGTCGCTGTTGAGGTGTCCCGGAGGCGGTCCCCAGTTTTCGTGCAGCCGTTCGGAATAGGGGGTCAGCTTCTCGTATTCGGGCACGGACATCCGATAGGCGACGTTGAGTTCCGGGCTGGCATATTGAGCTTGGGCGTCGTGGATGACTTCCTCCATCAGCTTTTCGGCGGATTCGGGGAGGTCTTGAACGTCGTAGCCGTTGCCTTGCAGGGCTTTCATGACTTCGTAGATCGACCCGAACACGTCGAGATAGGCGGCGGTTCCGACGTTGCCTTTATCCGGCGGGAAGCTGAAGATCGTGATCGCGACTTTTTTATCCAGTTTGGGTTTGCGTCGCAGGTTGGCCCATTTGAGGGCGCGTTGGGCGACGGCTTCGATACGGTCTTGCAGGGCGATCGCCTTCCCGGTGGCGCCGTCGCGTCCGGAGAGGATAATCGGTTCGATCGCGCCGTCGAGTTCGGGGATCGCAATTTGCAAGGCCACTTGAATCGGGTGCAAACCCAATTCGCTATCCTGCCATTCTTCCGTGGTTTGGAACACCAAGGGCAGGGCGACCATATACGGGCGATTCAAGCGCTTGAGCGAATCGATCGCCTTGGGATGGTCCTGACGGGCCGGACCGCCGACCAGGGCAAATCCGGTCAGGGAAACCACCGTATCCACCAAGGGCAACGGTTCGACCCCTTGGGCGCCGACATCCCAGAAGTAAGCATCGACGGGTTTGGAGAAGTCCAAGCCTCCGGCAAACACGGGAACGACCCGGGCGCCGAGGGCTTCGAGTTCTTGCACCATGGCCACGTAGTGGGCGTCATCCCCGGTGACGAGGTGGGTGCGTTGCAACACCAAGCCGACACAAGGGGCGAGGGGATCTTTCAAATCGTCGGGGATGTCGTCGCGCAGATCGTACCAGTTGAGGTATTCTTTGACATCCTCGAACATTTTCGGCGCGAGGGGATGCCAGATGCCCATATCCGGGTAGACCACCGGATCGCGATATTTTAAATCCGTGTCCTTTAAGCCGTTTTCACCCTTGCAGACATATTTGTCCGCCAGCATTAACAAGAAGTTTTCCAAGTTTTCCGGCGAACCTCCCAGCCAGTATTGGAAACTGAGCATGAAGTTGCGCGCGTCTTGGGCTTTATCGATGGGGAGGTATTTTAAAACTTTCGGCAGGGTTTGCAGCAGCTTGAGCATTCCGTCTTGGAACGACCCGCCGGATTTTTGTTTGCGCTTTTTCATGAATTGGGCGATCGCGCTCTTCGATTGACCCAATTGCGCCATCGAAAAGCTGCCCATTTTGTTGAGTCGCATCACTTGCGGCATCGAGGGGAAGACGACCGCCACGTCGAGGCGATCGCGCACGGGTTCGACGGCGGCGACGACTTTATCGGCTAACTCTTCAATAAAGATCAGGGAGGCAATGAAGATGTTGGCACTCTCTAAATCTTGTTTGAAATCTTCATAATTCTGCGGGTCGCGCAGTTCCTCGATCAGATAGCCACTGATTTCAATCGCCAAACTCGGATTTTCCTTGTTGAGTTGGCGCACTGCTGCGGAGAGGGCACTCTGATACTGAGCTTCTAGCACGACATAGACCACCTTGAGCAGTTGCCGCCCCCGGAGGTCGTCTGGGGCAATGTGTCGGATGGTGGGCTTGACGTGAGTGAACATGCAGTTGAACTCCTTCTAGATGCGCGTTGGGCAATTAGGCAGGACAAAAAGAAAAAAGAGGGTCTATCGGGGTCTAGGTTCTTCGCCTAGATTTTAATAGAACTATATTGAGTGTTTTTACCAGAAAATGCTTGACAGATGGGGCTTTTAGACCCTATCTGACACAATTCGATAAAAAAGCCGCCATAAATCTTAACATTTATTCATCATTATCTTAAAGGTTGCTCTCATTATTTTTTACAAAAATTAACTATTTAAATATTGACAATTCAGATCTAAAATGCATCGTCTTGAGAGTCCCGGGGACAAAGATCGCGGTGGCGCAGGGTCAATAGAGGAATCGAGAGCCGTGGAAAGGGAGGATGGGCGATCGCCCCCGGAACCGCCACCATCCGCTTGAAACTATAATCGAGCTAACTTCATTGACTCAAACCCTTTTGTATATGAGCTTTGCGATTTTCGACTCCAATTTTTACCTAGAAAATAACCCGGACGTGAGAGCGGCGATCGCTGCCGGAACCGTCGGCAGCGCCCTCGCCCACTTCACCCAATTCGGCCTCAACGAAGGCCGCGTCAGCGTTTCCCCCTTATACAGCGAAGCCTTTTACCTGCAAAACTATCCCGACGTCGCCGATGCGGTCACTCGCGGCGTCTTTTCCTCCGGCTTGCAACACTTCATCCAATCCGGCGAAGCCGAAGGACGCACCCGCATTTCCCCCTTTTACGACGAACAAACCTATCTCGATCGCAACCCCGACTTAATCGGCGCCATTAGCAACGGCATCATCAGTTCCGGACTGCAACACTACCTCAACCTCGGCAGAAACGAAGGACGACTCGGCGGCCCGGTTCTGAGTACCCCCGGGGCTGGATTTGACGAAGATGCCTACTTAACCTTATATCCCGACGTTGCCGATGCCGTCGCCAGGGGAGCCTTTGCCTCCGGACGCGACCATTACGAACGATTCGGGCAATTTGAAGCCACTCGGGCTGGATTGTTCTTTGGCAGCAACGGTAATGATGTCGTGCGCGGATTTGGGGCAAATGCAGGGATTGTTGGAGTTGATTTCGATAATCTTGCCCGTATTGGAGAGGCTTCTTTAGACGGGCGTCCCGTCAGTCTGGGCGTTGGAGAAATCGACACGTTAATCGGATCGGCGGGCAGTGATTTCTTCAACCTCGGGGTGGGAACTTCCCCGGCGAATCCGACCCCGGCATCCTTTTATGTGGGCAATGGAGATGGAGATTTTGCGATCGTGCGCAACTTCGACCCGCAAAATGACTTTATGTTGTTAGCGAACCGCGTCGATGACTATCGCTTTGCCGTCGATGGGGGCAATTTGCGGATTTCCACGTCGTCTGGGGACTTGGTGGCGATCGTTGAAGGGGCGCAAAATATTGGTTTGGCGGATTTTGAGGTCGAACCGAATACGTTCGTGCTCGGCGGTCGCAACTCGATCCCGGCGATCGGTAATTTCACCTCGGGATTTAACGAGGGGATTTATTTAGCGGTCAACGGCGACGTAGCGACGGCGGTGAGGGAAGGACGTTTGAGTTCTGGATTGCAACATTATCAGCAATCGGGACAGGCGGAAGGTCGGGTCGGCGTGTTTACGGGAACCTCAACGAGCGATCGCGTCGAAGCCTTTGGCAGCAATACTACGGTCATCGGGGTCGGCTTGCAGTTGGTTCAAACCCAGCAGGGGTTGGATGTGGTGCCGCGCAGTCTCGGTAACGGTGAAGTGGATACCTTGATTGGCGGTTCCGGGACCGATTTATTCGTCCTCAGTCCGGGGGTGAGTCCGGCGAACCCGGATTTAGTCACGTTTTATACGGAGGCGGGCGATCGCGATTTTGCGCAGATCGAGCAGTTCGAGGTGGGGCGCGATCGCGTGCAGTTAGGCGGTACGCCGCAAGACTATTCCTTCCAAGTGGCGAACGGTAATTTTAATATTTTCACGGCGGGGGGCGATCTGGTCGGAGTCGTTGCCGGGGTTATCGATTTGGAACCGTCCGCATTGCGTGCGGATCGAACCTTTTTATTGAGTTAAACCGGGTCGGACGGGCGATCGCGCAAGGCTTTTAAGAGTTCGACCACATCCCGATGACCCTCTTGAGAGGCCCAGACGAGGGCGGTAAATTTGTGGTTGTCTTTGGCGCGAATGTCGGCACCGCGATCGCCCAACAGGCGCACGATCTCCAGATGTCCTTTGGCGGCGGCAGCCATTAACGCCGTCAAGCCGAATGTGGTGCGGGCGTTGGGGTCTGCTCCCGCATCGAGGAGCATTTCGCAGCTTTTGAGATCGCCGCCGCCTGCGGCAGTCATTAACGGCGTCCAGCCGTCGTTATCGGCGAGATTGGGGTCGGCATCGGCTTCGAGGAGGATCTTGAGAATTTCGACGGATCCGGCTTCGACGGCGATCGCGATCGCCCCCATGCCCTCCGCATCGGTCCGATCGAGGGACTGGGTGGTGGTTATAGCAGCTTTGACTTGTTGTGGGTCGCCCGATCGCACGGCTTCGATCAATTCGCTCATCTGTGAAGTTTTCGATATTTGTGGATACATTAGAATAACGTTTCGATCGCTGTTATCCTTTTGGGCAAGGGGCTTTAACAAAATTCACTCTAGAATTTTATCGGGAAAAAAACAAGAATGCAGCCCGTCGATATTGTCATTTTGGCCAACGGTCCGGGAGAGGTGGCGACCTGGGTGCGTCCGACGGTGCGATCGTTGCGGCGACAGTTGGGGGACGATCGCGCCTCGGTGCGGATTTCCCTGATTTTGTCTCCCTGTCCCCACGCGACGGGGAAGGAAGCGGCGATCGCCCGTTCTTATCCGCAGATCGATCGGGTACAAGACCCGCAGAATTTTTGGCCGTTTTTGTTGTCGGGAAAAACTGCCGAATCGTGGGAGTGGCGATCGCGCGGGGTGGTGTTATTTCTCGGCGGCGATCAATTTTTTACCCTCGTGGTGGCGAAACGCTTGGGCTACCGCAGCATAATTTATGCCGAATGGGAAGCACGTTGGGTGCCGTGGGTCGATCGCTTCGCCCTGATGAAACCGGAGATCGGGCGGCGGGTTCGGGCCAAATATCGCCCCAAGTTAACGACGATCGGGGATTTGATCGCGGAAGTCGCCGCAGACGTGCGAGAAAGTCCGAATGTAAGTGAGAATAACACGGTTGAATTAATCGGCTTGCTCCCCGGGTCGAAACCCGCCAAACTCGCTCAGGGGGTGCCGTTGTGTCTGGCGATCGCCGAAATTTTAGCCCGGAAAAGGCCGCAAACTCACTTTGTGATTCCCGTCGCCCCCAGTTTGGATCTCGACACGATCGCCCGCTTCGCCGATCCGGCACGCAATCCCCTGCTGTCGCGCTTTGGAACCCGAGGCGCCCAGTTGGAGCGATCGCCCGAAGGAGAGCCGCAGTTCCTCACGGAAACGGGGGTGCGGATTCGCCTGCATACTGCCAGTCCCGCTTACGATTTGCTCGTTCGCTGTCGCTTGTGCTTGACCACTGTCGGCGCCAACACGGCGGAGTTGGGGGCGTTAGGGGTGCCGATGCTGGTGTTGTTGCCGACCCAGCAACTCGACGCCATGCGCGCGTGGGACGGATTGCCGGGACTGTTAGCGAATTTGCCCTTGGTGGGAACGGGATTGGCGAAAATTATCAACGGGTGGGTGTTGCGTCAGGGACGCTTGTTCGCGTGGCCGAATATTTGGGCCAATCGGGAGATCGTCCCCGAGTTGGTGGGAGTGTTGGAACCGTCGGCGGTAGCGCGCGAGGCGATCGCCTTATTGGAGGATCCCGAACGATTGGAGCAGATGCGCGATCGGCTCAAAGCCTTACGGGGGAAAGCAGGAGCCGCCGACGCTCTAGCGACTGTAGTGCGCGACGAGTTGGAGAAAACCGAGGCAAATTAGCGGGACGATTCCCCATCCCGGCGTCCGAGTTCGTAAATTCCGCCTCCCATGCAGGCAATCAAGCCGATACTAATCGCCCAACTGTCGCCGAGACTCAACTCAACTCCGTAGTTACATAAACCACCGAGAAAGAAAAAAGGGATAATGCTCAAAATCGACGCATAAAAAGCATTTTGGGATTCCCGCGCTTTGCGCGTTCGTTCGTATTCCGCTTCCGAGGTGTAGAGCGATCGCTCGGCAAAGTTAAACCATCGTTTGAGCTGGGTGCTAATCCATTCCGTCGTCGGGAAAAAAGCCAAGTAGAGGGCTAAAGACCACAAACTGGCTCCGGCGATCGCCGTCGGATTGAGAACGAACCGAAAAGGTAAAATGTCTGTCAGCATGGAAGATTCCGGGGTGAGCTTGGGCGCGGGTTTGCGAAATATAAAAGCGATTGTAACGAAATTGCAAAAAAAGGTCATTAGGGGGAGGCGCGATCGCTGCGTAGCGCGCTCAGCTCCCCCAGTTCCCGACTCCCCCCAGATCGAGCCGTTCGCTGCCAACTTGCCAAATAAGTTTCGATCGAGGGCGATCGCGGCGCTATGCTATGCAAGAAGCGATCGCCAAGTTCGCCGTGAAACTCTCAAGTTTCTGCGTGGCAGCCATGAATCAATATTCAAGTTCTTCGATAATTTCCTAAAGACGGTTGAGGAGTGTCACCCATGACCAAAACGTTGAGCCGACTCCAAATCGGGAAAAAACTAATCGGCTTCGGACGTCATTGTTTAATCGCCGTAGTCGCCCTCGGTGCAGTATTGAGTTTACAGCTTTATCCCCTTTCGAGTCGGGCAGTGGAAGTTAATTCCACGTCAGTCGCTACTGGGAATCAGTGGCAAAATGCTTCGTTCCCCGTCGAAAACTTCCAAGGTTATACCTCTCCCTTCGGCTATCGTCAATCGCCCACAGGCGGTTACAGTCGGGAATTCCATTCCGGTTTGGATATTGCCGCGCCGATGGGCAGTTACGTTCGTAACTGGTGGAGTGGCACCGTCGCCGATGTCATCGATGACGGACGGTGTGGGACGGGTTTGGTTATCCAGTCCGGGGACTGGGAACATATCTACTGTCACATGCAAGGACGCGCCCAAACCGTCCAAGGGCGTCGGGCCCTGGTCGATCGCGCGGGCGGGATCCAAATTTGGGAAGGTCAACAAATCATGGCGGGAACTCGTATCGGTCGAGTGGGAATGACCGGACGGTCTACCGGACCTCATTTGCATTGGGGTTTGAGATATGCCGATGAGTGGTACGATCCGGCCTTAGTGTTGCGGGCGATGTACGGCGAACAAAGACGGCGTATTTCGCAACAACCCTAAAACCCCCCTTACAGGAGCATTCGCATCGAGCGATCGCCTCCAATTTTTACGAGATCTCGGTGCCATCTACATCAGCCGCGATCGTCCGCCTGCATTGGCTTCAACCCGCTTAGGCGGGTTTTGTTTTGCGAACTCCCCTCAGATGGCGAGCGATCGCCCCTACTCGTTCCAACTCTCCAAATCCCAGAGTTCGTCAAGACTTTCATCGTCCCAATCACTGGGGATTTCGAGATCGTCGGGCAGGATTTCGATCGCCTCGGTCTGTTGCGACCCGCTTGGGGGGGGTTCTGATGGTTCCGGTATGTCCAATGTTTCAGTTGCATCCGGTGTTTCTGAGGCTGGCGAGGGCCGTGGTTCGACCTGCTTTTCCAGTTCTCCTAGTGGTTCCGGTTCTTTCCCTGCGATCGCCCCATCGGTCGCCGAGGCGGAACCGCCCCAAAAATCGTCCTCGATCTCGAAATCATCCGGCGCGGGAGGCAGTTGGGGTACGAGAAACGGAGCGTCCGCACTCTCACTTATACTTTCTTCCCTCGATCCGGCTGGGGTCGTGGCTGCGGGGGCGGCTAATTTGACAGGCAGACAGACGGTAAACGTCGAACCGACACCGATTTCGCTTTCGACAAACAGATCGCCACCCATGAGCTGGCATAAACTGCTACTTAACGCCAGTCCGACCCCCGTTCCGCCATAACGGCGGGTGGAAGAAGTATCCACCTGGCTGAACGCCTCGAACAGGTGTTCCATTTGTTCTTCGTTAATGCCAATTCCAGTATCGACGACTTGAAAGACGATCCAACCGTCGTGGTTGACGTCCGAAGTCAGTTCCGAATGGGGCGAAGAGTTGAGGGAGCGAAAATCCGGGGTATCCTGCCAGTTAATTTCCAATTCGATCGCCCCGTGTTCGGTGAACTTGGTAGCATTGACGAGCAAGTGGGTCAGGACTTGTTTAACTTTAGCGCGATCGCCGCGCATGGTGGGTACGCGATCGTCTACATGAATCCCCAAACTATTGTAATTGGCGATCGCCAACGGTTTGACCGTCCCTTTCAACTCCTTAACTAACTCCGAAATCTCAAAGGTCGAGATTTCTAAATCCATCTTGCCCAACTCAATTTTAGAATAATCTAAAATTTGTTCGATCGCGTCGAGTAACTGAATTCCAGCTTTATTAATACTCCCTAAATCATTAACAAATTCTGTCTCTCCCAAACCCAATTCGATCGCATCTTCTTGCAGTAAATCGCTATAGCCGATAATCGCCGTCAGTGGCGTTCTCAACTCGTGGCTCATATTCGCCAAAAACGCCAACTTCGCCTTGTTCGCCGCTTCCGCCGCCGCTTTTGCGTGGTACAACTGAGCCTCGACCCGCTTGCGATCGCTGATATCGCGGGCGAAAATACAATTATATTCTTTGCCGTTAACTTTAAAATAACTAATCGTAATTTCTACGGGAAAAATTGTGCCTTCTTTCGTGCGGTGGCTCGACTCCAACCGCACGGAGCCAAAGGATTTGATTTCCTCCCAATAATCCGGCCAAACTTCCGGGGGCAAGTCGGGATTAATATCGTGAACGGTGAGGTCGAGTAATTCGTCGCGGGCGTAATTGAGGGAAATACAAGCGGCATCGTTGACGTAGAAAAACTGTCCTTCCGGAGTCAGCCAAAAGACTGAATCGGCAGCATTGTTAATCGAAAATTCCAAAACGTCGCGTGCTTCTTCTATACGCTGGCGGCTTTCGATTTCCTCGCGCAATTGGGCGATCGCCGATTGCAGTTGGGCCGTGCGCTCTTCTACCCGCAATTCCAACTCGTCATTGGCTTTTTGTAACGCCGCTTCCGCCTGTTTGCGATCGGTAATATCCAAGCCGACAAACACCGCCGCGTCTCCCTGTTGGTACTTTTGCGCCACGACCAAAAAATGACGGGTCGAATCGCCGAGTGGGATCTGAATTTCGTTGCGATCTTCGCGAGCGGGATTTTCAAAAAATTCCGGAACCAATTGATTGAAATGCGGACTTCCTTGCAAAAATCCAATTTTTTTGCCGATAAAACTTTCGGGGGCGCGATCGAAGGTTTTCGCTAAATAATCGTTAACTCCCAAATAAGTTAAATCCGAACTAAACCAAGAAATACATCCCGGGACGGCGTCTAAAACCGCTTGCAGTTGTTCGTTGGCTTGTTTGAGATTCTCCTGTGCTCGGGCTCGGGCCCGTTGCGAGGTTTCGCTGATGCTGCTTTCGATCGCCAATGCGGTATAGTCGCCGACGGAAGCGGCGAAATTCTGCTCGCCGAGTTGCCAACGGCGGGGAGTGCCCCGGTGTTCGCAGGCGACAAAGCCGACTAATTTACCGCCAATGCGAATCGGGACGCTTAATAGGGATGTAATTTCACTGGGAATTAAATAGGATCGAGCGAGTTCGCTGGCGATCGGATCGGTTTGCGCATCGACGACGGCGATCGCCCGCTCTAAGTCTAAAGCGTGCAGGTAGTCGGGACAATCCCTGGCGCGCAGTTCGTCGATGCTGTTGTTCCTACGGCGATCGTCGGGTGGGGAACTGGCGGTGTAGCGTTCGATACACCGCAAGCGCGATCGCTCGTTATTGTACAGCCAGATGCTGACTTGACTGGTTTTTAAAATATCGGCGGCGGTGGCGCTAATTTCGCGCAAGGCGGCTTTTAAATTTTCTCCTTTTTGGGTTTTGCTGCGGGCGAGTTTAACTAATGCTTGGCTTTGTCGGTGCAGTTCTCGTTCGTTGGCGCGCGATCGTTCTACGGCTTCGTCGGTGTCGGCGTCGGTTGCGAGGGGTGGGGTCGTTTCTGGGTCGATCCGTTCGTCTCTGACGAGCAACAAACCGCCGATGTCACCGCCTTCGTCGGTCCACGGACAGGCTTCCCACTCGACGACGAGTCCACTACCGTCGCGCAACCGATAATGTTCTTGCCATCGTTCCACCTTTCCCGCCAGCACATTTTGGCGCACTCGATCCCAATGTCGTTCGGTTTCGCTTTCGTCTTCGCCGTCAGTTTGGACGACTCCGAGGCGTTGTTTGAATTGCTTGAGGATTTCGGCGTGGGAGCGATCGCCGCAATTGAGAGGGGTTTGGGCGTTTTGTTGCCGATTTTGTCGGGGATTTTGTTGGGAATTTTGTCGATCGTTGTTCGCTTCTGTGGCATCGCGGATCGAGGGAGTCGCCATTTCGTCGAGGGCGCAATCTCTCAGCCACTGACGGGTGACGAGCAAATAGTGCAGTTCGCGATCGAGCAGGGCCACTGCACGAGGCGTGTGGTCCAGAAATGCACGGATGAGATGGAGATTGTCTGGAGCGTACATGGCTCATACCATTGTTGAAGTTGAACGATCGGCAAGTCCGATAAGGGAAATCTACTCAAGGCAGCAGCGAGAATAGACCGAGATGCTGAAGAGGAATAGCGACTCTAATCGATCGGTCAGTTTAACCTACATCGCTCGATGCGGCGATCGCAGCTCGTGCAAAAGCACCGTGATGGCTCTCGCGCCGATTGTTGCACCTGTTTTGGGTCGTGGCAAGTTTATCTATTTTAGATTTTAGATTTTGAAGCTCGGGGTCGAGTACGGAGCGTTGAACATTATTGGCAGATCGGTCGAATCCGAGAGTATATAGGTAGTCTCACTCATCCGTAGCGGCCAACTCGGCGCCGCCGTGGCGATCTTCACCGATAACGTAGCCCTCAAAGGGCTTAGGCTGGGTAGGGGCGTTTCCCCAAATGGGTAGGGGCGTTTCCCCAAATGGGTAGGGGCGTTTCCCCAAATGGGTAGGGGCGTTTCCCCAAATGGGTAGGGGCGTTTCGCGAAACGCCCCTACGAAAGGAGAGGCACGAAGCCCCGTCTCTTTAGAGCGGGGTGCTGAGGAGAATTCGATCTCGAAATCCGCCTGTTGCTGGATATGGCGGCACCCAATCCTATTTTACCGAGTCGAGATCGCCGGCTTCGGGAGCGCCAGAATTTACACGCCTTAATAAAACTAACCAGAATCGTTAAGCTTCATTGCAAATTGAAAAGATCCGCGCCAGGGATGGTAACTTTTTAGGCAGATTCCAGAACTTGCACAGTTAAGGAAGGAGAACACTTTGGCTTCGCATCCGAATCAGCACCACGTTCCTTCGCATCGTGAAGATATCAGCGAGTACGTTGCCCACCTTCAGCTTCACATGGCGTTACAAGCTCGCAACCTCGTTCCCAACTTTACCCAAGCGAAAGACAGTCGAGAGCAGTTGTTAGAGCAAACCCAAGCTCGGTTTGAAAAGCAGGTGTCTCGACAGGCGCTGTGAACATTCGGACAAGACAACAGACGCTCGATCCTTGGGTCTATTCCAAAAAGAGGGCTTTGAGACCCTCTTTTTTTTGCGCTTTTTTTGCGTTCTGACGGGCGGGCGATCGCCCTCGGCGAGTTAGGAAGAGCCTCAGACTTCGATCGTGACCTGCACCGAATCGACTTGCTCGGTGACCCGACAGGCGGTCGTTTCGCCCATGCGATCGAACTCCAAATCTAGGCGTGCCCCACCGACTTTTAAATCGCGCACCACGAGGCGATCGAGGGACGGGGGCAACATCGGCTTAACAATTCGCAAACATTGAGCCTCGGCATCGGGGATCGGATTGACCGCCGCTTGCAACAGGTGAAATAGACTCCCGGCAGCCCAGGCTTGCGGCGAACAGGCGACCGGATAGCGCACCGGGCCTTTTTCCCCAGATCGTTCGTAACCGCAAATCAATTCCGGTAGGCGGTGATGCGGGGATTACTGGCGGCGACGGAGAGGGAAAATCCCGTTTCCGCCACGCTGCTGAGTAAAATGGGCGATCGCCCTTCAATTTGCAATTCGGATCGACTAAAAACCGGGTATCTTGACAGAATAATCCGGTCACAAACTGGTCGTTTCCCGTGCGATCGACGACCATATTGCCGAGGCGATTGACGATCGCAAAAATGTCGTTTTCTTTGACGGTAAAGGTCGGTTTGTGTTGTTGTTCGATCGCCTCGGACCACCGTTCGCGATCGGTTTGTGGCGCAGGAACGAACTGTTTTCCGTGTAAGTCAATCATTGGGGATATGCAATCTGAGAATGCTAGTTAGATCCGGACGAATTCGCTCTTGTGTGGCGATTCCTCGGTCAGATCGATTGACCGCGCCCCAACCCAAGATGAAAAGACCCAGCCCACCGACGCGATGGAACTGGGATAGAAAAAGATCGGACAAAATTGCTAGAAATTCGATCTTACTGGAGTAGGAATCGCAAACACCAGGAGAGAATGACAAAGATTTATTGTTGATTCCGACCGTAAATTTATTGTAGCGGTTCGAGTGAATCTCGCCGAGTTGTTTAAAACTTTCTCAAAAAACTTAAACTTTCATAAAATTTCAACGTATTTATACAAAATAAATGATTAAAATCTAAAATCCAATTCATGGCGCAGGCCACCAAACAGTCAACCTGCGCCAGAACGGATTTAAGCGCCCAACACCCAATGCACTAAGGTTCGCACTCCAAATCCCGTAGCGCCTGCGGCGTTATATCCTTTATCCTTATCGGTCCAAACCGGTCCGGCAATATCTAAGTGAACCCAAGGCGTTTCCTTGACAAACTCCTTGAGAAACAGCGCCGCCGTAATCGCACCCCCCGCGCGCGGCCCGGTATTTTTCATATCCGCGTGTAATGATTTGAGACCCTCGAAATACTTCTGTTCCAAAGGCATCCGCCAGAACTTCTCGCCGCTTGTTGCCGACGCCGCCATGAATTCCTCGGCGAGTTGGTCTTCACTCGACCACAGTCCGGCGATCTCGTCTCCGAGGGCGACGACGCAAGCCCCGGTGAGGGTCGCCAAATCGACGATCGCATCGACCCCTAAATTTTCTGCAAAGACCAACGCATCGGCGAGGGTCAAACGACCTTCGGCGTCGGTATTGTTCACTTCGATGGTTTTACCGTTGGAAGCGGTCAGGAAGTCCCCCGGGTGCATGGCCCGACCGCTAATCATGTTTTCCGTCACGGCGGCAATAAAGTGAACTTCCACGTCCGGTTTGAGTTGGGCGATCGCCTTGGCGGCGCCGAAGGTAGACGCCGAACCGCCCATATCCATTTTCATCGTTTCGATGCCGCTTCCACTGGGCTTGAGATTGAGTCCGCCCGAGTCGAAGGTCAAACCTTTCCCGACGATCGCCAATTTACGACGGGGGCTTCCTTCGGGTTTGTAGGTCAAGTGGATGAACTTCGGCGGTAAGTCCGAGGCTTGGGCGACGCCGAGAAACGCACCCATCCCCAGTTTTTCGCACTCTTCCTTTTCTAAAATTTCCACTTCCAAGCCGTACTCGGCGGCCATTTCCCGGGCCAGTTCGGCCATCGTAATCGCCGTTACCGTATTGGCTGGGGCGGCGACCAATTCGCGGGCTAAATTCACCCCGGAAACGATTTGGCGGGCGCGGGCGATCGCCTCCGGCTGGTCGCCGAGTCCGAGTAATTCCACGGTTTGGAGAACGCCGCCTTTGTCGTCGGGTTCGGATTTGAAGCGGGTATCTTTAAATAAGCCCAACTCGATCCCTTCGACGATCGCCTGCGCCGTCGCTGCCGGATCGTCATGACACGAGGGGAACTGCAACCCCAAGATTTTGCATTTTTCGCGATCGGCGATCCGGGCGGCAGTGGACCCCGCCTGTCTCAAGTTCTCCGCGCTCAGTCGATCCGCAGTTCCCAAGCCGACTAAGATAATTTTGCGAATGGCACAGCCGCCACCGACCCGAGTGACTGCACTGCTGCCGGATTTGCCTTGAAATTCGCTCTCCTCAATCAGTTCGCCGAGGGTTCCGGCGAGTTTTTCGTCCAGTTTGGCTAAATCTCCCGCCAACTCGACCTTATCTTCGAGAAACCCGATTGCCAGGGCGTCTCCACTCCAGTCTGAATACGTTGTTGTCGTGCCTCGGAATTCCATGAATCTTTTTCCCAAAACTAATCGGAGTCGGTCACGATAACAGTATCGATCGAAATTGGGCGATCGCGAAATCCGTAGGCGGGAATTAGGGCTGTCCCCAATCCCCCACTAATAGTTAAAATTGGACTGCTGAAGCGATCGCCGCGTTGAACTGCAAGATTAAGGAGGATGGCTCTTGGTTTCCGAACCCTCCAGCAACCTGATGTCCGATTTTTCCCCGTCGAATCCGTCCCATTCCCCGCCCAATCCTCAAGGTTCGTCCGTTCGCGATCCCGACCGACTCGATCGCGCCGTCCGCCATAAATTTAAAAGTCTGACCGCCGCCAGTGGCGAATTGGCGATGCCGTGCGTTCCGGCGATGCTGCACGAACAAATGCAAATGCTCGAAGGTTTATTACGATCGCTCGGTCAAGATCTCAAAGAGAACGAACTCGCCGGACTGCGCGAAACGATCGCCCGCAAACTCGCCGAAGGCTTCCAAACCTCCCCCCACGCCCGCCTCGTCATTCGCTACACGACCCCCGACCCCACCCAAGGGTTGACTCACGGCTTGAAACTGTCGGCGACGATTCAAATCAAATCCCTCGAACAAAAATATGACGGTTGGGTGAAAAGCCGTAGCGGGCCGCTTTTTGGCAGTCATCCCGACGCCAAGGCGATCGCCGTCGCCCGCCAACTGTCGAACCCTACCCACTCGCCGATTTTAGATATCGGCGCCGGAACCGGACGCAACACGATCGCCCTGGCCCAACTGGGTTATCCCGTCGAGGCGATCGAACTGACCCCTGTTTTCGCCCGTCACTTAGTCAGCGAAGCCAGTCAACAGCAACTGCCGATTCGCGTCATTCAAGGCAACATTCTCGATCCTAAAACGATCTTGCCCTCACAGCATTATCCCTTGATTTTAGTATCTGAAGTAATTTCGCACTTTCGCTCTCTAGACGACGTGAGAATTTTATTCTCTAAAGTCTGTGACGCCCTCCCTTCCGGGGGATTGTTTTTATTTAATGCATTTTTATGCGAGCCGGGGTATATCCCGAGCGATCGCGTCCGCCAAATGGCCGAGGTGGTCTGGTCGTTCCTGCTCACCCGAGAAGAGTTTCGGACTGCGATCGCCGGATTTCCCCTCAAAATCCTCTCCGAGGAATCCGCCTACGAATACGAACGGCAGCACCTCAGCCCCGAAGCCTGGCCCCCAACGGATTGGTTTGTGGGCTGGTCTACCGGACGCAATATTTTTCCCTTTGCGGAAAAACCTCCGGTTGAGTTGCGTTGGATTCTGTGTAGGAAAGAATGACGATCGCGCCCGTGGGAGTCGCCAACCTCAAACCTCCCTCAATCTCAAATCTACAATCTCAAATCTACAATCTAAAATGGTATGACCTCTTGCGCAAAAGACCCAATCGACTCGTTAAAATATATCGTGTTGCTGGTTCGGGACGGTGAATAAGGGAATGTTGGAAAACAGAAGAACGCAAGTGAGTATTGCCCTCGGTTTGAGTCTGTGCGCTTTGTTAGTGGGGGCGACGGTTCCAGTGAGTCAACTGTCGCTGTTCGATCGCGGCGATCGCTCGCTGTTGCTGCAATCTGAAGAAGATGCAGATTCTGCGGTCTTAGCCTTGGCACTGTTAGATCCAGACGCACGGGCCGACGAACTGGCTATTTTAACCGAAGGCGGCGAGAAGCGCGATCGCCTGCGGGCGCGCTACCTGTTGGCAGTCGATCGTCTCAGCCGAGGTCAAGCCGACGGGGCGATCGAAACCCTCGACGGCTTAGAAAAAGACTACGACTTACTCGCCCCTTACATTCTCCTGCAACGGGCAAAAGCTTACGAAACTCAAGGAAATACGGCAAAAGCGACCGAAACTTGGCAAAAACTCGCACAAAGTTATTCGGACTCGCCAGTTATCGCCGAAGCCTACTACACTCTCGGCAAAAACGATCCGAGCTATTGGGACCGGGCGATCGCCGAATTTCCGGCTCACCCCCGCACCGTCGAAATTGCCCGAATCCGGCTCAAACAAAACCCGACCGACCGCGACTTACTCCTGCTCGTGGCCCGACACGGAATTTACCTGCAAGATTACGGCAGCTATTTAGAGCGACTCGTCCAGAATCACGGCAGTCAACTGACCCCGGAACAGTGGGAGGCGATCGCCTTCGGCTATTGGGAAAAACAAGACTACGGCAACGGAGCCAAAGCCTACGCCAAAGCGCCGCGCACCGCAGAAAACGCCTACCGCGCCGCCCGAGGCTTGCAAATTGACGGCAAACGCCAAGAAGCCCGCGAAGCCTATCGCCAACTGATTGCCGAGTTCCCCGACGCGGAGCAAAGCGCCACCGGACTGCTGCGCCTCGCGAGTCTGCTCGATCCGAAAGAAGCCATTCCCTATCTCGATCGCGCGATCGCCAACTTTCCCGACCGCGCCGGAGATGCCTTATTCGAGCGTTCCCGACTCCTCGACAGTCTCGGAAGCAACACCTCGGCCCAACAAGCTCGCCAATCGGTTCTCACCCAATACAGCAATTCCGACGCGGCGGCCAAAATTCGCTGGAATTTCGCTCAAGAGCGGGCGGCGGCGGGGGACTACCAACAGGCGTGGCAGTGGGGACAAGAACTCGGTAACGAAAACCCGGACCACGAACTCGCTCCCCAAGCGGGGTTTTGGGTTGGCAAGTGGGCTCGACGGTTGGGCCGTCAGGAGGAAGCGCGCCAAGCGTTCGAGCATGTTTTAAAACAATATCCCCAATCGTATTACGCTTGGCGATCGGCCCTCTATCTCGGCTGGAATGTCGGCGATTTTACCACCGTGCGCCCCCTCACTCCTCAAGTGGTGCGCCAAACCGAACGGGTCGTACTCCCCGCCGGATCGGACGTTTTGAAGGAATTGTACAAACTCGGGCGCGATCGCGAAGCGTGGAATTTGTGGCAAGTCGAATTTACCAATCGTCCCAGTCCCAGCGTGGCGGAGCAGTTTACCGATGGCGTCATTCGTTTGGGAGTCGGCGACAATTTGGACGCTCTGTTTATGGTGTCGAGTTTGGCATGGCGCGATCGCCCGGAAGAACGGGAGCAATATAAAATCCTCAAACAGCAACCCCATTACTGGGAAGCACTTTATCCATTCCCTTTCCTCGATCCCATCCTCGAATGGTCCCGAGAACGTCAACTCAACCCGCTTTTAGTCACCGCTTTGATCCGCCAAGAATCGCGTTTCATGCCCAAAATTCGCTCGGTGGTCGATGCGACGGGATTGATGCAGGTCATGCCGGAAACTGGGGAGTGGATCGCACAGAAAATCAATCTGAAAGATTACGATTTGGAAAAGCCGGAAGATAATATCAAACTCGGCACCTGGTTTTTGGCGTATACTCACGAGGAATATAACGATAATTCTTTGCTGGCGGTGGCGAGTTACAACGCCGGACCCGGGGCCGTCGCCGGATGGCTCGATCGCTTCGGCTTTGGCGACCCGGACGAGTTTGTGGAAAAAATTCCCTATCCCGAAACGCGCGGTTATGTGGAACACGTGTTTGAGAATTATTGGAATTATTTACGGTTGTACAACCCGCAAATTGCTGAAAAGATGAAGCAACTTTAAGGGGGGCGATCGCCGCAAATTCAACGAGTTGAAAGCCCACTGCACGACCTGTTCCCCTGGCAAATAAGGGAAAATACGGATTCTCAAAGCCCCACCCAGCGACTACATTGAGGATGGATTCTAAGGGGAATTCTATCGAATCATGAGTTTTGAATCCTCTGGTTTAGCCCAGATTCTCGGCGAGCTAGCTAGGCAAGTGAAGCGAAAAGGGACGGGCAAATGGCTGATCGAAGGTGACCGACGCAAGTGGCACCTTTATTTTGTTATGGGACAACTGATCTGGGCAACGGGGGAGTTTCATCGCTGCCGTCGCTGGATTAGAGCCGTCAAACAGCATTGTCCACATTGGGAAATGGATGCGGCGCACTTGTCGGTAGACGAGCCGTGGGAATATCACTTATTACACCACGCGATCGCCCGGGGAAATTTGAATGTTTCCCAAGCGAAACAGGTGATTTCTAGCGTGGCGTTAGAAGTCTTTTTCGACTTAGCCAATCACACCTCCCTTTCCAGTCGCTGGATTGCCGAACCCGCGATCGCCTTCGAGATTCCGATGCAATTACCCCTATCGTCCTCCCAAATCGGACAAGTGTTGCAGAAAGCCAAAACCCTCTGGAAACAGTGGCGAGAGATGGATTTAGGCTATTTATATCCGGATTTAGCTCCGGTGTTGTCCCATCCGCAACGGTTGCAAAATCAGGTCAGTTCCGAGTCGTTTTTAACTCTCAATACGTTGTTTAATGGGGAAAATACTTTGTGGGATCTGGCGATCGAACGGAAACAATCGCCGATCGGCGTGATTCGCACTTTACATCACTTCGTCCAACAAGGCAAAATCGCTTTGCAAGACGTCCCCGATTGCAATTCCCCCTTAGAACAAATTCGCCTCGTTCGCGCGGCGACTCAAGGAAATCCCCCTCAGCGCAAGCGGACGATCGCCTGCATTGACGACAGTCCGGCGATTTCGGAGCGACTCTCGCAAATTCTGGCGCCGGAAGGGTATAAGGTCGTGCAGATTCGCGATCCGATGGAAGGGGTCGCCACCCTCGCGCGCGAGAAACCCGATTTGATTTTCCTCGATGTGGTGATGCCACAGACGAACGGTTACAATCTCTGTACGTTTTTGCGACAAAGTGAGTTATTCCGCAATACGCCGATCGTCATTTTGACCAGTCAAGACGGTTTGCTCGATCGCACCCGCGCCAAGTTGATCGGCGCTTCCGACTTTTTGAGCAAGCCTCCCGAACCGACGAAAGTGCTGCAAATCGTACAAAAGTATCTCGACGAGGAGTCGGCGGTTCCGGGATTTTCCGGCAGTTCGCCCGCGATCGCCTAAAAAGGATTTTAGCTTTGAGATTTGAGATCTAAGATTTGAGATTTTAGATTTTAGAAGTTAGGTTTTAAAAGTTAGATGGGCTTGGGTGATAAGAGCCTTATGTTCGCGGAAACTACATTCGCGGAAACTACAAAATTAAGAAAATTTTACCGATAATAGGATTCAATTTCGATTGAAAAGGGGCGATCGCCGCCACCCCTCCTGGGGCGATCGATCCCGCCTGCGCGAAAAAAATGCTATAACCTGACCAGTCCGGCTTGAAGGGGCGATCGCCCGTAGAAGGAGCCGAAACCCTTTAAACTGATTGTGATTGGAGGAAAAAAAGATGTGTGTGGGTTGTTTGTTTCTCTCCACCTTAATGATTGTCTCTCCCGCTTCGAGTCAGGAGATCGAACCCAACAGCATTCCGATTTCCACCTACAATCAAACCACTCCCTCGATTTTCGCGCGCGAAACCCAAGCGGCGATCGCCACCGTCCTCAATCAACTCCCGAACGAGCCGGAATTCGACCCGATCGCCACCCAATTGAATGCGCTGTACGCGGACTTATCGAGTGCCCAAACCGATCGCGAAGCCGAGGCGATCGTCGATCGCGCCGTCAAAGCCCTTTCCGCACATCTGAAAACCGATCCGAACGCCGCCAAAATCAAAGAAATTTTCTTTGAACTGCGGGAAAATCACTACAATCAACAACGAACTAATCTCTCTTCCATCAACTTATTTGACCGTGGCGATCGCCGAGGAACGACGAGTGCAAACCCCTGGGGTTGGCTGTCATAAATATCACGCTCCTTTAGCGATCGTTACCCGCAAATTTCCCCCTCCACCCGGGTTAAGGGATGGGGGGCGACTTAAAAAATGGCGGTCTTTCTGCTACAATTGCGCGACTTCCACTGACGGCTCGATCCGAGGGCGATCGCGCTCAAATTCAACTCAATTTATAACAATCCTTCAATGGCTCAAACTGGCTATACTTTACCTGTCTTTGCCGTTGCCGCCGCCAAAGCGGCATTAGTTTATCTACTCGAAGATCGCATGTCTCAAGGGGCGATCGCGATCGATTTAATGCCCGAAACCGCAGAAATTCCCGTGCGAGAACTCGCCCGTCTCGATCCCCAGTCTGCTTTAGCCATTACCTTAAGCGATCCGGGGGACAACCTCGATTTAACGCGCAATACACCCATTTGGGCTTGGGTGAAATTAACCGATCGGCTCAAACGACCCTTAATTTTACAAGGGGGCGAAGGCTTGGGCAAAACGGCAACGGGAAAAGCCGCCATTTATAAATATGCCCGTCAGTTATTTGATAATAATTTATCTCCGTTAATTCCTACAGATAAAAGCGCCCACGTTCGTATTATTTTGCCCGAAGGACGCCAACTCGCCAAACGCACTTCTAACGAAGCCTTTGGAATTTTAGAAGGATTGGCACTCTTGGGAACGAGCGGCATTTCTCAGCCGCTTTCCGCCGCCGATCGCCTCGAAGATTTCCGGCAAACGTTACAAGAAAAAGTTAAAACGCATCCGAATTTAGTCTTTTGTTTGGGCAGTAACGGCCAGCAAGTGGCGCGACGGTTGAACATCG
The DNA here is from genome assembly GCF_012295525.1 of Oxynema aestuarii AP17. Classification (GTDB taxonomy): domain Bacteria; phylum Cyanobacteriota; class Cyanobacteriia; order Cyanobacteriales; family Laspinemataceae; genus Oxynema; species Oxynema aestuarii. The sequence continues at coordinate 2,573,274 of NZ_CP051167.1, read as the reverse complement.
ATGAAAGCGCCCTGGTACAAACTGGAAATTGGCTCGGTGCCTTGTTAGTAGAAGCGGGATTGCGAGGGGCGCGATCGGTATTATTAATCGGCTATCAAGGGAAACTGATTAAATTAGCCGGAGGAATTTTTAATACGTCCAGTCACGTCGCCGATGGCAAATTAGAAATCCTGGCTTCGGCAACCATTCGGGCGGGGGGCGATCGCGCGGCAGCCGAAGCAGTTTTAGGGGCAAAAACTGCCGATAGCGCCTATCACGAACTCGTCCGATTGGGGTTAGCAAAACCCGTATTCGAGCAACTCGCCGGACAAATTCGCACGAAGGCGATCGAATATGTCAAAAAATATGCCGATGCAAGTTTAGAAATTGGCGTGATTCTTTTCGATCGCAAAGGTCATATTATTGCCAGCGATTCCGCCTTTGAAAACTTAGTGAATCTCTTGCAACAAACCCAAGTTATTGGGGAAGTTTAGCGGTTGCAAGGGAGGGGCGATCGAACCCCTCCGTCGATCTATCTCAGTAGCTAAGTAGATATATTTTAACCCAGTCAACCCAATCCTCTCACTTAAACGGTGAAGCGAGAGGATCTGGGTCTCATTCCCAAACTGCCGACTCTAAAAACCAATAAACCCCTTAAGATCGAGATAGATGGACTTGTCGGGGTTGGGAAAATGAAACGCATCGTTTTAATCACCGGATTTGAATCATTTAACGCCGACTTATACCAAAAAGCCGCACAATTAGCCATTTCTCGCTGTCGGGAACTCGAAATCGAGATTTTCAGCGATCGCGACCTCGCCACGGATCCAGAGGCGATCGCCCGCGCCCTCGACGGCGCCGATGTTTTTTTCGCCAGTCTGCTGTTTGACTACGACCAAGTGCAGTGGTTGCGCGCCAGAGTACAACACATCCCCATTCGCCTCGTGTTCGAGTCCGCCCTCGAATTGATGAGTTTAACCCAATTGGGTCAATTTGCGATCGGCGATCGCCCCAAAGGGATGCCCAAACCCGTCCAATTTATACTCAGCAAATTTTCTAGCGGACGGGAAGAAGACAAACTCGCCGGATATATTAGCTTCCTAAAAACTGGACCGAAACTGCTCAAATTCGTTCCCGTCCAAAAAGTCCAAGATTTACGAAACTGGCTGATTATTTATGGCTATTGGAACGCGGGAGGTAGCGATAACTTCGCAGCGATGTGTTGGACGATCGCCGAAAAATATTTAGGCTTATCTGTCGGCGAAATTCCACCGCCGATCGAAACGCCCAATATGGGATTATTACATCCCGACGCCGAGGGTTATTTTGAATCTCCCCGCGCCTATTTGCAATGGTATCGCCAACGAAAATTGAGCGTCGAACTAGAGCAAAATTCTCCCGTCGTCGGTCTCTTACTGTATCGCAAACACGTCATTACCAAACAACCGTATATCGGACAACTGATCCGCTCTTTTGAAAAAGCAGGCTTGACCCCTGTACCCATTTTTATTAATGGCGTCGAAGGTCATGTCGCCGTGCGAGATTGGATGAGTTCGACCCATGAAATGGCCGAACGAGAACGGGGAAATATCGAAACGCCGTCCCTTTCCCCAGAAGCGGTGGCGGTGGAGGCGATCGTTTCTACGATTGGCTTTCCCTTAGTCGGCGGACCTGCCGGATCGATGGAAGCGGGGCGTCAAGTTGAAGTAGCCAAGCGGATTTTAACGGCAAAAAATGTGCCTTATTTTGTCGCCGCCCCGTTGTTAATTCAAGATATTCATTCTTGGACGCGGCAAGGAATTGGCGGCTTGCAAAGTGTTGTTTTATATGCTTTACCGGAATTGGACGGGGCGATCGATACGGTTCCCCTCGGTGGTTTGGTTGGCAAAGAGATTTATTTAATTCCGGAACGAGTGAAACGACTGACGGGACGGATTAAAAATTGGATCGAACTGAGGCGAACTCCGGCGGGCGATCGCCGCATTGCTATTATTTTATATGGCTTCCCGCCGGGATATGGGGCGACTGGAACCGCAGCTTTATTGAACGTGGCGCGATCGCTCGTGAATTTATTAACTCAGCTCAAACAAGAAGGATACACGGTTGAAGATTTACCGGAAACCGGAGAAGAAATTATCGCGTTAGTGAAAAAAGCGGACGAAGCGATTACCACGAGCGATCGCAAATCCACCTTAGAAAGAGAAAGCGTAGCCAGTCGGCGATCGAGCGCTTTTGTGAATGTCAAAACCTTAGAAAAATGGCTCGGCTACTTGCTCACTCATCGAATCGAGAAACAGTGGAAAGGTCTCAATGAAAGCGGTATCAAAATTTACGGTGACGATCTACAAATAGGCGGCGTTCAGTTTGGTAATATCTGGATTGGCGTGCAGCCGCCACTGGGCATTTCCGGCGATCCGATGCGGTTGATGTTTGAACGGGATATGACGCCGCATCCGCAATATGCCGCCTTCTATAAATGGCTGCAATATCAATTTCAACCTCACGCGATCGTTCACTTTGGAATGCACGGAACCGTCGAATGGTTGCCCGGTTCACCCTTGGGAAATACGGGCTATTCTTGGCCTGATATTCTCTTAGGAAATTTACCCAATCTCTATATTTACGCGGCGAACAATCCCTCAGAATCAATTCTCGCCAAGCGGCGGGGATATGGGGTTTTAATTTCCCATAATGTCCCCCCTTACGGACGGGCGGGACTGTATAAAGAATTGATGGCGTTGCGGGATTTAATTGCGGAATATCGGGAAGATCCGCAGAAAAATTCGGCATTGCAAGAGGCGATTTGTCAGAAGATTGTCGATGCGGGTTTATCTTCAGATTGTCGCTTTGAAGAAGCGCAGAAATTGGGAATTGAATTTACTGTTGAAAATGCGCGCATGTTTAGCGTGGAATCTCTCTATCGCTATTTCATTCGCATTTACGATTACTTGCAAGTCGTCGAACAGCGCCTCTTTTCTTCGGGGTTGCATACCCTGGGCGAACGTCCCAATAGCGAGGCGTTAAAGTCTTATTTAGATGCCTATTTCGATCGCGACTTTCCGGGAGAGGTTATCGAGGCGATCGCCTCTGGAAATGGTAAAGATCCGCTCGATCGCATTGGCGAAAATTCCGACGAAATTCTCCAAATTCGGGATTTACTGATGCAAACTCCCGAAGAACTGACCAATCTTTTACGCGGTTTAAATGGGGAATACATTCCGCCAGCCCCCGGGGGCGATCTCTTGCGCGACGGTCCGGGGGTATTGCCCACAGGGCGGAACATTCACGCTTTAGACCCGTACCGAATGCCCTCCCCGGGGGCTTGCGAACGCGGGCGAGAAATTGCCCGTAAAATTATCGAGCAACATCGACAAGAAAAGGGGAATTATCCGGAAACCGTGGCGGTGATGTTGTGGGGATTGGATGCGATTAAAACGCGCGGGGAATCGTTGGGGATTTTATTAGAATTAGTCGGGGCAGAACCGATTAAAGAAGGAACCGGGCGCATCGTCCGTTACGAACTCAAGCCGTTAGCTGAGGTCGGTCATCCGCGTATTGATGTGTTGGCGAATTTATCGGGAATTTTCCGCGATACGTTTGTCAATATTATTGAGTTGCTCGACGATTTATTCGTGCGGGCGGCGCAAGCGGAGGAATCGGAGGAGGAGAATTATATTAAAAAGCACGCTTTGGCGTTACAAGCGCAAGGGGTTGAGAATGCTTCGGCGCGGTTATTTTCCAATCCGGCGGGGGATTTTGGTTCGTTGGTGAACGACCAAGTGGTCGATGGAAATTGGGAGAATGGGGAGGAGTTGGCGAAGACGTGGGAAAGCCGAAATATGTTTAGTTACGGGCGTAAAGATCGCGGTCGGGCGCGTCCGGAGGTGATGGCGCAGTTGTTAAAAACGAGCGATCGCGTGGTCCAGGAAATTGACTCGGTAGAATACGGTTTGACGGATATTCAGGAATATTATGCGAATACGGGGGGGTTGAAGCGGGCGGCGGAAGGGAAAAGCGGGAAAAAGGTAGAGGCGAGTTTTATTGAAAGTTTCTCGAAAGATACGACGCCGCGCCGACTCAATGATTTATTGAGATTGGAATATCGAACGAAGTTGCTCAATCCGAAATGGGCGCAAGCGATGGCGAATCAAGGGTCTGGTGGGGCTTACGAGATTTCGCAACGGATGACGGCGTTAGTCGGATGGGGAGGGACGGTGGAGTTTCAGGAGGATTGGGTTTACGACCAGGCGTCGGAACGGTATGCGTTGGACCCGGAGATGGCGGCGAAGTTACGGGCGGCGAATCCGGAGGCGTTCCGCAATATTGTGGGGCGGATGTTGGAGGCCCACGGGCGCGGTTTTTGGCAGACGTCGGAGGAGAAATTGGAGAAATTACGCCATCTGTACGCGCAAACCGAAGATGAAATCGAAGGGGTGAAGCCGATGGAATAGGAAGTGGGGGTTAAAAGTGGGCGCATTTGCGCTAAAATCGGCGATGGTTGGGGGCGATCGCGCCGTGGGTTCAAAAATGGTTTGAGAAGATCGATCGCCCTATTTTGGGGTATTTCGAGGGAATATCGGCCCGTTAACTTCACCGAGGAGGGTGCTGCGATCGGTTTCGTAAATTCGGCATACTAGGAAAAGATGGTGTGGAGCCGATTCTCATGCCGTCTGTGCAAATTCGTAAATCATTATGGCACGCAGATATAGATCGTCATCTCCTCCTCCTTCATCTCCGTTTAACTATACGTCCCTCGCGATTTTGGCGGGAGTGTTCGTGTTGGGAATTGGGATCGGGATTGCGTTTAGTTCGACGGCGAATTTCAGTCCGCAAAACGTGGCATCTCGCGAAGTCATCGATCGCAGCGCCCCGAATCCGGAGTTGTGCATTCAATATGGGGCCAGTGCGATCGCGGCGGACTTGCGAATTTTTCTGACCCTCAACCCGTTTAACGTGTTTGTCTCGCAACCGAGAATGCAACCGGGTTGCGTGTTGCGGACGAATACCTGGTCGATTTTAGAACAGCGCAAGTTGGTCGATCCCCAGGAAGTGCGCGATTGTAAAAACCGGATGAATACCTTTGGATTTACGGGAGATTTGGGCGAGTCGCCGCAGATCGATTGCGTCTATCAAAACGATCGCATGGGCAATCTGTTCTTAAAAGACCAAGGTGGGGGGTTGCCTGCGGAAACGGAACGCTTTTAAGTTCGGTTTCCAGTTAAAATTGGGGCGATCGCCCGCAAAGTTCTGTAACGTTTTTAATGTTATTTACCCATGTCTAAAGCCTTTGAAATTGGCGATCGCGTCCGCTTGACGGCGGTTCCTCCTTATTTTAAAACCGCAGAACCGACGCCGATGTTACGTCCGCCGAACGTCGTTCGCCTCGGAGAAGAAGGAACGATCCTCGATCGCCAACCCGGCGATTATTGGAGCGTGCGATTTGAAAAAGGAGCCTATTTAATCGAAAATAAATATATCGCTCGGGCCGCAGAGCAGCCGACAGGAGACGAACCCGCGCGATCGAACCCCAGCAGCGACGAACCGTCCTGAAGCGAACGGGCGATCGCGGCGGGGGCGATCGCTCGAAAACCCCCGAATCGCGATCCGTTTGCAGATTGATAACTTTAACGGTACTTTAAGGGCGTAAGCTTTCCCTAAGCCATCAAAATTCCTGAACCCTTGTGATTGCCATCTATCCGGGTAGCTTCGATCCCATTACCTTGGGTCACCTCGATATAATTGAGCGAGGCTGCAAGCTTTTCGACCGCGTGATTGTCGCCGTATCGATCAATCCCAACAAAACGCCTCTGTTTGATGTCGAACACCGCTTGGAGCAAATCCGTCACGCGACTCGACACCTGAGCAATTCAGAAGTCGAGCGGTTTGACGGGCTGACGGTCAACTACGCCCGGAAGCACAACGCCACCGTTCTCTTGCGCGGGTTGCGAGTTCTCTCGGACTTCGAGCACGAACTGCAGATGGCCCATACCAACAAAACCCTTGCTGCCGAGATTGAGACGGTTTTTCTAGCCACTTCCAACCACCACAGCTTTTTAAGTAGTAGCGTGGTTAAAGAAATTGCTAGATTTGGCGGATCGATCGACCACCTAGTTCCCCAACACGTTGCGCTCGATATCTACCGATGTTACGCCAAGACACACCCAGGATCGACCCCGAACACGAAGGATCCAACGATCGGGATGAATCTACCGAAGCCGGATCGGGAACCGTAGATATCCAACGGGAACTCAACCGTCTGGAAGAAATGATTCTCGATAGTCCGCGCATTCCTTTCTCGCGACGCACGCTGATCGACGAGGAGCAGTTGCTCGACCAACTCGATGTAGTGCGCTTGAATTTGCCTGCAGCTTTCAATCAGGTGGAGGAGATTATCCGCCAAAAAGAAGAGATTCTCTTGCAGGCGGAACAATACGCCCAGGAAATCTTGGAAGCTGCCGAACAAAGAGCGTCGGAAATTCTCGACGAGATGGGGATCGTGCGCCAAGCGAAGCTGGAAGCCGATCGCCTCAGACAGCAAGTGCAGCAAGACTGCGAGCGGGCCAGAGAACAGACCCTCAGCGAAATCGACCACCTGCGTCGTCAAACGCAACAGGAGATCGAGGACATGCGCCGCAATGCGATCGCCGAGTGCGAGGCGATCGAAAAGGGAGCCGACGAGTACGCCGATCGCGTCTTGGGCAATATCGAAGGACAATTGAGCGACATGTTGCGCGTCATTCGCAATGGTCGTTCCCAACTGCACGAAGATGCGGGTTCTGCGTCGCCGTCTGCCCTCCCACCTCCCGCTCGTGGCGATTATTAATGGTAAATATTTAACTTTTGAGGGGTTCGGGGAGCTATAAGTCCCGCGCTGTATGCGAAGCATCAGCGTCGGGATCCATGGACTCCTCTCGAACAGTCGATTCCCCACCCTACGGGAAGGACTAAGCCCTACGATGGGGATGAGACCAGCATTTATCAGCAGCTATAGTCTGTAGTAAATTATAGTCATGCTGACCATGAACTACACTTACCGAATCTATCCAAATGTCGTACAGCAGACTGAACTGCGGTCGTGGCTTGAGACGTGCACAGGCGTATATAACTACGCGTTGCGCGAACTCAAGGATTGGATTGCTTCGCGTAAGTGTTCGGTAGACCGATGCTCGCTGGAAAAGGAATACATCATTCCCGCCGATGAGCCATTTCCGTCCTACCACCGTCAGCAGAACAACCTGCCCAAAGCGAAGAAGCAATTCCCGCACTTGGGTAAGGTGCATTCTCAGGTATTGCAGACCACGATTCGCAGACTGCACGATACCTGGGAAGTATTTCGGAAGCGGGGATATGGATTCCCGCGTTTCAAAAAGTTCGGTCAACTCAAATCCTTTGTATTTCCCCAGTTCAAGAACAATCCCATCAATGGCTTCACAATCAAATTGCCAAAGATCGGGGAAGTACCCATCAACCTGCATCCCCCCTTCGCCCCCCTTTCAAAGGGGGGTTGGGGGGATACAGCTAAGGGTATTGTCCAGAGTACGGGGGACGCAATGGTATGTCGTCGTCACCATAGAATCGGATATATCGGTTCCCGATGTCCCGGTTCATGGTCGGGCGATTGGGATTGACCTGGGATTGGAGCGATTCTTGACCGCTTCCGATCGCTCTTTCCAAGAGCGCCCTAAGTTTTTCAAGTCGATGCAACGCAAGCTGAAATTGCTGCAACGCAGAGCAGCACGAAAACAAAAGGGTTCTCAAAACTGGGAAAAGGCGCAAATCGAAGTGGCTAGAATGCACCATCGCATTGCCAATCGTCGTAAAGATTTCCATCTGAAGACGGCTCATCAGCTTTGCGACCGGGCGCAAACCATCTTTGCAGAAGATCTCAACGTCAAAGGCTTGACGCGAGGGATGTTGCGAAAAGATTGTGTTGATGCTGCCTTCGGACAATTCCTGTCTCTGACAGAATGGGTTTGCTGGAAACGGGGAGTGTACTTTGCTAAAGTCAACCCCAACGGTACCAGTCAAACCTGTCCATCCTGCTTTGCTACGGTCAGCAAGGGGTTGGAAGTCAGAGAGCATCATTGTCCTGAGTGTGGGTATCGAACGCATCGCGATACGCCTTCGGCGTCGCTACGCGATCGAGCTGCAGCAGAGATGGTTTTGGATCGTGGACTAGAGAATGTAGTAGCCCAGGGACTCTGGGGAATGGAAACCGCCTGTCAAGTCGGTCTGTCGGGGGTCTATGACCTAGATAAGTGGCGTGGGGCAGGAACACCCAATCGTGAGGCTGGGAAGCCCGCGCTGTAATCTTTGATTCAGCGTCGGGAGGATGTCACCCTTGGACGGCGATCGCCGTTCCACTCTTGCCCTCTAAAACCCTGCAATGCTTTCAGAAAAGTTCTGTCGCCAACTGCGCGAACAAGCGCGCCAATGGCAAGCCGAAGGGCTGATTTCCGAGGATCAATACGCCGCCCTTGCCCGACGCTATCAATTCGACACCTTAGACACCGGGGCGCGCGATCGCTTCGTCGCCATTTTAATCGGCTTGGGCGGCCTTCTCCTGGGCATCGGCGCGATTACCCTGGTCGCCGCCAACTGGCAAGTGTGGTCCCGAACCCTGAAAACCTCCTTACTGTTCGCCTTATTTGTCGGAATCAATACGGGGGGCTTCTATTTGTGGCGCCAGCGATCGCCCCTGCCCCTCGGTCGGTTTTCCCTCGGCTGGCAGCAACGCTTGGGCAATGGCTTGCTCCTGCTCGGAGCCTTGAGTTTGGGCGCCAACATGGCCTTAATGGGCCAAATGTTCCACATTGGCGGTTCGGTGGCCGGATTGCTCGTCGCCTGGGGATTTGGCGTGCTGTTGATGGCTTACAGCTTGCGCCTGACCTCGTTAGGAATTTTGGCCGTCGGCCTGATCGGGTACAGTTATTGGCCCGGATTGGGGGAATCTTATGTGAATGAAGGCAGCTACTGGCTGCGATTCGTCATCGAACATCTCGGGGCGATCGCCGCCTTTGGGGTGCTCCCCTTGGCCTATTGGTGCCGTTCTCGCCTGATTTTCCTCCTGGCGATCGCCACGACCCTCCAATCGTTACAAGTGAACCTGGCGATCGGCTTGAGCGCCTTAGGCGCCCCCGGATATTGGATCGTCGCACTCGCTTACGCCCTGCCACCGATCCTGTTGTACGGTTATCCCGACGCCAACGAGTCCTGGCAGCAGCGTTGGCCCGATTTCCCCTCATTCCGTCCCTTAGCGCGGACGATCGCCGTCTGGCTGTTCGCTATCTCCGCCTACTTCCTCTCGTTTCACTGGTTCTGGTCCTCTGCCGTCAGCGATTTCGGTTGGTCCTCCAGCAACATCGAAGACACCGGAATCCAAGGCTTACTCTACCTACTCGATGTCGCTCTCGTCGTGGCGGCGTGGTTGCTGTTTGCATGGCAAGGAGACGGGCGATCGCGCCCCCGCCTGTCTCCCGAATCCGTCAACGACAGTGCCTTCGGGGCGGGGGTGGCGATCGCCGCCCTCACCCTATTCTGGCATTTTGGCATCGCTCCCCTGCCCATTTTCGGCACCTTTATTTTCAATGTCATCCTCTTTTTAATCGCCTACACCGCCATCCGCCACGGACTCGCCCGAGGTCGGCGCTTCAGTTTTTGGCAAGGCATGGTGTTACTCAGTCTCGATATTTTTTCTCGGGTTATCGAATACGATACGGGATTGGTCTTTAAAGCCTTCGTCTTCTTGTTATGTGGAGTCGGGATCGTCTTGGTCGGACTCTGGTTCGAGCGCCACGTCCAAACCCTGGAGGAGTAGGGATTTTCGATATTCGACTTTCGATATTTACAGGAGGGAGTTCGAGAAGCGGGCAAGTGTTCCGGAGGGACCTCCGAGGATGCCCGCACTAGAAGGAGCGCGTTCCTCCCCAAAATTAGGCCCAGCGACTGACCTGGTGCCGTTGTCGTAACGGTTGCGTGGCGCGCACTTCGGCATAGAGCGCTTCCACTTGGGTGATATTGCTGCTGAGGGTGTAGCGTTCCAAAACGCGCTGGCGAGCTTTTTGTCCCATCAGTTGCACCAACTCCGGTTGATCGCGGAACAGAGGCAGTAACGTTTTTAACTGCGTAGTGACCCCTTGCGGGCTTAAGACGACCCCCGCGCCGTCGTTGAGGACTTCTCCATCGGCACCGACATCGGTAGCGATACAGGCGGTCCCGCAGGCCATTGCTTCGAGCAACGACAGGGATAACCCTTCGACGAGGGAAGGCAAAATGAAAACGTCGGCACCGCGCAGGATGTCGATGCGGCGGCGTTCGTCGGCGATATAGCCGAGCCAAATAATATTATGTTCGTCGTTGTAAGCGGCTTGGAAAGACGGAGCGAGCGGGCCGTCACCGACGATCAGCAATTTGCATTTGGAGCCGAGATCGGCTTGTTTCCAGGCTTTGAGCAGGGCCTCGACATTTTTTTCCATGGCGATGCGCCCTTGGTAGACGAACAGGCGATCGGCATCGAATTCAGCCGCGATCGAAGACGGGCCGGGGCAGTATTTTTGAACGTCTACGCCGTTGGGAATGACGGCGATCCGTTCTTCGGGAACGTTGAGTTTGGCGAGTAAGTTGCGCTGGAGTTGGGAAAAAACGATCGTGCGATCGTAGTGGGGAAGGAAGGGGGCGTAAAGTTGGTAGGTCAAGTGTTGTAAGTGTTGCCGACCGGATTTAAGCCGATTTTGGGGGGCGAAGGGGGGATGAAAGGTGGAAACGAGGGGTAAATCCAGTTCTTCGCAAATTTCGGGCAGGACGAAATCGAGGGGCGACAAGGTGAGGGAAGCGTGAACCAGATCGGGCTGCAGTTGGCGCAGGGCTTGACTTAAAACTTTGCTCGATTTGAGGGTGGGGATCGTGTAAATGGTGGATTTATAAAGGCAAGGAAGGGAAACTTCCGGGCAATCGGGCCAACCGTTGGGTCGAGTGGCTGAGGCGTCGGCGTCCCAAGAGACGATCGAGTTGTGTCCGTCGCTGCTTTCTTGGGCAAAATGGAGAAAGCTGACCTGATAGCCCCGGTCTAACAAGGCATTGGTTACTTCACGAGAGTAAGTAACGTTCCCACAAAACGGCGATTTTTTTCCTAACCAGGCGATGTGCAACATGCAATTTTTTGGTTTTAAGTTTTAAAGAAAAGACCGAGCGATCGCGCGACGATCGCCTCGCGGCCAGTGCGGGGCTAAAACAGGTTGACCGCAGCTTCAATCCCCGGCTTTAGAGGTCAGGAGTCAGCCCGATCGCACTTTTAAGGCTCTGTACGGGAAATATACCAGGTTAAGCCGCCGCCTGCCATCGCGATCGCCGCCAAGCTCAAGAACACGACTTGTAAGCCGAAAAATGATTCGGCCAAGCCTGCCAGCGCTAAGGGCAAGGTCAGGGCGATATTAATGGCGTTGTTCTGCAACCCGAACACTTTGCCGCGTATTTCTTCGGGGGTTTCGGCTTGAATGGTGGTTTGCATGGGAACGCCGACCATGGCCGCAAACATGCCTAAAATGGCGATCGAGCATAAATCGGGCCAGAGGCGATCGGTCACCAGAGATAAGACGCACAGGGAAACACTCATCCCTACCGATCCGATCGTACTCAACTGGCGGTTGGAGAACCGTTGGCCGAAATGCCCCAATCCGGCGGCTCCGAGTCCCATACCGATGCCTCCGGCGGCGAGCAGAAAGCCGAATTGTTCCGTACTCATGCTCGGAATCACTTCGGCGAGACGCACGGCGAGTACGGCGAGGGCGGCGAAAATGGAGAAGAGAATCACCAGTTGAATTAAAGCGTTGCGAACGCGGCGGTGATTGCTCAAGTAACGCAAGCCGTCGCGAATATCTTCAAACACGTGGGGATATTCCCGGTTGGGATGGTCCGGTTTTTCTCCGGTTTTCATCACCAACAGCAGCAATCCGGCGATGCAGTAACTGCCGCCGACGAGCAGTTCTTTGCCGATGCCGAGGGTATCGCCCCACTGTCCGATCGCCTTGTCCGCGATCGCCAGCAAGGGTTCGCCGACGGCAAAGCCGACGATCACCGAGGCCATCATCGTCGTGGTATATAAAGAGTTGGCCGGAAGTAACAACCGTTTTTCGACGATCAGGGGAATGGCGGTTTGTTCCGCCGGGGCGAAAAATTGGGTGAGGGTGGAGACTAAGAAGGTCACCGCCAGTAAGAAGGCGAATCCCAAGGGAACGGCGGACAAGTTCACGCCGTCGGACAGGTCGAGCAGGACGGGAATCGCCAGAACTAAGCCGCCGCGCAGTAAGTTGGTGGCGACCAGGACGTTTTTCTTCGACCAGCGATCGACTAAGGCTCCGGCGATCGAGCCGAGGAGGACGGCGGGAATGGTAAAGGCGATCATAATCGCCGAGACCCAACCGCTAATTGTCTGTCCGGGGGTTTGAAAGTGACTGGTGATAATGGCGATCGCCAAAACCAGGTACACTTTATCGGCGAGTTGGGAAAAAACTTGACCGCTCCACAAGGCGAGAAAATTGCGGTTTTTTAAAACGGGGAGGAATCCTCGTTCGCTGTCGGGAGTCTCCGGGGTTTCGGGATCCCGGGGGCGATCGCCGTTGCGGTCGTCGTCGATGGGGGGGTTGGTGTTGGGGGGCGCTGGCTTGCCGTCGGCCCCGTCGGGTTGGGGAGTGTAAGGCACGTTTTGAGGGGAAGCGGTTCGCTCCCTAGATCGGCGCGAGTCGCGATCGTCGGGATGCCAATAGGTAATTTGAGTTTTTAGATCCGAGTTAGATAACGGCATTCTGGCTTTTATTTTTAATCGGCTTGCACCCAGGGCGATCGCGCGATCGCTCTGGGTGACCCTCGCTCGGTTGCGAGGCTATCGAGAGGAGTTGAATACGGCTGAATTGGTATAAGTATCCATCAGAGCGGCAGAACGAATCGAAATTCCCAAATGATATTGGGCGTAATTTCGCAAAAGCTGTTCTACCGATACCCAAACTGTATCAAGAGTTGGCTCGTTCGGATTGGATTGGCGGTATTTTTCCCCCCACGAGTCCCATGCGGACAACTCGGGGGCGCTCAGGTGTTGGAAGGCGACCAGGCCGATCGCGTCGAGGTAACCGTCAATTTTGTCCGACCTGTAAGGATCTAAGGGCTGTCGAGGGGCGATCTCGGACAAACTCACCAGTCCCCCCGCTCGATGGCTGAAGCCGACTTGCCATTGCGGATGGCTGAAGTTCGGGGCGATCGCCGTTCGGGTCGTACAGCAGTAATGCACTTGTGGCGCGACCCCGGCTAAGGCGAGCAGGTGGTAGACCCCTTGGGCCAAGTGTGCCACCACCCGAGCGGGGCAGTCCCGGGCGATCGCCCCCGGGATCTGCTCGATCCGTTGCAAATGCTCCTCAAATAAAACAAATAATTCTGCTTGCGGCTGGCGATCGAGCGCTTGACAGAGGACGATTTCAGCTAAATATTGGGCGGCGGTCAACTTTCCCAAATTTTGCGATAAGCCCGCATAAGAATTCCGGGTCTCTGCCTGCACGATTTTATCGAGCGATCGCCCTTCGTACAGCAGCAAGTCATTGACCACGAACAAGCCACAACGCGCCCCCAATTTCGATTTCGGTTGGCGCACTCCCGGCGCTACGGCGCGCACTAAACCGAACTCCCGGGTCAAAATCGTCACCAGGCGATCGGACTCCCCGAAGGGAATACTCTTGAGATTAATTCCAGTGGCTTTGTACGTTTTCATAAACTCCTAGGGGCAACATCGGGCGATCGCGCGGCGGCGGTACTTAACTTTCCGGCGGTTCTTGCTGCTGGCGCACGATCTCCACCCCTCGCGACGTTCCCAAGCGAGTCGCCCCCGCCATCAACAAATCCAGCGCCTGCTGGGCCGTCCGAATCCCCCCAGAGGCTTTAATCCCCACTTGACCCCGGGAAATTTCTTTGAGCAAGCGCACGTCTTCCACCGTCGCCCCCCCATAAAAGCCCGTACTCGTTTTTAAATAAGCGACCCCCGCATCCAGGCAAATTTGAGCGGCGAGGCGCTTTTCTTCTTCGTCGAGCAAGCTCATTTCTAAAATGGCTTTGACTAACTGCCCCGTTTCGTCGCAAATTTCGGCCAGATCTCGATACACCTCATTGGTTTGTCCCGCTTTCAACCAACCGAGGTTGATGACCACATCCAGTTCCTTCGCCCCATTTTCTACCGCTTCTTGGGCTTCGTAAAGCTTCGTTGCCGACGTGGTCGCCCCCGAAGGAAAGCCAATCACCGTACAGACTTTAGGCCGTTTCCCGTGCAGCAAATTGGTCGCCTGACGCACGTAAGCCGGGTAAACGCACACCGAGGCGAAATTGAAGCGATCCGCCTCCTCGCACCACTGTTCCACTTGCGCGGGGGTCGCGGTGGGGTTGAGCAAGGCGTGATCGATAAAGGAGCCGAGGTCGATATCCCGTGAAGATTCAGTTATCACTGGTTTGGGGTTTAATAAGTCTGGGTTTTTACGGAAATTTTAATAAAACTTAAACTCTTCCCGCAAGGGCGGGCGATCGCCGGATAATTCTCCTCGTCATTTGTGCCACGCTTCGTTAAGGGGATGCCAGAGTCCGACTCTGGAAGCCGCCCACTTCAAACTCAAGCGATCTCTAAGACGATGCAAAATTTACTCGATTTCGATCTGCATTTGTCATTGGTTTCTCCATCCTACAGCCACGAGTTTACCCTCCTACTCGGCTATCTTTGGGCGATCGCCCAGCTCTCAAAAGCCGAACCTCGATGCTGCCTATCTACCTTCGATCGCTCCGCTCCTTCCCGCAGAATTTAAAGAAAAGATTAATGTTCGACTCGGAATTTTTTCGCGCGATCGCCCCGAACTCGCGGGCGATCGCCCCTTACAGTCACTGAAGCCAACTGTATCAATAAACATCACAAAGTTTTGAAAAACTTTAACCTCTAACTCGAATTATTAAAAAGCTAGGGTCGAGGGAGCCAAATGTTAATAAAAAAATCGGTTTTTTCTTGGGAAAGCTTTGATAAAATTTAAAGTGGATAACTGTAGGGCGAACTCAGGCGATCGTCGGACTTTATTGCACTTCTCCAGATGATGAGGTACTCTCGCACAACCCCTTGTTTCCCTCAACAGGGGAACCCACCCCATCCGTACCTAAACTGACCGAGACTTGCTCCATAAGCCTCCCCCATCGCGGCCCTCTCCAAATTTCAGAAAATCGGCAACCTTACCGAACCGCCTATTTCTTGTTTTTCGACTCTTGGATTTTCATTCAACGGGTCAGTTTTCTGGCGTTTTAAAATCTGAATTCACGCAATTAAGTAGTTCTAATGATGGCTGAAAAAATTGTTAACTTAACCTTCCCGATTGTTTGCCAGGAAGTCGAAAAAACCTTATCGAGTTCCCCTTACAATCTTTATCGAACCGCTTCGGAGGATTCTCAGTTATCCCTCGAACTCGTCGCCTACGTTCTCAGTCGGATTTCTAATCTTTACGTCGTTACCGACGAACAGTCCCCGGCTAAAATGGAACTGAGAGCCTCTCGCACGGAAATGCTCAAAATAGAATCCTTAATTCACGAAGGACTGCAAGTGATTATCCCCAGAATCATGCAATATCCCCCTCGCGAATTCAATCATTTCTTTAACGAGTATAACAGCGAACGAGACTCGCCCCGGCAACCCGAGTATCCCGCCGTGCAACTCGAACTCAATACATGGGATGAGTCGGTCACTTACGCCCAACACTTCCGCCTCCAAATTGGCAGTCAATACGCCTCCTGTTCCCTAGACCGTCGCTCTTCCGCTTGAACCTTGAGCGAGTCCCTTCAATCATTTTAGAGACCATTCGACGGTACAGAAAGATTTTATTCCATTACTCCAGCTATTGCAATCCAACCTCGTTTTCCGTCAAACCCGATTGAAAGGATTAACCGACTTTCAATCGGGTTTTAGCGTGTTTAGTTTAACCGTTAACTGACTTTAAATTCATGGCTACTTAAAACCCCATTCGCTACATCTTCAATTAACTGAATGTGGCGAAACACCAAATCCTTGAGCGCATAGCGTTCTAATACAGTTTCGCGCGCATTTTTACGTAACTCGGCCATGCGGTCGGGATGGTCCATGACTTCATCGACGCGATCGGCAATTTCTTTCGGCGAAAAGAAATCGGCTAACAACCCATTTTTACCATGTTCGATGACCTCGCGGACGGGTTGCGTATCCGAACCAATCACCAAACATCCCGTCGATAAAGACTCGATCATCGACCAAGATAAAACGAAGGGACGGGTTAAATAAATATGCGCTTGAGACGCTTGAATCACTTTCAAATATTGACCGTAAGGTAGGGCACCGACAAAGTGAACTCGCGATAAATCTAACGGCACTTTTTCGAGCATGTGTTCTTTATAAGATTTGCCATCCGGCAGGGATTTTCCATAGCAAACGCGATCGGAACCGACAACCACTACATGACAATTCGGACGCCGTTCTTGAATGTAAGCCACCGATTCGATAAACTCGGGAAAACCGCGATAGGGTTCCATTCCACGGGCCACATAAGTGACCAATTCATCCACATGGGATAAATCGAGATTGGGTAATACTAATTTTGTGCCGGGATTGGGTTTAAAATAGTCCGTATCGACCCCATCGTGCATGACCGAAATTTTACTTTGAAATTCCGGCGGAAATTGCGATCGCTGCCAGTATGTCGGCGACAATCCCCAATCGCAAGAATATAAATCGACTAAAATCGGTGCATTTTTAATCCGAATTCGGGCCACGTCGTCAATCGAAAGTGGGTCCGACGGATCGAAATTGGCATCGGAACCGTAGGCGTGATAAAACCACTCGAAATAACACAATAAAGGAACGCCGGGAAAGGCATCTTTAACGAACAATGTCGGTCCCCATCCCGAGTGACCGCAAATGACATCGGGGACGAAGCCTTGTTCTTTGAGTTGGTCCGCCATTCTAAACACAGCTTGTCCGTACAACACCGCACTTTCGAGAGGACGGACGTAATGATGCGTTCCCGGGTGGGGGTCGCGACTGGGATTGAATAATGCTTTTTTGACCCCCGGAATTTTCCATTCGGGACGTTCGTTTTTCGTCCCGAAAACGACTTGATTTTTAGGATCGTGACCGAGAACAGTGGCGACGTGGCGATATTGAGCTGGAAAATTCGGATGCAGAAAGAGAACGCGCATTGTGACAGAAGTAGAGTTTAGATTTTAGAGGTTAAATTTTAGAATAAAAGAAGTCGGTCGAGTCTAGATCGTTTTCCGACGATCGCCCAAATGCTCGTTGTCCTCGGGAGTGGCGATCCTTGTCGGAGGGACAAGGATTCTCGTCGGTCTCAATTCAGTCTTTTATTCCGGTAAATTGACCGTTTTGGGGGCTTGACAAATCCAGACACAATCGCGAGGAACCGATTGACGATCTTTGAGAATAATTTGATAGTCGAGTCGGGTTAAAAATTGTTCCATGATGTTATCGGTCATCACGGAAAATGAAGAACCGTGTCGTTTTCCCATCAAGTTGAATTGCCATTCACTGGCAAATTTTTTCCAGCCCAATTCGCTGAGAATATTGGTATGATGGAAGACACAAAGGCGGCGATCGCCCCGTAGTTTTCGGGGGATTTGGGTTAAATAATTAAAAATATCTCGCGGTTCTAAATGCACCATCGTATCGTAACAAAAACAGACATCGATGGAAGCATCGGGAATCGGATCGAGGCTTATTCCGTCGAGTTTGACGTAGCTGATGCGATCTTCGCCCAAACGCGATCGCGTCGCGTCGAGCATTTCCCGCGAGATATCCGCACAGACTAATTCCTGGCAATGTTTGAGCAGTAAAGCGCTTGTTTTTCCTCCGCCAATTCCTATTTCTAAAACTTTCTCATTCGGCTTGATATAAGAAGCAATAAATTTCTGTTCGATCAATGCTTCGTATTCGGCCAAAGATTGGGCGGCCCCAGCCCCTTGACCGATCCATTCATCGCCAATATGTTTCAAGTCTGGGTGCAAGTTTTGCCAGGCTTTCGCATAAGCATCCCAGGTTCCTTCGTAATCGATGCCTTCTTTATACCCTTCTTGAGAATGTTCCATCACCTTACGGATTGAGTGCAACAAATAATGTTTGGATCGCGAGTCTGGCCTAATTTTAGCAATTTTCGCGATCGCCCCCACGCGATCGCCCCATTCCCCCAATCTCATATTTTATCGTAATTTGCCCCTCTATCGATCGAAAAATTCCGTATTAATTGGAATAAAAATCAATTCCAAATTCTTCTTTTAAGCGTCGGTTGTGGGGGTAGAAATAGGCTGCTAATTCTTGTCGATATTTTTCGAGGATTTGGGAATATTCCCCAGAGTTATATTGGGTGGACGCATCGACGGCGATCGCCTTTACCCCTAAAAACTCGCAAGTTCTTCGCATGATTCGATCGGGATGGGTTGATAATTCTTCACTTTTGAGAATGAGCATACGATCGCGATCGAAATACTGTAACCATTCGGCTATTTGTTCGGCATAAATTCCCCGCGCTAAATAAGTATAATGTTGGTGATTGTAACTGTAATAATGCGGATCGTCGCGCATCTTTTCTTCTTCCCCAGCCAATCTTTCCGGTTCGGAGGCGATCGCCTCTTCAAAAGACAACGATTCAAATCCCCAACGAACCTCGTGATGGTAATGAGACCAGGCGCGATCGATCGGATCTCTTAATAATAAAATCAGTTTAATCTTAGGAAAAGTATTGTAAACTCGCTTCGCCACTAAAGGATGAAAAACATAGTAAGGACTCGCCTCTCCCGTCAGCCTTCCATCTTCATAGCTTTCCGGAAAAAACTGCGCTGCATACCACTCTAAACCTCGGTCAAAATTGAGGTCAAAAAAATGAACTTCTTTCTGTCTCGCCGGAATAATTTTCGGATGTTGTACCAGATAGTGATACAGAGAAGTTGTCCCACATTTTTGGGCGCCAATAATGAGAAAATCAGGCATATTTTTGGAAAATTTAGGGGTAGGATACTCATCCTACCCGCGATCGACGGATAAAGAACGGATAACGAACAAATAACCAACTGAGGCAATTACTTAAGTGACAAATTAATTACAAATTAATACTGTAATCTTCGCGATCCCTCGTTAAATTGGGGCTGTAACACGGGTCGTGGTCGATAATAGTTTTCCACTTTTCGCGCATATACTCAATTTCTTGAGAAAACCGCGTGATTTTTTCTGGAGTGTCTTCAAACCCGCGACTTTTTGACTCGTAATGGTAGAGAACTACGTGGGGTAAATACAGGTTTCGATACCCTTTTTCTACCATTTTCAAACATAAATCGACATCGTTAAAGGCAATTTTAAGGTTTTCTTCTTCAAACCCGCCAATTTCCTCAAAAACTTCCCGCCGACACATCAAACAAGCTGCAGTGACTGCCGAGTAATTATTGACTGTTTTCAGTTGGAAATAATAGCCCGGAACCCCAGAGGGAAAATTCTTGTGGCTGTGTCCGGCGACCCCGCCCAAACCGATCACAACCCCGGCGTGTTGAATGGTCGAATCGGGATACAATAATAAGGCGCCCACGGCCCCAATGGAAGGGCGTTGGACTTGTTCGACCATCGCAGTCATCCAGTCGGGATCGATCGCCTCCGTATCGTTATTTAAAAAGAGGAGATAGTCGCCCTTTGCTTGGGTGACGGCGTAGTTGTTAATCTTGGAAAAATTGAAGGGAATATCGAGTTGTTCGCAACGGAAGCGATCGGGTTCTTTCGCCTTCCATTTGTTGAAAACTTCTAAGGTTTCCGGTTCAGTACTGCCGTTATCAATGACCAGAACTTCGTAATTGGGATAGGTCGTTTTTTCAAATATAGAGGTCAGACAAGTATTGAGGGTACTGCCATAATTTCGGGTCGGAATAATGACCGTAACTAAGCGATAATCTTGAATATGATAACGAACGATCGCGTGTCCGCCTTCGGTCGCTTCCACCCGTCCGGGTTCGCCTCGTCTTTCTAAGGCTTCGGCGATCGCCCGAAATGCGGCATCGGTGGCGTAACTCTTATTTTCTAACTCGCTGGCGGTGGATTGCGAGTGAATGCGCCAGTGATATAAAATTTTAGGAATATGGTAAATTTTATCAGTTTTTTCTGTAAATCTCAAGACTAAATCGTAATCTTGAGATCCTTCAAATCCGACCCGAAACCCACCAATTTCATTGACGAGCGATCGCCGATAAGTTCCCAAATGACAGGTGTACATTCTCGATAAAAACGAATCGGGACACCAATCGGGTTTAAAGAACGGATCGCGTAATTGATTGTTGTCGTCAACTTTATCTTCATCGGAATAAATCATATCGGCTTCCGGATGAAGATTGAGCATTAATGCGACTTCATAAAGGGCATCTGCATTGAGCATGTCGTCGTGGTCTAACAAGGCGACATATTCCCCAGTTGCCATGTCTAAAGCGGTGTTAGAAGCGGCGGAAATATGACCGTTTTTCTCCCGGAAGGTGACTTTAATTCGGGAATCTTTTTCGGCATATTCTTCGAGGACGTTTTTAATATACTCTTCGCTAGAAGCGTCATCGGCGATGCACAATTCCCAGTTCGGATAAACTTGATCCAAAACTGAATCTAAAGCCGTTCTCAAGAACCGTTCTGGGGGATTGTAAACGGGCATTAAAATGCTAATTAAGGGCTGGTAGGGAAAAACTTTAAATGTTTGTGATTTTTGCCGTAAATCGGCTGCCCGGGCGGAGTTTTGACTTAACCAATAGTGATAGTCGTGGAGGGGATGGGCGACTTCGGGGGCGCCCTGACTCGGTAGGGGGGTTTCGTCTAATTTGTAGTAAAGTTTTTTAAAAACTCGGGCTAAAGCGTAGCGGGTTCCTTTGGTTTTCCAAGACTCGTAAAACCGTTTGGACAATCGCTGGAGACGGATGAGTTGTTCGGGCGATCGCGCAAAAGAATTTCGCAGCATTAGAGGTTCGTTAAGGTGAGAGGGACCGTCAGAGGTGGAGGAGTCGGAACCGGGGGAAAGGGGCGAAGGAGGGGTTTCTAAATGGGGATGTTCTCGATTTAGATGTTCTCTTTCGCCCCACCCAACTTTTTTTTTAACTTAAACCACTGGGTTCTCAGTTTCCAAAACTTACTGGTTTTCATCGCTTCAATTTCAAGATGGGCGTGTTCGACTTGAAATTGAAGTTGATGGATGTGGGTGGTTAAGTCGGTTTGAGTGCGTTCAAAATTCTTCGCTTGGCTATCAATTTGAATTTTGAAATCATTCTTGGTTTGTTCGAGTTGTTGTTGGTGCGATCGCCGCAGGTCTTCGAGTTGTCGTTCTAACTCATTTTGGGTTTGTTCGTGGCTGTGTTTGAGACGATCGCATTCTTCTTGGTGCGATCGCTGTAATCTTTCTAGGGTTTGGGTTTCCGCCGCTAAATTACTTTGAGTTACTCGCAGGCGATCGCGCAATTGTTCCAGTTCTAAACTTAAACGATCGTTTTGTTCTCGTTCTTGTTTGAGTTGACTCTCTAACTGCCGACTTTCTCGTTTTACACTGTTCTCGTGACTGGCGATCGCCCTTAATTTTGCCTCAGATTCTGCCAGCAAAGACTCGCAGAACTCTAATTTTACCTGGGTTTGTGCTAATCGTTCTTCGAGATCTTCAACTTTCTCTTCTTCTTTAAGTTTATCGCATTCTATTTCTGCAAAAACATTGGCAAAGTTGCTCGCATATAAGCCGATATGTTTGGCACAAATATAGCGAAACAATTGTTTGCGATTTTCGGGAATATTGCAGCGACTCACCATCGAGTCCGGACGAAAGCGATACTCAAATAAAGCTTCTTCAATGCAAGCAAACTGCCAGCCTTTTTCCGCCGCCCCCAACCAGAAATCCCAATCTTCATAACCCAATTGTTCGGGAATCTGCGAGTCAAAACCGCCACAATCTTGCCAAACGGCTTTGCGGAAAACGGCGCAAGCATCGATATAATTCCCCCGCATCAAGCGATTGATATCGAAGGGAGGAACTTCGCGAATTCCGTTTTCTTCGCCGAAGATTTCCGCCCAACTGTAAACAATGCCAATTTCGGGAGAGTCTTCGAGAATTTCGAGCGATCGCGGGATATATTCCGCTTTAATCCGATTATCCGAATCTAAGGGTAAAATATAGTCCCCGTTCGCCTGTTCGATCGCCAAATTGCGGGCGGCGGCTAATCCTCGATTGTCGCTGTCAATAATTCGATAGCCTTGTTGTTTTAAATAACTCAAGACCTTTTGGGTTTTTTCGTCGGTAGAACCGTCGTTGACGATAACGATTTCCCAGACGGAGTCCTGACAGCTTTCGACGCTGGCGATCGCCTCTAAAAGATATTCTCCTTGATTGAAACAAGGAATAATAACCGAAACTTGAATTTCGAGATCTTGGCGTTCCTCAACCACGGTGATTTTCTTCCCTTTCACGCTTTACCGTTCGCGAATAAATTCACGGATAATTTACTGGCGATCGCCTCTTTAACTTGAAAAACCTTTTCTTTTGCTCTCCAGGTTCGCGACCCTTTGACGGCGGCTAATTCCGCCTCTCTCTGGGCAATATGTACGTGTAATTGCTGTTTCTCTTGTTCCCATTGGTGGGCGATCGCTTGCTGGTGCATTTGCGCTTTTAAGGTGCGATAGTGCAGCAGCATCGCCGATTTTTCCAAGGGGGTTTCTGTCGGCATGGCAACCTGGAAAAAGGGGCTAGGAATATCGGCGTTGCGGTCTAACTCTTGCAACAATTGCTCGTATTCTGGGAGTTGGGTTCGCAGGAGTTGGACGAAAGGATGACCCGGATCGAGTTGTTTAAATAAGTCGGGGTGAAACACCTGTTGAAAGACACGCTGACGATCGCGCCGTTCCAGCTTAAAATTGAGCTTATCTTCTAACAACTCAACTAAGCGTTCCGGCTGTTGCAAAACGGAATTAATATTAAATAAAATGCAGCGATCGCGGTGTTCTTGATAAAATTGAAGTAAGTGGCGGTTGTAATATGCCCAAGCTTTGAGGGCGTAGTCGGGATGTTCGGAAAAAATGGCGCTATTGAGGCGTAAAATGGAATCGGCAACATCCCAAGGCTGGCGATAGACGAATAGGTAGCGCGCTTCTGGTAACAGTTGATGCCAAAAGTCGAGCATTAAAGTGGTGCGCGGATCTTTCCATCCCCAAACGCCATTTTGGGGACGGTTTTCAATCAGCGATCGCGCCTCTAGTTCGTACTTTTTAAATTGGCGGCGATCGAGGGTTTCTTGTTGCGTCCAGCCCCAATCGTGCCATCCCGGATCGGTGCGATCGCAGCTTTTTTGCAAGACCGATCGCTGGAATTCCAGAAAGTCTACATCTTCAAAATACCCTTTTTGATTGAAGCGATCGCCTTCGAGGAGATTGTCTCCGAAATCGACCCCAATCGCTTTAATAAAAGATGCCGTTAGGGAAGTCCCCGAACGGTGCATTCCAGTGACGATCGTCGGCAGCGACATAGGCAATTAATGCAACAATAAACGGGAGAGTAACCCAGTTCGAGAACGGATCGAGCCGAGTGGGAGTTAACGTTCCTTTACAATATCACGGACGGCGTTTGTACGTGGGTGGGCTGCGGGGATTGGCGGACGGGTTGAGGGCGATCGCCTCACGCTTTACCGCCACCCATGAGATAGAGTAAAGCCATGCGAACGGCGACGCCACTGGTAACCTGCTGGGAAATTAAGCTAAATTCCGGATCGTCCATCAAATCCGAACTAATTTCAACGCCGCGATTCGCCGGACCGGGATGGAGAACCTTAACCCCACGATTGCAGGCTTGGAGGCGATCGCGGGTAATCCCGTAACGCTGGTGATATTCGCGCAAACTCGGGAGTAAATGCTGACTCATTCGCTCTTTTTGCAAGCGCAAGGTCATCACGAAATCGGCATTTTCTAACGCGGGTTCGACCTGCCAATGTAACTGTAATTGTCCCGATCGCCCCACGCCAAAATCGGCGAATTCCTGCGGTAACAGCGTCGGGGAACTCGCCAAATGTAATTCCATTCCGGCGATCGCCGTCAAACTCCAAATATTAGAACGGGCCACGCGAGAATGTAAAATATCCCCGACGATCGCGATCTTTTTCCCTTTTAATAATTCTAGACGGGGACGCTCCGGGTCGAGCAAAGAACAGATCGTAAATAAATCGAGTAAGGCTTGAGAAGGATGTTCGTGTTGTCCGTCCCCCGCATTGAGCACCCCGACATTCGACGCCAGACGATCCATCTCGTCGGCAATCGCTTGGGGAACTCCCGCGTCTCGATGACGGATCACCATCAAATCCGTTCCCATCGCCAAATAGGTTTTAGCGGTGTCTAAAATCGTTTCGCCTTTGGTCAGCGACGAACTACTCGCGGCAAAATTTAACGTATCGGCGGAAAGCCGTTTGGCGGCGAGTTCAAAACTGCTGCGGGTTCGCGTCGAAGGTTCAAAAAATAAGTTCGCCACTACCTGACCTTGTAAAGTGGGAACCTTTTTCATCCGTCGCGAGAGAACCTCGCGAAAACTAGCCGCCGTTTGCAGGACTGTATCGTATTCGTCCGGCGTAAAATCCGCCAGTGAAATAATATGGCAGCGAGTCCAAGAGGGGGTAGCCATGCGAGTGATTCAATCCAATCGTTGCTTTAAAAACCAGAGTTTCAAGCTGCTAGCTGGTCTGCTGGCGATCGCCGTGAGTGGTTGCACCCCGCCGCCACTTCCCGAAGAAAGCGAGACGGCGCCGACGGTAACCTCCACCATGCCAGCGCGGCCCGAACCGACCCCGCAGCGCCCAGATCCGTCTACACAGCCGTCTGTCCCGGCGAGGTCGCTTTCTAACAATACCGTGACCGCGACCATCTATAAAGCCGATCCGTTTTGTAAAACCTTGGAACCGCAAACGGTGCAAGTTGCGGCGCAAAATCCGATGGAAGCAGTCGTCGGTAAAATCTTGGAGTCTCCCGGAACCGTAGATTTCGAGTTAGTCGGTTATCGCGTCGCCGTAGACCCCACTACCAAAGTCGCCACGGTGGATTTACGGTTATCTCCCACCTCCCGCCGACAATTTATTTCTTTAGCTAGTTGCGAACAATTTGCCTTATTTGGCAGTTTGAAAAAGACCCTCACCAGTCATCCAGATTGGGCGATCGAATCGGTGGAATTTACCGATCGCGGCAAGGCGATCGAATTTTAGCCAAGAGGAGGAAATCGGGAGGGGGAAATTGAGAATTGCGATCGCCCACCCCCCCGGTAGTGGCGGCATTTTGCCTGCCTCTAACAGGCTTCCCCAAGCTAAACTCTAAATTCTAAACTCTAAATTTTATAAACTCCTCAAAACAATCCTCGATAGCGAATAAACAATAAAATTGCCGCCCAAGACCCCAAAGCGACCTTAAAAGCCACCAAGATATTCAATAACGGAATAATTCCACCACTGAGTAAGGTTCCCATTTCTCCTTCGGGGAGGGCAAAACCGGCTAACGAGATCGCCGCCAACACGATAAACACTAACACCGAGAGTTTTTCCGCGATCGCCGCCCGCCAGCGTCGGTAAATCCCCTCCATCCATTCCGAATTGGACGTAATCGCCACCAAACCGATCGCCGTTCCGCCAGCGACCCCCGCCGCAAAACCGCCACCGGGACTGAGATGACCGCGAATTCCCAATTCGATACTGACTAATGCCGTAATAATTGCCCCCAAACGGGCTAGGACGATCGAGGGTTGGTCTCTAAATTGGTGAATTTCGCTCAACGGTTGTTCGTTGGCGAGTAAAAATTTCGCTCCCATAATGGCGATCGTAAACACGACCACCTCAAAAATCGTATCGTACAAGCGGTTTCTAAAAATAATCCCGGTCACCGCATTGGGAACCCCACTATCGGCGACCACCAACTCGACAATCGAAGGGTCGGGCAACTCCAAAGTTGGATTGGGAATCACCATAAATTTCAAATAAATGGCGACGACAATCCCTAAATAAACCCACTTCATTAGTGTTTCCCTCCTCCATTGCCGTATTCTTCCGGAATCACCAAATGAATTTCACTCGTCAGTTGCTCTTTTTGCATCAATTCGTAAAGTCTTCGCGTCCGGGTTGTCATCACGAAGGGGGCGTCTTCTGTCTCGAACTCTACAGGGGAATTGACCGTTTCCGCGATCGCGTGAATCTCTTTATTTAATAAAGCTTGGTGTAACTCCTCCGACCCGCTATAGGTCACTAACTCCAAGCGTAAGTGATAGGGCGTAAACAGGTTATTTAATTGCGTCCACAGTTTCCCCCACTGGGGATCGCAGCTTTCTCCTTTGACCGCCGATGCTTGCACCCCCAAACGTAGCACCAACGACGATCGCACCGCCACCGCATACAGGGTAATCGCCAACATCGTTCCGACCAAAGCTTCCGTCAGGGCCACGTCCGCCGCCCCCAACGCCGCATACACTAGGGCCGCGACCGACCCCAAAATCCCGCGCAAGATTAACGCATGATAGGGGTTTTGCGATCGTACCAACATCAGCGCCGTCAACGGGAGTAACCCCACAATCGGATAAAGATACGCATCATTCATTGGTTGATACTCCGCCGAGCACAGTAGGCCAAAACATAACCTAAAATCGTATTCCAAATCGCCAAAGACAATAAGGCTAACAGCAATAACGGCAATTCTTTGGGAATCTTTAATAACAGTCCGAACACGATCGCGATCGAACCGAGAATATCCGCCACCGAAAGCGTGTGCAGTTTAAATAACACCGATCGCGGACCGAGTAAAGGCCAGGTTCCCCAAAACCAGAACACCAAGCCGACGACCATACAGAAATAACTCAAAAACTCAACCATAAAACCCCCGTTCCGAGACCTGATTTAACCGTTTGACCACATTCGCCAACAGCATCAACGCTGCATTTCCCACACTGAGAATCAGTACCCCGACGACTCCAATCATCCAATCGTCGCGGAAAACGGAAACCACCAAAACCATAATCGATGTTTTCGTTTGAATGCTCGCAAAAGCTAGCATTTTTTGCCAAATATCATCGGCTTTCCACGCTTCGTAAATAGGGATTAACAAACACAAAAACATCCCGAGAAACAAAATACCATTCATCCGGGCTATCCTCGCTTGATTTTATGAACTTCGTACCAACCATCCTCGTGGTACTTTAAAACAATTGTTTTAGGGGTGAACGTAATTAAGAAAATATCTAAAAAAATCAACCCGGGGGTTCGCCTTGGCTTCACTCGTTCTAAGGTGACTTCCTCTTGTACGTGAGGACTGACCATCATTTGCAAGGCTTCCCAATAAGCTTGGGGGACGGCGATGATAATTTCCCAAAATACCCGCAACCAATCGGTTAACGCGCTTGGGGTCTTATGCAATCCGGGTAACAGAAAACAGACCGCAATCCCGATAAAAATATTGGCCGGACTCAAATCGCTGGTGAGTAAAAACCAAATTGCCAATCGTAAGGTTAAGTTGAGATAGCCAATCATGCGAACACCGTCCAAAACAGTAGAACTAAAATCGCGCTCATTACCCCAATTAGATGCTCGAATTTCTCCAACACTCTCGGTAATTGAAACTTAAGCGGTTTGACCATAACAAAATACGCCAGCCACGCGACGGCGATCGCTCCCACCGCTTTTAACATATTGGGTAAAGTATAAGCAGGCCAATAGAATATATTGCCGAGCAGTAGAGCGCAAATGAGAAAACTGGCCACCCATTTCAATCCCGGCTTGATGCCTTCTCCTTGACGTTTGTGGGGCAGAAAGATAAATTTTGCAAAAATCAAAGCCGTTCCTACCGAAGCCACATTCATGACCATTTCTTGCCAAGATCCGAGGCTTTTTAGGGTCAGCGCCTTGGCGGAAAATCCTATCCACAACGGAAAGCCCGACATGGACAAACTGCCGAGAATGAGAGGAATCCACAGGGACGTATGCATCGGCTTTTCTTGGAGTTCGTCTAAATTTCGGCTCGGTAAAGAACCGCTCATTAAAAACAACAGAGACTTGACTAAGCCGTGGCCTAAAGCGTACATCCCCGCCGCCGCCGGGGCCACCATCAGCCAGCCCAACTGCGAAATCGTACTCGATGCCAAAATGCGTTTGCTATCTTTTTCAAAAAGAGCGTAAATCACGCCAAAAAAGGCGGTCGCCATTCCTAAAAGTTGCAGGGTTGGCGTCAGTTCTTCCATTAATAACCCACAGCGTAACAGGGGAAAGACCCCTGTTTTAACCACGACTCCCGACAACATGGCGGAAACGGGGGTTTCCGATTCGGAGTGGGTTAAGGGCAACCACAATCCGGATAGAAAAATTCCTCCTTTGGTTAACAGTCCTAAAAAGATTAAGGCGATGGCTTCGGGAGGGGAGTTAATTAATCCGGTAAAGGCAAAAGAGTTGTTGGCTTGATAAACTAAAACGGCGCCGACGAGATAAAATAACATCGCCGTGTTGCTGATAAAGAGGTAGCGCAAGGCGACCCAAATCGAGCGATTGGTTTTGGGATAGGAGACTAATAAAAAAGCGGCGATGCCAATGACTTCTAAGGCGACGTACAAACTCATGAAGTCCGCACAGATAAAGACCGCATTGATGCTGCCGTGCAGAATAATGGCCTGACTGTAGAAAAAGGCGCTTTTTTGTTGAAAAATGCAGTACCCTAAAACCGCCGCCGTGACTAAGGCGTTGGTGAGAATGAAATAGCCGCTAAGTTGGTCGAGGAGGAGGGTGACCCCGAAGTGGTCTAACAGTACGATTTCCCGCAAGGTCTGGTCTAACAAGACTTGCACCCCGTAGCCGCCGGAGAGCAAAACCATCCCGAACGCGAGATAGCGATCGAGTTTGGGGAGTAGGTAAATGGTTAAACCGACGAAGAGAGAGAGGGTAATCCAGGCAATGGTCAGAACAGTCATGGCGTGTTGTCTTGTTCGATGCGATCGGTTTCTAAGGTGGGATTGTCGTGAGCGAGTTTCATCGCACCGACGAGCATTAATGCCTGAATGGAAAAGCCAATGACAATGGCGGTGAGGATGACGGCTTGAGGGACGGGGTCGGCATATTGGACGTCGTTTTCCGGGTTGAGAATGGGGGTGCCAAATCCGAGACGGGAGGCGATGACCGTGTAGTAGGCGATCACTCCGGTACTCATGACGTCCATTGAAATAATTTTCATTAACAAGTTGTGTTTAAAAATAATGCCGATAAATCCGACAAAAACGGTGGCTAAAACGCAGGCTTCTAACACGATGGTTATGGGTGACTGAGGTCTTAAAGGGTATTTAAGTGTGTTAGAATCAATTTAGCACGATTTTATAGTGTTACAACAATACGGCACTATAAAAAAATTATTGTGCAAGGCTTAAAGATCGCTGATATGTAGAATCGCAAATATTAATGCGGTAGTGGAAACTGAAGCATGGTAGTACCGACAAGCCGTGAAACCGGGCTGATGACGAGTCAGTCGGAGTGGTCTGTTTTGGAGTTGTTTGGGCGGCAGGCTCAATTTCAACAAATTACTCACACCCTGGCGAATCGCCGCGATTTATTGATTGCGGGAGTACCGGGGAGCGGTCGCCGAACTTTAGTGAGACGAGCGGCGGAGGAAGTGGGAGCGAAAGTGATGGAGGTCGATTGTATCCGAGCGACGGACGGCCAGCGATTCGTTCAACTTCTATGTGAGGGTATTTCCCAAGGTGCGAACAGTCCGGAGGCGATCGCCTTTATCGAGGCGTGGACGAACTCCGAGGCATCCCAATGGTTTCAGTTTCACCCGCAGCTCCCGCGCAAGTTTTCTCTGAAGCGTCAGCCTGTTCTCACTTCGGAACAACTCTGGCAGGCGTATAAAATTTTATTGCAACTGCCCCAACAGTTGGCGGTGGCGATGGACCGTCAAGTGATTCTGATTTTCCAGGGGTTTCCCTACATTCGCGCCTGGGATCGGACGGCGAAATGGGAAAGCTGTTTGCAGGAGGCGATACGGCAAAGCCGTCGCTGCGCGAACGCCCGTCATACGGCAGCCAATTACGTGTTAGTGGCGACCCTGGCGGAAAGTTGCAGCGTTCGGGAGGAACACCAGAACTTAGAAACGGTCTGCCTGACCCCCCTCGCCGATGACGTGGTGGCGGCGTGGGCGCAGGAAGTCCTGCACGAAGTCGGCTTGAGTTTCGACCCGACTTCGCGCGCCTTAGAAGAATTCCTCAACGCCGTTCAAGGTCACATCGGCGATGCGTCGATGGTGGTGCGCCGCTTGCGCCAACGGCGACCGGAACGGGGGCGCTTGGACGAAGCGGCGATCGCGGAAACCTTACAAGACCTGCTCGCCGACTTGTCCAATATCTTTGAATCCCTGCTCGTCCTGCTGCCAGCCTCCCAAGTCCAACTGCTCGAATCCCTCGCCCTCGACCCGACGGACAAACCGCAAAGCCGCGAATACATCCAAAAACACCATCTTTCTCGCGGCGGTTCCTTGCAAGGGGCGATCGCCGGACTCCAGCACAAAGGGCTGATCTACGGCGCCGATCTCGGCTACCGTCTGGCCTTACCCTTATTCGCCCTCTGGATCCGGCAACGCTTGGCTTAAAGCCCCGAGTTACGCCTTCGCTTCCACCAATTTCTCGCCCTTGAGCATCCGTCCCGCCGCTTCGAGTAAGGATTCTTCCAAATACGGCTTGGTAAAGTAACCACTGGCGCCCATCGAAACCGCCATTTGTCGGTGTTTGTCGGCACCGCGCGAAGTCAGCATGGCGATCGGCAGCGAAGACAATTGCGGGTCTTTCTGCATCCGCGAGAGCAGTTCCAACCCGTCCATGCGCGGCATTTCGATATCGCAGAACACGATATCGCAGGGCAAACCGGAACGCATTTTCTCCCAGGCTTCCTGTCCGTCCCGGGCTTGTTCCACCCGATATCCGGCCTTATTAAACGTCATCGATAACAGTTCGCGCACCGTAATCGAGTCATCGACGATCAACACTGTCGGTTCGGTCGATTCGACCACCGATTCCGGTTGACCTTCCGCCTCGCTGTCATCCCACAAACTGCTCGAACTTTCGCGGCGCAGACGTCCTGCAGACAATTCGATCAATTCGAGAACGTCCGCGATCGCGACGATCCGACCGTCCCCCATCACCGTCGCCCCAGCAACTCCCACGGGTTTGGGAACCGGACCTTCGAGCTGTTTGATCACGATTTCCTGTTCGCCCAACACCTGATCCACTTGCAGGGCGAGATAATTCCCGGCACTGCGCAAGACGACGACCGAAATAATATCGTCCTCCGCATTACTGCCGTAGACATTCCCGCGACTGAGGTGACGGTTGTAAATGAGGAGTTCGCGCAAGTGGCGGAACGGCAACATCGTATCGCGCCAGGGGATAAACGTTAGGTCGTTATCCCGGGTTTGGATGCGATCGCGCGGGACGTCGAGCATATCTTCGACCCCATCCATCGGGAAGGCAATCCGGGCGCGATCGCTGATGCAGCACAGCGCCTTAGAAATACTCAACGTCAGAGGCAAGCGGATCGTAAACGTCGTCCCTTTACCCAGATTCGAGTCGATGCTGACCGCACCGCGAATTTCGCTCAAGCGAGTCCGCACCACGTCCATCCCGACCCCCCGTCCGGCGAGGTCGTCGGCTTGTTCTTTGGTCGTGAATCCCGGCATGAACAGCAAGTCGTAAACGTCGATGCGCGACATCGTTTTCGCGATCTCCGGCGTAATCAGTTTTCTCTGTAACGCCTTAGCTTTCACTTTTTCCGGATCGATCCCGGCGCCGTCGTCGGAAACGGAAATCACGGTTTGGTTCCCTTGGTGGAAGGCACGAATCGTAATCCTGCCGACGGCAGCTTTATTGCGCCGTTCCCGTTCGTCGGGGGTTTCGATCCCGTGGGCGAGGGCGTTGTTGACCAAGTGGGTCATCGGGTCGTAAAGCTGTTCGAGAATCATTTTATCGATCAGAGTCTCGCGACCCTCGACTTGCAATTCGACCTGTTTGCCAAATTTGATCGCGTTGTCGCGCACCCCGCGCGGTAGGCGGTCGGCGGTTTGGCTGAACGGCACCATGCGGGCTCGGGTCAGCCCTTCTTGGAGTTGGTTGGTGACTTGTCGCAGTTGGCGGGTCACCTGTTCGGTTTCATCGACTAGGAATTCGATATCGGAGGCGGATTCGCGAACCCGGACGATCAGTTCGATGATGTCTTGGGAAAGGGTATGGAACGGGGTAAACCGATCCATTTCTAAGGCGTTCCAGTTATTGTCAGAACCGCGATCGTCGTTGTCGTGATTGGCTCCGGCAAAGTGGTAACTTTGGCGGCTGGCGAGCAAGGAGATTTCGAGCAGCGATCGCTCGTACAGGTCTTGCATCCGTTGGCCGACATCGGAAAGCTGTTGCACCTGATGCACCATATTATCCAGGAACTGGCGCATCCGTTCTTGGTCTTGTTCGAGGCTGTTGCGGTTGACGACCAACTCCCCGACCAGGTTGGTGAGGTTGTCGAGTTGGCGGACGGGAACCCGCATGGTCTGCTCGAAAGCCCGGGTGCGCGGGGTCAACTGCCGTCCGCCGCCGCCGCCCCCATGCGGACTCATGACTTCCGATCCGGCGAGCAGTTCGTCGAGGTCGGCGAAATCGTCGGTTTCGGCGCTGGTTTGGCTGGCGCTGCGGCTGGCTGCCGGAGCGGTTTGAGCGGGTCGGGCCGAGGCGGCGGCGGTGTCGCGATCGCCCGTCTCTCCAGCGCTGGGGGTCGGTTCGAGTAAGCTGGCTAATTGGTCGAAGCTTTCGACGGGCGGGCCGTAGTTTAACAGCACCTCTAAGTCGGCAAAGGGGCGATTCTTCTCCCCAGATGCTACCCTCCCGCCGCTCTGCGGCGCCTGGGTGGCGGCGGGGGCACTCGGTTCTTCGTCCGCTAAGAGGGCTTCGAGGTCTTCTAATTCGGAATCGCTCAGCACGGAGGTTCCGGTTTCCGAGCTGTCGAGGTCGCCGCCGAGGGGTTCGAGGTCGCCGAATAAGGCGTCAAAGTCGTCCTCGTCGCTGGCGAGCGGGCTTTCGGCGGCGGGTTCCTCGCCGAAGTCGAGGAGCTCGTCGAAGGATGCGCCCTCGTCGCTCTCTTCGCCGAACAAATCGGCTTCCAAGCTCGATTCGGCGGATTCGGCCCCGGAGAAATCGAGGAATTCGTCGAAGTCGTCTCCCTCGCTGGCGAGTTCGGGAAAGTCGAAATCGTCGCTCGCGGCTTCCGGAGGGGCGATCGCGGCGGCGTCTTCACCACTCGGTTCGGCGGTGTCCTCGAAAATTAGTTCTTCGGGGATGTCGTCTTCGGGAATCGAATCGAACAAGCCGTCGAGGGCGGTAAATCCTTCGCTCGGAGCACCACTGGCGTCGTCGGCAGTGGCGTCTTCATCTTCAAAGTTTAACCAGTCTTCGCTGCTGTCGCTGCTGTCGCTGGCGCCCTCGTCGAATAAGGCAGCCCCCCCTTCGCCGAACAGTTCGGCTAAGTCGCCGTCTTCCTCGGCGGCTGGGGCTTCGGGGGCGGCTGGGGACGGACTCAAGTCGATCGCCTCGGCACCGGGTTCGCCAAACAGGGATTCTAGGTCTTCGGTATCGGCGGAGCCGTCGCGAACCCTGGCGGCGGGTTCTACGCTGTTGGTGAAGGCGTCGTCATTGTCGTTGCCAATTTCGAGTAAGTCGCTGAAGTCGCTGTCTTCGCTATCGAAAAAGAGGGGTTCTTCTTCGTCCTCTAGTTCTAATGGAGGCGCTGACGGTTCGGGGATCGGGGCGTTCTCAGCTCTGGGTTCGGGTTCGAGTTCGAGGGTTTCGGGGGGGGTTTGCTCGCTCGATTGCTCCCAGAGGGATTCCCAATCGTCTTCGCTATCGTCGAAGAGTTCTTCGAGATCGTTGAGTTCGGTGGTGGGACTCTCGGCGTTCGGCACTGGGGAGGGGGTTTCGGGGTCGTTGCTTTCGTCGCCGCCGAAGAGGGCATCGAAATCGTCGCTATCGTCCACCTGGGGTTCGTTCGTGTCCGTCAGGTGGCTCTCGTCGAGGTCTAAGAAGTTTTCGCCGAATAAGCTGGTGAGGTCGTCGTTGTCGGCGTTGGCGTCGGCGGGCGTTCGCGCAGCGTCTCCGGAGGAGAGTCGCTCCGAGGGACTCGATTCGCTGGCGCCGGGATGACCTTTGAATTCGGATAAAAGGTCGTCGAAGTCTTCAAAGTCGTTGTTGAGGAAGTCGTCGGACGGCAGGATCGTGGAGTCGCTCGGTTCCGTCGAGGCGGCTTCGTTGAGGACTTCTTCGGATTCCCAACGGTCGTCGAGTTCGGGGGATTCGCCCTCAAATAAATCGGCGAGGCTGTTGAGTTCGGCAGAACCGACTTCCGGACCGTCTTGGAAGGTCGGTTTTTGGCCGTGGGTTCGGTCGCGTCCGGAATGGTTGTTGTCGCGATCGCGGCTGCCGTGGGACTCGCTACGGGAAGACGCATCCTGATTTGACATCGTTTTTTGCCTCCTGGATTCTGACGGGATCGGGGGGTTGCCATCGGGAGCGGCCATCGGACTCGCTGGGGACCCTCGGTCGCGATCGCGTTCGCCGGAAAACACGGGGAATGCGGCACTCGGGTCGTCCGGGAGCAAGTCTTGCAAGCTGGGGCTGACGGCGATCGCCTCGGCCCGTCCGGCTAAGACGAGTTCTTGGGCTTGTTTGATCTCTTTGATCGTGACGGTGGCTAAGGCGTGAAAGGTTTTTTGAGGGTTGGCGATCGCCCGACTGACGGTTTGGACTAAATGGCACCATTCGGGTAAGTCGAATTGTTCTCCGGCTTGGATTAAGTTGCGACAAATGGCTTGCAGGTGTTCTCGGATTTCCGGTTCGTCGGTTTGTTTGAACAGGTGCAACATCTCGCGCAAGCGGGCCGGAACGTCGCTTCTGAAGATCAGTTCTTTGGCACTGTCTTCTTGGGGAACGGTAATGTCGTCTTGAGTTTCGGTGATTTCTTCTTCGACCCGGGGGGCGGCAGCGCTGGCTCGGCTTGGCTTGGCTTTCGGACGGGGGCTAGTTTGGACTAATTCTCCCACGTGGGTGGTCAGTTCGGCGATCGTCGGTTCGACTTGTGCGGCGACGGCGAGGGCGCGATCGTCGTCCATTTCGATCCCTTCTTCGGCCAATTCGACGAGGGCTTTGAGGGCGTCGAAGACGTGCAGGAACATCGACTCCAGATCGCGATCGATGGCGATGCGAACCTCTTGGAGTTGTTTGAAGCAATCTTCGAGTTTGTGACTGGCGTGCTGGATTGGCGACAGTCCGAGCATGGCGGCGCCGCCTTTGATCGAGTGGGCGGCCCGGAACACTTCGTTGAGCCATTCGGGATCTTCGATCGTTTTGGGCAGTTGAAGCAAGCCCTGTTCGATCGTATTGAGGTGGTCTTTGGCCTCCTCAATGAAATAGCCCATGATTCTTTGTTGTTCCGGCTGCATAGCTCGCGTTCTCTTCGCTTTAGGACGGGATCTCCCTCAGTTCATCTAGACCGGACGGGGGCGGCGGCCTGTGGTTCGTGTTCTCGGTTGCGGGCGCATCGGAAAAGACGGTCGGATCGGGCGGTCGTGCTTCATGGTCGTGCCCGACGGGGTGTTTGGCCGCGATCGGTCGGGAGTGGGCGTAGGGCGCGGCGATCGCCCGGAGAACCGTTCCGGCGGGCGGGCAGCCCGAACCCGAACGTGGGGTCGCTCGAACCCGAAGATCGTTGCGTCTCTCCTTGAGGGCGATCGCCACTCGGGGGTCGAGACCGGAACCCACCTGCATTATAACGAGAGGGGCGCTGTAGCGATCGGTTCGCGGCGGCGATCGCTCCCGTCTTTAGCGGCGTTCGACGGTTTCGACCCGGAAGCGTTCCACGGAGGTGAGCAAGTCGCGGGCGACGCCGACCAAGTTTTGCAGGGAAACGGAGACCCGTTGGGCTTCCTGGGAGGTTTCTTGGGCGGTCAATTCCACCGCCTGCATCACCTGGGCGACCGAGCGCGAGGTTTCCGTCTGCTCCACCGTATCGGCGGTAATCGATCGCACCAACACGTCGATCCGGTTGGTCACCTGAATGATATTTTCCAGGGCGCGCTTGGCTTGTTCGGCCCGTTTGGTCCCTTCGATCACCTGTTGGGTGCCTTCTTCCATCGCCATCATCACCGCCCCGGTCTCGCTTTGGATCTGCATGACGATCTGTTCGATTTCTTTGAGGGCTTTGGCAGATCGGTCGGCCAACTGGCGCACTTCGTCGGCGACGATCGCGAACCCGCGTCCCGCTTCTCCGGCCCGGGCCGCTTCGATACTGGCGTTGAGGGCGAGTAAGTTCGTCCGCGAAGCGATCGAAGAAATCACGGCGACGATCTTGGAAATTTCTTGAGACGATTCCGCCAATCGCTTGACTTTTCGCGTCGTTTCTGCTACCGTCTCGCGCACTTCCAAAATCCCGACCACGGTTTGTTCCACCGCTTCCCCCCCTTTGAGGGCCGTCGCCGACGCCGAACGGGCCACGTCTTCCGCCTCCCGGGCGCTGTCGGCCACCCGTTGGATCGATTTGGTCATTTCCTGCACGGAATTGAGGGTCGCCGCCAGTTCTTCCGCTTGGCGCAAGGCGTCCGACGACAAGCTGCGGGCGAACGATTCGCTATCCGTCGCCCCTCGGGTCACCTGCCGGGCCGCTAACTTCACCTGCAAGACAATCTCGCGCAAGTTCTGAATCGTCAAGTTGAACGAGTCCGCCACGGCGCCGAGGACGTCGGCGGTCACTTCCGCCTGCACGGTGAGGTCGCCGCGCGCCGCCCCTTCCACGTCGTCGAGCAAGCGGATCACCTGACGTTGCAAGTCTTCCCGGGCTTGTTCTTGTTCTTCGGCTTTGCGTTGGGCTTCCCCGGTGGTGGTGTAGATCACCCGGGCCATCTGGTTGAACTTGTGCGCCAGTTGGCCGAATTCATCTTCGGAAAACACCGTCGCCCGCGCGCTCAAGTTCCCCTGGGACACCGCATCGAATTGGGATTGCAGGTCGTCGGTGGAGCGGCGGATCTGACGGGCGCTGACATTGCCGAAGGCGTAGGTGCTGACGATCCCCGCCACTCCCGCAGCCAGAACCATGGCCGGGTCTTTGACCACGCGCGGCCACTGACCGCGAGCGGCAGCGTAGCTCATCGAGGCGGCGGCGATCGCCGAAATTGCCCCGGTCATCAAGCCGACCCACATGTGTTTTTTCGACAGGTTCGCCGTTTCCAAGAACCCGAGCATTCCCGGGTCGGTGTTGACGCTACTCGGTTCTGGCGGGCTTTCGGTCTGGGCGAAGGCGGGAACTTGCTGCGCGCTCCCGGCAATGCTGAAAATCTCGTCGTCGCGAATGATCGAGCCGTCGGTATCTTCCGGCATCGCATAGGCGCGATCGAGATCGCCGAGACCCATACTACCGTCGTCGATCCCAAAACCTCCAGTGGTCGAACCGCTCGTATCGTCGGAAAAGTCGAACTCGGGCAAATTGCCCAAATCCAAATCGTTAAAATCTTCAAATTCGTCTAGGAACGCGCCGCCATTGCCCTCGCCGAGGCCCTCGCCCTCGATCGCCTCCTCCTCGTCGAAGTCGGCTCCCATGCCTCCACCGGGTTCGCCACTGCTAAAGGCATCGTCAAAATCGTCGAAATCGAAGCTGTCCTGGTAGCCGTTGCCCGAGGGTTCGGAGACGAAAGTTTGAGTTTCGTAGTTTTCGTAGTCTTCTTCCGGCGTCGTGGCCGGGGGAGGCGCGAAGCTGCCGGGGCTTTGGCCGCCGGAGGTCGGGGAGGAGTGCATTTCCGGAAAACTGGCGGGGCGATCGCCCATCAACAAGGTCGCGTCTTCCGTCGGTGGCGCCGTCCCTTCCGGCGGAAATGCCTCTTCGACCTCGTCGAACACGTCGAGACTCTCGTCGGCCATTTGCGACAGGCTCGGCTGGCTTTGCGGGGCGCTCCACGACTCGTCTTCCTCCGTCCCCTCGATTGCCTCGGTGCGATCGCTAAAAGCATCGTCAAAATCGGCAAACGGCTTGTCGAGATCCTCTAAATCGAGGTCTTCTGCATTCTCGAACGCCGCAAAGGGCGACGAACTCGGACTGGCCATCGGATCGCCCATTAAATCGGGCATTTCCCCCTCTTCGGGCAGGAAATCGGGCAGGTCGGAGGCCAGAGGATCGTTCCAGTTAGCCTGTTCTGCTTCGGCGAGTAACTCTTCGTCGGCGGCAAACGGATCGGGGATTTCCGTCCCTTCGGCCCCCTGCGCCCTTCCCTCTCGGTCTTCGTCGAGGGCGACCGTATCGCTGAAGGGATTCTCGGCCAAGTCTTCGGCGTCCGAGGGGCTGCGATCTTCGTTGAGGTCGGTATCGAGGTCTTCAAAGTCCAAACCGCCGAGATCGAAGGCGTCGCCGTAGTCCGACTCCGCCAAATCGAGATCTTCTCCCTCGATACCGGGAAGGTCTTCGTAAGCGGCAGTTTGTTCGTCTTCCTGGGGGTATTCCGTCGCGCCGCCGTCAAAGGCGATGTCATCTTCTAGGAGGTTTTCGGTTTCGTCGTCGGGTTCGTAATGCTCCCCGTTGGCGTACTGACGGATGTAGTCCATCCCCTGAAAAGCTTGTTCGAGATACGCCGGGTCGTCGGTGAGCGTTTGAACCCCTTCGTACTGCTGCAAGGCCACGTCGTACATTTGCAAACCGTAGCCGTAAATATGTCCGGCAAGCAGGCGGGCGCTCGGATCTTCGGGATATTCTTCGACGAGTTGATTGACGATGGTAGCGGCTTGCTCGTAGTTATTGTTGTTGTAGGCGTTTAATGCCCGTTCGTATTCTTGTTGATAATCCGTCGTACCTGATGCCATTTGCCTCCTCCTGCCGATGTAGGGAGAACCCCTAGAGCATTTGCCCTGTCAATGCCGTTTCCCTACAGGTTCGTGACTGTTGATCTGCAAGGGCGATGACGGGGGGATCCCCATCCCTGGATGGCCGTCCACCTGGCGGCACGATCTCATGCGGCCCATCGGGCCGATCGCAAAATTGCGTTACTATCGAGCAATCGTAAAACTTTTTCCCCATTTTCGCCGGATACCCATTCCCCCCGCAGGAAAGGAGCCATACTGTCTGGAACGTTGGTGGGAAGCAGCACTTGCTCGACATCCAACCAGTCCATGCCGACAATTTTATCTACTGCTAACCCCAGTATAGTGTCTTGATCTTCCACGGCAATGATGGGAATCTCCGGTCTGTCGGTGTTGAGGGATGACGGATCTCCGAGAAACTGACCGAGGTCGGCCACCCAAATCACCCGCCCCCGAACGTTTAAGGTACCCAGGAGCAAGGGAGAGACGTTGGGAATGGGGGTCACCCATTCCGGGGACGACGCGATCACTTCGTGAATTCCAGTTGCCGGAAGGGCAAACTCGTTCCCTGAAGGCACGTAAAATCTCAAGTGTAACTCGCCTTCGGGACTTTCGAGTTCTTGGATTTCCGGTGCCTGATCCATCCCGATTCCGGTGAGAAAATCCGGATTGCCCACCATAGTCGATCACCCCTCAACCTCTGAGTAGTTGTTTGACCGTCCCGACCAGTTCGGTGGGTTGGAACGGTTTGGCAATATAGGCGTCCGCGCCTTGTTTCATGCCCCAATAGCGATCGAATTCCTCCCCTTTGGAAGAACACATCACGACGGGAACATTTTGTGTTTTTGGATCGGCTTTGAGACGCCTGCATACTTCGTAACCGTTCATGCGGGGCATGACGATATCGAGAACGACCAGGTCGGGACATTTATCCTGGATCTGCTCTAATGCTTCGACGCCATCCGTGGCCACGCTAACATTTAATCCACTCCCCTTGAGGAGGTTTGAGATCATCTCCCGTTGCGTGACGCTGTCTTCCACAACCAGAACTGTACTCATAACTTCCTACCTGCTTTCGCTGGCTCAAATGGTGATTGGGACAGTCTATCCCCCGCCTGGATTCGGCTCGGTTGCCCTTGCTGGAAAACCCGAATTCGGGTGCCAGAAAAGAGAGCAAAATTCTAGGGGGAGCTAAACCGATTGCTCGACGGCTAGTTTTGACAGTAGAACTAGAAATAATCACTATTATATGGGTACTGTCTAACGCTGAAGATAGCAGATTTGACCCCCTATCGCGAAGGAAGTCGTGATTTTCCGGTGAAACCGGGGCGTCGTTTACTGCGGTATGCTTTGACGGGGTGCCACCACTCCCCGGAGCGCGACGGTACTGACGGCGGCGGCGATCGCCTCGAATGGCCGTTCCCATTTCCCCAGCCACTCCCCCAGACCCGACTCGGCTCGAACCCACGTCCGGCGCCTTCACTCCCTTGCCCGATCGCGGCGGATATGGCTCGATATTCAGCTAACTTTAGTCTACCGCGTCGGCTCGGAAATCTGGGGGCGATCGCCCCCATTATCGTCCTCGGGATGGGGGGAGGGTCAAAGTTCCCCTTCGAGGGCGTCGGCTAACAAACTTTCCGGTTCGGGATGTTCCGGGTCCCCCGGGCCGATATATTTTTCGACGAGCATGAGCAGTTCACTTTCGCCAAAAGGTTTGGTCAGGTAGTCGGTCGAACCGATCATGCGGGCTTTGACGCGGTCGATAAAGCCATCTTTTCCGGTGAGCATGATAATCGGCGTTTGGCGGAAGGCGGAGGAACGGCGCAACATGGCGCAGATTTCATAGCCGTCGAGTTCGGGCATGGTAATATCGCACAAAATTAAATCCGGTTTGAGCTGAAATACCAAACTCAAGGCTTTGAGCGGATTGACGATCGCCGTCACTTCGTAGCCGTGTTCGTGGAGCATGTACTCTACGGTTTTGCCGACGGTGAGGTCGTCGTCGATACAAACGACTCGGGGCACTTGGGCGACGGCGGGCAGTTCCAGTTCGCGTTTGGGCGGCGTCGCCACGTCGGATTCGGGATAAAACAACTGCACCAAACCGAGTTGGACGAAGGGATAAATCGCGCGGGCGACGGTCAAAATATCCCGATTCAAGTAGCGCGACATTTGACGCAGGTTCGTTTTGCCGTCGGCCCATCGGCTGAGGTTGTTAAAGGTATTTTCCGGTAACGCTTCTCGCATTTGCACCGGATCGGAAATGGCGGGGCATTGATTGGGAGATTGAATGTGGGGGTGAAATTGCTTCCACTCTTGCACCTGTTTCATGATTTTGGTGACTAACGAGCCGATTTCTAAGGTCGTCAGTTGGGGGGCCAGGGCCGGGCCCATCTCGAAGATAAAGGAACCGTGATGGAGGCTCAACAGGTCGAAGAGGGTTTCGCGAACCATGCCCTGGATGATACTGCGCCCTTGGGCTGGGGTGAGGACGTGATTTTCGAGTAAGGCCCACAAGTATCCGTATTCGAGGGCGTTGGTTGAAGAAATATAAGGGGCTTGGGTCGTATCTAGGGCGTTTTCGAGGTTGTAGCGACGCAAGTAGTCGCGCAAACGGGCTAAGCTGATGTCGCTATCGGCGGCGTAGATCATTTGACCGTTGCTAAAAAAGACGAACCAGGATTGTTCGGGGGGGCGCGATCGCTCGGGATAGCGAGGGCGATCGCCCCCGGGATGGGCAAAACGAGGATCTCCCCCACCCGCAGGACTGGCGTAGGCTTCGACAAAGAGTTCTCCGGTTCGCTGTCCGAGTTCAATCAGTTGCAGGATGCTGCGAATATCGATTTCATTTAAATTTCCCTGCATGCCGCTAACATTTTCTCCTTAAAACCATTTCCATCTGACCGGACGAGAGCAGCTACCTGTCAGCCTTGACTTAGGAGCGGTTCGAGGGTCAGCACTCGCTTCTTCGGCGATCGCCTCGCAACGGTCACCGACGCGCAAGCCGATGACGATCTAACTCTATATTCCTATTCAAAGCTCTGGGCCGCAAAATTGGTATGAGTTTTGCTATGAGTTGCCGCAAATTCCTCGGCGCTTCGTCGGCGGTTCCGGTGGGGCGACTGGCACGGTGGGGGACTGATAAAATAATTTGGACGTCGGTTCGAGTTCTCAAGCCCGTGGCTTTCTAACTGGAACCCGCCCCACTGGCGCCCTCGACTTTGGCCGGGGTGGCGATCGCCGTCGCGGTCCGTTCCTCGGTCAAGGCGCGATCGCCCCCCAAGCCGCAAAAGTAAGCGAGCGATGACATCCGATAGCGCCACCACCTCACTCGGGATTCCCCCCCGGAGTGCCACTGGGGGTTGTCGCCAATCAGATTTCCATCGATCGCCAATGCAAAATAAAAGCAAACTCATCGCAGTGTTTCCCTGAATTAGGTTTAATTTATGATGGACTTAACGACGGGGATAACTGACGTTCACAGTTGGGCATAGACACTCAAGAGGAAGATCGGTGTGCTGTATCTAGCGGAAGTACAAAAAAAGAGCGGAGTTTTTGGTGGGGGTAAGGCCGAACTCAAACTCCTAGCTTGTCAGCGAGGCGAGCAGAGTTGGTCTGCCATCCCCGGGGAAGACATCGTCCCAGCCGATGAAGCTAGCAATTTTAACGCTGGCGTCCTGGTTTTAGCCGAGCTGACGGCGAGCAAGCAGGTCCAGCGCGTCCAAGAGGCGGGCCGTCAATTGGTGACGATCTTGCAAAACTTCTCCCGCCAGCAAGAAAAATATAAGACTAAAGAAGAAGAAATCGAGCAGTGGATGCAGTCGCTGACGTTCCAAAGTCAGGAACTCAATCGCCGCGAAATGGAAATGCAAACGCGCGAGGAGGAACTGACGCAACTGCAACAGGAGGCGGAAGGTCTCGAATCTCGACGGGATGAAATCAACAGCGCCCGCGAGGAGGCCGATCGCCTGCGCGAGGAAATCACTCAAAAACAACAGGAACTCGATGCGGCGTGGGAACAACTGCGCGCGGAAAAAGAAGGCTTGGAAGCCCAGCAACAAGACCTCTCGCAAGCGGTTAAACTCGATGACGAGCAGGCCAATCATATCCGCGAACTGCTCGATTACCTCTCGCAAACAGGTATATCGACCGAAGCGCTGCAAGCACAAGTCAATGTTTCGTTTGAAACGATTTCGGCGTGGCAGTCGGCGTTTGACGAACACTGGCAGCACGTGGAGCAACAGCGATCTCAGGCCCAGCAGTTGCAAGAGGATATCGATCGCCAGGCGGGGGAAGTTGAAAATCGCGATCGCGACTGGCACGAGGCTCAAAAGCAGTTACAACAAACGATCGCCGACCTTCAAGCTCGCGAACGCGCGTTGAGTCTCAAGCAAGAATATGCCGATTCGATGCGCTCGAACCTCGAACGCCAACAGCAGTTGCACCAGCAGTTGTTTCAAATGGCCGATACGTCGGAACAGGTGAGTATCGGCGATAAGGTCGATGTGGAAGCTTTGGAAAAAATGCCCTTGGAGGAATTGCAAGGGGTGGTCCAAAATCTCCAACAAGACCTCGATAAGATTTTTCAGTTCGTGAACGGGCAAGAAGAGGAGTTGCGCCTCCAACAAGATACCATTGACGAACTTCAACAAAAATTAAATCAAGGGGGGGGCGATCGCTCGGCTCTCGAAAGCGAACTCGCCGACGAGCGAGAAGCCTATCAAATGCTCAACGAAACTCTCGTCGGTCAGCGCCGCAATCTCCGGGAACGTCAGGAAATTCTCAGCCAACATCAAGGGGTGTTGGCCCGCCGTTTGGGTCACGCCGACGGTTCCAATCCCGGCCAAAAGTTGGCCCTCGGTCCGATTTTGGGACAGATGGAAGAGCAACAAGAGCAACTTCGTCAACAACTTGAGGCTCTCGATCTCGAAATTTCTCAGTTACAAGACGAGATCGGCCAAACTCGCGGGGAGATCGACGGCAAAAATCAGGAACTCAACCGCCAGCAGGAGGAAATTCGCTCGTCTCAACAGGGGTTGCTCGAACGCCGCCAGCAGGTGGCCCAGATGTGGGGCCGGGTCAATATCTTGGAGGAGGTGTTGCAACCGAGTCAAGATCGACTCAATACTCTCAAAGCCAAGCTCGAAGAGCTTTCCGGTTCCCTCGGTCAACTCCAAGAAGGGGAAAGCCACCAAGAACAGGCGATCTCCCAAATGCGCGAAGCCTTGAGCGGTTTGATCGGTGGCGAGTCTCAAGGGGAATTAGCTGCTTCCTAGGTCGGGGGGTGGTGGATTTCGATCCACTCTCCCGACACTCGGGCGATCGCCCCTCCCGGAAAGGGATCGCTACAGGTGCCGTTGGGGGCGTCGATTAGGGCGATCGCGGCCTCGATCCGCTCGAAGTTGGGCGATCGCTCGGCCCATTGCTCCCACCACTGCCGCATCACCCGCCGTTGCAAGGCTAACGGACAATCGCGCAACTTTTCCCGATTGAGTGCCGTTTTGACCGAAGGGGACTTGACTTTTTCCGTATATTGTGGTAAGCAACACTGCAGCCATTGCGCCGCGACGGCTTCGAGATATTCGACCTCGGCGCGCAGGAGTTCGGCAGTTTGGGCGCAATGGCGTTCGACTTGCGGGTTGAAGTGAGAGGCTAAATAGGGCAGCAGCTCGTGACGGATGCGGTTGCGAGTATATTTTAAGTCGTGATTGGTCGCGTCTTGCCAAATGGGAAGCGCGAACCGAT
Source organism: Oxynema aestuarii AP17 (assembly GCF_012295525.1). GTDB lineage: Bacteria > Cyanobacteriota > Cyanobacteriia > Cyanobacteriales > Laspinemataceae > Oxynema > Oxynema aestuarii. The sequence goes on along the minus strand of NZ_CP051167.1, from coordinate 2,528,608 downwards.
CGCAAAACTCAGCCGTTTGCGATCGCGTCACCGCCAAAAGCGGGCGAACGAGCACAATTTCTGGAGATAAAGGGCGTTTCCAGGTCAGCGCTTGCAAGCCATCGGCTCCCGTGCCGCGTAACAGGTTAAATAGTAAAGTTTCCGCGCGATCGCTCGCCGTATGTCCCGTGGCGATCGCCCCAAACCCATCCTTGCAGGCGATCCGTTCTAAAACACGATAGCGCCAACTCCGAGCCGCCGCTTCCGTCTCCACAGGCGATCGGGCCGTTTCCAGATAAAACGGAAGATCCATCCGTGCGGCGAGTCGTCCCACGTGAACCGCATTCTCAGCCGAATCCGGGCGCCATCGGTGATCGCAATGGGCGATCGCGAGATCCCAATTCCATTTCGGCTGTAAATCGCGCAACAGTTGCAGCAAACACAAAGAATCCTGACCGCCAGACACTGCAATCAACAGGCGATCGTTGCGTCCGACCAGTTGCCGCGATCGTAACGTTGTATGGATGTGGGCGTGTAGGGGCGTCCAGGGGGACATGGGGGATTTTGGACTTTGGATTTGGGATTTTAGATTGGGGAAATCGGGAATGGGGAGAAGGTAGCACTCATCTGCCCCCCACAGAGATTCCGACTCCCCACTTGCCAAAAAAAGGGGCGAATCAACCTCGCCCCAGAACCACCTTACTCCGTATCCGACGGGGAGTATTCGGGCATCTCAGAGGGTTGGGTCGTCGTCATTTCCGTCCCTTCTGGATAGAATTCCAGACGCAACATCACCTTACCGCGACGCCATTTTTGACCGGGACTGAGCACTTCGCAGTCCAAACCTTCGGAAAATAAATTTTCTTCTTCTAATTTGGTTTGCAGAAGCGCCATAAATTCGCTCACCTTAAACGTGCATTGAAACATTAAATTACTTGCACTGGTAGAGATGACGTCATCGTAACCGAGGGACTCAAATCCATTTTGCATCCTTTCTCTCCCCGTTCTTAATGTTTTAACTGTTGAGTGCGAACGTTTGAAATTGGCTCGGCGATCGCGCCTTGCGCTTAGCGACGCCTCCGGCGTATCGCCGCCCGTCGTGATTACGTCTTAAAAGAACCAACCGTAAGAATGCAGCCCTTTACCCAAAAGATTGACCCCAAGATAGCAGATCCAGACCACGACAAAACCCGTAGCGGCTAAAATCGCGGGTTTCCGTCCTTGCCACCCTCGGGTAATGCGCGCGTGCAAGTAAGCGGCGAAAACCAACCACGTAATCAAAGCCCAGGTTTCTTTCGGGTCCCAACTCCAATACGACCCCCAGGCTTCGTTCGCCCAAACGGCCCCGGCAATAATGCCGATGGTGAGGAGGGGAAAGCCCAATCCAATAATCCGATAGCTGATGTTATCGAGGGTATCGGCGAGGCTGAGACGTTGGGGGGATAGGGGTTCGGCGGCGGTGGTCTTGACTTGCGGACTTAACGATCGCGCAGTTTCGACTTCGACATAATCGAGAACGGCGACACTGGCGCCCGTAGCTTGACCGTTGCGATCGCCGAAGATCGCACTCGCCCCATTCTGGGGGGAATTCGACGACTCAGCCGCCGTAACCGCCGCCGTTTCGCCGTTACGTTGCAGTCGGTAGCGATCGCTGCGATAGGCGCCGTTGCCGATCGAACTGCCCCGCAATTCGATATTTTGACCGCGAGTGACCACCAAAAAGGCGATCGCCAACAGCGAACCGACCATCAACGTCGCGTAAGAAATCATCATGACACTGACGTGCATCATCAGCCAATTCGATTTGAGGGCCGGGACTAACGGTTCCGACACCTGCATTTTGTCCGGTAGCGACAACGCCGCAAATGCCGTAATCGCCATCGCCACCGGGGACGTCACCACGCCGACCAAGCGCGAACGGCTCATTTGTTCGGCAATTAAATGCATCGTCGTTATCCCCCACGCCAAGAAAAAGAGGGATTCGTAAAGATTGCTCAACGGGAAATAACCCGCTTCCAGCCATCGGGCCGCAAGTAACGCCGCCATCGATAAATTGGCGATCGCCATCCCACTCGTTCCCAACGCCGACAGCGCTGGAATTCCCGGAAATGCCGCCCCAACCCAATACACGAGCATGGTTAAAAAGAGGACGGCAAAAGAAGCATTATCTAACCAATTCTGGAGTACAACCAGATCCATGAAATGTTTCTCCCCAACATTTTGGAGTTTTCAAAAACGAGAGAAAGCTCAGAATAAAATTTTCTCTCCCAATCATATCCATCGTACCGATTCTTGGGGCGTTCGGCGTGCTGCTGTCAAAATCAAAACCGCGATCGCACATCAAAGCCGCATATTGCCCGGGTTAGCCCGGACCGTAAACGGGAGACAGGAGTATCGTCGTCCCCGCCGCTTCCCCAGATTGGCAAAAGCGATCCTTAATTCCTTCAAAAAAATAAGATACACTGAGAAATACTGTGAGAAACTCTCAAAAATGTCCGACCCGCAAAACCTTCTCAACTATCCCCAAACCCGCCAAAGCGATATCGTCGATAACTACCACGGAACCGCCGTCCCCGACCCCTACCGTTGGCTCGAAGATCCCGAGTCCGAAGAAACAAAAGCTTGGGTAGAAGCCCAAAATAAAGTTACATTTTCCTATCTCGAAACCATCCCCGAAACGCAGCTCATTAAAGACCGTCTCACCCAACTGTGGAACTACGAAAAATACGGAACCCCCTTCAAAAAAGATCGCCGCTATTTTTATTTTAAAAACGACGGACTCCAAAATCAAAGCGTTCTCTACGTCCTCGAATCTCTCGACGGCGAACCGCGCGTTTTACTCGATCCCAATACCCTTTCCGAAGATGGAACCGTCGCCCTTTCCGGAATTGCCATTAGCGAAAATGCCCGTTATATGGCCTACGGATTATCCCGTTCCGGCTCGGATTGGCAAGAATGGCACGTTTTGGAGATCGATCGCGGCGAGGATCTCTCGGATCGTTTAAAATGGATTAAATTTTCCGGTGCGTCCTGGACGCACGACCATCTAGGATTTTTCTACAGTCGCTACGACGAACCCGACGAAAAAACACAATTTGAAAGTGTCAACTACTACCAAAAACTCTACTACCATCGCTTGGGTACCCCCCAATCCGAAGACGTTCTCATCTACGAACGCCCCGACGAGAAAGAGTGGGGATTTAGTGGAGGCGTCACCGAGGATGGCAAGTATTTAATTATTAGTGTCTGGAAAGGAACCGATCCGAAAAATTTAGTCTTTTATAAAGACTTGACCGACCCAGATGCTCAAGTGGTCGAATTAATTCAAAACTTTGAAGCCAGTTATAGTTTTATAGATAATGACGATCGCCGCTTCTGGTTTCAAACCGATCTCGACGCCCCCCGAGGACGGATTATCGCGATCGATATCGATACGGGAACGCGATCGCAAATTATTGCCGAAGCTGAAGAAACCCTCGAAGGAATTGGGGTTCTCAATAACCGTTTCATCACCGAATATCTGAAAGACGCCCGCAGTCAAATTAAAATCTTTAATCTCGACGGAACTTTCGTGCGCGAAGTCGAATTACCCGGCGTCGGTTCTGTAGGGGGTTTTGGCGGCAAACGTAGCGACACGGAAACCTTTTACAGCTTCACCAGCTTCACGACGCCGACGACGATTTATCGCTACGATATGGTCGCGGGTGAAAGTACGATTTACCGTCAGCCTACGGTCGATTTCGATCCCGAAGATTACGCGATCGAGCAAGTCTTTTACCACAGTAAAGATGGCACTCGCATTCCGATGTTTGTCACCCACAAAAAAGGGGTAAAGCGCAACGGCAACAATCCGACGTATTTATACGGTTATGGCGGTTTCAATGTCTCCCTAACGCCGACCTTTTCTGTCAGTCAGTTAGTGTGGATGGAACTCGGGGGAATTTTAGCCATTCCTAATTTACGCGGCGGCGGCGAATACGGGGAAGACTGGCACCAAGCGGGGACAAAGTTAAACAAACAAAATGTATTTGACGACTTCATTGCGGCGGCGGAATGGTTAATTGAAAACCGCTATACCTCGACTGAAAAATTGGCGATCGCCGGAGGGAGTAATGGGGGTTTATTAGTCGGCGCCTGCATGACGCAACGCCCGGATTTATTCGCCGCCGCTTTACCCGCCGTCGGCGTGATGGATATGTTGCGTTTCCATAAATTTACCATCGGTTGGGCTTGGTGTTCGGATTTTGGTTCTCCGGAAAATCCAGAAGAATTTAAAGCTTTATATGCGTATTCTCCCTTACACAATCTCAAATCGGGTACGGCTTATCCCGCGACTTTAATTACGACGGCAGATCGGGACGATCGCGTAGTTCCCGCCCATAGTTTTAAGTTTGCTGCTGCTTTACAAGCTGCTCACAATGGCACCCATCCAGTCTTAATTCGGATCGAAACCAAAGCGGGACATGGGGCGGGAAAACCGACAGCTAAAATTATCGATGAAATAGCAGATAAATGGGGCTTTCTCGTCAAAATTCTCGATATTTCTGTAGACTTTAAAACAGCAAAAGCCTAGCTGTTTGTCGGGCGATCGCTCTAAAAGCAGGTGCGCTCGATCGCCGATCGAGCGCACCTGCTAAAACACAGATTTCGTGAGAACTATATTTCCCGACCGAGAGGTCTCCGTTCCCAGGGACTGGCTCGTTAGGAATTTAAGTAAGTATAGCCGCTCAGACTTTGTTCGTAATTTCGCAATAGCCGTTGGGATTCTTGCAAGGTAATCGTTCCTTCTTGCAAAGCTTGTTCCGTTTGCTTGCGAATGCTTTCGACTAAATCTTCGGCGTCGTACTGGACGTAACCGAGGACTTCGGTGACCGAATCTCCTTTGACCACGTGTTCGATTTGATACCCCTTCGGGGTTAACTTGATATGCACCGTATTGGTATCGCCGAATAAGTTATGGAGGTTGCCCATAATTTCCTGATAAGCTCCCCCGAGAAACATCCCCAAATAATAAGGTTCGTCGGGGTGGAGCGGGTGTAACTCCAGTAAGGATTTGACGTCGAGCAGGTCGATAAAACGGTCGATTTTGCCGTCGCTATCGCAAGTGAGATCGGCGAGGGTCGCGCGGATGTTCGGCTTTTCGTCGAGGCGGTGCAGGGGGACGATCGGGAAGAGCTGGTCGATCGCCCAACTATCCGGGGCCGATTGGAATACGGAGAGATTGACGTAATAGATCGACGCCATAATTTTTTCGAGATCTTCCAAATCGTCGGGAACGTATTCCTGTTCGCCGACGATCGCCTGAATTTTGCGACAACAGGCCCAATACAACTGCTCGGCCCTGGCGCGTTCGCGCAAGCTCAAATAGCCGAAATTGAACAAGCTAATTGCTTCTTCTTTAAACTGGATGGCGTCGTGATAGGCTTCCTGATAATTTTCGACCGCGATCGCCCGATAGGTTTCGTAGAGATTGCGTAAAATCAGGTGTTCCTTCTCCTGAGTCGGTTCGGGCAGATCCGTGCAGACCTCGCTCGTTCCGAGGACGTCAAACACCAATACAGACTGATGGGAGGCGATCGCCCGTCCGCTTTCGCTAATCAACGTCGGCACGGGAAGATCCCGCTCTTGACAGGCTTCTTTCACCTCGGCGACGATATCGTTGGCATAATTCTGCATGTTGTAGTTTTTCGAGGCGTGGAAATTGGTTTTCGACCCGTCGTAGTCCACCGCCAAACCGCCGCCGACATCGAGATATTTCATCTGCGCCCCGGATTGAGCCAAAGACACGTAAATCTGACTCGCTTCGCGGATGGCGTCTTTAATCACGCTAATCGAGGAAATCTGAGAACCGATATGGAAGTGCAGCAGTTGCAAACAGTGGAGCATGTTCGCCGCTTCCAACTGCTCGATCGCCCGTACGATCTCCGGAATCGTCAGCCCGAATTTGGCGCGATCGCCCGAGGAACCGCCCCAACGTCCGATTCCCTTGCTCGTCAATTTGGCGCGCACTCCCAAGACCGGATCGATTCCGAGCGATCGCGCCGCGTCGATGGCGATCTGCACCTCTTCCACCTGTTCGAGGACGACGATCGCCGTTTGGCCCAAGCGTCGGGCTAACATCGCCGTTTCGATATAGGCTCGGTCTTTATACCCATTACAAATCAGCAACGCTCCCGGTGTCTTCAACGTCGCCAAGGCGATCGCCAACTCCGGTTTCGATCCGGCTTCGAGACCGAATTGATAGGGTTCGCCAAAACGCACCAAATCCTCGATCAAATGTCGCTGTTGGTTGCACTTGATCGGAAACACCCCGCGATAGCTTCCGGGATACTTGTAGCGGGCGATCGCCTTGGCAAAACAGGCATTGAGCCGCTCGATCCGATCTTCCAAAATATCGGAAAAGCGAATCAGCAACGGTAATCCCAGATCGCGCAACTTGAGGGCCTGCACCAACTCGTACAGGTCCAACGACCCGCCGCGTTCCCCTTTCGGCGAAACGATCGCGTGTCCCGCCGCATTAATGGAAAAATACGGTTCTCCCCATCCTTTAATCCGATAGAGTTCTTCGCTCTGCTCGATCGTCCACGACGGCGCTACGTCTTTCGCCGCCGGGCGATCGTCCTCCTCCACCCCCGATTCGTTGGGGGCTCGGCGATCGGCCCCGGTGTCGGTTTCTTCTCGTATCGGCTCTAAACCCATGCGCGTCCCTTGACCTCCCTGGTAAGCTGTCGAGTACAACGTTTAGCAGTCGCACTATAGTAAGCTGTTTCTCTTTTAAAATGCATATAGCATTCCTAAATAATTGGTAACCCAAGTCGGGAGTAAGATGCTCTCCCTCCCAAGGATTTCAGTCGGAATACGGCATTGTCATGTCCCTACAACCGATGAATTTTTCAACCGATTGAGGAGGGCTATAGGAGTAAAGCTCGTCATTGAACATTCATCACAACATTAATAACAACATTAATAACAATCCGCATCCAGATAGTGAGAGCCGGACTGAAAATGTTGGCGGCGAGGGATGTTTAAAAACTCTCGAATTTCTTGCAGAGAATTTCCTAAATAACGCTCCCATTTCATTCCAAGAAGCGAGTAACTTCGCAGTCCCCGCTCGAAACTTTCCAGCATTTTTTGACGATATTCGCGTTCGGTAACGGTGGCAGAGGGAGATAAAGGGGTTAAACGACCTTCGAGATCTGATAAATAGTCTTCAACGGTTACTTTTGACGTCAACCTTCCCAGTTTGAAAGACGCATAGGTAAATTTTTCGCAGGTTGCAATAAAGTTGGGAAAGACAAACTTTTTTACTGAGTTGTAGTTTTTCGTTTTTTGCCACAGTGGAAATGCCTCTTTCAACCATTTGCGAGCCTCTTCGAGTCCCGTTTCAATCCACTCTGCAACAATGGGAACGGCGGCTTGTAAACGAACTTGACCCATCATGAACCCATAAAGACAGAGTTCCTCGGTTAAAATGAGTCGATCTCGTTCGTAACATTCAGGCTTCTCGTACATAACAAATCCCCCATCCCACCCGTAGTGATAAATTTCCGTGATTAGATGGTAAAAGTCATGGGTTTGGCGGATCGAGCGAAAAAGCCACTCAATTTCCGAACGAGGAATTGTCGGATTTTTATCGAATTCGTAAAATTTCCCGCGACACATATATTGGAAATAAGCCCCCCCTAATGTGTGGACTGGAAATTGATATAAATCTTCCGGCGATAACTTTTTCATGAGATAGCCTTCTCGATAAAGCCTGTCCAGATCGATGAGAGTAAGGGGTTGCGCAGAAGGAACACCAACGAACTTGGACGAGGAGCCGTTGCGAGAGATTTTGGAACTGGCGATCGACCAATTAATCGCTATTGTAGTTGGACTACCAATCTGAGCTAAATGTTGACGCAAGCGATCGTATTTTAAAGATAATTGTGAAGGGGGGGTCAGAGAAAAATTAGATCCGTCAGGTTGTACGCTGGCTGTTCCAGCATAGGCTTCCGCTTCCTTAAGATACCAGTCGAGATTTTGGGAGGTCATTCTTAAAGATTGGGTTGGATTTATGATTGGAGTGATGATGTTTCGATTTAACTTTTGAGGGGTTCGGGGAGCTATAAGTCCCGCGCTGTATGCGAAGCATCAGCGTCAGGATACATGGACTCCCCTTGAAAAGTCTCATCCCCACCCTGCGGGAAGGGTCAAGCCCTACGATGGGGATGAGACCAGCATTTATCAGCAGCTATAGTCTGTAGTAAATTATAGTCATGCTGACCATGAACTACACCTACCGAATCTATCCAAATGTCGTACAGCAGACTGAACTGCGGTCGTGGCTTGAGACGTGCACAGGCGTATATAACTACGCTTTACGCGAACTCAAAGACTGGATTGCTTCTCGTAAGTGTTCGGTAGACCGATGTTCGTTGGAAAGGGAATACATCATTCCCGCCGATGAGCCATTCCCGTCTTACCACCGTCAGCAGAATAACCTGCCCAAAGCAAAGAAGCAATTCCCGCATCTAGGTAAGGTACATTCTCAGGTGTTACAGACCACAATTCGCAGACTGCACGATACCTGGGAGGCATTTGTGAAACGGGGACACGGATTCCCTCGTTTCAAAAAGTTCGGTCAGTTCAAATCCTTTGTGTTTCCCCAATTCAAGAACAATCCCATCAATGGCTTCACAATCAAGTTGCCAAAAATTGGGAAAGTGTCTATCAACCTGCATCCCCCCTTCGCCCCCCTTTCAAAGGGGGGTTGGGGGGATACAGGTAAGGGTACTGTCCAGGGTACGGGGTACACAATGGTACGTTGTCGTCACGATTGAGTCGAGCGTATCAGTTCCCGATGCTCCAGTTCACGGTCGCGCGATCGGGATTGACCTGGGATTGGAGCGATTCTTGAGCGCTTCCGATCGCTCTTTCCAAGAGCGACCCCAGTTTTTCAAGTCGATGCAACGCAAGCTGAAATTGCTGCAACGCAGAGCAGCACGAAAACAGAAGGGTTCTCAAAACTGGGAAAAGGCGGGGCACAAACCATCTTTGCAGAAGATCTCAACGTCACGGGGTTGACGAGAGGAATGCTGCGAAAAGATTGTGTAGATGCTGCCTTCGGACAATTCCTGTCTCTGACGGAATGGGTTTGCTGGAAACGGGGAGTCTACTTTGCTAAAGTCAATCCCAACGGCACCAGTCAAACCTGCCCCAACTGCCTTGCTACGGTCAGCAAGGGGTTGGAAGTCAGAGAGCATCATTGTCCTGAGTGTGGGTATCGAACGCATCGCGAACGTGCTGCAGCAGAGATGGTTTTGCATCGTGGACTAGAAAACGTAGTATCCCAGGGACTCTGGGGAACGGAAACCGCCTGTCAAGTCGGTCTGTCGGGGGTCTATGACCTAGATAAGTGGCGCGGGGCCCGAATACCCAATCGTGAGGCTGGGAAGCCCGCGCTGTAATCTTTGATTCAGCGTCGGGAGGATGTCACTCATTATCTTCTTCGATCGGCAATGTTACAGCACTCGGGCGTCTGATGAGGTATAGCGCCGATCCCTACCCTTTCAAAGGGGGGCGAAGGGGGGATAGGGGGGGATCGAGGAAAGTCCCTTTTTTTTAAGGGGGATTTAGGGGGATCTAAATGTCTTGCATAGCAGAGGAAAATATTGTATAGCCTTACTCATGTTCACTAAGTTGGCTTTTCCATCCTTACAGTTTGAGGACGGCAAGTCGATGGTACGGCTTCGGGCGATCGCACTACGGCCCAGTCGGGTTCGACGATTCCCCTCCGAAACGCCAAATTCTGAGATAATCTGGGTTCTGTATGCTCAGATCCAGTTGTAGGAGATCGTTTTGGAACGTACCTTTATCGCCATCAAACCCGATGGAGTCCAGCGCCGACTCGTCGGCGAGATCGTCGGTCGCTTTGAAAGCAAGGGCTTTAAACTCGTCGGTCTTAAAGTCATGACTGTCAGCCGCGAACTCGCCGAACAGCATTACGACGTCCACCGAGAAAAACCCTTTTTCTCCAGCTTGGTGAACTTCATCACCTCCAGCCCCGTCGTGGCAATGGTTTGGGAAGGTGAAGGCGTGGTCGCTTCCGCTCGCAAGCTGATCGGCGCCACCAATCCCCTGAGTGCCGAACCCGGAACGATCCGGGGCGATTTCGGCATCAGCGTCGGTCGCAACTTGATCCACGGTTCCGATGCGGTCGAAACGGCCCAACGGGAGATCGCCCTTTGGTTTAAAGAGGAAGAACTCGTGTCTTGGGAAGAAAGTAGCCACCGTTGGCTGTACGAGTAGGGTAACGACTGCTTCTCGTCGAACGGTTCCGGTACGCGCGGGGAAAGGCGATCGCGCCTTTCTCCGGGCATTCTAAGTCTCGCCGGACCGTTCGCCGTCGGCGATCGCCTCCGCTTCGGTTTCCGCCTCGGGTTCTTCGAGACGACGTTCGGAAAAGCCCCAAATAAACAAGGCGATCACCACAATAACAGTCAGCCATTCCGGGGGAACGATCTGCTCGTCAACTACCCGCAAGAGGAGGCGCAACCCGATAAAACCGACGGTAATATAGCCCGCATCTTCGAGATGGGTGTAAATTTTCAACCACTGGATGAACAATTCCGCCATAAACCGTAAGGCGATAATACCGATCGTGGCTCCGGTTAGAATGATCCAGGTTTGCTCGGAGATGGCGATCGCGGCGGTGACGCTATCGAGGGAAAAGGCCAAATCGGTCATGGCAATCAGGGGAATGGTCTGCCACAGGGACGTGTAGCGCGGACCGTGATGGTGTCCTTCTTCGTCTTCGGCGGAGGTGAAATACTGAAACACCAACCACAACAGGTACAAGGCACCCATTAACTCGAATTGCCAGTAGCGGATCACCCAAGTCGCCATGACGATCAGGGTCATGCGCAGGACGAAAGCGGCGATCAAGCCGATATCGAGGGCTTGCCGTTGTCGCTTGCTGTCGGGCAGTCCTTGGGCGATCGAGGCTAAGGCGATCGCGTTATCTGCAGACAAGACGCCTTCTAAGGCAACCAAGATTGCCAATAAGAGAAATGTATGAAATCCTAGGTCGTTGGGGTAAAAGTCTAAAAATTGGTTGACCATTAACGATATTTTGACAAATTTTTTTGTTCTTCGATGGGGCAGCTCCTCAAAACCGAAACGGTTTTTCACGGGCGATCGAAGGCCGAGGACGCCCGAGGGATCGGCAAGCTTAACCTTGTTCTAGGATAACCGTTCTCGCTACCCGATCGATGGCTCGATCGACCCGGGGGAGATTTTTGGGGATCGCAAGGGCGGGATCGTCTGGCAACCCCTTGTCATGGCTCGATTGTCTGCCGTTGAAGTCTACGGGGAGAGCGGGGGCGATCGCCTGGGGCGCTACCCTGGGAATCGATCGGGGGACTTGAATCTTATCGATTTATATTGCATCTTGTAACAAGTTCTTCCAGAAATGGACGATATACCGGAAATTGGATAAGAATTCGCTCTTATTTTAGGAGGTTTAATCTATGGGACTTTCTGAAGCTCAAGTCTTGACCGCGTTAGTCATCGCCTTGCTGCCGGGCTTCTTAGCCTTCCGCTTGGCGACCGAACTCTACAAGTAGAGTCGGGGCGTCATTGTGCCTGATGCCTGCCGCGATCGCTCCAAACCTCGAACGATCGCGGCAGGTATCGTCCCCCGCTCGCCGTCTCGCCCCTCGTCCTCGCGCTACAGTCCGGCGATCGAGCGGTTTTCAGAGGAATGCTCTTCAACCCCACTCAATTCAACGCCCCCCTTCGCGAAAAGCTTCGTATTTTTCGGGATCCGCACGGAATTTCAAGATCATGAACGCCATCCAACCTCCCAGACCCCCGCTCGTTCCGATTGAAGGGCGTCAGTCCAAACGTCGTCCGCGTCGGCAACCGTCACGACGCCATCCCCATCGGGCGATCGCGGCGGAAGTCACTACTAAATTAGCAGTTCAGTTGCTCGTTTCGGTGGTGGCGGTCTCCACGTTAGTCAAGTTAGTGCCGTATCAAGAAACCCAGCAGGAAAAACTCGACGAGATTCGCGCGGAAGTTCAAAAAACGAACCGTCGGGTCGATCGCCTGCAAGCGGATTTCAGCCGTTATTTCTCCCCGGAACAAACGGTGAATTTGATGGAAGAGCAAAGCTACAAGGTCGATCCGACGGAAATACAGATTATTTGGAAGCAACCGGAAACCGAAAGTGTGGCGGAATCGGCTTCCGATCTGGCGACCCCGTGAGCGACGCTTCACCCTTCGTCCCCGGGGGATTGTGGGGACAGCAGTTGGCGTAAAGCTCGGTCGAGCTGACGGGAACGGCGACGGCGATCGGCCTCGTCGAGGGAGGGGTCGAGATCGAGGACGGCTTGACTGCGGCGGTAGTCGGCGATCGCCGCGTTCCAATCACCTAATTCGTGGTAAGTGCGACCGCGTTCGGCATAGGCGATCGCCGCGTGTTCGCCCAGGGCGAGGGCAAAATCGAAGCTTTCCAAAGCCAGTTCGTAAATTTCCAAGTCGCGCAAGGTCATCCCTTGGTTGATCCAGGCCCGTCCGTTGAATGGATCGAGGTCGAGGGCGCGATCGTAGTCGATCGAGGCTTCGACGAGGAGCCCCTGACGGGCGTAGGCGTTGCCTCGGTTGTTGTAAGCCTGAGACAGATGGTCGTCGAGGGCGATCGCCCGGTTGAAATCGGCGATCGCCGCCTCGAGATCGCCGCGATAGAAGTACATCAAACCGCGATTGTTATAATCCCTCGCCTGGGGAGAACCCGAGGCGATCGCGCCGTTCAAGGCGGCGATCGCCGCGTCGTACTCTCCCTGGCGAGCGCAACGGGCAGCACGGGCGCGTGCTTCGGCGATCGACCCTCCGGGTTCGGCGGGGGGATCTCCCCGTCGTCCGCTCCCGATCTCGATCCTAGGCGGGAGGGAACACCCCTGAGTATTGGCAAATGAATCGAGCGGACAGCAAGGGTTGGCACGAGAAACGGACATGACGGATTCCTCTTTTGCGTTACTGAGATCAGCCTAAGACCTCTCCCGTGCCTTGAGGTTCGCCGATGTGTCACTTTGACAAGCGGATCGCTGGCGAGAGAATTTAGGGGGCGTTGGCGACCACCACTTGTTCGCTCAACCGCTCGACCGCCGCTCGGTATTGATTGTCCGCTTCCGTCGCCAGTCCGTTACGACCGATCGCCTCCGCCGCGACCACCACATCGGGAACGATGCCCAACTTGTTGATATCGTGGTGATTCGGCGTTTCGTACTTCGCCACGGTCACCGCGACGCCCGAACCGTCGGCGAGGTCGAACAGGGATTGAATCAGCCCCTTACCGAAAGTTTTTTCGCCGACCAACTGAGCGCGCCCGTTATCTTGCAAGGCTCCGGCGAGAATTTCGCTGGCGCTCGCCGTGCCTTGATTGACGAGAACCACGAGGGGGGCATCGGTGAGGGCTTGTCCCGTGGCGTCGAAACTGCCGAGAATCCCCTGGCGGTTCACCGTGTAGACGATCGTGCCGCGATCGAGCCATAGGCGGGCGATTTCGACCCCCGCTTGCAGCAGTCCGCCGGGATTGTTCCTCAAGTCGAGGACGTAGCCGTTGACGCCGCGATTTTCCAGCTCTTCGATCGCCCGTCCGACTTCTTCGGTCGCGTTGGCATTAAATTGACTCAAGCGGATGTAACCGACCTTGAAACCGTCGGGGGTGGTTTTCAAGTCGGCCACCACCGGATTGAGGGCGATGCGATCGCGCACCAAAGCCACGGATTCCGTCGTCGCCTCGCTTCCTCGGCTCACGGTCAGGGTCACCGTCGTGCCGATCGGACCGCGCATTTTCGCCGCCGCTTCGTCGAGGGTCAGACCGACGGTGGACACCCCATCAATTTCCACAATGCGATCGCGCGGTTGTAACCCGGCAGCTTGAGCGGGAGAACCGTCAATCGGGGCGACCACTTCAATCGTTCCCGTTTCCCCATCCAGGGCAATTTGCAACCCAATTCCGGTCAATTCTCCCGAGGTATTGACTTGCAAACTGCGATATTGTTCGGGCCTTAAAAAGCGGGTAAACGGATCGTCGAGACGGGCGAGCATTTTTTCGATCGCCTCGTAGGTTTCCTCCCGATTTCTAAACGGATGTTTGAGGGCATTTTGACGGACAAACCACCAATTTTGATGGTTGAAAGATTCGTCCACATACGCTTGATTGACAATTCGCCAAACTTGCATGAATAAATTTTGGTCTTCGCTTAGAGCTGCTGCCGGAGCGACCCAACAGCCGAAAGCGATAGCCAGTTGTAGCACGAAGACGAAAGCAACGGAGAAAACTCGTTTGTACATATTACTTACGGTCGAAGTCTCAAAAATACTCATCTGCCGTCCGGTGAAGGAGAACGAGCCGCAAAAACGGCAGCCACGGAAACGAGCGATCGCCGACGGTCGGCGCTCCCCAAAGGTCGCTCCCCTCGGCGCTCCCCCACCCCAGAATCGATGCGGCTGGCTGGGATTTATGAAAACCTTGTTTAGACTATGTTACATTTTTGATCGACGGCTAATATTCTTTCGGAACGCTTCGTTCATGTTTTCAAAAGAGGTATCTAACTCCAAAGTCTATCAGTGGTTTGAAGAACGCTTAGAAGTTCAGGCGATCGCTGATGACATCTCCAGCAAGTACGTCCCGCCTCACGTTAACATTTTCTATTGCTTGGGCGGGATTACCCTGGTTTGCTTCTTAATCCAGTTCGCTACTGGATTCGCTATGACTTTCTACTATCGGCCCACGGTGACCGAAGCCTTTGCTTCCGTTCAATACATCATGACCGAAGTCAACTTCGGTTGGCTGATTCGCTCGATCCATCGCTGGTCTGCGAGCATGATGGTCTTGATGATGATCCTGCACGTGTTCCGGGTCTATCTGACGGGGGGTTTCAAAAAACCTCGCGAACTGACCTGGGTGACCGGGGTGATTCTCGCCGTGATTACCGTGTCTTTCGGCGTGACTGGATATTCTTTACCCTGGGATCAAATTGGCTATTGGGCCGTTAAAATCGTTTCTGGCGTTCCCGAAGCCATTCCGGTCGTCGGTTCGACAATCGTCGAGTTGATGCGCGGCGGCACCAGCGTCGGTCAAGGGACGTTGACTCGCTATTACAGTCTGCACACCTTCGTCCTGCCTTGGCTGATTGCGGTGTTCATGTTGCTGCACTTCTTGATGATCCGCAAACAAGGGATTTCCGGTCCGTTGTAAACCGCTAACTCAATGGGGGGTTCGGGGGGCGATCGCTCCCGCGCTCTACCTCAAAGGTGAGCCTCGGGATACATGGATCCCCCACCCTTGTCGATTCCTCACCCGGCAGGAAGGGCAAAGCCCTACCATCGGGATGAGACCAGCAACCCGTAGCCATAGCTTGCGGTCAACTAGAGAATAGAGGAACATCGGGGACTCTGGGGAAAGGAAACCGCCTGCCAACTCGGTCTGTCGGGGTTCGATGACCAAAAATAATGGGATACCAGCCCCGTCCTTCTGGTAAGGCTTTTGGATAGAATTAAGACGATCCGCCTACAGCCTCTCGCGGTCAACCGGAGGAACCTGGCTCGCAATGGGCGGCACACTTGAAACAGCTTTTGCAGCCGTGGGGCACACGGTCAAGAAGCTCGCCGAGGGGAAAGTCGTTGGACTCCCGATGAAGCGAGAATCCCCGTCCCTTGAGGTCGGGGACTGTCAAGGTACCGGGAGCGATACTCCTCGCTCGCGCCTACCGATTTTCAAATCAGGAGAGGACTCTTAACTATGTCTATTTTGAAAAAGCCGGATCTGAGCGATCCGATGCTGCGCGCCAAGTTAGCTAAGGGGATGGGCCATAATTACTATGGCGAACCTGCTTGGCCTAACGACCTGCTTTATGTTTTCCCGGTCGTGATTTTGGGAACGATCGCCCTGTGCGTCGGCTTGGCCGTTCTCGACCCCGCAATGGTGGGAGAACCTGCCGACCCCTTCGCTACTCCGTTGGAAATTCTCCCGGAATGGTATTTGTGGCCCGTCTTCCAAATCCTGCGGATCGTCCCTAACAAGTTGTTGGGGATTGCCATGATGGCTGGGATTCCCCTGGGTTTGATTTTCGTTCCTTTTATTGAAAGCGTGAACAAGTTTCAAAATCCCTTCCGTCGTCCGGTGGCGACCGCCGTGTTCCTGTTCGGAACCGCAGTCACCCTCTGGTTGGGAATTGGCGCGACTTTCCCGATCGCCGAATCGCTGACCCTCGGTTTGTTCTAAATACAAAACTGGGCTTTACTGGCGACGCCTGTGAGGTTTTCCAAACGGATTGACATTCGCTTGGGGATCCTCTGCAGGCGTCGCTTTTGGGGAGAGGTGTGGAAATTTTAGAGTGTAGATTTTAGATTGTAGATTTTGGGTTTTAGATTCTAGAAGACAAACATGAGGATTTTTAAAACTTGAATGCTGGGTTTACAAAAAGTTTACTGATTTTTGAGGATCGATCTCATATTATTTAACTATTGGGTAGCGATGGGGGCGATCGCTCCCGAATCCACCCCCGACTCGACCGGGGGTTCGCGCAGGGTCTGCAAAGCAGAATTGTCCCGTTAAACGAGAAACCCAAATCCTTAAAGTGGCGCTACAATCGAAGGCGATCGCCTATTTTATCCCTCTTAAAAAATTAAGATATTTCTCAAAAGTCCTCTATTAAAACCTCTAAAATTTTCTAAATCTACCGGATCTTGTTATCATTTAAATAATAAAAAAATCTAAAATCTAAAATCTAAAATCTAAAATGGTTAACACCTCATCACCCCATCGGTAAACGAACTGGGCAATGTTGAAGCAAGAGTATCTGACAGTTGAGAGCGATCTAACTGTCTTAACGAAGGTGCAGCAGTGGTTCGATCGATTCTGCTTTCAACATAATTTTCAACGGTATTGGTCCGAAAACCAACTTTATTCCCTGAAATTAGCCCTCACCGAAGGCTTTACCAATGCCGTCCGCCATGCTCACGAAGAATTGCCCCTCGCCACGCCGATTGAAATTGAGATGACCTTATGGGACGATCGCCTCGAAATGCGGATTTGGGATCGCGGCGAACCGTTCAACCCCGATGCCCTACCCGAACCGCTTCCGGGAACCTTACAAGAAGGCGGTTACGGTTGGTTTTTACTCCGAAGATTGGCCGATCGCGTCATTTACGAACGCTGTTCGGACGGGCGCAATTGTTTGTGTATTGTTAAAGAAAAATAGATTGTATTAAAAACATAGCGACCGACGCCCAACTCGTGAGGCGATCGCCCGGGATTCTACGGTGCAAACCCTCCTATTAACGACGGTAAACGGGTAAAGTAAAGTGAAAAGCACTGCCTTTATTCGGGGAAGAATCCACCCAAATTTGACCGTAATGCGCCACGATCAACCGCTTGCACAAGCTCAGACCGATCCCGTAACCATCTTGATTTTGGTCGCGCTTGAGACGAAAACGATCTTCAAAAATATGGGCTTGATTTTCGCTAGGAATTCCCGGACCGTCATCAAAAATACTCACCTGAACCTTTTGGGTCGTGCGGTGAAGAATAGCAATTTCTATATTGCCCCCTTCCGGGGTATATTTAATCGCATTGTCGAGCAAATTAACTAACACTTGCCGGATGCGTTCGCCATCGGCGTAGACCGGGGGGAGATCGCCGGGAATGTCGGTTTCAATTTGTTGGGATTTGGCGCGAAATAAGTCGTCGAGATCGCCGATGACCCGATGACAAAGAGCGTTGAGATCGAGCTTTTGAGGATGAATACGAAAATCGGTCTTATGCGATCGCTCCGCTTGCAACAAATCCGAAATCATTTGTTCGATCAAGCGAGTTTGATTGCGGGCGTGACCGATCAAGCGAGCCACTAATTTAGGGTTCGTCGCGACATCCGCTTGTTCGGAACAACAATGATTGTCTAATGTTTCCAGGGCGATCGAAGTCGCCGTCAGGGGATTGCGTAAATCGTGAGCCAACATCGTAATCAAACGATCCTTAAATTGCAATTGTTGGCTGAGGTCTTCGTTCTCCTGTTTCAAACGAAAAATTTCGTCCGACAGGCGGATCAGTTCGGCGGAATACCCCCAAGAGTGATGGTTATTCTCGCTCGAATTCTCAGACTCCGATTCGACCGGAGCCCTTTGATTGAGATACTCGGCGACTGCACGTTGCCATCGCGGCCAGCATTTTTCCAATTGTGGCACTAAATTCGTACCCGCTAGAGTTTCTCTCGGTTCCGGATGAATTTTAATTAATGCAGGAGTCGCCACCAATTTAAAATGTTCTGCCAAATAAGGCTGTTCCGCCACGTCGATCACTTGTAAATCGAAAGGAGGATCCATCTCGACAGCTTTGAGATAACTGCGAATGCGCCGGATATGCTCGCGGGAACTCGGACGGCGATCGACGAACAACAGCAGTTGTAAAGGGGATTCGAGAGTATTGGCGGGATGTTCAATAGATACGCTCATGCAATCTCGGGGCTAGATCGATAAAGATCGCAGCGTCTGGGCGAGGAAGGCGATCCGGGATGGTAGGAGTCGGTCTTTGGTTTTTCTTTATATTTATAAGTTAACCTTTCTAGAGTCTGTCGATCGTGCCTTTTTCGAGATCGATCGTTAACGGTCGTCTCCCCCAAAACAAGGGAGCTTGTCCCAAGTGGAAGGGGAAAGGCGAACAAGCCACGATTGCAAGGACCTTTGCGTTTTGAGTCCAGTTGAATGACCCAAAAATCACTACAGATTGCATTGAGCGCGAATCACTAATGTTGTCCAATTCAGAGAAAAATCCGGGATTGAGATGGGTATGGGGGGCGGCGATCGCCTTTTTTGTATTGACCTTAACCCTGACACTCCATCGCTACTACACTTTTTACGCTTCCTTCGATCAGGGGATTTTCAATCAAGTATTTTGGAACGGACTCCACGGCAACTTTTTTCAAAGTTCCCTGTCTTCCACCCTTTCGACCAACGTGGTTCACGATGGAGAATTCCCAGAAGTTTCATACCATCGCTTGGGGCAACATTTTACCCCAGCTTTGTTACTCTGGCTGCCGATTTATGCCTTATTTCCGACGGCAGCGACGCTGACGGTCTTGCAAGTGGTTCTGGTCACCGCAGGGGGGTTAGTGCTGTACCTGCTGGCGCGAGAATACCTCGATCGCCCGGTTGCGGCGATGATTACAGCCAGCTACTACGCCGCCAATGCGATTATCGGTCCGACCCTGTCTAACTTTGCCGATAACTGCCAAATTCCCTTATTCGTATTTACCTTGCTCTTGGCAATGGAAAAACGCTGGTGGGTTTTATTTTGGGCGATGGCGGCGTGCATTCTCGCCGTGCGCGAAGATGGGGGAGTCACCTTGTTCGGCGTCGGCGTTTACATGGCACTGAGCCAGCGCTTCCCCCGTGCGGGGATCGCCACGTGCATTCTCAGTTTTGGCTATATTTTGGGGCTGACCAACTTAATCATGCCCTTATTTTCCGAAGACGTATCCCGTCGTTTCACGATCGAACGCTTCGGTCAATATGTGGAAAGCGACGAAGCGACGACCTTAGAACTGCTATGGGCCTTCATCAGTAAACCGTGGTTGGTGTTGGTGGAATTGGTGACGCCGATTACGGGAAAAATTCGCTATTTTCTGGGGCAGTGGTTGCCGTTTGCCTTCATTCCGGCGATCGCCCCCGCTTCATGGGCGATCGCGGGCTTTCCCTTACTGCAAATCTTCCTGCAACGGGGTAAATCCGCCCTCGCCATTAACATCCGCTACGCGATGGCCGTCGTTCCCGGCTTGTGCTACGGGACGATCCTCTGGTGGGCCCCCCGCCAACACCTGCTCGATGCCCCCGTTCGCGAACTGATCGCGCGCGGTTTAGCGAAAGGCATCGATCGCGGCGAAGATTCGCAAAAACAACGCCCCTTCTGGATCCGGTGGATTTTTCCCGTCGTCTCGCCCCTTTGTCAACGGGGGTTGACGTGGTGGCAAAAACGCCCTCACCTACTCGAACTGTCCGTTCGACGCTTTTGGATCGGTTGTTTGTGTCTGTCGATCTTGTTTTCGATGACCTCCAACCCCAATCGCACCCTCTATTTTTTAATTCCCGACTCGATCGATCCGTGGGTACACGTCTCCTTACCCCGTCAGTGGCAACATAGCGCTGCGATCCGTGAATTTCTGCAAAAAATCCCCCCCGATGCGAGCGTGTCCGCCACGACGTACATCGTGCCGCACCTGTCCTCGCGCCGCGAAATCGTGCGTTTTCCGGCGTTAGAGCTGCGAAACGATGCGGGGGTGGTGATTCAAACCGATTACGCGATCGCCGACCTGTGGCAAGTCGAGCAATATTTACCCGCTTTTGACAATGACTTGCATCGTTTCAAAGCCATGATTCCCGTCGTCGATCGCATCGTCGCCGACGGTATTTATGGCCTGGTCGGCTTTAAAGATGGGGTAATTTTCCTCGAACGCGGGGCCGAGTCCGATTCCGAAGCGATCGCACGATGGCAAATTTATCGCCAACGGGTGGAACCGATTTTGGATCGGAAAGATTGAGCGGTCGCGAACCCTGCGGGGCGGGCATCGAACCCGCCTAAATCGCCAAAAAGCGATAGTCCCCACTCTAGCGCCTTCGTGAATATCCTGTTGAGTGTTAGCACTGTCGCCAAACTTTCTAAAATTAGAGATGAATCACTCATGGACTTTGCAAAGGACTGTACGATCGCCCGATGAAAATCCTCGTTCTCAGTTGGGAATTTCCGCCGCGTATTATCGGGGGAATTGCCCGTCACGTTGCCGAACTCTATCCCGAATTAGTCAAACTCGGTCATTCGATCCACTTGATTACCGTCGCCTTTGGAAACGCCCCGGCTTACGAGGTAGTTGAAGGCATCCACATTCATCGGCTTCCCGTCGCCGACGGTCACGATTTCTTCCATTGGGTCGTCAATATGAACGAAGCGAAAGGGCGTCACGGCGGTCAGTTGATGCTCGAACTCGGCCCGTTCGACTTGATTCACGCCCACGATTGGCTGGTGGGGGATGCGGCGATCGCCCTCAAGCACTTGTTTAAAATTCCTCTGATTGCCACGATTCACGCCACGGAATACGGACGTTACAACGGCTTGTACACCAGCGAACACCGCTATATCTCGTCTAAAGAAGGTGAGTTAGGCTTTAATTCCTGGCGGACGATCGTGTGCAGTCACTACATGCGCGATGAAGTCCAGCGCGTTTTGGGGATTCCCGCCGATAAAATCGATGTGATTTATAACGGGATTCGGGCGTCGAAAAAACCCCGCCGCGACGAGTTTGACGCGGTGGCGTTCCGCCGTCGGTTTGCCAGCGATGGCGAACAGTTGGTCTATTACGTCGGGCGGATGAGTTACGAAAAAGGGGTGTCCGTTCTGCTCAATGCGGCGCCGAAAGTCTTGGCGCAGATGAACGGTCAAGTCAAGTTTGTCATTATTGGCGGGGGCAATACGGACCACCTCAAGCGGTTGGCGTGGGATTTGGGAATTTGGGATAAGTGTTACTTTACTGGGTTTCTGTCTGACGAAGATCTCGATCGCTTTCAGGCGATCGCCAATTGTGCGGTGTTTCCGAGTTTGTACGAACCGTTTGGGATCGTCGTGCTCGAAAGCTTTGCGGCCCGGGTTCCGGTGGTGGTCTCGGATACGGGGGGATTGCCGGAGGTGGTCCAACATACGAAAACGGGGATCGTCACGCAAACGAATAACCCGGACTCGTTAGCCTGGGGCATTTTGGAGGTTTTACGAAATCCGGAATACGGGCAGTGGTTGATTGATAATGCCTATGAGGATTTGCCGCGACGTTTCGATTGGGCAACGATCGCCAAGCAAACGGAGGCGGTTTACCAAAGGGCGATCGAGGAGCGATCTCGGGTGGAGTGGTAATCGAGGGGAGTAGGGACTCGGGATCTAGCAATCCTCACCTCTAAAATTTCAACGCCACTTCTCTCAACGATCGCACCGTGGCGATCGTGTGTTCGGCGACGCGATCGATTTCGGCTTCGGTGTTGAAGCGTCCGATCCCGAAGCGGATCGAGGCGTAGGCGAGTTCGGGCGATCGCCCCAAGGCGGCGAGGACGTGGGAGGGTTCGATTTTGGCGGAGGTGCAGGCGGAACCGGAGGAAACGGCGACGACGGGTTGCAGACCGAGTAATAAGGCTTGTCCGTCTACTCCGGCGATGCTGATGTTGAGGTTGCCGGGGAGGCGATCGCTCGGATGTCCGTTCAGGTAAATATCCCCCAGGGTCGAGAGTTGTTCCCAGAGGCGCGATCGCAGATCTCGCAATCGCCGGGTTTCGCCGTCCATGTCCGCGAGGGCAATCTCCACTGCTTTGCCAAAACCGACGATCTGCGGGGCGTACAACGTCCCCGATCGCAATCCCCGTTCGTGTCCGCCGCCGTGAATTTGCGGCGCCAGTTTAACCCGGGGATTGCGCCGCCGCACGTACAGGGCGCCAATTCCTTTAGGGCCGTAAAGTTTGTGGGCCGTCAGGGACATCAAATCGACGTGCATCGCTTCCACGTCTAAGGGAATTTTGCCCAAGGCTTGGGCGGCGTCGGTGTGGAAAATTACCCCACGCTCTCTACAATATTCTCCAATTTTTGTCAAGGGTTGTAAAACGCCAATTTCGTTATTGGCGGCCATCACGGAGACGAGGATCGTATCGGGGCGGAAAGCGTCTTGCAGTCGGTCGAGATCGAGTATGCCGTCGTCGCGAACGGGGAGATAGGTGACACAGAAGCCGAGGGATTCGAGATAGCGACAGGGGTCGAGGACGGCGTTATGTTCGGTTTGGACGGAAATGAGGTGCTGTCCTTTTTGAAAGTAGGCTTCGGCGACGCCTTTGAGGGCGAGATTATTGGCTTCGGTGGCGCCACTGGTAAAGACGATTTCTTCCGGGGTGGCGCCGATCGCCCGAGCGAGGGTTTCGCGAGCTTGTTTGACGGCAGCTTCGGCTTCCCAGCCGTATTGGTGGGTGATACTGGCGGGATTGCCGAAGTATTGGCTAAAGTAAGGAAGCATCGCCTGAAGCACGCGCTCGTCTGTTGGCGTGGTGGCGTGGGAGTCGAGATAAATCGGGCGAGCGGACATAAAGATAGAAGCGAGCTGGTTACAGAAATTTTCTACAGCAATAGGCGAAAGCACGGCGATCGCCCGGTAGAGACGAGACAGGATGGGGCGATCGCCCGTCGCTGCTGCGATCCCTTCGATTGTACAATGGCTGACCGATGCTTGCGGAACCTAGGGTCTTGTTGCTGTAGCTAGCCCTAACCGAACCCTAATGCAATCCCTGACTCAGGAGGAACGTTGAATTATGACCCGTCAGCCCCTGGAGTTTTCGGCCCATTCTCGAACTTATCTAGACTTGTTAGAGTCCCTCTCCGAAGCGGAGGGAGCCTATCCGTGGAATCCGGCGGATCCGGACTCGGAATCGTATTGGCAGCAATGCGAAGATCGCTGCGATTTAGAGCCGATAGCGGCGGAAGTCGCAAGCGATGGCGCTCGCGTGTGGATGGAAAATTTAGAGCGGATTTGGTCGCCGACCCCAGCCGTTAACGAAACGTTAGAAAAACTACAAGCGCTGTTGCGGCAAAAATTCGGGCAGTCCGTACCGACAGTTTGGCTCGATGCGATCGCCTCGGTTGCAGGCGGACAAGATCTCGACGCTCGCCCTTTAGCTGATAGCTTAATCGCTTGCGTAGCCAGGGTGATGCCGCAATGGGCCCCGGAAGATTTGCAAGTTTTAGCCAGACCGTTTGCCTTTGCCATGCGTTCGGAACCCGAACCGAACGAGGGGATTGATTCTCGGGAGTGGTCCGAGTTGTCGGAGATCGAAAAAGCCCGAGCCAGTATGGCGATCGCCGTTTATGCGATCGAGCAGTTACGTCAAGAATCCTTATAGCTCACCTGCTCTTAGAGAGGCTTTTCGTGGGGAAGAGTTCCCGCCAGGGTGTCGTCTAGGGCGATCGCAACGGCTGTATTCTCCCCCCAAGACCGGATAGACTGGTAAGCAATCCCCATTACGGCTATCCGCTTGACGTCTGAATGTCTTGGTCTGAGATCCCCTGTTTGTCGATTGCGATCGCACCGTTAAAAACCCCCGGAACCGCCGATCGGTTTGCGATCTGGGTGTTCAAGGCTCCCTCTCCCAGTGGTTACGTCCACCACGATCGTTCGTGGCCCGAAACGTTGAGCCAGACCTGGTACGGTTGGCAGCAAATGTTTTCCGTACAACCCGCGCCCTTACCCGGCGGCGTCAAAATTAACCCGCATTTGAACTCCCTCGATCGCCTCCTCCCCGGTTCCGACAGTTCCCCTGCCAGCTACAGCGCCCGGTTAATGCAGCATTTGGGACTGAATCTGTGGCAGTGGTTATTTTCCAGCTCGATCGATCGCAGTTTCGCCCAAAGTCTCGGGATCGCTCTCGGTCAAGACCGTCCCTTGCGAATTCAACTCGACATTCGCGATCCGGACCTAATGGTTCTCCCGTGGGAAATCATGCAACCACGTGCGGGAAAACCTGCCATTTCCCTCGATCGCCAATTGCGCTTTAGCCGTACCACCAGCGATGTCGATCCCCTCGCCAAACATCCCAACCGTCAAAGTTTAAAAGTCCTACTCGTTTTGGGGGCTCAAACGCAATCGCAGCAAGGTAGCGGCGGCAATTCCACCCTGGATTTGGACACGGAAGCGGCGACGTTGAGTGAAGTGTTGCAAAATCGCAGCGCGCGATCGGGCGATCGCGAGCCCTTGCTTCCCGTTCCCTGTCACGTCACTCCCCTCATTCAACCGAGTGTTGGCGAAACTGTCGAACAGCTCGAAACGGGGGAATATAATATCTTTTTCTATGCCGGACACGGCGTTCCCGGTCCGACGGGGGGACAACTGCGCCTCAACGCCGATACGGTACTGACCGGAACTGAATTAGCTCAAATCCTGGTTCGTAGTGGGGTCACTCTCGCTGTTTTCAACGCCTGCTGGGGGGCCTGGCCCGATCGCCACAACCAACAAGCCACCCCGCGTAGCAGTTTAGCTGAAGTGCTGATCCATCACGGCGTCCCGGCAGTTTTGGCGATGCGCGATTCGATCGCCGACGCGGAAGCTCTCAGTTTTATTCGCGCCTTCGCTCAAGCTTTAGCGGAACGCAACCCGATCGATCGGGCCGTGGCGATCGCGCGCCAACAGCTTCTCACACTTTATAAATTCAATCAACCTGCCTGGACTTTACCCGTTCTTTACTTGCATCCCGAATTCGACGGCGAACTGATTGCCGGGATCGATTCTTTGATTACTGAATTGCCGGAAAATACCCCTTCGGCGATGGGATTGCCTTTAGCAACCGCGTTACTGCGATCGCCGGATAAAACGGGCAAAGTCTGGCCGATTCGCAATGGAATGCTCAGCGTCGGACGGCGATCGGAAAATGATTTAGTGATTCCAGAACGCTGGGTTTCCCAACGTCATGCCGAAATTTTCTACCGCAACAGTTCCGCCACTGACGGACGTCCCTGTTATTTTTTGCGCGATTTTTCCCGTTACGGCACCTTAGTTCACAATGCCCGAGGTTGGCAGAAAATTCACCATCAAGAACTCCGTTTAGAGTCGGGCGATCGGCTCAAATTTGGCAGTTCTCAAGGCGAAACCTTGGAGTTTGTCGTCGAAGCCTTAAGTCTAGAAAAATAGTTTTTATCTGGTTTTTCAAGAGCGATCGAGACGATCGCTCTCCCAGCAGGCTAAAATTTCTTACCCATCTCGACGACGAACAGCTTATACCATTTTTCAGATCGCCGAACTCATCAAAACCCCGTCAGTAGTAAGGGCAATCCCCTCGCGATCGCCCCTTTCTTTTTCCTTCCCCTTCCCACGCAACATCACTTTTAAAAAATCAATCGGGTAACTTAACCCATTTCATTAACATTAAAGTTATTAAAAATCCAACAATAACCCCCGAAAGGTGACCGATAAAACTAATATTAGGCACAGATAAATCGAACGCCATTTGCAAGCCAACCATTAATAAAACAAGCTGGAACCGTTGACGAGCAATGCGCGCTTTTTCTCGATGCCAACCCCAGAGTAAAATGGCTCCCGTTGCCCCGACTAAGCCCATCACCGAACCCGAAGCACCTACAGTGATTTTAGCAGAAAATTCTATAAATCTGGATAAAATAGTAATCACCGCCATCGAAGCGATACCACTGCTCAAATAAACCCCAAAATAGCGTATCGTTCCCAGAGTTTTTTCGACAAACCCGCCAATAATATAAAGTCCGATCGCATTCATCATCAGATGAACGGGGCCAAAATGGAGGAAATTTGCTGCAATCAAACGCCACCACTGACCCTCCCAGACCGCCTCGGGAATTAAAGCGCCAAGCTGAATTAAAACTGGAATATTTTGGCTGCCTCCCAGCAGAACCTGCAGGGAAAAAACTGCTAAGTTTAAACCTATTAAAATATAGCTACAGTAAGCCCTATTGTTGGCAACGGTTAAAGCGCTTCCATACCGTTTTTCTTGTTCGACGGCGGTAATAATTCCATCGCAGATCTCGCGATCGCCATCGCTCAACTGTACGGAAGTTGCTTGAAAATCTCGGGATAAACGGCGGGCGATCGCCTGTTGCAAATTCGTATTGCTCTGGTGAGGAATAGCATCAAAAATTTGGCGCGCTTCTTGTTCTTTTCCCTCGATTAACTTAGCCGTTCCCATCCAAAATTGGCGGATATTTTTGGGATATCTTCGTAAGGGGCGATCGAATAAACTCCCGAGACTGTCCGACTTGCCGCAAAATGCCAAAGCATACATTCTGGCTAATGCTAAAGGGATTAAACTTTGACGTTTTTCAAATTCCGGTGTTAATCGTTCTACCGCTTGCAGTAGAGCGTGAATGTTGCCCGTTTCGCCTAAAGCGCGCAAGTAATAAATCACTAAATTATTGACTCCGAACAGTTGGCGATCGGAAATATTTTCTCTAATCCAAATTAACAGATCTTCCCAGGAGTCTGACGTGACATAAAATAGGGCTGTTACAGTCCTACCAATGGCAGTTTCTGAAGTTTGATAGGATTTAAAAATATTGCCCGCTTCCTCAATATTTCCCCTTTGTGCTAAGGTTAATGCTTTTAATAAATGGGGAAGTTCTACTAATCCATCTGCCGGATGTAACCAGCGCACGATCGCCGCTAACTGGCGGGCGCGATCGTAAGATCCGCGAAACATGAGAAACTGAATCCAGTAAAGCCCAAAAACTGGAAGAAATAAAAATAAAAACCATAAAATTGTGCTAACAATAATCGCCAAATTTGGCGAAATAAAAAACAAAATAAAGGTTAATGTTAAGATGCTAAAGATAACAGTTAACCAACTTTGAATTTGTTTATAAAAGTTTAAGAGTAAGATGGCGAAGGCGATCGCTACGCACCAATTGCAGACAAGCAAGACCATCCAAGGATGAAAAGTCATGGGTTCGGGAATCGGGGTTAAGGAATTTTAGAGTTTAGAGGATCTTAAAACCTCGATGGAAATGCAGGGAGGGTAGGAACCGTGTAGTGCTGTTTCCCTACCCTCCCTCGCGATCGCGATTGTTGAAAAATGGCATAACCTGTCCTTTCCCCGTCCGTACCGCATCGATTCCCTGGGGTGTACCTTGGCCAGTAGAGTAATAGGATACTCCGGCGTGCAAGCACTGAATATAAAATAGAGGAAAAAGAAATGGACGGGGACTCGGAGAACTTGCGGGAACCGCTTTTAAGAACCGTTGCCCTCACTTCCGAGCAGATCGGCGATCGCCTGACGTTCGATCGGCGGTTGCGACGGGGGAGTTTGACGGGTATCGGTAATCAACCAGTCGAGGGCCGCCGCTTGAACGTCGATCGCCGCCCCCGTTTTATCCACACAGTAGCGACCGAACACTAATTTATCCACCAGGCGCACCCCCGGACCGAGACGGGAATATTCAAAAATGACGCTGTTTTCGACCATCGCCCCACTCGAAATCCAGCAATTCGGTCCGATCGCCGTCGGACCGACAATTTTAGCACCATCTTCAATGCGGGTCATCCCGCCGATGTACACCGGGCCGCTAATGTCCACCTTGTCCCAATTAACTGCTACATTTAACCCGGTATAAACTCCCGGCGCAACTTCTTTTCCGGGAATGGCCACATTTTTAATCTCTCCGAGGAGAACGCCGCGAATGGCCCGCCAGTAGTCGGGAACTTTCCCGATATCGACCCACTGGAAGTCCATCGAAATCCCGTAAAAAGGGGCGCCCATTTCTACGAGTTTGGGAAATAAATCGCCACCGATATCGAATTGCTGCCCGGAAGGGATGTAATCGAGTACTTCCGGCTCAAAAATGTAAATCCCGGTGTTGATATCGGTACTGAGGGCTTCGTCAACGGCGGGTTTTTCTTGGAACGTCTTAATTGCGCCGTCCTCGTCGGTGACCACGACCCCATAACTCGACACTTCCTCTCGGGGAACGGATTTCATGACGATCGTGGCGATCGCCCCCTTTTCCTTGTGCCATTTGACCGCTTCCGTTAAGTTGAGATCGATCAAAGCATCGCCGCACAATACCACGAAGGTATCGTCAAAATAGGGATAAAAATCTTGAATGCGTCTCATCCCGCCTGCCGATCCGAGGGCTTCGCCGACAAGCTGACCGTCAACAATGCGTCCCTCGAAAGAATAGGCGATCTCGACCCCGAAACGCTGACCGTCGCGGAAATAGTCTTCAATTTCCTTAGCCAAGTGGCTGACGTTGACCATGATTTGTTCAAACCCATGCTGGCGCAGGAGTTCGACGAGAAATTCCATCACTGGTTTTTGCAGGATGGGAATCATGGGTTTGGGGATGGTGAACGTAATGGGACGGACACGAGTGCCTTTCCCGGCTGCCAGAATCATGGCTTTCATAGATCTTTAGTTCTCTTAACCGTAGGGCGATTAACTTTATCTAATTTAAGTTCAACTTCGCTTTGGCCGCAAATCAGGGGATTTGGGCAGGGAATCGGGGGCTGGAGACAGGTTGTGCTTGGGCTTAAAGACGGTAACGAGTCATTTTAGTGAGGTTGGGGGAGAGCTTAGATCGCTTCGAGTGCGATCGCGCCATCGAGACTTTTAATTTTTAAATCGCGGTAAAACTCTTCTTGCTCCAATTCCACCTTAGATTGAGCCGAAAGCAGTAATAAAGCCCAGAAGATCCCGACGCGATCGTGTTTGTTGTCGGTCGGTTCCGATTGAATTTTAGGCGTGTCCGCCGTTTTCACGCGCCACAGTTGCCAGCGTTCGAGCAATTCGTCGAGTTCTAACCAGTCGCATTCGGTACTCAGTTGGGGCCAGTGGCTTTCTAAAAATTGTTCGAGGGCGGCAGCAATATCGGTTAAGTTTTCTTGATGGGCGAGTTCGCTAATGGCGCGGACCGCTTTCGCCGTCGATTTAGAATTGGCGTGGCGCTTGGTGCGGCGGCGGGGGCGATCGTCCATCGCCTGGGACATTAATTGTAATTGTTCGATTAACTCGGGTAAAGTGACCCGCCGTTTTTGGGGGGTGGGGGCGACGGCGCGTCGTTTGAGTTGCCGTTCGAGTTTGTGAGGGAGTCGGGTACTTTCGGGATCTAAAAGTTCTTCGAGTTCTTCGACTTCTTCTTCGCCGACGCCTTCTTCGTCGAGGAGAGATTCGGAACGGGCTAAATTATCGGCTTTGAGCAAAACTAACATTGAGGCGTAGAGAAAGGCTTGTCCCGATTGGGATAAGGTGACTTCTCGTTCGGCGCGATCGCTGTCGTCCGCCGGGACCAGTTCGCTGAGGTAGCGGTCGATCACTTCGATCACCTGGACGTCCCACGGGTCGATTTCTCCCCGTTTGGCGAGGTCGATTAACAGGGCGATCGCATCTTGGGCTAGGGAACTGCTCATGATCTCCGGGTTGAACTAGAACTCATTGTTTCATTCTAGATTTTTCTGGCGGGAGCCGTGGCGATCGCTCCTGTTCCTTCACGCGGGACGATCGATGTTTTTCACTGCGATCGCTTCTTGTTTGGCGTTGTCGGATGCTGCTTCTTCTTCGGCGGGGAGTAATTGCGGGGTATTCTCCGATGCCAATGTTTCCGTGTTTTGTGCGTTGTTTTGATTTTGTTGAAATGCTTGCAGGTCTTGTTCTAACTGCTCGATCCGTTCGTCTCGCTGCCGGATGGCGCGTAAATCCTGCCGAGCTTCTAAATATCTCTGTAGTTTGGATAACAGGGCAAATAGCCAGACTAAGACCGCACCGATTCCCATTGCGAAAATCAGTTCGACGGCTAGGGGCGCTTCCACCTCCACTCCTCGCACGATCGCGATCGCCGTCGGTTGACTATTTTCTAAAGAAAACAAAACTAAGGCCAAACATAATAAGAAAATCAAGCTGAAATTGAAGGCTTTCATCGGACAAAGCTCGGTTTAGGGTCGATTGAGACCATTTTAATTTTAGAGTTTAGAGTTTGGAGTTTAGATTTTGGATGGATTGAGGGAAGAAGTGGGGAATTGTAACAAGTCACCTTCCTCCCTCTTACTTCTTCCCTCTTCCCTCTTGCCTACTTCCTAGTTCCTAATTCAACTCCCGCACTCTTTCAACCCCTAACATTTGACCGAGATCGAGCAACGATCGCAATAAATCGCGCGATTGTGCGGCGGCGGTGGTCGGATCGAGGCGATCGAAGTAGGGGGCGAGTCCTTCCTCGTGCATCCAGCTAAAAAATAACTCTTGGGCGCGGGCTAAGGATAAGCCGATATTGAGTTGCCCTCCGATGGCGATCGCCCGTTGTAAATTGAGCAGTTCGGCCTCGATTTTTTCCGGTTGGGCGTCGTGGATTAAATAGCGCAAACACCGCTCGATCGCCCGTTCCAGGCCGATTTTAGCTTCCGGTACTTCCAGATGGCAGCGCATGTGTTTGGCTTCGGTGGCGATCGCGTGTAACTCGTTTAAAAGGCTGGCGATTTGACCGTCCGAGGTGAGGCGATCGCCCATCGCCTGTTCCAAATCGCGCACCACGGTCAAACAGCGATTGCTCAAAGCAATTTCCGCCGCCACTTGCAATTCCCTCGGGACCGTAAGTTCGTCGCGGTGGAACGCCATCATCACGCCGTAATTGTCGCGATACACCTGGTTGTAAAGCTGATCGAGGCGCAACAGATTTTCCTGGGTGAGCAGTTTGACGATCCGGTGTCGTTCTTCCGCAAACAAATCGCGCAAACTGAACGATTTCCCATCGAAATACTCATTCATCACCAAGATCGCATGAGCGGCGCTCGCTTCTTGCAGAGTCCCGAACAAGCGTTCTTTCATCTGCACGTAACTGCGCCGTCCGACAAACGGTTGAATGCAGCAGTGAAAATCCCAACTGCCTAGATGTAAAACAGCAAAGACGAGATCGAGATTTTCTTGAGTAATTTGCGATACTAACTGAATTTGACCGACCGCCAAACTCAGCGATCCCAGGCGTTGCAACTCGTAATCCCGGCGGTGGATGCTGTAGCAGTAAACTTGTTCTTGGTTCTTGTAACTGGCGAACAGGCTGCTGATGGCATAGTGAGCCGCCACTTGCTCTAAGCTAATTTGTGCGGTCACCACCAGTTGTTCGTAAACCCCTGCCCCGTCTTTAAAGGTGTCTACATTACTCGGCGCTTTTTCGAGGCGACGCACGAACTCGCGTTCGAGTTGAACCCCCGCCACTTCTGCCGCCAGTTCGATCGCCCGCGCCGCGTAACGGAGGATTTGCACCCCTTCCGGGCGAGAAATTTCTTCAAAAAACCAGCCGCAACTGGTGTACATCAGCAGGGTGTGGCGTTCCATTTCCAGCAGGCGCAGGGCGTCGATCTGCTGGGCCGGATTGAGGTAGTGAGTTTGATGGCGGGCGAGGAAATTTTCGACATTTTCGCTCTCGCGATCGCGAATCACCTCGATATACTCGTCCCGGGCCAGCCAGGGATCGCGCAACAGGCGGCAGCCTTCGCGTTCGTAGATCTCGCTGAGTTCGTCGCGCAGCCAGTCGAGGGCGTCGCGGAGGGGACGGCGCCACTTTTGGTGCCATCCGCCGCCGCCCCCACAACCGCAGTCGTCCTGCCAGCGATCCACCCCGTGGGAGCAACTCCAGGCGGTGACGGGTTTGAGTTCGACTTCCCAGGTGGGCGGATTGAGGCTGAGGTAGTGGGCGAAGTTGGTGACGGTCCAGCCTCGTTCGGGAAATTCGCAGGTGAAGGCGTAAGCCAAGCATTTTTCCGTCCCGGATTTATGATGGCCGAAGGTTTCGCCGTCGGTGGCGACGGAGATCAGTTGGGAGGGACGGCGATCGCCGTGAACGGCCAAACCGAGGCGCCCGCAGAGGTGATGGGAGCTACTGAGCACGTCGTTAAAGCCCATATCCCGGGAGATCGGGCCGTCGTAAAAGAAGATGTCGATATAGGGGCGATCGCGCAGCGTCTGCACAGCAGAATCGCCCGCTTCGGTTTCCCTCGGTAAGTAGCAGCGATAGGGACGAGTGGGATCGATTTGGCCGCCCCCGACTTCGTGCCAGTCCGTTTCCGGTTCGCCTTCGGCGGCGATCGGTCGGCAGCGTTGGGCTTGCGACGGCGCCAGGACGATAAATTGAATTCCTTCGGCGACGAGGGCTTCGAGGGTGGCATAATCTACCGCAGTTTCTGCGAGCCACATCCCCTCGGGATCGCGCCCGAAGCGGGAGCGAAAATCTTGTTTGCCCCATCGGATTTGGGTGTATTTGTCGCGCTCGTTGGCGAGGGGCAGGATGATGTGATTGTAGACTTGGGCGATCGCGTTTCCGTGGCCGTCTAGGCGTTCGGCGCTTTTGCGGTCGGCGTCTAAGATCGCCTGGTAAACTTCGCTGTCGTAACGTTCGAGCCAAGTCATCAGGGTCGGCCCGATGTTGAAGCTGAGATATTCGTAGTTATTGACGATCCCGACGACTTCGCCGCGATCGTTCAAAATCCGGGCGAAGGCGTTGGGTCGGTAACATTCGTGATGGATGCGCTCGTTCCAATCGTGAAAGGGGGCCGCACTCGGCTGGCGTTCGATCGCGTCGAGATAGGGGTTTTCCCGAGGGGGTTGGTAAAAATGACCGTGGATGGTGACATAAATGCCATAGGCCGTTTTCGCTCTTTCGGGGGTCAATTCCTCCGTCGGCGCTTCTGGCACGACCGTTGTGGTGGGTTCGGACATGGGAATGTTTAAAGTAGAGGTCGTTTCAGAAATCGAAGTCATGGCGATCGTTACTCAAACGATAGGAACAGATATCGGAACAATCAAAAGGACTCAAGGTACGAACATGGTCAGCTCGATCTCGCCTGGAAGACGGACGCAGGACAGCACGACGTTGGGTGAGTGAAGCGGTCGCGAGGGTTCTCCGGCGGCGATCGCCATCTGGCTGTCAAAGTCGATTGTCAAAAACTGTAATGGATCGTCGGTCGATTCCGCCCTTCCGTTCGGGGTGCATTCTCTCTGGCATCATCATCGAAATTAGGCTTTTACCGAACTTTTCCTAATCTTTCTACTAACAGCAACATAACAGATTTAATTAAAAAGTATGGACGATCCCTTTATTAAGTTAATAGTTTGATATAAAAATTTAATATAAATTTCCAAATAAATCCGCTATTTTGTAACTTTAAATACAGATTTCTTATCTACTTTTTTAACGTAACGCCCATCGGAGCGGCGATCGCCTCGTACCGCTTCCGTCCCGGATAGGCTCCTGTTTTCCGAGAAGATCCGCTAGTCTGGAGACGTTTAGCAGATTCACGAGACTTTACCCACCCTAATGTCAGTCAAAAATCTGATTTTCATTGGCTTACTGGTCTTTGTTCCCATTTCCATCGCGGGACACTTCCTCGAATGGGGAGCCTTGCCGATCTTCCTCACCGCCTGCTTGGGGATCGTTCCCCTGGCGGCGTGGATGGGAACCGCCACCGAAGAAATTGCCGTCGTCGTCGGACCCAACCTCGGCGGCTTACTCAATGCCACCTTTGGCAACGCTACAGAATTAATTATCGCCCTGGTCGCCCTCAACGCCGGATTGGTCAATGTCGTCAAAGCCAGCATCACCGGATCGATTATCGGTAACCTCCTCTTAGTCATGGGTTTATCGATGCTTTTGGGGGGATTGCGCTTCAAAGAGCAAGAATTTCAATCCGTCGTCGCCCGCATGAATGCATCGGCCATGAATTTAGCCGTGATTGCCATTTTACTGCCGACGGCGGTGGACTTTACCTCCCAAGGGATCGAAGAAAGCACGATGCAGCAACTCTCTGCGGGAGTGGCGATCGTGTTGATCCTCGTTTACGGACTCACCTTGTTATTTTCGATGAAAACCCACGCCTATTTGTGCGAGGTCGGCGAAGCGGAAAACGAGTCTGAAGAAGGCGAAACGGGACACCAACCTAACGTGTTGCTGTGGAGTGGGGTACTGCTCGCCTGCACCCTCTTCGTCGCCGTCGAATCGGAATTATTGGTCAGTTCTCTCGAAGAAGCGACCTCGATGTTAGGTCTGACCGCCTTGTTTACCGGAGTCATCGTCGTTCCCATCGTCGGTAACGCGGCGGAACACGCCACGGCGGTTACGGTGGCGACGAAAAACAAAATGGATCTTTCCCTTTCCGTAGCGATGGGATCGAGTTTGCAAATTGCCCTGTTTGTCGCCCCGGTACTGGTTCTGGCGGGTTGGGTGATGGGTCAACCGATGGATTTAAATTTCAATCCGTTTGAGTTGGTGGCGGTGGCGGTGGCGGTCTTAATTGCAAATTCCGTCAGTTCGGACGGACGTTCGGATTGGCTGGAAGGAACGTTACTGCTGGCGACTTATTTGGTTTTGGGATTGGCGTTTTATTTCCATCCCGTGATTGAGGGGATCGGCTGAAACCCGATCGCCCGATGGGATTGCCAACATTCAAAATAATGTAGAAACTGTCGATGAGGTGGCCATGGCGCCCGCCTCTTTTTTTTGCGATCCTGATTTTAGGTCATTTTTTAGGGGCGATCGCCTGCAACTGGAAGAGTTTAAGGTACACTTGCGATCGAAATTACTCGATTCGACTGCGGGCGATCGCCCATTTGCACCAACCTTCTTTAGTAATCTTTTTTGGTATCCGATCGTGGCTCAAAAAAGTGGACCGCCAGCCATTATTTTTATCGTTATTTTCCTGATTCTCGCTGCCGGAGGCTACTGGTTCTTTACCCGACAGCAAAGCAGCATATCCGGAAACGTTTCTTCCGAGGCTCAAGCCCCGAATGCCCCACCGCCCGCCACACCGCCATCTGCCCCCATTCCCGGCAGTGGCAACGCCCCCACTGGTTTTAGCGCCCCCTCCTCCGTTCCGGCGGGAACCGTGGTGGATATTGACGGTTCGACCAGTATGGTCACCATTAACCAAAATCTCAAACGGGGGTTTGAGGCGAAATTCCCCGGGACTCAGGTATCGACGACGGCCAACGGCTCCGATCGCGGTTTGCAAGCATTAATCGCCGGAAACAGCGATATTGCAGCGATTTCGCGCCCTCTGACGGCAGAGGAAGCAGGCCGGGGTTTGGCGGCGGTGGCGATCGCCTCGGACCGGATCGCGATCGTCGTCGGTCTCAACAATCCCTTCACCGCTAGCTTGACCCCCGACCAAGTCAGAGGGATATTCCAAGGAGAAATTACCGATTGGTCCGCAGTTGGCGGTCCGCCGGGTACGATCCGCGTCATCAACCGTCCGCCTGTAAGTGGCACTCACCAAGCGTTTAAAGAGATCGTTCTCAACGGCGGTAACTTCGGCAGCACCCCGAACATTACCACGATGGAACGAGACGCAACCACCCCTTTATTACGAGAATTAGACCGCAATGGAGTCGGTTATGCAACTTACGCTCAAGTTGCCAACCAGCAAACAGTCCGCAGCGTCCCGATTAATGGCTTGACGCCACAAGCGGAAAACTATCCGTTTCAAAGAATTCTCTATTACGTTTATCAAAACCCGCCCAACGATGTCGTTAAAGCATTTTTAGGCTATGCCACTTCCCCGGAAGGACAGCAAGCGATGTTGGCGAGTGACTAAAAGACTTCGGGAGGGGCGATATCGCCACCTATGGAAACGTGGCGATCGCCGCCCTTCAATCCGGGGGTATGGCTTGACTCCCGAATCGTTTCGGGGTCGGAGGAGGGGGAAGTCAACACCGGATCGGTTTCTACGGGGGATTCGGATTGGGCTTGTTCTTGCATCCACGCCAGCCCACCGATCGCACTGGCCATCAAGGCAGTGTATCCTAAGTATAAATGAAGCGGACGGATCTCGAATCCGACTCCAGACAGTCCGCCCCCTACAGAGGAGACTTTCTGGAGCGGTTGAGGGGCGCGAGCCAAAGAATCCGCCAAACTCTCTCCATCTAAACCCACTTCGTCGGCAATTTTATGAATGAAGCTGCGAATAAAGACTTCTTCGGGTAGAGACGCAAAATCCCCCTGTTCGATCGCTCGAATATGACGACAGGGAACGAGGGTTTTTTGGTGTAATTGCTCGATTGAGAGAAATCGTTGTTCGCGGGCTTGTTTCAGTTGAGTGCCGATTTGTTGCACGGAATTTTCCCAGCGCATTTGGGCTTGAGCTTGGAGTTCGGCAGCCGTAAGTTTTCGGTTACGTTTTTTCGGCGATCGCCCGGTCGGTCCGGAGTTGAATCCCCGCCCGAACTTTTCTCCTAGGGACGGCGATCTTTTCGCTTCTATTCGGTTTGAATTGGGACCCCAGGGATTGCCAGATTCGCTCGCATCGATCGGATGGTACGTTTCTCGGGCGGCAGTTTTATCGTCCTCTCGCTCGAAGGGCGAACTCCCGATCTGCGGATGATTCGAGCTATTGGATTCGTTATCAAATGGGTTGACGGGTGTATTGACAGATGCTGCCGCTCGCGTCTCTTTAAAATAAATCAGCAATTGTTGAAGGGCTAAGCGAATTGCTTCTCTTCCGACCGCTTTGAGCAATTTTTGGGAACCTTCTGCTGCATCTCCAAGTCCTTTTTGTAAGCAAGTCAGTGCCGTTCGATAAGCATCAGAATTAAACAGTTCGCGTTCAATGCGCTCTAGCACAAACATCAGTTGTTGTTGAGCGGGTTCAAATGAGGAAAGCGGCGGAGATTCCAGTACCATATTTAAAGATCGTTCGTTAAGGTAACATCGAAGCCAACTGTATCAAGACGGAATTTAAAGCTCTATTGCCACAGCGATCGAAACCTTCAACAGAGGAGAATTGTAGGGTAAGCGATCGCGCGATCGCGCTACGCCGATATGAGAGCAGTTACTGTAGCCAAGGTAATTCACAATTACGCGATTTGAATTCGCTTGTCCGGATCGAATTGAACGAAAATCAGACTCGAAATAACGCTCTTTTGCGGAGGTTTTGGTAGCTAAAAATTGCTATAATTCAGAGATTTTGGCACGGGGACACGGCGATCGCGACGGACTCCCCCGACGAGGACGGCACCCTCGGCGGCGATCGCCCCCTCAAACAGGAGCCGCCGGAGCGATCTTAATCCCGGAACCAGGATTGAAACATTATTATTTGTTGAGCCGTGATATTCTGGTGTTGCCATGAAGCTCGGCTAGCCCCAGCCAACCCGCTATCTACGTCACGGGCCTTTGGCGAGGATTGGGGGTCAAGCCGGGGGGGTCGCCGTTCTCCAACACCCAAGGTATCGATTTAACTCTCCCAACTATCTATCATGTTCCCATCAGAATCCCCTCAAGAAAACGGACAAGCCCGCGATGATTCCGTCATCCTCCACGACGAGTTCGGTCGTTCCCTTTCTTGCTATGTCGAGCATTCTTTTGAACTCAACGGTCAAGATTATGTTTTACTGATGCCCGTCGAGTCTCCCGTAGAAATTTTTACCTGGCAAGCTGAAGACGAAGACGAAGAACCGATTCCGGTGGATGACGATCGCGTCGATAAGATTTTTGAAACCGCCAAAGCGGTTCTCGCCGAACAAAATTTGACCTTACAACGAACGGCGATCGTGCTGACGGTCGCGGGGGAACTACCCGATTTTTCCGAGGAAGATTGGAATGACGAAGAAGCGGAACCTCCAGCAGATGCGCGGGAAGATTACGAAGAATTGCAATGGCTAGCCAGTTTCTACGATGAAGAGGAAGAATACGCCATTTATACCCCTCTCGATCCCGTATTTATTCTGGCGCGGGTCAACGATGCTGGCGAGCCAGAATTGCTTTCTCAAGAGGAATTAGACGAACTCGAACCCCTACTGCCTTCTCTGGAAGGAATGTTAGAAGATCGTCTATTTGACGAATCCGACTAAGGTGTTGTTTTCAAGTTGTTTTCAGACGATCGCCGCGATCTCCTCCCCCTCAGTTGTATCGCTGCAATGCCTTGAGACCCATCGGGGATCGCCGCTAAAACTGCGTTCGCGAAGGGACGGCTGCGCCGTAGCCCCGATCGGTTTGGCGGACGGGGCGATCCCGCAAAAAGCTTATTAGAATCTGAGATATCTTTAGTTAAGAAGATCCATAGTTAGGAAAGATTCAGGATGAAAGCCGTTCGACGCAAGTCAAGATGGTCCTTTTATTGGGGACTGCTTCCTGTCGTTTCCGTTTTTTTCGCATGGCAAGGTTGGGTGTGGTGGAGTTGGGTCAGCGCTCCGGCGATCGATCCCAAAACCATCGAATCGGAAGCCGAAAGCCCCCCCGCTAAAGTGATCGAAGTCAAAACAGGCTCGACCGGGCAAGAGATTGGCGCTACCCTGGAGGCCGAAGGCTTGATCCGTTCGACTCAAGCATGGAATGTTTGGGCTCGCTGGTTGAGTTTGACAAAGGGTGGCGGTGGATTTCAAGTGGGGAGTTATGAAATTAACCCCACCGAACCGATGACAGAAATTGCGGCAAAAATTTGGTCGGGGGATGTTCTCAAACTCAGTTATACGATTCCGGAAGGCTGGACGATCGAGGACATGGCGGAATATTTCGAGGATCGGGGTTTTTTCAAAGCTGAAACCTTTATCGAAGCGACGAAAAATGTCCCTTACGACCTGTTTCCTTGGTTACCGAAAGATTTACCCCATGTAGAAGGGTTTCTCTACCCGGATACGTATTTATTGAGGAGCGATCGCCTCGATGCGGAATCGGCGATCGGCCAAATGATCGGCCAGTTTGAAGTGGTCGCCTTACCCGTATACGAGCAACAAGCTGGGGACGCGGATCTCTCCTTGCTCGACTGGGTGACTTTGGCGAGTATTGTCGAACGAGAAGCGGTGATTAGTGAAGAGCGAAGGCTCATTTCCGGGGTCTTTCACAACCGCTTGACAGAAGGAATACCCCTCGGCGCCGATCCGACGGTGGAATACGGTTTGGGTCTGACTCAAACTGCCGATCGCCCCTTGACTTACGAAGAAGTTGCCACTCCGTCCCCGTATAATACTTATATCAACGCCGGACTGCCTCCCACCCCGATCGGCTCCCCGGGATTGCCCAGTCTGGAAGCGACTTTATCCCCGGAAGCGACGGATTACTTGTATTTTGTCGCCCGTTACGACGGTACCCACGTTTTCAGCCGCACTCTGGCAGAACACGAAGCGGCGCAAGCTGAAATCTGGAACGAGCGGGATTCTCAATAGAGTTGCGATCGCCGCTTTTGCGGGTTTCCACTGGGGGTGCATCGATTTTCAATCGCGGTTCAAACCAAAGCGATCGCGTCGAGAGCGAAGCGTGGGTATCCCGTCCGACGCGATCGCGCTGAGGATATCCCCCGTCAGTCTTTTGGGGCGATCGATCGCGGAAACTATCGAAGGCTCTAGAAAAGGCGCTAGAAAAAGAGGAGCTGGCCGTGCTAGGATTTGTCGGCATACTTCTCGGTAAAGGGTTAAAAACAGGTTCGCCTTCTCTGGGAATCTAAACGAGCGAAGTCCTACCGGAAGTTGAAAACTGATAACGGGCTTTGGCGGCGGCTTGTCGATGCTGTAGAGCGATCGTAAAATTCTATGTCTTGGGGAAAACTTTTACAACCCGACCTATTGTTAGGCGGTTCCATTATTAATTTGCAACCAGAAGTCCTCGAAACCTATCAGCTTAAGGGCTTGGTTCTCGATGTCGATGAAACCTTAGTGCCTTTTACCGAAAAAGAGGTTTCCGAACCGCTACAGGAGTGGGTTGCACTATTCAAACCTCTGGTTCCCCTGTGGTTGGTCAGTAACAATATTAGTGAAAACCGGATTGGCAGTATTGCTAAATCCTTAGAATTGCCTTATATCACGGGAGCGGCTAAACCGTCGCGCCGCAAACTCAGACAAGCCGTCACGGCGATGAATTTACCCGTACAACAGGTGGCGATGGTCGGCGATCGCCTGTTTACGGATGTTTTGGCGGGTAACCGTTTGGGGATGTTTACGATTTTGGTCGATCCGATGGTCGATCCGGGGGATGTGTTTCACCCCTATCGTCTGCGATCGTTTGAAGTGTGGCTTTCCCAAATTTTGGGGGCGTCTTTGCATTTGGATCGGTGAGAGGTGAAAGACAAAGAGGAAAAGGGAGAAGGGAGAAGGAAAAAGGGACAAGCTTCGTCACTCCCGACTCCCTCAATCTAAACTCTAAACTCTAAAATCTAAACTCTAAACTCTAAACTCTAAACTCTCCCCTATGTCGTCTACGATCGTCGTCAAGATCGGCACCTCTAGCTTGACACAACCGAATACTGGGAACTTGGCCATTTCCACGATCGCCGCCTTGGTCGAAACCCTCAGCGAGCTGCGCCAACAGGGAAATCGAGTGATTTTAGTCTCCTCGGGGGCCGTCGGCGTCGGTTGCGCGCGTCTGGGATTGAGCGAACGACCGCGCGATATTGCTCGCAAGCAGGCGGTGGCGGCGGTGGGCCAAGGACGGTTGATGCGGGTTTACGACGATTTATTTACGACGATGCAACAACCGATCGCCCAAGTCCTGCTCACGCGCACGGATTTGGTGCAGCGCAGTCGCTATGTCAATGCTTATCGGACGTTCCAGGAATTACTCGACCTCAAAGTTATTCCCGTGGTCAACGAGAACGATACCGTCGCCGTCGAAGAATTAAAATTTGGCGATAACGATACCCTTTCGGCGATGGTCGCCAGTTTGGTCGAAGCGGACTGGTTGTTTCTGTTGACCGATGTAGACCGCCTTTATTCCGCAGACCCGCGCAGCAATCCCGACGCGCGACCGATTCCCCTGGTTCAACATCTCGGAGAACTCGCCGCCTTGCAGGTGGAAACGGCGGGAAGTGGGACGAATTGGGGCACTGGAGGGATGGCGACCAAGATCGAGGCGGCGCGGATCGCGACGAGTGCGGGGGTACGCACGGCGATCGCGGCGGGGAAATATCCGGCAAATATTGTCAAAATCTTACAAGGGGAGGCGATCGGCACCCAATTCGCCGCGCAACCGCGCACGCCGAACGCCCGCAAGCGCTGGATCGCTTACGGACTGATTCCGACGGGGAAACTCTATCTCGATCGCGGCGCCCTCAAGGCGATTTGCGAAGGAGGAAAGTCCTTACTCGCCGCCGGGGTAACGGCGATCGAAGGGCAGTTTGAAGCGTCGGAAGCGGTGCAACTGTGCGATCGCTCGGGGGTAGAAATTGCCCGGGGTCTGGTCAACTACAGCAGTCGCGAACTCCAACAGATTCGGGGTCGGCGATCGGATGAAATTCCGGCGATTTTGGGATATCTTGGGGCGGATACCGTGGTTCACCGGGACAACTTAGTTCTGATTCAATGAGCGATCGCGGCGCAGAGTTAGCGATCGCTACCGATCGACGAGCCGTTAGCTCGTAGCATAGAAGAAAGCCCCCGATTTGCCTCGTGCTGGGTTAGCCGAGGGGTTCCCCAGCGAGCTGGTTGGCGAACCCTCTACCGTCCAAACGACCGTTCTTGAATTACGATCGCAAAAACAACGATGAATCCCAATAACTTGATGGAATTTTTACAAACTGGCTTTCGGGTCGGCGTTGGCGCCACGACCTCTTTACTCGAAAGTTTGCAAGATGAGCAAAAGCGCGAAGAAAATCTAGCAGACTTGCAGTTAGAGTTTAACGAGCTGACGCAAAAATTGGCGAAAAAAGGGGAAATGACCGAGCGCGAAGCCCGCAATTTCGTCGATACGATTTTTAACCAACCGGGGGCGACTCCCTCGGAGTCTACGCCGGAAACCTCAGCGAATCCCCCGGATTCGCCGAGTTCTTCGACGAGGAAAGAACCGGAAATCCAACAGGAAATCGAAGATCTCACGGCTCAAGTGGCGGCGTTACGGGCCGAACTAGAGCGCTTGAGTGCTAACGACGCGGACACTTAAGCGAATCGCCCGTTATCACTCTTTAATGTCCGTCCACGCAAAAGACCATCCCCCTAAAACTAGGGGGACGATCTTTGTAATTTCAAAGTATTGACATACCTCACCGCCCTCAAGGGGCGATGATTCCTTGACGCTTCATCGAGACTTGCTACTCAGTAGTCTTACCGTCTCTCCACGCCCGTTTAAAGTCTCCCAATGCCCTATGGCGACTGATTCTATTTTAGCCGAAATTTTGTTAAAGCTGTCCTAGAAGATCGGGGTTTTCAACCCCGAAAGTTTCGA
Source organism: Oxynema aestuarii AP17 (assembly GCF_012295525.1). Lineage (GTDB taxonomy): Bacteria > Cyanobacteriota > Cyanobacteriia > Cyanobacteriales > Laspinemataceae > Oxynema > Oxynema aestuarii. Next base: position 2,485,935 of record NZ_CP051167.1, on the reverse strand, counting down.
TAACTCCTAATCGTTCTCCCAGTCTTCCCGTCCCATCAAATCGCCGATGCGATCGCGCAGTAAGTAATTATTCGATTCTAACTCGCACTCTACCATCGACCACTCGCGGGCGGGAATGTACTGACAGAGGGTGTAAATCGGTTGCTGTCTGCCGACGATGCCCTTACTGACGAGGTTGCGGGCTTCTTCTCTAATCACTTCGATGGAATATTGAACGGTAGACGTAGCCATCATAATAAAAGCCTCTCGATCTGGTTCTGTTCGTTAAATTTGACGATCGCTCAGTCCGATGCCACTCATGCAGGCACGCAGATATTCTCAATAATGCTTCTGAGCCGATCTTAGACGATGCTTATTGAATTGTTACAACATATACTGAATCAATTCTATTGTCACGCTAAGCATCCTCAATTCATATTAATGAATTATTAAGAATCTTGCCCAGCTTTTTGCGATTGCTTGCAAGATTTATTTTTCCTGTAAGTCTCTAGAGCAAAGAGTTTTAGCGATTCTTAAAGATTTACTTTTAATTAAATTTTATAAATCCTACGTCTTGCATTATTAAATTCAATTATTGTCGAAGTGTAGCTTCATTCGAGGGCGCAGAGGGGACGATCGCCCGCACGAAACTGGACGATCGCCCGCAAAATTTTCCGGAGGCGATCGCCTCAATTGCTTATTTAATCAGCACTCCAGCCCTTACCACCCGGCGGCTCGTCGGAGCCGACAGATTCCTCGACCCGGGGCGACCTCCTGAGTAAAAGTACCGAGAGTGTTACTCTCGCTACCTATTACATTCTCTGGGCGATTTTTTTGAAGAATGTCAGGATTTGTTGACAACTGGATCCCGTACCCCGAACAGAGTACCGAGGGCGATCGCCTGTGCCTCGTGCATTTGGCCGTAAGAGAACACGTAGGGCAGATCGGCGGGCAAATGGGGCAGAAACTGCTGTAACACGTAAGGACTGCCGTAAATCGCCACCCCTTGCAGTTGCCCGCTTGTCAATAAATGCTTTAACCACCGATCCGCTAACTCAGTCGCCCGCGCCGGACCGCCGAAAGGATTGCCTCGGATAAAAACTTGCAGCAACGTGGCGCCCTCGGTCGAGGGTTCGTCACGGGACGCCGGAGGCGTATCGCCCTCGGGGTTGGAATCGGTGTGCAGGTCTACAAGCTGGAGGGCGTACCCTCGGGACTGAGGGATGGCGATCGCCGGGGCTTGACGACCGAGAAAACCGCAAGTGACCAAATTATCCACCAGCAATAAATTGCGCGTGGCGCCCGCAGTTGACGGCGGGAGGGAAAGTGGTAATGAACCCCCGACCTGTTGGGACTCTTGCAGGATCTCGGTGGCGATCGCCCCGGCGTCGGGAGCAGCCAGGGATTGCAAGCGGGCGAGGGCTTCCCCGGTGGTTTCGCTGGCGGGGGGTAAATTGGCAGGTTCGGCAAAAATCTTGTGTTTGGCGCGCCAAATGCGCTCGACGGATTGGCGAATGCGCTCCGGGGAAACGCGCCCTTTGTCAACGGCGTCGCAAATCGTGCGGATCGCCCCCGCCGGATCGACGGGCATTAAGAGAATATCTGCCCCGGCTTCGAGGGCGAGTAGGGGGGCTTCGTTGGCGCCGTAGCGATTGGCAATCGCCCCCATGACCAAAGCATCGGTGAGGATCAAGCCGTCAAAGCCGAGGTCGCCGCGCAGGCGATCGGTGAGGATTTTAGAAGATAAAGTCGCGGGGCGATCGCCGTCCCAACTGGGAATGAGCAGGTGAGCGCTCATCACCGCGTCCACTCCCGCCGCGATCGCCCGCGCGAACGGCGGTTGTTCCACTTGCGCCAGTCGTTCGGCGGAATGGGTCAACACGGGCAAATCGACGTGAGAATCCACACTCGTATCCCCGTGACCGGGAAAATGCTTGGCACAACTGAGCGCCGGGAAGCGCTGCACCCCCCGTAAAAACGCGGTCGCTAAGTCGGCGACCCGTTCCGGGGTTTCGCCGAAGGCGCGCACGTTAATCACCGGATTTTGGGGATTGTTGTTGACATCGACCACCGGGCCGAGGACCCAGTTAATGCCGATCGCCAGGGCTTCGCGGGCGGTGGTGGCGCCGTATTCTTCGGCATAGTGGCGGGCTTTGTCCGGGTCGCGATCGGCGATCGCGGCGATCGCCATCGGCGGCGGAAACCAGGTAGCCCCCGCAAAGCGCTGACCGACGCCTTCTTCAATATCCGCAGCGACGAACAGGGGATATTGCGCTCGTGCTTGCAACCAGCGCGATCGCACCAGCAAATCCACCGCACTCCCGCCGACGAGAATCACCCCGCCGACACCGAGATCGTGCAACCAACGTTCGAGGGTCGCCGCCGGGGGTTCCCAGTCGGGGAATTCGATCTGGCGGTCAAAGAAACGCCCAGATGCTCTTACCACAAACATCTGAGCGACTTGTTGTTCTAAAGACAGCGTATCGAGATCTGGCAGTGCGGGAGAAAACTGAGCGCCTGTCACAAACTATGCCTCTGCTGGTGAAATGTCGTTAGGCGATCGATCCGAATCGTCGCCGTCGTCCTCCGGATGGTTGGCGTGGCGTTCCTCGCTTAACTGATTGAGTAACGAGAGAATCCGCGTTCCGCGCTCGATCGAACGATCTTCGAGGAAAACGACCTCTGGGGTTCGGCGCAAGCGCACCCGATGGCCCAATTCCGCCCGCACGAAGCCCGTCGCCGATTTTAAACCTGCCATGGTTGCGGCGCGCGCTTCGTCGGTTCCGTAAATACTGACAAAAATTTTTGCGTGTTGTAAGTCGCCCGAGACATCTACATCCGTTACGCTGACCATTCCTGCGCCCACGCGGTCATCCTTGATGTCGTTGAGTAACATTTGGCTGACTTCGCGTTTAATCAGGGAAGCTACACGGGAAACCCGACGTTCCGTAGCCATGAGATTCGCTCCCTTACTCGCGTTCTATTTCGTAGCTTAAGGTAGGATTCCTGAGTTCGTCTACCTTTGTTTGATTTTCGTTGGAATTTCCCTGAATTTAGGCCAGTCCGAGCATCCCCCGCAGGGTGAAAAAGGTGAAGATGAAGGCGGCGACGACGAAGCCGATCAGGGCGATCGCCGAAATGGGGTTACGCAACAACGGTTTGAGCCACCCGAACAAGGCGAAGAAGATCCCCAAGACAATCGTGACAAAGTAGCGGGGATAGCGCAGAACGTTATTCCAGAAATCGTCAAAAACAACCATCATAATTTCGACAGGCGATCGCGCCAAGGCGGATGAGACACTATTGCATATTAATTCCTAACATTTGTCGCATCCTTGCACAAGGGGAATCGATGGGGGATCTGTTTCCAGTTTGGATCTTCGCCAACTCCTGCGCGATCGCCCCCCGGATCGATATGATGGTGAAGGTCGCTCGTCCGGAACTCGGGCGATCGCCCCAAATTCGCCAATTTCAGCCCGATTGAGTTGGTTTTTATTTTCGATCTTAATTATTGAATTCTTGTAATGACCCAGCAGGCCATTTCAACGGTTTCTCCACGCCCTTTTTTAAAATGGGCAGGTGGAAAATCCCAATTAATCGAACAATATCAAGCTTATTTTCCCCAACAATTTCAACGGTATTACGAACCGTTTTTAGGTGGCGGCGCTGTTTTTTTCTTCTTGAGTCAAGCGCGATCGCCTTTCACGGCTTATTTATCGGATATTAATACGGAATTGGTTAATGTCTATCAAATTGTGCGCGATCGTGCCGACGATCTGATTGCCGTTCTCGAAAAACATCAAACCAATCATAGTAAAGATTATTATTACGAACTGCGATCGCGTAAGTTTCGCGATCCAGTTAAAAAAGCGGCGAGAATTATCTATTTAAACCGAACTTGTTTTAACGGTCTTTATAGAGAAAATTCTAAAGGGGAATTTAATGTCCCCATCGGTCGCTATAAAAATCCTAAGATTTGCGATCGCCATTTATTAAAATGCGTGTCTGAAATCTTGCGATCTACCCAGATCGATCCCAATCCTTTCAATTCTGTCCTGGAATCTGCAACAAACTCTGAAGACTTCGTTTATTTCGACCCGCCTTATTATCCGTTAAACGCAACCAGTCGATTTACGGGTTACAGTCGTTATTCTTTTTCGGAACGAGATCAAATTGAGTTGAAAGAAGTCTTTGCCGAGTTAGGCGATCGCGGGGTAAAAGTGATGCTCTCCAATTCGGATTGTTCTTTTATCCGCGAACTCTACAGCGATTTTAAAATTCATACTGTCAATGCGAATAGAGCTATTAATTCTAAAGGTAACAAGCGAGGGAAAATCAATGAAGTTTTAGTCACTTCCTATTGAATTGTGGTGGTGCCGAGCATTTTCCCTGCTGACCACAATTCCATTATCGATCGCTCCCTCTTTACTAATTGCAAACATATCTACTTAAATTAGTGAAAAATAAGCGGTGAATTCCTAAAATTGGGTGCTGGAACAGCGAGAAAGATGCTCGCACTCCGAACAGGATTCAATTCTTTCTCGATCTCACTCTATCTCAATGAGGACTATTTGAACAATCAAAAATAGTTCTGGATTTTACAAAAAAATACAGATAAATTTCTGAATTTTACTGTTTTTCTTAACAACCGAACAGCCTAAAATACCATGAGTCAAGAACCGCCACCAAATCCATCAGAATCCGAACCGACTCCCTCAGAAAACCCCACTCCTGAAAATAACGATCGCCCGGCGATCGCGCCTCAAAAATCCCCAATTAAACGGTTGGCGATCGCCAGTTTGCGAAAGACGATCGCCGTTCTCGAAACCACCGTTGAAAAACTCGAAGCGGAACCCGCCGAACCCGAAACCCCTGGAGTCTGGAGTCAAGTTTTAGGGAAAATTCGAGCAGTTTTACCGGAATCGGTGAGTCAAAAGCTGTCCGATTGGGGTTTAACGGGGGCGATCGCCGCCTTAGTCGTCCTTATTGCCGTTTCGGTGAATTTGCTGCGACAACCGTCAGAACCGACTTCCAGCGATCGCGCCCCCATTTTAGAACCGAAAGAAGTGGTTCAACTCCCGCCGGAACAGGGGTTAGAAGAAGTGGAAACCGCACCGAATTTAGAACCCGTGGAACCCGCCGAACCCGTGGAATCCTTACCGCCTGTAGAAAAACCCGCAGTTGAACCATCCCCGCAACCTGTGGAAGAGGTCGCACCACCGCAACCAAAATTCCCACCGGAATCGGAGTTGACGCCGGAACAACAGTTAATTGTGGCGGTTCAGAAACAAGTCGCGACGGTCGCCGATGAATATACCGATGGGGTGGTCGAATCCATTCAAGCGAATTTTCTCCGCAGTTTGCTACAAGTGACGATCGCCGATCGCTGGTACGAATTGGATCGTTCGGGACAAGACAACTTAGCGAATAAAATGTTTGCTCAAGCGCGACGATTGGATTTTAAAACATTAGAAATTAGCGATCGTCGAGGTCATTTAGTCGCCCGATCGCCTGTGGTCGGATCGGAAATTATTATTGTTAAAAGAACCAACTAATTTTAGGGGGAGTCGGGGGACGATTCCACAGGAGTGTCCCACGGTCTTACAACATCCGGCGATAAGCTTGCACTTTTAAATCAATTCCTGTAATGTCCGTCCCGACGACGACGGCATCGGCTCCCATGTCTAAGGCGCGTTTGGCCATTTCTGGGGAAGCGATGCCCCCTTCGCAAATGACGGGACAATCCAATTTTTGTATTAATTGTGCAAGTAAATCGAAACCGGGAGGGGTCCGGTGGCGGGTGGCGGCGGTGTAACCGTAGAGGGTGGTTCCGACAAAATCGGCTCCCGCTTCGGCGGCGACGATCGCCGCTTCCAGGGTATCGACATCTGCCATGACCGCTTTACCCAATTCGTCGTGAATGCGGGCGATTAGACCGGGAACGGTTTCGCCGTCGGGACGGGGGCGAACCGTGGCATCGATCGCGATAATGTCGGCGCCGGAGTCGGCGATCGCGCGGGCGTGCTGGAATTGTGGGGTAATGTAGACCTCAAAGCCGGGAATCGTCTGCTTCCACAAACCAATCATCGGGATGTCGGGACCGAGGCGCTGGCGCACGGCGGCGACGCGATCGGGGGTATCGACGCGCACGCCATCGGCGCCGCAGTTGACCGCCGCTCGGGCCATGGCGGCAATAATCCCCGGGTCGTTTAACGGCGAATCGGCGGGGGACTGACAGGAAACGATCAAACCTTCGAGCAATCGAACGGGAGAAGACATGGTTAGAAGTAACGAACGCGCGATTTACGACTGAGCTTTACGACTGAGCAGTTTTGGCAGACATCAAGGCATTGACTTTGACTAAAAGTTGGTCGATTTGGACGGGTTTGGTCAAAAAATCGTCAGCGCCGACTTCAAACGAGCGTTCTCGATCTTCCGGTAACACTTTCGCCGTCAAAACTAAAATTTTGAGCTGTTCCGTGGCGGGCGATCGCCGCAAACATTGAATAATTTCAAACCCATCCATTCCCGGTAAGCGCAGATCGACGATCGCCAACTGCGGTTGTAACACTTCAATTTGCTTGAGGGCGGTATCCCCTTCGACCATCCACACCACTTGATATCCTGCCGTAGTTAAAATATCGCAGATTAACGTCGCACTTTCCTCGTGATCTTCGATTAAAACGATGCGACCTTGGGGATCCGAAGGAATGGCAGAATTCCCCGTCGGCGGGTTTCCCGTAGCTTGTGGGTTGCTCGGATGGGCCGGAAGACGCACGGTAAAGGTCGTCCCGACCCCGATTTGCGATTGAAAGCCGATCCAGCCTCCGTGAAGTTCCACTAACTGCTTGGTCAACGCCAATCCCAACCCCGTCCCTCCATATTGGCGGTGGTAAGACGTATCTAACTGTTGAAATTTTTGGAATAACAGGGGTTGATGTTCTTCGGCAATTCCGACCCCGGTATCTTGCACTTGAAGCACGGCCATTTTTTCTTCCAGCCAAATCCGCAGAATTACCCGACCGTTTTCAGGGGTAAATTTGATCGCATTGCTCAATAAATTAAACAAAATTTGTCGAACCCGACGGCGGTCTGCACTCCAGCGATCGTAAGGGGGTTCTATAGAAAATTCCAGCTCGATTTGCAACTGATTGGCTGCGGCGCGATCGCCGAGAGCTTGCACGGTTTGGCGGGCGAGTTGAGTTAAAGAAAAACGGCTGATATTCAACGCCGTTTTTCCCGCTTCGACTTGGGATAAATCGAGAATATCGTTGATCAATTCGAGTAGATGTTCGCCGCTATCGTGAATGGTTTGTAAATAACTGCGCTGTTTGTCGCTCAACTGTCCGAAAGACCAGCGCAACAGGGTGGCGGACATGCCGATCACGCAGGTCAACGGGGTGCGTAATTCGTGACTCATGGTGGCGAGAAACTCGCTTTTGGCGCGATTGGCGGATTCGGCGGCGACGAGGGCATCGTGTAAGTCTTGGGTGCGATCGGCGACCCGGCGTTCTAAGGTATGTTTTTGGCGATGCACTTGGGCGTAGAGTTCCGCTTGGTGGATGGCGATCGCCAAATGTTCGGCAATATGAGTTAAAAAGGTTTTTTCACTTTCCAGCCACCGACGCGGTTCGTGACATTGATGGGCGATGAGCAGTCCCCAGAGGCGATCGCAAACGACGATCGGCACGACCAATTTCGCCCTGACTTGGAATTGCCGCAATAAATCGAGTAAACAAGGAGTTTTTTGATAGGTTTTTTCGACATCTTCGACAGTTAAAATATAGCCGCGTCGGTATTTATCCCGCGAGGGAGGCTCGAAGATAAAACAATATTCTTCTTGGGGTCCCAACACCGAGGTAATCGATTCGCAGGCACGGGATTCGTAAGTAATGCAGTCGCAATCTCGTTCCCAATCCCAAGGGGCGTTAGGGTTAAATTCTTCTTCAAGGGATTGAGGTTCGGGGTCTTGGGGTTGGGTGGCGACGGAATGAAATTGATAGATGGCGAGGCGATCGACATTTAAAAACTGCCGGACTTGCTCGACGGCGGTGGATAAAATCGTGGGCAGTTCCAAACTTTGCCGAATTTGTGCGGTGACTTGGTTGAGTAATTGTTCTTGTTCGATTCGGTGGCGTAATGCTTGTTCGACGGGTTGGCAAATGCCGATATATTGAGGATCGATCGCGTCGATGTCTGCGTTGAGTAAAACTGGGGAAACCGGAGGTTCGCGATCTTCCTTGGGAGTCGTCGCGCGATACGCCTCCGGCGTCGTGGCGCGATCGCCACTGAGGAGGTCAATTAGCGACAGGGTAAACTCGCTTTGGCGCTGGGGGTCGTTGGGACGCAATCGATCGCGGGCGATCGCGATCGCCTCCGCTTCTTGTTCGCAGGCGGGGGAACCCTGCCATTGCTCTAAAAACGCTCCGATCGCCGACGGATCGAAACTCAAACCGACCTCCACCTGCGATCGCTCCGGGTCGCTTTCTCCCTCGCCGTCGCGCGCCAACAGCAGCACGGAAAAAGACTCCGAAATCGCGGCGATCGCCCGATCCCAATTCCCCTCCAATTCCCGGGCGTTCGCATAGCGACAGCTCCGCCGTATCGTCACAGTGGCTTCGCCTTGCCCCTGTTCCTCGACTAGGGCACGCAACCGCTCAAATGCTCGATAAGATAAAGTTTTACGGGTAATTTCAAAACTAAACATAATCGCAGGTTGTTATTAGCAAAAAGCGCAAGCTGCCCGTTGGCCAAAGGTTCGGTCTTCTTTCCGATCTCGGAAAAGTTCGATCGCGTTTTCTCGACTGACAAAGTCGATTCCCGCCTCTGTGATTCCCGCTTCTGTGATTCCCGCTTCAATAGAAATCGACCAACATAATTCGTCCCTGACGGGATGGAGAACGGCGCGATCGCTCGTTCGTCGATTGGAGTTTCTCTAACTCAACATGATAAAAGCGATTTAAAATAATCGAGTGTTCCCACTTCCTCCGGCTTTGATACCCTTTGCAAGGGGCTGACCCGAGCCATCAACCCCGCACGAGACTTGAATTCACTGTTACCGAGAAATTATGCACCGTTTAGCCGTAACGCCTGGAGGCTGGAATCCGGAAGAAGAAGGGGTCGTTTTTATCGATCAAACCCCCGCGCCTCTGGTGTTTCTGACCGCCGCCGACACCGACATTCAAGTTCTCGCCCAAGCGGTCGATCGCCTACCGTCGGACTTTCCAGCCCTGCGGGTGGTCAATTTGCTACAGTTGCAACAACACTTAAGTATCGATACTTATGCCAGTGAGGTATTGAGCCAAGCACGGGCGATCGTGTTACGACTCCTCGGCGGACGGGCTTATTGGTCTTACGGTTTGGAAGTCTTGCGCGAAACCGCGCGATCGCACGACATCCACCTGATCGTTTTACCCGGCGACGACGCCGAGGATCCCGAACTGATCGGCCATTCTAACGTCCCCCTCCCTACGGTCAATCGGGTTTGGCGCTACTTGAACGAAGGGGGCATCGAGAACGCGGTCAATGGCTTAAAGTATATCGCCGATGCTTGTTTGCACGGGGTTTACGCCCCGCCGCCACCCGTCACCGTTCCTCGGGTGGGGCGCTATTCGCCGAGGGGGATCGACGGCGACCCCGAATCTGCAAGGGGAACGGTAGGTATTTTGTTTTATCGCGCTCACTATTTAGCCGGGAATACGGCCCCGGTGGATGCGTTATGCCGGGCGTTAGCCGAACGTCATTTAAAAGTGGTTCCTTTATTTGTTTCTTCCCTGCGCGATCGCGACGTTCGAGCTCAAGTGTGCGCCGCTTTTCAACCCGATGATGGCGATTGCGTCGAGTTAATCCTCAATACTACCGGATTTGCGATTGATTCAGACCACTTGCAGCGCCAAACTTGCGGCTTAACTCCCAATTTTTGGCAAAAACTCGACGTTCCTGTTTTACAAGCGATCTGTAGCAGCGACAACCGCGATCGCTGGATCGGTGGTTTTCAAGGACTTTCCCCCCGAGATATGGCCATGAATGTTGCTTTACCGGAGGTAGATGGACGGATTATCACCCGGGCAATTTCTTTCAAAGCGGTTCAAGGGGATAACGAGGCGTTAGAAACTCCGGTCGTGGTTTACGAACCGTGCGGCGATCGCGTCGATTTTGTAGCCGAGTTAGGGGCGAATTGGGTCAAACTGCGCCAAACTCCCGCCTCGGAGCGCAAAATTGCTTTAATTTTAGCGAATTATCCGACTAAAGACGGACGGTTGGCCAATGGAGTCGGTTTAGATACTCCCGCCAGTTGTATCGCCATTCTCAAAGCGCTGCAGGCTGCCGGGTATCGCGTCGATCGCATTCCCGAAACTGGGAAGGAGTTGATCCGCCGTTTGACCGAGGGGGTGACCAACGACCCGGAAGGCCGCGATTTCCGCGCGATCGCCCAAAGTGTTTCCGTGCAAGAATATCGCAAATATTTTGAAACTTTACCGGATTCCGTGGGTCGGGGCGTCGGCGATCGTTGGGGAGACTCGGAACTGGAAGAGGGAGCGGAAATCCCGATTGCGGGGATTCAGTTGGGAAATGTTTTCGTCGGGATCCAGCCCGCGCGCGGTTACGATCGCGATCCCAGTTTGAATTATCACGCGCCGGATTTAGAACCGACTCACGCCTATCTCGCTTTTTATTATTGGCTGCGCGAATGCTTTGGGGTCGAGGCGATCGCCCATGTGGGCAAACATGGAAATTTGGAATGGTTGCCCGGTAAAAGTGTCGCTCTTTCGCAAAATTGCTATCCCGAAGTGGCATTGGGGGCGATTCCCCATTTCTATCCGTTTATCGTCAACGATCCCGGGGAAGGATCCCAAGCCAAACGGCGATCGCACGCGGTGATTCTCGACCATTTAACCCCGCCGATGACCCGCGCCGAACTGTACGGTCCGATGCAGCAACTCGAAGGGGCGATCGACGAATATTACGAGGCGCAAAGCCTCGACCCGTCGCGATTGAGCGAGATTCGCGATCGCATTGCCGCTTTAGTGCGTCGAGAACATCTCGATACCGATTTGGGGGCGATCGCGCCGACCCAGGCCAAACTCGGCCAAGATGACGGCGCCTTTGCCCAATTTCTGCAATCGGCGGACGGCTATTTATGCGAGTTGAAAGAGGCGCAAATTCGCGATGGCTTGCACGTTTTCGGCCACTGTCCCCAAGGGCGCCAGTTGCGCGATTTAGCGGTGGCGATCGCCCGATGTCCCGGTCCGGATCGGTTGGGGTTGACCCGGGCGATCGCCCGGGATTGGGATCTCGACGTCGATCCCCTGACGGCGGACTTGTCCGAGGCGATCGATCCGTCGGATTTACCCCCGTTTCTGGCGAAACCTCACGTCAGTGTCGGCGATCTGGTCGAGGCGATCGAAGAATTCGCCGCGCGCTGCGTGGAACAGGCGGAGGTTGGCGATCGCGATCCGAACCTCGGAACGGCGACTGCACGGGAACTCGACTGGATCGAGGGCTTTTTGCTGCCCGCCTTACGTCAGTGCGATCGTGAAATTGACCAGCTCTTGCGCGGATTCGACGGGCGCTACGTTCCGAGTGGTCCGTCGGGCGCCCCCACGCGCGGGCGCCCGGACGTACTCCCCACCGGACGCAATTTTTACTCCGTCGATATCCGCGCCATCCCCACGGAAACCGCCTGGGACCTCGGTCGTCGTGCTGCGGACGCCGCGATCGAGCGCTACACTCAGGACCATGGGGACTATCCGAAAACTTTGGGATTGTCGGTATGGGGAACCTCGACCATGCGAACTGGAGGCGACGATATCGCCGAAGCGTTAGCCTTGTTAGGGGTTCGTCCGGTGTGGGATGGGATGTCTCGCCGGGTGGTCGATTTCGAGATTTTACCCGTCCGGAGTTTGGGGCGCCCTCGTGTCGATGTGACGTTGCGAATTTCCGGGTTTTTCCGCGATGCGTTTCCCAATTTAATCGATTTATTCGATCGCGCCGTGGCGGCGGTGGCGAGTTTGGATGAAAGCGAGGAAGACAATCCCCTGGCGGCGCAAGTCCGGCGCGAAACTGAGAAATGGGAAGCCCTGGGATTGAGCGAACGGGAGGCGATCGCGCGATCGCGTTACCGCGTGTTCGGGTCGAAACCGGGGGCTTACGGCGCCGGGTTACAAGGGTCGATCGAGGATCGCAACTGGACTGACGACAGCGACTTGGCCCGTGCTTATCTCAATTGGAGTAGTTACGCTTACACGGGTTACGGCGAGGGACATTCGGCGCCGGAAGCGTTCGAGAAGCGCTTGGGACAGATGCAAATTGTCCTGCACAATCAAGATAATCGCGAACACGATTTACTCGATTCGGACGATTACTATCAGTTTCAAGGCGGTTTGACGGCGGCGGTGCGATCGATCAAAGGTGAAAATCCGGTCACTTATTTTGGGGACCATTCGCGATCGCAACAGCCCAAAATTCGCCTATTACGCGAAGAAATAACTCGGGTTTACCGTTCCCGCGTCGTCAATCCTAAATGGATTGCCGGGGTGATGCGTCACGGTTATAAAGGGGCGTTTGAAATGGCGGCGACTTTAGATTATTTATTTGCTTACGATGCGACGGCAAATTGCGTTGAAGATTTTATGTATGAGGGAATTGCTAATGCTTATTTATTCGACGAACAAGTCGAAAAATTCATTGCCGAACACAATCCCTGGGCGTTGCGAGATATGGCCGAGCGCTTGTTAGAAGCCCACCAGCGCGGTCTGTGGCAAGGGGTCGAAGGTTCGGTTTTAGACCGCTTGCAGGCGATCGCCCTCCACGCGGAAGCGGCGATCGAATCGACGATGATTTGATTGAATTTAATAAAATTTTTCTGCCTGAGAACCTGGGGGAATAGCTGTAAAAAAAGAAGTTAATTTATTGTTGAATTCAAACCATGTTAGATGATATTCGCATTAAAAACTATCGCTCTTTTCGAGAATTTAAAGCCAATAGATTGGCTCCAGTAAACTTAATTGTTGGTGGAAATAATAGCGGCAAAACAAGTTTGCTAGAGGCTGTTCATTTGTTGGTCAACCAGCAAGATATTACTGCTCTATTTGAAACTCTTTCAATTCGGGGCGAATTCACATTTCTTGAATCTGACATCAGGAAATTCCCTCGCATTCAACAAACAAGAAAAATATATGAATTTGCTCATTTGTTTTACAAAAGAACATTGGAATCAAATTCCTCAATATATATTTCTTCGGAAACTAAAGAAATATTCATAAAAATTACTTTCAATCGCTTTCATGGCGAGGAAATTAACTCTTTTGAGGAGCTTCAGGAAAATGCTATTTTTTCAGACAGGATCGTCATCAGCTATTCTAATAAAAAAGATGGATTAGCATTACGAGTTTCTTCCTCCGGAAGTTTCGACGAAAGAATGAAAGTTTCAAATCTGAATAGAGTATTTATTCCCCGGATAAGCGATCGTTCGGATCGTTCAATTAGCTTATTTTTATCGGTTGACTCAATGAGTATCGAAGACTTATCAAGACTTTGGGATAAAATCACTTTAACACCAGAGGAAGATACAATCATTGAAGCGCTGAAGATTTTAGAACCTAAAATAGAAAGATTGAGCTTTACAGGTCATTATAGATCGACCAATGGAATTCTACTCAAACTCAAAGGACAAGATCGACCTATTCCATTAGGAAGTATGGGAGATGGAATGCGGCGAATTTTGAATTTAGTAATGTCCGCCGTCAGTGTTAAAAATGGATATTTACTGGTAGATGAAATCGATACAGGACTCTATTATGATGTCCAAACGGATATGTGGCGCTTAATTTTTGCGATCGCCAAACAACTAAACATACAAGTCTTTGCAACAACTCATAGCTGGGATTGTGTCAGTGCATTTTCTGATGCTTTAATGGAAGTTGAAGACTCTTCAATCGGTCAATTGTTACGCCTTGAATGGCGTGAAGATGAGATACGAGCGATCGACTATTCGGCGGATCGATTGGCAAGCGCAGTTCGACAAAATATCGAGGTGCGTTGATGCCAAAAAAGAGCTATCCCAAACAACTATTGGTAGAAGGAAATAATGACCGTCATGTAATTTGGGCGCTTTGTCAGAAATATGAACTTCCAAAAACATTTTCTGTGGAAATGCCAACAGAAGGAGAAGGAATTGACGCAGTTTTTAAAACTTTGCCTGTAAAACTACGAGAAAGTAAGTTAGAAACCCTGGGAATTGTTGTCGATGCCGATGAAAGTAAGTTAAAACCCCTGGGAATTGTTGTCGATGCCGATAAAAATTTGGAGGGACGATGGCAGGGAATTCGAGATCGCCTCATCGCTGAAGGATACGACCGTCGACATATTCCGAAAGTTGTACCGACAGGGGGTTGGATTTACGACCCGTCCGATCGCTTTTTAAAAAAACTCGGGGTTTGGTTAATGCCAGACAATCAAACTTCGGGGATGTTGGAAGATTTTGTCGCTTATCTGATTCCGAAAGGCGATCTCTTGGAACCGGAGGCCAAAAATATTTTAAAAGACCTTGAAAATCGCCAATTAAATCATTATGCGCTTGTCCATCGTCCTAAAGCTTTCATTCATACTTGGTTGGCGTGGCAAAAAACACCAGGAATGCCAATGGGTCAGGCTATGACTGCACGAGTTTTAGATAGCGATCGTGAAATAGCTCGTTTATTTATTGGCTGGTTACGGAATTTATTCGATCTTTAAACCTCTAATCATTTATACGATCGTTAAACATGACGATTTAAGATCTTAGCCTCAACAAAATTAACCTCAAACTTCTAAAAATTAATAACAAGGATCTAAGATACTAATCGCCGTTCTAATGCGTAACCACTCGTTCGCTAATCGACTGTTATTAGATTGAAGTCTCTGTCCGGATAGTTCGGGGTTACGGGCATAAAATATGGCATCGGCGACTTGATTTAGTTCGGAACTAAAGATAACTTTTCGGTCGTTGGGAGGATAGCGATCGAATGCTTGGCGATCGAACGGTTCCAAGTCGAAATCTTCAAGGGTCCATCCTTCTCCATTGCCACAAACTATTTTTTCATACATTAAAATATCGGGAACGATTTGTTGAATCGCGTTCCATTCTCGGATTAAATCGGTTTCGTTGGGGCGCAGTTGGCGTTTGGCGAGTTGTGGATTAGCCCGGTAAAAAAGAATATCTGTCCAATCATTGACGATCTCTTGAGTGAGTCGAGTTTGAGATCTGGCGGGAGTGGCAATTAGGGTGAGTCCACTGAGGAGGATAAGGACAATGCCAGGGATTTTGGGAATCACTGTTTTGGTCAGCAGTTTTGTGATGTTCATAGCTCAGTTAGTGATTGAAAATGTTATTTTAATTACAATTTGCCGCCAATAATAAAATTTTTAAATTTTTTTGAAATATCGTCAAAAAACATCAATTTTTTAAAAACTTTAGGGCGATTTTTATTCCGCAACTGCATGGGCAGATTGCGTATCGTATTCATTTTAAGACTTTAGCTAAATTTACTCAATCGTACTCTGGCAATAAATGCTAGAATTTAGCCAGTTTAGGGCGAATGGGGCAAGCTACAAAATTGCCAAACCCATCGAGACGAGCTTGGTCAGCTAAATAGCAACAATTGTAGGGCCTTTGTAGGGCGTTGGCGGGCGATCGCGCTGTACGCGGAAGGGGAGATCGAATCGAGGAGGGGGCGAAAATGGAACTCAATGGTATTTTTGTGAGTCACCCTTCCCTAGCTTCTCAGTGGGTGTAAGTCTTTTAGCGTGTAAGAACGCTAGAGAAGCAAAAGTTAATCCGCTAAGCTACAGATCGGATAACAATTCGATAAAATGTGGCGATATAATTCTGATAATTCCCCAGACTAGAAACGATCGGCGATCGCCCTGCTCGCCCACGGAAGGAAGCGAATCGAGGGGATGCAATTTTCCGATTCAAAAAAGGTACTTATCAGCCATGAATGATGATTACATGACAGCAATAACTGTTTTATACCAATCCCTAGATCTTTTACAAAAAATAGGCTCTGCACAAGCACAACCCCTAGCGAAAATTATCGAGCGAGTGAAACAAGAACAAAAACAACAAAAACAACAAAAAGCCTGTTTATCGCGGGAACATCGGGAGGGTGAAGACTCTCTAGAACGCTGGTTGAATTCTCTCGATGAAGAACGCCGTCACGGAGTCAATCATGCGTTGGCGTCGGAGATTTTTAGTAAAAGTAATGAAACTCAACAACGGATGGAGTCCGAACGACTCTACGAACAGGCGGAAAGTCAAGCGAAAGCGGGACAAACTCAAGAGGCGATCGCCTTATGTCGGCAAGCTTTAGAACTCGAACGCCGGGTGGGGAACGTGCAGGGACAACCGCAAATCCTCACCTTACTCGGTCAGTTGCTAGCGTTAATGGGGGATTACGATCGCGCGCTCTCCGATTTACAAGAAGCCTGGAATTTACTAGCACGCGAGCGATCGATCCATACGGATTCGATTGAAGAAATTATCGTCGAAATTATTATTTCTCGATGGCAACAACTGCATCAAATTCCGGGGGAAAACTTTACCGAAGAAAAGTTAATACAGTGGATCGCTCCTTTAAGTCACGAAACGATGAAAAGAGTGATTTCGCGTTTGGAACAAGTCAGTGCCTAAAGAATGATATTTTCCAAGTTGCCGAGGCTGGGCGCGATCGCGCTTTGTCCGTCGGGGCGATCGCACCAACATCAAGCCCATTCAAGCATAGAGCGCTTTACAGTAATCGAAAAATAAACGGATAGCGGAAGGGTTCGTCGGGTTTTTCCAAGACGCGCACTAAAGCGACCACCGTCAAAATCCAATGGACTACAAAACCGATCGGCACTAAAATAAAGCCGAGTAAACCAAAGGTGATAAAGGTCAAGATGGCAATAATCGCCCCATAAAACCAGACATTAAAATGAAAGTTAATTGCTTCTTTAGCATTCTCTTTAACGACGGGATCGTCGGAAATAAATAAAATCCCGATGGGAATACCGATAGCAATTAAGGTGGTACTCAAAAAAATTGCGCCGTGAGACAGCAGCGATAACAATTTTCTCTTATCCGAATCGTACATGAGCGGGCGCTCCTCCATCAAAACATAGATTTAACCGTCGGACAGACTGACCGAACTGAATTATTTCTCAACTTAACTTAACTTGTCTCGGAACGGAGACGATCGCCGCGATCGCGATCGAACGAGCTATCATAATTTTGATGTGACGACCCGCCCTTGAGAGGACTTCCACGGCGATCGCCCCTCTTGCGCTCGCGGTTCGACCTGCGAAACCAACGCCGTTACAATATCCGCGAGGTTGACCCATCCGCTTTAGCAGCGATCGTGTCAGCGTCGGCAGACTGTCACCTGCATCGTAAGCAAACACCGTCCCGTTTTACCGATTATGCCTACCGATCTCGAAGTCGAACTTCAAACTGAGGTCAATCGACGCCGTAATTTTGCAATTATTTCCCATCCCGACGCTGGGAAAACGACCCTCACCGAAAAACTCTTGCTTTACGGTGGAGCCATTCACGAAGCGGGAGCGGTCAAAGCACGTCGCAGCCAACGCCACGCGACCTCGGACTGGATGGCGATGGAACAACAACGGGGAATTTCGATCACTTCCACCGTTCTCCAGTTCCTCTACCGTAATTGTTATATCAACTTACTCGATACTCCCGGTCACCAAGATTTTAGCGAAGATACCTATCGAACTTTGGCGGCGGCGGACAATGCGGTGATGCTCGAAGATGCGGCGAAAGGTCTCGAACCGCAAACGCGCAAATTATTTGAAGTCTGTCGGATGCGATCGATCCCGATTTTCACATTTATCAACAAACTGGATCGACCGACCCGCGAACCTCTCGAACTGCTCGACGAAATCGAACAAGAGCTGGGTCTGTCTACCTATCCGGTCAATTGGCCCGTTGGAACGGGCGATCGCTTTAAAGGGGTTTTCGACCGTCGCACCCGCAAAATTCACCTGTTCGAGCGAACTGCTCACGGAACCAAAACCGCCAAAGGTGAAATCCTCGACCTCGGCGACCCCCAAATTGAAAAGATTCTCGACCAAGACCTTTATTTCCACTTCAAAGACGAACTCGAACTGATCGAAGAACTCGGCGAAGATCTCGATTTAGACCAAGTTCACGCCGGAAAAATGACCCCGGTCTTTTTCGGGAGTGCGATGACCAACTTCGGCGTGCAGTTGTTTCTCGATTCGTTCCTCGATTACGCACTCAAACCGATCCCACGCCGCAGTACGGTGGGAGAAGTACCGCCGACGGAGCCGAACTTTAGCGGTTTTGTCTTTAAGTTGCAAGCCAATATGGATCCGAAACACCGCGATCGCGTCGCCTTCGTGCGGGTCTGTAGTGGCAAGTTTGAAAAAGATATGGTGGTTCAGCACGCCCGGAGCGGTAAAAATGTCCGCCTCTCGCGCCCGCAAAAACTGTTCGCTCAAGGTCGCGAATCTCTCGACGAAGCCTATCCTGGGGATGTGATCGGCTTGAACAATCCCGGGGCTTTTGCGATCGGCGATACGATTTATATCGGTCCGAAATTAGAATACGAGGGGATTCCCTGTTTCTCTCCCGAACTGTTCGCCTATTTGAAAAATCCCAATCCCTCGAAATTCAAGCAATTTCGCAAAGGGGTGACCGAATTGCGCGAGGAAGGCGCCATTCAAATTATGTATTCGGCGGACGAATCGAAGCGCGATCCGATTTTGGCGGCGGTCGGTCAACTCCAATTCGAGGTGGTGCAGTACCGTCTCGAAAACGAGTACGGGGTCGAAACGCGCCTGGAAATGCTGCCGTTTACGGTGGCCCGGTGGGTCGCTGGCGGTTGGGAAGCGCTGGAGAAAGCGGGGCGCTTGTTCAATACGGCAACGGTCAAAGACAGTTGGGGGCGTCCGGTGCTACTGTTTAAAAATGAGTGGAATATGCATCAAGTTCAGGCGGATTTACCGGATTTGAAGTTGAATGCAACGGCTCCGGTGGTTTCCGGTCAGGAACCGGAGGCGATTTAAGCCCTACTTTTGAGATCTCGGCGATCGCGTACGATGTCTCCGGAGGAGAAGCGCCCGTTTTCTGTTTCGTCGTCTGCATTTAGTGCTATGAACAACTCCGATCTTGCAAGTGGTTTGGCAGCGCTGAAACAGAAGGATTACGACGGGGCGATCGCCTGTTTGAACAAAGTTTGCGAGACCGAACTCGACGCGGTGACGATCGCCCGCGCTCAAATGGGTTTGACGATCGCCTATACCGAACTCGGACAATTCGATCGCGCTGTCGTCTACTGCGATCGCCTCCAGCAATCGGGACCGAGTAAATTCAAACAATGGGCGCGACGCCACCGCGATCGTCATCTCTCTCGTATTTCGCCTCCTTCCCTACCACAAAAAAATTCAAAAGTCAATAGCAAATCGATCGATCCGACGGGGTTCGTTCCCTTTAACGAGTCGGCGACCCCGACGGCGCTCCCTTCCGACCCGACGGGATTTATCCCCTTAGAAGATCCGCCGCCCCCCCAGGCGCCGCCGAAGCGCTCGCGCCGGGACAGCCTTCGCCAACCGTCTCCGAAGGAGAAAGCGGTATCGCGCCATGGGAAAGAGAGACGACCGCCGCCGTTCCCCCCGGTCAAACCCAAATCGTTGCCGCAACCGCCGCGTTCGCGCAGCGACGCCTCTGGCGTATCGCCGCTTACAGGCAAACCCCAACCCCCCACCCAATCGGCCACGGGAGCGAGATCGCCCGCTCCATCGCTTCCTCAACCGCCATCAAAGCGCCAACCGACGCCGCAGCCTACCCCAGAGGTCACCCCGGCGATCGCCGATCTGCCGTGGCGCCACGGCCCTCGGGCGAAAAACTGGAAGCGCTTCCAACAACGGGGCAAAGCGCGCTTGCTCGCGATCCAAGTCGTCAGCGCGATCGCCGGGTTCTGGTTCCTGGATGCAGCTTTACACTGGCTGCTGCAAACGACCAATTATCTTTTATACAAATTACCGTTATTGTGGCCGATTCAGGGGTTGTACCGCGATCGCAGCCTCGAACTGTTCGCGTTCCTGCTGCTGTTGGCGATCGCCTCCCCTTGGATTCTCGACCTGATTCTCGGTCAGTTCTACAGTCTCAAACCCCTGGGTCTGAGCAAACTCGGCCAATACAGCACCGAAGCGCGCCGCCTGGTGCCGCGTTTCTGCTACCAGCGCAACTGGCCGACAGTCAAGTTAGGGGTCTTACCCACCCCAACTCCGATGGCCTTTACTTACGGCGGTCTGCCGCGCTTCAGCCGCATCGTCGTCACTCAGGGGTTGCTCGACCAGCTCGCCGACGATGAAATTGCCGCGATTTACGCCGGGGAATTAGGCCATTTAGCCAGTGGGACGGTCCCCCTGATGTCCCTGTTTGCCGTACTGACCCAATTGCCTTATCTCCTCTACTGGCAATTGGCCCGGGAGGGCGATCGCTGGACGGGAAGGCGATCGACGCGCGCTACGGTGATGCGCCGGACTGCGGGATGGCTGGCGTCGTTCAATTACG
Source organism: Oxynema aestuarii AP17 (assembly GCF_012295525.1). GTDB lineage: Bacteria > Cyanobacteriota > Cyanobacteriia > Cyanobacteriales > Laspinemataceae > Oxynema > Oxynema aestuarii. The sequence continues at coordinate 2,465,378 of NZ_CP051167.1, read as the reverse complement.
GGCTGTTCTGGCTGTTGCGCTGGCTCGGCTTACCCCTGGCGCGCGCCCGGATCGTCCACGGCGATCGCTTCGCGGTCTCGTTGACGGGCAATCCCAACGGCTTGAGCCGCGCTTTGTTAAAACTCTGTGTGGGGATTGCCCGCGATGTCGAGCAACAACAACAAACCAGCTATTTGCTCGAAGGCTTGGAAAGCCTCAATCCCGTGGGATGCCAGCAGGCGATCGCCCTCGGCAGTACCGCAGGTCAGATGGCTTGGGAACCCCTGCTCGCTTGGGATCGCTACAATCCCGATCGCGGCTGGCTTAATTTGAGCAACAGCCATCCGTGTTTAGGCGATCGCCTCTACGGGTTGAGCCGTTCCGCCCAATTCTGGAAGCTCGAACCGGAATTGGTCTGGCCCGAACCGGACGCCGGAACTCAGGTGAAACCGAAAATTGTCTGGTCGCGGCGACTGCTCCAAGGCGCCCCCTTCTTCGGCGCCCCCTGGGGCTTGAGTTTGGGCTTGCTCTTGTGGGCGATCGGGGCGGTCTCAAACAGTTTGGGGGTGCGCGAATTAGATTGGCTCTGGGGCGATCGCGCGGTGTTGTTCGGTTGTACGGCGATCGGGATCGGCTTGGGGATTTTGCTGCGGATCAATGCCTTTTTCCCCGATATTACTCCCTCGAATCGCCAGGACGATCCGAATTGGGCCGAGTCGATCTCGAATCCGGATGCCTTACCCCTCGACGCCCAACCCGTCCGCCTCCAAGGAACTCTGCTCGGTCGTCGGGGGGTTGCCAACTGGCTCGCTCAAGATACGATCTTGCGATCGCCCTCGGGATTGGTCAAAATTCACGGCTGTTCGATCCTCGGACCGTCGGGCTTTTTAGGGGACTCCGGCTCTCGTCCGAGCAATTTCGTCGGCAGCAGCGCGATCGCGATCGGTTGGCTCCGTCGCGGCGCTACCCCCTGGCTCGACCTCGATCGCCTCGAACTTTCCCGGCGCCAGGTGATTAACAACCACCACCCGATCTGGTCTACCGTCCTGGCTTTTCTCTGTATCGCCTGGGGTGTCTATTCCCTCTTTCAAGGCGGTTAGTCCAGTCGCATTCGCGTATAGTCTGCGGCATCGCTCTAGCTTGAGCCATGGCTTCGCGCAAAGCGCTTAGCATCTCCGTAGGCGTAGCCGCCCCAAAAGGGCTAGGAGAATGCCGTATCGCCCCCTCGACCTTGCAAAGTAAAGAAACATTGCAAACTTGCCGTATAAATGTTACATTTCTTAACAGGAAACCCGGGGAGCCAGATACAGATCGGCCAATCGCTCAGCTCGAACGAGTCCGTTCGATCGTCGGAGTCTCAGGTATTCCTCCTTCCAACACAGCTATTCCTACCAGCCGCCACCCACGGCTGGTTTTTCAGCTATTGGGAGTGAGAACGGGCGATCGGCGTTCGTGGCGGATCCGACTCCGGGGAGAAACGAGCCGACGATCCGGCATCAAGACACGGTCGAGAAGAAAAAAAAGATCGAAAATTGAATTAGATCTAGCTTTACAACGAAAGGCTATGATAACTTAATAAATGGTTAAATTTTGCAAGATCGAAAGCGATGGAATAAGAACAGGTCGATCGTTGACGGTCGGGCAAATCAAAAGCGGTCTTTTTGGAGCGTATGGAATTCACTAAAGGCCGCCCGACTACAGACCGCTAGGGGAGAAAGTTCAACTCGACCGTGACCGTCGTTCGGTAAAAACCGCTTGAAGATCTCGCAGTCTATCCAGCAGATTTTATTAAAAGCCTTGGAAAGCGACACAAACAACCACATGCAAGCTCTAAACTTTAAGGTGAGAACCCAAAGTTTTCGTGGCGACCTAACAAGGCAAGTTTCTATCTACAAGCTCTCAAGCCGGGAAATGGATAGATTCAATATCCTGCTGCTTGGCGGCGATGTCTGTTGTTGAGGTTGGCACGGAGCAAGTTGGCACGGAACCCTCTCAGTTCGCGTGGTACGTATGCACCTGCCGATCGCAACGACGTAACGGCAAAGAGTTTTTGATTGAATTAATGAGCAACTAAAAACAGGAGGTCTCATTCATGTCTATCCGTTTATACATTGGCAACCTGCCCAAAGAAGTCGATCGCAAAGATTTGCAAGCCGTGTTTGCAGATGTTGGCGAATCGGTTTCGACCAAAGTGATTACGGATCGCAAAACAGGTAAATGCCGGGGCTTTGGTTTTCTCACCGTTAAAAACGACGAGCAAGCTGACGAAATCATCGAAAAATACAACGGTTATGTCTTCCAAGACAGCGCCTTGAAAATTGAGAAAGCCCTGCCGCGCAATAAAAGCAAAAGTGGTGGCGACGAGGAACCTCGTTCCTCCTCCAAACCCAGCACTGGCGCTCGTCGCAGCAGTGGCGGCGGTAAAGGCCGTCGTTCTTCCGGTGGCGGTTCCGATTCCGATGCGGTGCAACCCGATCCGCGTTGGGCCGGAGAACTGGAAAAACTCAAGCAAATGCTGGCTACGCAAACGACCAATTCGTAAGTCCTTAACGGCGCGCCAGGGGAAGGGGAAGCACCGCGATCGCGCGTTCGCCGTCTCCCTTTTCCGTGGATGCTGTCGCCCGTGTCACGAATTCGAGGCTGGAGGGAGTATCGGCAATCCTCCAGTCTATTTTTTCGTCTGCCGTTCCCTACGGGAAGGGTCAAGCCCTACGATGGCGATGAGACAAGTATTTACCGGCAGCTATATCCTGTAGTAAATTATAGTCATGCTGACGATGAACTACACCTACCGAATCGATCCAGACGCCACCCAGGAGGCTGAACTGTTGGAGTGGCTTGAGACGTGCACAGGCGTATATAACTACGCTTTACACGAACTCAAGGACTGGATTGCTTCGCGTAAGTGTTCGGTATACCGATGCTCGCTGGAAAAGGAATACATCATTCCCGCCGATGAGCCATTTCCGTCTTACCACCGTCAGCAGAACAACCTGCCCAAAGCAAAGAAGCAATTCCCGCATCTGGGTAAGGTGCATTCTCAGGTGTTGCAGACCACGATTCGCAGACTGCACGATACCTGGGAAGCCTTTAAGAAACGGGGACATGGATTCCCGCGTTTCAAAAAGTTCGGTCAATTCAAATCCTTTCTATTTCCCCAATTCAAGAACAATCCCATCAATGGCTTCACAATCAAGTTGCCAAAAATTGGGGAAGTACCCATTAACCTGCAACCCCCCTTCGCCCCCCTTTCAAAGGGGGGTTGGGGGGATACAGGTAAGGGTACTGTCCAGGGTACGGGGTACGCAATGGTATGTCGTCGTCACGATTGAGTCGAGCGTATCAGTTCCCGATGCTCCAGTTCATGGTCGGGCGATTGGGATTGACCTGGGATTGGAGCGATTCTTGACCGCTTCCGATCGCTCTTTCCAAGAGCGCCCTAAGTTTTTCAAGTCGATGCAACGCAAGCTGAAATTGCTGCAACGCAGAGCAGCACGAAAACAAAAGGGTTCTCAAAACTGGGAGAAGGCACAAATCGAAGTGGCTAGAATGCACCATCGCATTGCCAATCGTCGTAAAGATTTCCATCTGAAGACGGCTCATCAGCTTTGCGATCGGGCGCAAACCATCTTTGCAGAAGATCTCAACGTCAAAGGCTTGACGCGAGGGATGTTGCGAACAGATTGTGTAGATGCTGCTTTCGGACAATTCCTGTCTCTGACGGAATGGGTTTGTTGGAAACGGGGAGTCTACTTTGCTAAAGTCAATCCCAACGGCACCAGTCAAACCTGTCCATCCTGCCTTGCTACGGTGAGCAAGGGGTTGGAAATCAGAGAGCATCATTGTCCTGAGTGTGGGTATCGGACTCATCGTGACCATGCTGCAGCAGAGATGGTTTTGCATCGTGGACAAGAAAACGTAGTAACCCAGGGACTCTGGGGAACGGAAACCGCCTGTCAAGTCGGTCTGTCGGGGGTCTATGACCTAGATAAGTGGCGTGGGGCCCGAATACCCAATCGTGAGACTGGGAAGCCCGCGCTGTAATCTTTGATTCAGCGTCGGGAGGATGTCACGAGGCTTTAGACAAGGGAAAAGGAATTAATTCTAGGGGTTGTTGGAGCAAGTTCGGCGACGGGCGGCCCAAGCCGAATCCCTGAGCGAAATCGACCCCCAATTCCCGGCAAAAATCTATATCTGCCTGTTGTTCGAGTCCTTCGGCCAAGACTAAAATCCCTTCTTGATGGGCCGATTCGAGCAAACTTTTAATCAGGGTTTGTTTGAGGGTATATTGACTGCAACCATCGACGAGTCTGCGGTCGAGTTTGACCACATCCGGTCTAAATTCCATGGCGTAGTGATCGACGCAGACGCTGCCACACAAATCGTCTACGGCGATTCCGAAGCCCCAATCGCGGATTTGGTGAATCAGTTGGGAGAGTTCGTCACTTTTTGCCAAGACTTCAACTTCCGTCAGCTCGAAGACGATCTGTTCCGGTTTCAAGCCCAATTCTAAAACTTGTTGCAAGTTATCGGCGATCGATTGCGGGTTGGCGACGATCGCGTTGGGCAAAATATTAATAAAAAAGTTATGATGGCTGTTTTTTTGGGCGATCGAATCGAGACAAATTTGACGGGCGAGTTCGTCAAACTCCCGGCTCAACTGGGTCGTGACTGCCGCTTCAATTAACTGCCCGCCACTGAAATATTCGCCGCGATCGCCTCTAGAGCGCGCCAAACATTCGTAGGCGACCAATTCCCCCGAAACTAAATGAAAAATCGGTTGATATTCAAAAAAAATACTGCCGCGAACCAGCAACCGTAAAAACCACGCCTGTCTGACACAATGGGTCACGCAGCTAAGCGGTTGCGCTTGTAAAAACTCGACCAACAACTCCGGGGAGTTCAAAGATAAATGGGTAATAAAAAACCGAGACACGGATTGAGCCGTTTCCGATAACTCGTCCGACAGTTTCAAGAATAAATCGGCCAACTCCTGTTTCGGCAGTTTGAGATATTGAAGTTGGGGAACGGGCGGCACGGACTGAAACCCCAGTTTTTCGAGGTATTGTTGCGTTTCAGCGTCGTGGGGCTGAATCAGTAGGGTCGGCCAATCGATCGCTCGATTCACGTCAGACATCGCTCTGTAAAGGTTAATCAAAAATAGTTACGAATTATTAAGACATCTAGAGATTAGGGTAGACCTAAGCGCCGCCAAAAGATAGTCAGGCGCCCGACCGACCGCTTGAGAAACAACTTCAACCCGGACTCGCGCGGAGCGAACCGCGCGCCGAAAGCGGGGGGTTTAAACTCTAGATACCAAAATTGCCCGTCGGCGACATCTACCTACAGAACGACATCGCAAGCCATCGAACGCGGCGATCGCCTAAAGCACTTGCGCCCGCAACCAGGCCACGGGTAAAGACACCACCTTGCTGAAATTGGGGACAAAAGCGCGCTGTCGGAAGACATCGTACTGATTGCGCTCGATCGCGTCGAGAATCTGACTGTAGAGCATCGTAGCCGCCCACACGGGCCAACGGGCATCGTGACTGAGGGCTAAAATCCCCTTTTCCGCCGCCGCATAATACTTGCGCGCCCGTTGAATCTGAAAGCGCATCAACTCCTGCCAGCGATCGTCCACCACCCCATCGATCAAATCCTCTTCGGTGTAATCGAACAGGGCCAACTCTTCCAGAGGTAAATAAATCCGTCCGCGACGGGCATCCTCGCCGACATCGCGCAAAATATTGGTCAATTGGTTGGCAATCCCCAAATCGATCGCCTCTTGAGTCGGGGGCGGCAGTTCGGGTAAATAACATTCCCACGGGGCGCTAGAGCGAGCTTTCTCGAAGCCCATCACGGGCAGGGACATCAACCCCACCGTTCCCGCCACGCGGTAGCAGTAGAGCTTGAGATCCTCGAACGTCTGGTAGCGACTGCGTTCGAGATCCATGCGCTGTCCTGCAATCATGTCCCTGAACGGTTCGATCTCCAGCTCGAAATGCTCTAGGGTATCGACCAAGGCCACGTCCGGGTCTTCCAGGGGGTCGCCAGCGAAGATCGATTCTAATTGACTTTCCCACAAATCCAAGGTTTCCGGCGTGGTCAAACGAGCGCGCGGGCCGTCTACCAATTCGTCAGTGCGACGGCACCAAGCGTAAATAGCCCATATTGCCCGCCTTTTGACCTCTGGCATTAATAAAGTGCCCAGATAGAAGGTGCGGGCATACTTGGCAGTAATTTTACGGCAGAGCTCGTAGGCGTCCTCCGGGGAAGCCAGTGTTTTCATGCGAGTGCGATCGGACAGTTGCAGCATTGATTGCAGGCGGGTTGGGTCGATTTATAAAAGCGCGGACGTTACACGGTTCGCGAGCGAGATTCGCAGGCGGCACATGCCGCGAACGGGGGAAATTTTAACGCTCAGACGGCGCGGTTCTCGTGACGGCTCACAATCGCCTGCGCTGTAAGCTTACCAGAAAGTACGGCCCCTTCCATACTGGCGAGATAGCGTTGCATGGTGTAATCCCCAGTCAAGTAGAAATTCTCGATCGGGGTCACTTGAGAGGGGCGGCACCCTTGGCGCCCCGGAGTGGCCTTGTAAACCGAGCGAGGCGTCTTGACGACGTGGTATTTGAGCAGTTTCGCCGGGTTGTCGCCGCAGAAGTGATCCGGGAATAATTTTTCGAGTTCGGACAAGGTGGCGTCTACGATGTCGCCGTCCGATTTGCCGATCCACTCGCGGGCGGGGGCGAGGACTAATTCGAGCATGGAGCGATCGCGGTCTTCGTAGCCGCGACAGGTATTGCTCATGTCAGCATAAACGCTCAACAGGGGCGATCGCGAGAACAATAGGTGATCGATGTCGGTAAGTTTGCGATCGAACCACAAATGGAGGTTGATTACCGGAACCCCTTCCAAGCCGTCGAGTTTTTGGAAATACTCGTACTGGCGCCAGGGTTCGGGCAGCATCAACTTGAGCGGATCGACGGGCATCGCCGAAACGTAAACGTCGGCACTCAAAGTCTCGCCCGGGGCGCCGTTGACCCCGCGAATTTTAAAGCCGCTCACGCGATCGCCCTCGTCGAGTAAAAACTCGCCTACCGGGGCGTTCAAGCGAACTTCGCCCCCGCGTTCGCCGATGTAATCGACCAGGGGCTGACAGAGCCTTTCCGTGGGCGAGCCGTCCAAAAAGGCCATTTTCGAGCCGTTTTTCTCTTGGAGGAAGCGATTGAGCGCCGTCAACACCACCGTGGCCGAAATTTCATCGGGATTGATGAAATTCAGAGCTTTGGACATGGCGATAAACACTTCTTTCTCGATCCGGGGCGGGATATTTTGACGCTCCATCCACTTGGATAAAGAATACTTATCCATTTCCTCGACATAATCTTGGCCTCGGACGATCGCCGGAATCAAGCCCAGACCGAACCGAATTTTTTCGGCCCACGTGAGCATGTCGTTGTTGCGCAGAATCGCCGTAATGCCGTTCAACGGCGCCGGAAGATCGGGAAAATCAAAGCGGGAATAGGTTCCCGGATTGTCCGGCTGGTTGAAGATCATCGTGTGTTCTTTCCACTGCAGCCGCTCCTCGATGTCGAGTTCTTTAAAAAGCTGCAGCATGTTGGGGTAGGCACCGAAGAAGATATGCAACCCGGTTTCGTACCAATCCCCATCTTCGTCTTGCCAAGCGGCTACCTTCCCCCCCAGGACGTCTCGACTTTCCAAGACAATGGGGGTGTAACCGTGGTCGGTGAGATATTTCGCGCAGGAAAGTCCTGCTAAGCCTGCTCCGGCGATCGCAACTCGCATTTTGACGGTTTCGCCCTCGATATTCTTTAGATATTCTTAAGTTTTTTGGAGATGCTTCTCATTATACCTTTGCAAACTGTTACATTTGCCGACTTTTCGGGTTCTGATGGCAAATAAATTTTGCCATCAGAGCGATCGCCCGCTCCCATAAGGCTTGGAGCTGCTTTCGAGCAAATTAGATCGACTATAAACTTTTCTCGATCGTTATGCTCGTCGGCATCCCGATCCGGCGGCGATCGCCTCGTTCGGAGTGAAAGATCGCTGCAATAATGAAATTGACCACCCAGATCGACACTGGGAGCTGGAGCCATGAGCAATATCAACCCTGACCTCCCCCAACCGCTAACCCCTAAAGACATCATCTTGGCTCGGGAGCTGATGATGGTCCGTCAAGACCGTCAACGCTTTTACAACCAACTCGACAGCTCCCTCAGAGCGCTGTTTAGTTACTGCGACTGGTGGATCTGTCCCGGCGAGGACGAAGCGATCGAATTGATCGTCATCTGTCCTCGGTTCGTGGTGTACAAGCGAATTCACAACCGCATCGATACGGTTCATTCGCGCTTGCGCGACGTCCTCGATTTAACCCATTCCCGAGTCATTCTCGAATGTCCCGGCGAGGCGCACGCCTACTACGAGCATGAAATCGACCTCTCCGACGAGGCCCTGTGGTTCGACGACGACGACGATTTTTTCTTTGATGAAGACGAGGAAGAAGAAGACGATGAAGACTGGTTTGCCGATAACGACGGACGCGGCTTTTAACTCAGACCGGGCGCTTCTGTCGCTACGGGCGGGCGCCGTCGGCGTCTGAGTCGCGGCTCGATCGTGTGCGGATCGACCTGATAGCGTTCGGCAGCTTGAGACATCGTTAATTCCAACAAAGCGCGATCGCCGCACGCGATCGCCCCTTGCGGCGGCTCCACCTCGACCGCCAGCGCCCGCCGGATCTCCGAGGCGACGGCTTTCGCCAACAACGGCGGCACCGAATTCCCCACTTGGCGGAATCCGTGCCACTTGGTCGCGTGGAAGCCGAACCAGTCCGGGTAAGAGTGGATGCGAGCCGCTTCGCGCACGGTAATGCAGCGCGGGGTCACCGGGTGGATCGGACGGGGGGACGTGTAGGCGCCCCGATTGCTCGGCGTTCCGGCGCGCAGGGTGTTGCAGGTGCCGTTGGGATCGAGTCGGCGGAAGCGGCTGATCGACTCGGTTTCCCCGGGTGGGGTCGCTGCAAAGCGGGCGATCGATTCCGGCGTATGTTGGCTGCGCGCACTTGCGGTGAGCCGTTGGCGGTCGAACAGGCGCGGGTAGGCGTAATCGGTCGGGCAGCGCCTCAGACCGCGCAGGTAGCTCGCGTATTCGCTGGGGGCGCCGTATTCGGCGATCGCCCAATCGCGATCGAGTAGTTCGGGGTAATTTTCGACTTCGGGCAGATCGCCGATCGCATCCCAGACCGTGGGTCCTTCAGGGAGGGACGCCATTGTAGCCGTTGGAGATCTTTTAGATCGGGGCGGTCGCACGATCGCCGCCGGATAGTCCGGTAAGGGGCGATCGGCGCGCGATCCGATTAAAAACAAGCGTTCTCGTTTTTGCGGTACGCCATAATTCGCCGCATTGAGAACTTGATATTTTTCCTCGACCCGATAGCCGTTGGCCTGAAATTTATCGATAATTTCTAATAACACGGAAATATGTTTTCCGAAGGTCATTCCCCGGACATTTTCCATCACAAAATATTTCGGTTTTAGCTCTAAAATTAACCGTAAAAAGTGAAATACTAAAGCATTGCGCGGGTCGTCTAAAGCCCGTTTGCCAATCGTAGAAAATCCCTGACAGGGCGGCCCGCCAAAGACTACGTCAATTTCGCGATCGCCGATCGTCGAAGCCCGTCGGATTTGCTCCCCTGTCGTCTCGATGACGCTCTGACAGAGGATCGCACAGTCCGGAAAATTGTACTCGTGGGTGGCACAGTGAATCGGATCGATTTCTACCGCAGCCAGGACGTCGAAGCCCGCTTGCTCGAAGCCGAGGCCGATCCCGCCCGCTCCGGCGAATAAATCTACAGCGATGGGTCGTTGGAATTCGTTCATCAAAGAAATCGGCGATCGCAGCACATATATTTTACCATTTTGCTATTATTTTTATGCTTTTTATGATTGATTTTGTAAAAAAAATAGAATCAAATTCCTGCTGTTTTATATCAACTTAAAAATCGAACAAATAACAGTTTTTATTTTATTTAAACCGACCATAAAATAATAGAAAATCCTAAGTTAGGGAGTTGCTTCATTGAGTGAATCGATAGCGGTCCGTAAGAAAATCATCCCTTAAATCGGCTGGTTGACGATCGCCCACCCCATCTATGGCTCGGTGGAATGACCCTCGACGGGGAAGGCGATCGCCTAAATCGGCAAGAATCGAGCCGAGAACGCCAAAAAAATCCCCTTGAAGCGAGATCGAGGGGGAAAACCAAACATCGAGACACATTTCGCCGGATTATCGGCGGCCAGAGCCAGCCTGTCGGGCGCGGCGATCGAGGATGCGAGCCACATCGACAATCGGCACGACAGGTGTGGCGCCGTCGAGATACATCACGAACACGAAGGCCCCGAAATCGGCATTGCGGAACGCCAAGATCTCCAAACGAGCGGGAATATCTTCTAAATTGACCTTCATACTGACTCCCGCCGCCGCATCGCCGATATTTTGCAATCCCGTCAGGGGGCGCTCGTCGAGAATCTCCGTATCGTCCAGACCTTCAGTAAGTAGTTCGCGCAAGAGTTGGGGTTGGCTCAACGCCGCATCGAATTGGGAACGTTCTTGCGGATCGGCGATCGTGGTCGTAATCCCCATAATCAGCTCGAACTGTTGTTGTTCCATAAAAGCAAAGACGTTTTCGACCTGAAAATCGTCTTGACTCAGTTCTTGCTTGAGGGCGGCTAACTCCGACTGAGGCATCGGTTGAAAGCCGTCGGGGAGGTCCTCCAAGCGCAAGATCGCGTCAGACCGGGGGCTGCGTTGGGCGATGGGTTGCTCCGCAACCAGTAGTAAGCTGCGGCGGTCGTCGAGGGTCTCGCTCGATCGCACTTCAGCCGCGATCGCCGCCGGAGGGCCTGCGACCAGGGCGCCGCTTAACAAACAAGAAAACATGAAGGGTTTAGTCTTGAGCATGGGTCAACTTGCTAAATATCCCCAGATGGGGAGATGAGATGGCTTTTCAGCTTAAGATAGGGTCAATCGAGCCAAACCGCGCACGGGTTTTCTCCCTAAGACGCGATCGATACCGTGTAGGTGTCTTGCAAACTATCAAAACAAAACGGGCGATCGCCTCCGAAGCCCCGGCAAAATTGTTTCAATCCGTTGCATTCTAGAATCTTAAAATACTGTAAACTTTCCCCAAACCCGCGTCAGTTTTATCGCTCACTCCAAAACAATACACTATGGCTATTGGCTACGTTGCTCTAGTTCTCCACGCCCATCTTCCTTTCGTCAGACACCCCGAAAGTGACTACGTTCTAGAAGAAGAATGGCTTTACGAAGCGATTACTGAAACCTACATCCCATTATTGCGAGTCTTTGAAGGTTTAAAGCAAGATGGGATCGATTTCAAAATCACCATGAGCATGACACCGCCGTTGGTGTCGATGCTGCGCGATCCACTCCTGCAAGATCGTTACGACGAACATCTGGCCAAACTGGAAGAACTGACCGAATTAGAAATCGAACATAACGCACATAACGGTCACATCCGTTATTTGGCCGAACATTACGCGGCGGAATTCAATGCCGCCCGCGAACTGTGGGAGCGTTACGATCGCGATTTGGTCACCGCGTTCAAACAATTCCAAGATACGAATAATCTCGAAATTATCACCTGCGGCGCCACCCACGGCTACTTACCGTTGATGAAAATGTATCCGCAAGCGGTTTGGGCGCAAATCCAGGTCGCCTGCGAACATTACGAGGAGAATTTCGGGCGTCCGCCAAAAGGGATTTGGTTGCCGGAATGCGCCTACTACGAAGGAGTCGAGCGGATGCTCGCCGACGCAGGGTTGCGATATTTCCTCACCGACGGACACGGGATTCTGTACGCCCGTCCCCGTCCTCGGTTTGGGACTTACGCCCCGATTTTTACCGAGTGCGGGGTTGCCGCCTTCGGACGGGATCACGAATCGTCCCAACAGGTTTGGTCTTCGGAGGTCGGATATCCCGGCGCGCCGGAATATCGAGAGTTTTACAAAGATTTAGGTTGGGAAGCGGAGTACGAATATATCAAACCGTACATCATGCCCAACGGACAGCGTAAAAATACGGGAATTAAATACCACAAGATTACCGGGCGCGGTTTGGGTTTGGGCGATAAGGCGCTTTACGATCCCTACTGGGCCCGGGAAAAAACGACGGAACACGCGGGGAATTTTATGTTCAACCGCGAACGCCAGGTGGAACACCTCCACGGGATCATGCAGCGTCCGCCGATTATTGTCTCGCCTTACGATGCGGAGTTGTTCGGTCACTGGTGGTATGAGGGCCCGTGGTTTATCGATTATTTGTTCCGCAAGTCGTGGTACGACCAAAATACTTACGACATGACCCATTTGGCGGATTATTTGCGCGCGGAACCGACCCAGCAAGTTTGCCGTCCGTCGCAGTCGAGTTGGGGTTACAAGGGCTTCCACGAGTATTGGCTCAACGAAACGAATGCCTGGATTTACCCGCATTTGCACAAGGCGGCGGAACGGGTGATCGAGTTGAGTTACCGCGAACCTGCGGACGAGTTGGAGTTACGCGCGCTCAATCAGGCGGCGCGGGAATTGTTGCTGGCGCAGTCGTCGGACTGGGCGTTTATTATGCGGACGGGAACGATGGTGCCTTATGCGGTGCGCCGGACGCGATCGCATTTGATGCGCCTCAATAAAATTTACGACGATCTCAATCAGGACAAGGTCGATTCGGGATGGCTGGAAAAAGTCGAGGCGATCGATAATATTTTCCCGAATATCAATTATCGAGTTTACCGCCCTCTTTAAACGATCTCCCGGTGCGATCGCCGGGAACTGCCGTTCGATTTTGGCTCGGCTTGGCTTCTCCAGGACTTGGGGAAGTCTATTTTTTTGGCCTTTTTTGGCGGATAGGCGATCGTTTCGTGACAAATGAATTCCTGGAGAAACGGTCCGGCGATCGCGCACGACGGTTCCCTCGATCGCAAAAGTTCGGCGATGGTTGGCGCCTGAAACGACTTCAAACAAAAAGCAGTTGGTATCAGAAATAGGACGCGATCGAACCCCCGAAAACTCCGATCCCGATGCTTCAAACTCCCTCTAATTTCTCTGGGGATCGGGTCTATTAATGGCAATTAAAAAGTGAATAAATACCCCATCCAGACCGACGGCGAAGGACTGCGCGATCGCCCGAAGCAACCCCCCACCGTCTAGCGATCCCCGGGCGATCGCTGCCCTTCCCCCAAAACTGGAGCGTTCTCGAAGATCCAAGATCTCTCTCAAACGCTTACCAGATATGCATTTCAACTGATGCACCCCCAAATAATGAATTTTTGTTAAGATTGACGTTTCTGTATCATTTTTTACAGAATTCTATTGTATAGTGATTACAGAGCAGAAAAAAACCACCAAAAATCATCAATAACATCAGGAGAATCAAAAAATGTCTTTGCAAGATCGCGCCCGAGCTTTAATGATGCGTCACCATCACATGATTAAGAATCGACAGCAATCGATGTTGTGCCGCAGTGCCGAAGAAGTTGGTATCGATCCCGGAGAATATTGGACGACCATTCAAGGGAAACCCCTTTCTGAATTTGAAACGTCTTACGATCGCTCCCGTTCGACGATGAGCTAAAGCCTTGAGACCGTTAACTATTGAAATGATTTGAAAACAGGAGAATGGGAAAATGTCTATGCAAGATCGCGCCCGAGCTTTAATGATGCGCCACCACCACACGATCAAAAATCGGCAGCAATCAATGTTAAGCCGAAGTGCCGAAGAAGTCGGAGTCGATCCGACCGATTATTGGAGCAATATTCAAGGTAAACCGAATCCGAGTTTCCGCGAATCCTACGATCGCTCCCATTCGACGATGAGCTAATCCCTAGGATTCGAGAAAAGTTGAATTCGCGTCCGAATCTTGTCAGTTTCCGCCCCCATAAACTGGCATCGATTCGATCGATTCGTTGACCGATACATTGCCAACTGAGGACGTTCTTCTTTACAGAGGAACGTCCTTTAAGTTTGAGAATTGATGGGGAAAATTAAGCATTAAATTAAGCATTTTTTGGATACAAAATAATCGAACGCGGTCGTCACCCGTGTGGAACCCATCCGGCCTGGAAACGTTCGGAGTAATTCACTGGGTTGAAGTGGCGAATGAAACCAGCTCAACATCTTGGGTGAATGGTTTCAAAATCGCGAACGGGGGGATTTTGAGCGAATCGGAGTCCCGATCGCCCGACGGACGATAAGATCGGGTTGGATTGCTTCAGGACTATGGTGAGGATTTCCTGACCGAATGGTGGATGGCGACAGACCGAGAACGTGGGGGATTCGGTTGGGGTTGGCGCGATCGATGGAAGGATCGCCGGAGCGCGTTAACGGGAGTGAGGACGGACAAGAGGGCGGATCGAGTGAATTTTCGGAGAGAGAAAAGCCTTCGTGTTCGGGAAAGGGCGATCGCGCCTGCTTGGGACTTCGCGATCGCCTTTTGTGACGTGGGTCACCTCAACTATTGCAATCGGAAATCTACAATCTAGAGTTTATAATCTCGGCGCTCTCATCGAAGGGTTCAAATCTAAAATCAAACAAGGGTCGTATCTGCAGTGGAGTTGAAGCGAAAAAGTAACGAATAAACTGATTTAAAACCAGGGCAACATTGGCAATGGAAAATTTAGAATATAAAGTCTTTTTCAATCTTTCGCCGGATTTGTTTGGAATTATCGATACCCGAGGATATTTTCAACAAGTCAATCCGGCGTGGGAAAAGACCTTGGGATGGACGGAGTCGGAGTTGCGATCGCACCGTTGGTTAGACTGGGTTCACCCCGACGATATTGCCGATACCCTCGAACAAATCGCTCAAATCACCCGTCGCCACAAAGGGCGATCGCCGGGATTTTTCGAGATCCGCTACCGCCACAAACACGGACATTACATGCGCTTAGTCTGGCGGTTCGCGCAATCGGAAGAAGGGAACCTATACGCCGTAGTGCGTCCGGTTGAAGACGCCAGCTTACTCCCCGCCGTCGAGACGCGCTATCTCGAATGCGTTCAGTTATCGGAGCGGAAATTTCGGCAACTCTACGAAGCTACCCGAGATGCAGTGATGTTGCTCGATGAAGATTCTTTTTTCGACTGCAACCGGGCCACCTTGAAACTGTTCGGTTGCGAATCCCTCGATCGCTTTTGCGGGAAGCATCCGAGCGAGTTTTCGCCGCCGATGCAACCGAACGGACGGGACTCGCTGAGTTTGGCGCGGGAGTATATCGAGATGGCGTTGGAGATGGGGAGTTGTTCGTTTGAGTGGCTGCACCGACGGGTGGACGGGTCTCAATTTCCGGCAGAAGTTTCGCTGACGACGATGGAAGTCGGCGGACGCAAGGTGTTGCAGGCGATCGTCCGCGATATCAGCGATCGCAAACAGGCGGAACGCGCCTTGCGCGAGAGTGAAGAACGGTTTCGCCGCATTTTTAATGACTGTCCGATCTCGATGGTGTTATGCGAAGGCGATCGCGCCCAAATCTCTCATGTAAATCGCACATTTCGCCGCCTCCTCGGTTACAACCCTTCGGAATTTAGCCAGCTCACTCTAGAAGACCTCACTCATGTAGAGGATCGAGAGAAAGAAAGACCGTATATCGAGCGGGTGATGGCCGGAGAAATCGAAAGTTATGAAATTGAAAAACGACTCGTCGAGCGCAATGGTAGAATTCGCTGGGCGCGGGTGACTTATACCGGATTGCGCGATCGCGACGGCAGCATTGCCTACGGTTTGGCGATGGTCGAAGATATTAGCGAACGCAAGCAAGCGGAAGCGGCGTTACGGGAAAGTGAAGCCCGCTTGCAGGCGATTCTCGACAATTCCAACGCCACGATCTATCTGAAAGATTTGCAAGGGCGTTACTTATTAGTCAACCGTCGTTACGAAACCCTATTGGAGCGATCGCGCCAGGACATTTTAGGAAAAACCGATTTCGATTTATTTCCTCGCGAACAAGCCCAAACCATTTGGGAACGAGAGCGTCGAGTTTTGCAATTGGGCGTTCCTTTGGAATTAGAAGAAGCGATCGCCCACGTGGATGGGGAACATACCTATATTTCTCATAAATTCCCCCTTTACGACGAATCCGGCTATCCTTATGCCGTCTGTGGCATTGCGACCGATATCAGCGATCGCAAACGGGCAGAAATCGCCTTGCAAAAAGCCCACAACGAGCTAGAAAAACGAGTCGAAGAACGCACTGCGGAACTCACCCGGGCGGCCAATCTCTTGCAAGAAGAAAGCAGCAAGCGCCTCAAAGTTCTCGAAGCTTTGCGCACCGCCAAAGAGCGGGCGGAAGCGGCCAATCGCGCTAAAAGTACCTTTTTAGCGAATATGAGTCACGAATTGCGAACGCCCCTCAACGCGATCGTCGGCTATAGTGAAATGCTCGAAGAAGAAGCCGAGGACTTGGGGTATGAAGATTTAATTCCCGATTTGGATAAAATCCGCAAATCTGGCAAGCATTTACTGAATTTAATTAACGATATCCTCGATATTTCTAAAATCGAAGCGGGTCAAATGGGTCTGTATCTCGAAACTTTCGATATTGCCAGCTTAGTGGATGTCGTCGTCACCTCAACGCAACCGTTAATCGAGAAAAATGGGAATGTCTTCGAGGTGGAATGCGACCCGCATTTAGGGACAATGCACGCCGATTTGACCAAAGTTCAGCAAATTTTACTCAACCTGATTAGTAATGCGGCAAAATTTACCGAATCGGGTCGTATTTCTCTACGCATCGATCGGGTCGCACAATGGGAGGGCGTTCGCGAAGCGTCTGCGAAGCAAAATCGCGCTTGGGGCGGCGTCGGTCGGGTGGATGGGGTGGGGGCGATTGTATTCGAGGTCGCCGATACGGGCATTGGTATGAGCGAGGAGCAGATCGAGCGCATTTTCGAGCCGTTCATGCAAGCGGATGTCTCGACCACGCGCAAATATGGCGGAACCGGGTTAGGCTTGGCCATTGGCCGTCATTTTTGCCAGTTAATGGGCGGATATATTAGCGTCGAGAGCGAACTGGGTAAAGGGTCGTCTTTTCGGGTTTACTTGCCCAATCAGGTTGTGGATCTCAAAGCTCAAGGGATGGCCCTGGCGGGGCGATCGCACCAAAAAGCAATGTGACCGGAAATCCTGGAATTCTGGGAGAAATCGGACCTCAAGGGTGCGGAAGTCCATAAAAGTGAAGCTATGATGCACTACGGGACTCCATAGGTTGCCCTCTTTATGCAGATCCAAGATCTTCTCTCCGTGAAAACATTTATCCCTTCGTCGAGTCGGGTTCTCCGTCGGAGGACGGCGATCGCCGTTTGGACTCTCGCCGCCAGTCTGGGGCTACGATCCGTCGCCGACGCCCAAAACCCCGCCGATCTCCAACGCTTACTCGATCTCAATCAATGTCAAGCCTGCGACCTGATCGGAGTCAATCTCAGCCGCGCTAATTTAATTGGAGCGGACATCAGCAGTACGAACCTGTCTGCCGCCAATTTGAGGGAAACTGACTTGAGAGCTGCCGATTTAACCGGATCGAATCTGAGCGATGCCAATTTGGAGCGATCGGATCTGACCGGGGCCAATCTGACCGGAACCAATTTGAGTGGGGCGAGTTTGATCGGCGCCCAACTGCTCGGCGCTAACTTATTTTTGATCGATTTGGGCAATGCCAATTTAGAGGAAGCGAACCTCAGTGGTACGGATTTGGCCCGCATCTACATGGAAGGGGCGAACCTGACCAAAGCGCAGTTAGTGGGCACCAATTTAACCGGGGCGGAGTTGGTCGGCGTCAATTTTACGAAAGCCAATCTCAACGGCACCAATCTCAACAGTGCCAGTCTCAGACAAGCCAATTTACGCGGGGCGATGTTGCGCGGGGCACTGATGCAAGGGGTCAGCTTGCGCGATGCCAATTTGAGCAATACCAGTTTACAAGGGGCGTTTTTAGAAAAAGCCGATTTAGAACGGGCTGATTTGAGCGATGCCGATTTAAGCGGGGCGAATTTGAATGGAGCGAATTTAAAAGAAGCGAATTTGACGCGCACGAACTTGACGGGAGCGAGCTTGACGAATGCGATTCTCACCGATGCCATTGTCGAGGATATTAATTTGACGGGAGCAAATCTGTGTGACGCGCTTCTGCCCGATGGAAAAAAGGGGAAATGTCCCTGATGGGGAACGGCTGAGCGTGGGGAGTCGGGAAGGGGAAGGGGGGAGTAGCACACGGGTCGTCGTGTGTCTTCCGAGACAATCGGGGCTAAGCTCTGTTTAAGGTCTGTTTAAGAGGGGTTAGAAAGACGACCTCTTATTGGTAGAATTAACCGGAGAAATGAGTTAGGAAAACATCGATCGGTCAGCTTAAAACTCTGCCCACAAAAAAATTTTGCGTTCTTTACCGATCGCCTTGCGCGAACCGTGCAAAGAGATTGAGGAACCGTCTGAAACAAAGGCGGAACAACTGTTTGTCAGCGAAAGTCATCAATCTTGGGGAAAATTGATGGGTGAATTGCTCTCGGATCGGGAGATCGCAAGGGTGGGGTGGGGCCTGAAACGCGAGCTTGGATTCTCTCGCTGACCGTCGTGATTGGAGAGAATATCGATGAAGTCAGTCAAGATATGGACCCGATTGAGTTTGGTCTCGGCGATCGCGATCGCGTCCGCCCTCACCGTGGCCGTCCCCGAACCCGCCTCCGCAGGGCAAAGCTGTGAAGCCCGAGGCAGTTGGACGGCGAGCTTGAACTTACCCGATCTCTACCGCGCGCCGTCGAGTCATTCCGATCGCGCCGCCCGCTTCGTTCGCGCCTGTAGGGAACTTGACGATTGCTACAACCAAGCGGGAAGCGATAAAGATCGCTGCGATTTGGCCTTTTTCGAGCAACTCGAAGACGAGTGCGTTCGCGCTTACGGCAGAACCGCCGCCCTCACCAATCCGGCCCTGTCCGAATGCGATCGCGCGGCAGACGAAATTTACGAGGTCGTTTCCCGTTCGCGGGCGAGTCAGCGCGCCTACCTGCAAGCGCAAGAAAGCCAACAACGACGCTGGGAAGAACAAGTCAGCCGCCTTTATCGCGAAATGCTCGATCGCCGTCCCAGTTTGCGCGTCACTCGCGATTATGTCGAAGCCCTCGAACGCGGTTGGAGCCTCGATCGCGTTCGGGAAGATATCGCCTACAGTCGCGACGCCGAAGACGCGATCGAAGAAATTTATGAAGACGTGCTCGACCGCGAACCGGACCGCCGGGGAATGGATACCTACCAACGCGCCTTAGCGCGCGGTTGGGATTTAGAAAAAGTTCGCGAAGATATCGCCTACAGCGACGAAGCCGAACGGGCCATCAACCGCATTTATCGAGAAGTTTTGGGTCGCAACGCCGATCGTAGCGGGCTGAGAACCTATAGAAAAGCCCTGGCCCGAGGGAGAAGTTTGCGCGACATTCGCCGCGATATCGAAAATAGCGACGAAGCGCGACGCAGACGCCCCCGGTAGCTGCTACCCAGGGGAAGGGTAAGGGTCGAGGCGATCGCCCTCAGTCTACGATTTTTGAGTGAATTCAACTCAAAGAGAACAAACTCTCAGCAACAAGAGGGTTGCCATACCATGAGAGTTGGTCCGTGTCAGCCCAATTCTCGGATTCATTGAAAGAGTTGTTTCTGTTGCATCGATCGTTTCGATCGATGCGCGGGAACAATTTTTGAGAAAATAAATCACCTATCTGTTTGAATTAATTTTGCTTTTTAAAAAAGCTTTAAAAGCGATCGCTCTAGGTGATTTTTCGGATTTAATTCATTTTGAATTGATTCAAAACTCTTTTTGTCCGGGGGCATTACATCAATGGAAGAAAAACTATAAATAGAGACGATTAAGTAATCTTTGAGGTCATGCAAACCTCCCATCCCATTAAACTTTTTGGTGCATTTCTCGGGCTGACGATCTTCAGCGTCACCTTCTATCATCGTGACGTTCGACCCCGCGTCTCTTCCTGTCCCCCTTCCGCAACCGTCGGCGGGCAACTCTGTCGGGGCAAAATGCCCAAACCCTTGTTAGAAAAAGCGTGGGGACAAATGGGGGCGATCGCCTATCAAGCGGCGGCGCAAGTGATCGAATCCAACAATACTCGCCCCCAACCCCTCGACGAAACGCAAAAACAATTCTTGAGACCCTACTTTGGCGATCTCGTCGATCGCGTGGAAGTGGTTTACGATGCAACCCTGATGGAAGATTGGGTCGCTGCCAGTTTTAAAATTAATGTCGGTCAGTCCAACGCGCAAGTTTACGGCAATAAAATTTATATCAAACAACCCTACCAACCGGGAGATTTACAGCAAATTGTTCTCCTCGCCCACGAACTGACCCACTGCCAACAATACGAAGAACTCGGCAGTTTAGGAAAATTTGGATATGAATATTTTAAAGAATATAAAAGAGCGAATGAAAACTATCGAGAGAATAAATTAGAACAAGAAGCCTTTACCTTAGAAAAAGAGTTTGCTCGCTGGCTTTCAGAACAAATCGAAACCCACGATCGCAGCCACCACGACCATTCTCACTAAAAGACCGGGCAACCGACGGCCCTAGGCGATCGCGATAATAGTGTTAAACTTTTAAGGAACCCTTTTTATTGGTTTTCTTCAAACAATTTAAGGACGTTCGTCTATTTTTTTTCTACGAGTATGAAACTTTTCAAACTGTCCCACCCGATCGCCGTGGCGATCGCGATCGCGATCGGCGCCATTGTCGCTTTGTTCAAACCCTTGGTCGCCTTCGCCGCGCCTTCCGTCCCCACGGCGACTCCCGTGTCCCACTCCGCGATCGATTTATCGCAAGTAAGCGGCGATCTGGCTGGCGTTTGGGGCGATCGCACCCACGTCAACACTCCCAATTTTCGCCCGGGCGATCGCGCCGAACACCGATTTAATGCCCGTTCCGGATGCACCTGTCCTCTATGTACCGGAATTGTCCAATAAGGCGATCTTTCTCGATCTCCAGTTCGGCTCGTTAAAATTTATTCAAGAAACAATGCCCCAGATCCATCGATCTGAGGGCATTGTTTGCGATCTCAACGACGAATTAACATAGCCGTTTAAAGCAGTTTCTAATTGCCTTAACTAACGAATCATCACCGATTGATTCCGTAGACCTCATAACGACAAAAAAACGATCGAACTTGGTTTAATAAAAAACAATCCCAGCGATTCTAAAACACTGACTTAAATAACTTCAAATGTACACAAATACCTCAATCGATCGATGGACAATTCTCGTGTAACTCAAATTAGCAAATATCTCAGCTATCATTTGCGACATAAACCCGAAAAAATTGGTTTATCGATACAACTCGGGGGCTGGGTTGGCGTTGAAGAGCTTTTAAGCCTCGCCGAGAAACATGGGTTTTTGATAACTCGCGAAGAATTAGAAATTGTTGTTAAAAATAACAATAAACAACGGTTTTCATTCGATGAATCTGGGGAAAGAATTCGCGCCAATCAAGGACATAGTATCGCGATCGACTTGCAACTCACTCCGCAAATTCCTCCCGATCTTCTTTATCACGGAACAGGCGATCGCTTCGTGGCCTCTATTTTAGCAAAAGGCTTGCTCAAAATGTCACGCCATCACGTTCACTTGTCCGGCGATCGCGAAACGGCTCGTCAAGTAGGAATGAGACATGGAAAACCCGTTATTTTTAGCATTGATAGCGCCCAAATGTATCGTAATTCTTATCAATTTTATCGTTCCGAAAACGGCGTTTGGCTCGTCGATGCCGTTCCGCCGATCTACTTGAGCCAATTGCCTTAACTTTGGTTATTTTATTGGGTTTTAAAAAATTATCCTCAATGGGGATAAATCGACAATGCTTAAAGTGAAATCGTGCGGTGTTTTAGTCATGCAAAACCTACCGCAAACCAGTTTTTTATTAATGGTCAAGCCGAATCGTTACGACTTGCCAAAAGGTCATCTCGAAGCGGGAGAAGATGAATTAACTTGTGCCCTACGCGAACTTTACGAAGAAACTGCCATTCCCGCCGAGGCGATCGCCCTCGATCCGACCTTTCGTTTTCATGAAGTTTATCAAGTCAAAAACTATAAAAGACATGGAGGACAGACCGTTGAGAAAACGCTTATTATCTTTCTAGGGTGGCTCCAAAAACCTATCGAAATTCACCCCTGCGAACACGACGATTTTATCTGGATGCAGTGGAATCCACCCCATCAAATTCAACCCCGAACGATCGACCCGCTTTTAAAAAAGGTCGAAACCCATTTTTCCTATCGGAAAATTAAATAACTTGTTAAACAACTTGTTAAACAACTTGTTCGACATTTAAATAGGGAAGAAATTTCAGCCCAAGTGCTGGGAGTGGAACCATCTTACTGGCTCTTAAGCAAACCCTTTAAAGGCTCCACGGCTTACATTAAACTCAAATCAGATAACGATCGCTAAAAATGACAGATATCCGTAAATTAATTAATCAACTCGCTGCCGCAGAAAATCAACTGCAACAGACCGAATTTCTCGCCCCTTGTGTCAGTGGGGGACGGGTTTGCACTCGCGTTGCAGGAATCGTTTATTCTTTTTTGATTCAACCGTCCGATTTTGAAGGATGGGGCATTTTTAAAGCCAAAAATGAGAAAGAAGCTGAACTCGTTGAAACGGCAGATTTATTCCAAATCGACGCTTATCTCGATCGCCTCGCGCCGATGCGCCTGCATTTAGCCTACCCCCTGACGCGGCGAACTTGGTTGGCGTATCCGGCAAACGAGTCCGACGCGCGCCAACGGATCGGCAGTGCGAAACCCGTTCCGATATATTTAGTAGAAGAAGGCGATCGCTTTGAAACGATTGTCGCCCGTTGGGATGGGGCGCGTTTCTGGTTTGAGGCGATCGATCGCCGCGCCGATCCGATCTTTTGTGAGACGTTGAGAGAAAATTTAACCCAATTGACCGCCCCAAAAAATCTCAAATTTAAGGGGATGACACCGGAAATGCGGACGGTTTACGACCTCGTGACCCAAAAAACCCCCGAATTTGACGAACACTGGCAGCGACGGCGCGATGAAGGCCGTTTGCGCGAAGCGTTGCGCGTCGGTGGCGGCGAATTAATTCGGTTTGAGGATCGCCACGAGGACTTTTGGACCGTGGATTGGCTGACGGGTGACGGCGAACGCCATACCAGCGCGATCGCCAAAAGTGACCTCACCGTGGTCAGTTCGGGGATTTGCTTGAGTGGACGCGATCGCGATTTTGATTTGCATTCCCTCGTCGGCGTCATCGAATATCGAGATTGAGGTCGGGAAATTGGCCGTTCATCAGCGTTAATCAAACCAGCGATCGCCTCGTACTAAACCTGTTAAAATCAGCGAATCATGTCTATTTTCTTTCACGAACAACTGTACAGAACGCCGGAAATAATGGCAAGAATGCGATCGTTTCCGGTGACGGTTTGCGGCGCGGGGGCGTTGGGCGCGAATTTAACTGAAAGTTTGGCGCGTATGGGATTTTCGCAGCTTTCAACCATCGATCGCGATCGCGTGGAAGAGCGCAATTTATCCACTCAACCCTATTACCGTTCCGATATCGGTGCTTTTAAAGCCAAGATTCTCGCCAACAGTTTGTATCGGGCGATCGGTATTAAAATTAATGCCAAAACGAAGGAATTAACGTCGGAAAATAGTGGCGATTTAATCGACTCAAAAACCCGTGTAATTGTCGATACCTTTGACAATAGCATCGCCCGTCAAGCGGTCAAAGATTACTGCGATCGCACCAAGATTCCCGGGTTACATATTGGGATGGCTAGTGACTATGCCGAAATTATTTGGAATGAAAATTATCGCGTTCCTTCTCCAAGTAATGACGATATTTGTGACTATCCGCTAGCCCGCAATTTAGTCACCCTAACGGTGGCGATCGCCTGCGAAACGCTGGTGACTTTTGTTGCAACCGGAGAACGGAAAAACTTAACCGTGACTTTGGCAGATTTGGCGATCGCCCCGTATTAGCCCCGCATTAACGATCTCCGATTGGATGAACTTTCCACAATCCTACACTTCAAAAAACCCTTCGTAGAAGGTTTTTAAATTCACCCCAATTCCCGTACTATCCCCTAACGCGAGCGATCGCAGCGCAGAAGTTATCGAAGCCTTGCGATCGCCCGCACTCATATTTTGTAACGCTAGCTGACGCAAACCTGCGATGTCTTCCCACGAAGCTGTTGACACAGAAGCATAAAAACAATCCCCATCCGGCGGAATGGGTACCCGTTTGTAAGACTCATTACCGATCGCGATCGTTCCTTGTTGCGACTCGATCAAAGCGGCATAATGTAAGTTTCCTTCAACCAGTAAATGGTACGTCGGTTCGCCATTTCCATAAGTACTTAACGGCTTGGTAGTTTTACCGTTTAATTGATGCATTTGCAGCCTTGCCCCGAGTCCTTTAGCCACCGCAGCAATTTCATAATGATCGGCCCATTTGCCGCCACTACTTCCCGAGAGTAACAGGTCTTTTTCGTAAGCTTCAAACGTTCTGGGATCGTCTAATAAAGTTTGAATTAATTGTTCATTTTCTAAAGCTTGTTGTTCGTTTTCTGCTTCTGCTTTATCCTGTTCTTGTTCCTGTTCTGGACTGGCGTTCGCTTCTTGAGATGCTGCGGCCTTGGCGGCTTCGGGGTCCTCCACTTCCCACTGTTCTTTTTGTGTTTCGACTTTCTGCGCGATCGAGGCATCAAACATTTTTTCCATTTCCGCGATCGCCTGAGTCGAATTACCCCCTTTAACCGCATTCAAAAAAGGCTTCGGATTCGTCATATTTGGCAGCAGTTCGGCAATGACTTCATCATCAGATTTTTCCGCACTGACTTCCCGAATATGCTTGAAAATTCCTTTCAGATCGAGATCGTGTTGTTTTTTATACTCTTCCCATTTTTCCTTCTGTTTTCCCCAAGCTTTTAAACCGCCATAGGTTTGCATTAAATAGGGCAAACCGTTAGCAAAAATCAATTCACTACTCGCATCGTAACGCTTCGCTTTCATGCCAAACTTAATATCGACTCCCGGCGTTCCCGTCGGCACAGTTTGACTGACCGAAAGCTGTTCCATTTTGAAAGTTTTGAGATATTGCAGTTTGTAGCTGCTAAATTCAGGGGGTTTTTGCCAGCGCAATTCCAGTCCGGCTTTGCGTTTCACTCCAATCTTGGTGGATAACGCTTGTGCGGCACTCTTCCCTAAATTATCTGCCCAACTATTCACCGCACTGGTGATTCCTTCCGTAGCACTTTCGTAATCGCCACTGGTTAAGAGTCCTTCAAATGACATAGAAGGATCGCCATTTTTGAATAAAAAGGTCGAAATTTGTGCTGTAAAACTTCCTTGCGGACTGCCGACAGCTTCCACTGGAAACCCATCAATTTGAACGTCAATTGTACTGCCGTCATTGAGTGGATTGAGGTGATTTGTCGTCCAAGTTGCGGTCACCGATCCGTTAAATGCAGGGGTGGCTAGGGTTCCTTTAAAAATAACTTGTTTGCCTTTTAAAACTTTCCCTTCATAGCCTTTAGCCTTCGGGGGTTTGCGCGAGTGTAACGCTTGTTTCGTGCCGCTAATTCCCGCACTGACGACGCTGGGAATACTACCGGTAACGGCGGCACCACCACCGATGACTTTAACATTTGGTCGTGTTCCAGGTGGGCTGGCGATATCCTGTCCTTGTTCGGCTAAACCAAACTCTTCGGCAGTTTCATTATAAAGGGTGGGATCGCTCATTGCCGAAGCGGCTAAATGTTTTAATTTGACATAAAAACGGGCAATTTTATCGGCTTTTGCATCAATCCACTGTTGGGGATTGTCGTAAACATCGATATCGGCTCCAAAGATATCTCCCGCCAGTTTAAACGCTTCTTTATTTAAGGCAGAAACTTTAAAAGCGACGTTAAAATTAACGGAGGTTTTAGCGCGGAATTTGCGGTCTTGGGCGACCCATAGTTTGCCGCCGATGGTGAGGGTCGGTTCGATTTTGACAATAGGGAGTCCCAAACTCAGACCGAATTCTAATTGCAATTCGGCAGAAGAAACGGTTCCAGCAAGCAGTGCCGTCCGCTTTTCTAGGGCGTCGGAAATTGCTTTGGCGGCGCCGGATTTGACCGGGACAAATTCTCGAAGCCGGATCGCGCGATCGGCAACTTCCGGTAATTCGATGACTTGTTGGTAAGCGTCTTGAACGATCGCCACTTGTGCGTCATCAAAATCATCGCTACCTTGGACTTCCAGTAAAAGGGTGGCGGTTTCTTTTTGAAGTTGTTTGTATTTTTTGTAAGCTTCTTTTTCTATAACTGGAGTTTCTTTCTTGGCGCTGCGGACGTATTTAATGATTTTCTGAATTTCGGCAGTTCTCTGTTTTTTGGGGACTTTTTTGAGTTTAGTAACCCCTAACTCTTCTTGGACGAGCTGCTTGACGGATTGGGCGGATAAGCTGTTTTGCATGGCCGCTTTCCAATCATTCCAGGCTTGGTTGAGCAGCAATAATTGGCGGTAAACGCGATCGGTGTCGGTAGTCGCTTCGTCGCCACTGTCGGCGGGATGGAGGTAGTATAAGTTGCTATTTTTGATCCACTTCCCCTCGTATTGTGGATCGTTAATTTTGACGTAAACTTCGTTGTGATAAAGTTCGGTTTCGTTCCCAATTTCTATTTTGGTGTCGTTGTCCACCCGACCGATCGCTTGAAAGCCTTTGGCCTGTTTTTGATAAATTCGGGCGTAATCTTGTTTTTCCGGTCCTTTGCGATGGTGAATGAGGGCGGGTTTGGTTTGAATGAGGGGGGTTGAGGTGTTTTGAATTTGGGGCGATCGCCTCACTTGGCTGCCGTTTTGTTGGACGACGTGGGTTAATTCGTGGGCGAGTAATTCTTGTCCTTGGGGATTACTGGGGTTGTATTCCCCTTGTTTAAAATAAATGTCTTGTCCGGTGGTAAAGGCGCGGGCGTTGAGGGAACGATTGAGGCGATCGGAGTTACCATCGGCATGAATTTTTACGCCTCCAAAATCGGCGTTAAATTCCCGTTCCATCGGTTCGCGGATCCCCTCTTCTAAACGCTTGCCAGTTCCTTGAGAATTTTGAATATTCTGCTCGACATTGGCGCTGAGATTTTGCGAATTGGCGTTCTCCGTCCCGTTTCGCATGACGGTAATTTCTGGGGTCGGGGCGATCGCAAATTGACTCTGAGTTTGAACTGACGGTGTTGGGGCGTTGAGGCGACTGACGACTTGACGGGCGACGCGATCCGCTTGTTGTTCGTAACGATCGCCCGCTTCGCCGACGGAGAGTTTCGCCTGGGGAACCGGATGTCCGTTGACTGGCGGGTTGGGGCGATCGCCCGCCAAGCTTCGCATTAAGGGATGACGTTCGGCCCAATCGGCGCCGAGGGGTTCAAAGGGGGGCATTTGGCCGATCGCCTCCCCGGATTGAGGGTCATTTTCAACGGGAATTGGCGGTGAGATTTGCGGTGATGCTTTTGCTTGAATTGGAGGCTTCCAGGAAGATGATTGCCCGGTTCTCATGTTACCCATTACGATCGATCCTATTTGAAACTCAATCCCGTTACCGAGACTGGATTTTTAACAGCAATTGAATTGATTTTGATGACAATGATTGCCAATACAGCACTCGGGCGTCTGATGAGGTACAGTGCCGATCTCCCCTAACCCCCCTTCGCTCCCCTTTCAAAGGGGGGTTAGGAGGATCGAGCAAAGTCCCCCTTTTTAAGGGGGATTTAGGGGGATCTAAATGTCTTGCATAGCAGAGCAAAATCCTGTACGTACAATCTTCGAGACATTTTTTGAAAATGACTCAAATCATGCCAATAATGGCCCACTGTCGTTGTTTTGCGATCGCAATGTAGCTTTCCTGAAATTATGCTTGGCCTGCTGACAAGAATGCAGGCAATTTTTTTGATTTGTTAAAAGCCCTATTTGTCTGAGTTTATAACACGAACTCGGCGATCGGTCAATTGTTAAGATTGACTTGAAGCAGCGATCTTTGGTGGTTCTTTTAACGATTCAAGGGAAAAATAGCGATCGCCCCCTCTCAAAATAGGGTTTTTCCCCTCGCGATCGCCTCAAAACCCCTTTAAACTTAAGATTTTTTGATATAAAGTTACAAAATTCGGCGACTTTTTCAGCGCTATTCGAGATCGGATCGCCCGCCAATAATAAGGCGGGCATTTTGCCCGCCAAAGAGAAATAGTGACGATCGCTACCAACAGAGTATTAATCCGCCATTCGATCCTTACGCCGGAACTTCCACCTTTTGCGACCCGGCCAAATTAAAAGCAGCGTGGACGACTTGCAAGGCTTGGGGGCCGAGGTCGCGATCGACCACGCAGCTAATTTTAATTTCCGAAGTCGTAATCATTTGAATGTTGATCTGATGGGCCGAAAGTGCCTCGAACATCCGCGCCGCCACCCCGGGATGGTGTTCCATTCCCGAACCGACGACGCTGACTTTGGCGATCGCCTCGTCTACGACGATTTCGCCACACCCGAGTTCGCGAACGAGGGGGGTCAAGGTTTCCCGGGCGTCCTTGGCGTCATTCTCATTAACCGTAAAGGCAATATCGCGGGTCGGAATACCGTTGACGATGCGACAGCGTTGGGACTGAATGATCGTATCGACGCTGATATTTTTCTCGGCGAGCAGTCCGAACAGTTTCGCCGCCATCCCGGGACGGTCCGGAACGTGGCGGATGGCGAGTCGCGCTTGGTTGCGATCGAGGGCCACCCCACGCACCGGGGGGAGTTCGGCGGTAGATAACCTCGGCGCGACCGGGGCGGTTTCGGCGGCGGGAAGTGACGAACAACTGACCTCAAAAGTATCGCACAAAGTGGCGATCGCGCGATCGCCATCTTTGACGTCGATCGCGCAACTGACTTTGACTTCAGAGGTTGAAATCATCTGTAAGTTAATTCCCGCTTTAGCGAGGGCGGCGAACATTTCCGCCGCAACCCCCGGACGCCCGATCATCCCGGCCCCGGCGATACTAATTTTAGCGATATCCCCTTGAACGAAGACTTCCGCTTCTTCCGGCGCCGCACTCGGGTGCGATCTCAGGGTCGGGGCGATCGCCTCCGCCACCGCCTGCGCTTGATTGAGAAAACGCCGATTCACGGTAAACGCAATATCGTTCGTATTGCCTTCGTGAATCGACTGCACGATCAAATCCACATCTAAATCTTGCCGACCGATTTCGCCGAACAAACTGGCAGCGACCCCGGGACGATCCGGAACCCGCAACAGCGCCACCTTTGCCTGATCGCTGTCAAATTCGACCCCATCGACCGGATGAACCAGTTCTAAACCTTGTAACGGACGGCTTTGGGGAACTCCCGAGACCACCCGCGTCCCCGGATCGTCCGTCCAACTGGAACGCACCACCAACATCACCCCGTAATTGCGGGCAATTTCCACCGCGCGCGGGTGGAGGACCTTGGCGCCCAAGCTGGCGAGTTCGAGCATTTCGTCGCAGGTGATCTCTTCCATCAACTGGGCGTCGGGAACCAAGCGCGGGTCGGCGGTTAAAATCCCGGGAACGTCGGTATAAATTTCGCAGCGATCGGCTTGGAGGGCTGCCGCGAGGGCGACCGCCGAGGTATCGGAACCGCCGCGCCCGAGGGTGGTAATTTCCAAGCTTTGCCGACTGGCGATCCCTTGGAATCCAGCAACGACGACGACTTTTCCGGCGTCGAGTTGTTCTTCGAGTCGTTGAGTTTCGATTTGCAAGATCCGCGCCCGGGTATGTTCGGCTTCCGTGACAATTCCGACTTGAGCGCCTGTCATCGAGATTGCAGGCTGACCCAGTTCCTGCACGGCCATGCTCAACAGGGCGATCGAAACTTGTTCCCCCGTGGACAGTAACATATCCATTTCTCGCCGGGACGGGTTGGCGGAAATGTCTTTGGCTAATTTAACTAACCCGTCGGTGGTTTTTCCCATTGCGGAAACGACCACCACCACGGAGTTTCCCGCTTTCACTGTATTGACAACGCGCTGGGCGACGGCTTGAATGCGTTCGACCGACCCAACGGAGGTGCCACCGTATTTCTGGACTATTAGCGCCATAACTCTTAACCCACTTTCGCTTCGGAAGATCGCCGCGAGCGTTTGTCAGGGAAAACGGGTCGCGGAGGTACCGGAGCTATTAAACATCAATCTAAAACAAATTAACAGAACCGACGGCTCGGGAACCGTTTGATTTTGGAATTTGTTCGAGAGTGAAGGGGGAAGGCAAGAGGCGGAGCATCAAATGACAGATGGTTGCCATCAGGTTACCCC
This sequence comes from Oxynema aestuarii AP17, assembly GCF_012295525.1. GTDB lineage: Bacteria > Cyanobacteriota > Cyanobacteriia > Cyanobacteriales > Laspinemataceae > Oxynema > Oxynema aestuarii. Next base: position 2,435,003 of record NZ_CP051167.1, on the reverse strand, counting down.
AACGCTTTCGACAGTCTATGGTGCTTTGTAGGGGTTTGGTGACCAAACCCCTACTTTATAAACAGTCGCTCAAATCAAAATACGGGAGTTTGAATTTTTTCTGCGGAAGTAATCACGCAGAAGCGACAGATCGAACCGAGAAATTCGACCAGTTTGTAATTGGCGACGAACATATAGCGATCGCGCCGCCAGATCCGCGAGTTAGGATCGCGCGACCAACGATAGCCGGGATAACTGTACTGCCACAGTTGGCGATCGCGTTCCAAGCGTCCGATTAATTGACTTAAAACATCGTCGTCCCAGAGGGCGGTAATTTCTTTACCGACCATTTCTCCCGCAGCTCGATTGTTCGATTGGAGAGCCGATTGGTTAGCAAATAAAACTTTTTGATCGAACATTTGGGTGATGTAAACGGGATCGCGATCGCGATACAACTCGTTTAAATCTAAATCTAAATCGGCTAATTCGGCGCTAGAAATCGAATGATTCACATTACTCGAACTCATAAAATTGTCACTGACTAATTTTTCAGGACTGAGCCGAGGGATAAAAGGTTGCCCGTTGCAGAGAATTTCCAACTTAGGGAGAAACCCGAGTTTGAGAGTTTCCTTAACCCCGTAAATTGCAAAAGCAATCGAATTGGACATTCTCAGCAAGCGAGCGGCTCCCGCTTTACTGGGACAGTCGAACTGGATCGTTTTGGCGTCGGAATCCAAGCCGATCCGGGTACTTGTCAGGGATTCTTGAATTTCGCAACTGACAAATTGACACAACACTTTAAACAGTAAGGAATCCGAACTGTTTTGAAATGTTTTTTCGAGACTCGATTCGCTATTTTCTCCATGAAAGCCCAACATTTTGCACCCCTCAAATGAAGCTTTTTTGACAAATACGGTGTACTTGTACGTCGCCAAACCGACTCGATCGATCGTGTTTAAACTCCCGTCGGGACGGTGACCGGGACGATCGCTCATTTTCTTTTCGATTAGGGATCGACCCGGTTCGATCCCCCAACGGTTAACTAACAGTGATGGTAGTGGTGTTTGTGTTTTTCTACAGTCTCGCCTTCGGCGTGGGGTTCCGGAGAATCCTGGTTAGACGAGTCTGGAGCATGGCCCGATCGCGTTCCGTTTCCGTCGAGCAAGGCGACTAATTCTTCGTGATCGTAAAGATTGCCATCGCTTTTCTTAAGAAAAACACCAATCCAGAGCAGTTCTCGGTTATTGGGCAAGAGCTGACCGCGAACAACTTGAGCGGTTCGTTTGGGATCTAATCCCGCTTCTCGCCCTTCTTTTAAAAGCATTTCCTCGAATTTTTCGTAACTCAACCCTTCGCTAATTCGGTAGTTTTCCATTAACAGGTAAAACGGGTTGTTTTGATAGCGTCGAGTTTCGAGTAAGCCGAGGGTTTGCAACTTAGTAAAAATGCGATCGCGCAGGTGGTTGTCCACTTGCACCATCTGTTCGAGGGAGAGGCGATCGAGTAAACTCTGTACGGTTTCGACGATCGCTTCCGGGTTCTCGGCGCCGATGGCCTCCGTTCGATCTGGGGGGGAATCTAGAGCAGGATTGACTTTGACTCTACCAGCACTCGTCCCCCGTTTCGCCTCGGATGCATTCGGGTTTAAAGCCGCCAGCCACTCGGTCACATCTTTTAACACTTGGAGCGATTCCCCCCACGATAGGGTTTGCAACCACGCTCGAAATTTGGCCAGGGTCACAATCGGTCTCGCTCTCGGTTGCATTCCCGTTTGCGCGGCGCCTTCGATGAGGTCGTTGAGTTCGTAATCGCCCCGTAAGTAGCGGTCGAGACTCTCCGCGTCAAAACCGGACAACTCGCACAACTGCGGTAGGAGTTTGAGCCACATCGGTTCGCTGGGAAAAGCGCGGGCCGTTTCCCAAGCGCTATACGTCGGCAATTTGATGCTCAAACGAGCGGCAAACTGTTTGACGCCATCGTTCGCCCGGATGTACTTGAGTAATTGGGCAAATCTCTGTCTTTTTTCTTCTGATACCACTTTCTCGATCGTCCTCAACGGTTTGTAAATCGGCTTGAGTGCCCGTGCAGGCAAGCTGATGGGTCAAGATGCACCTTGAGAACGATCCTACTTCCCAGCCAACGGTGCAGCAGCCTTGCAGTGGCGAGTCTTGCAACGGTGACCGATCCGGTTGCTGGACGTGCGGACAATGCCGGGGTTGGGAAATGCGGATCGCCAAATCTTCATCCCAAAGGATGCGATGGTGAATTGACACTTCTCCCAAATCAGTGTACTTTACCCTTATAACATACAAATTACAGATTATGTTGTTTGTATGTTATGGGGGGCGAACCCCCGATCGCGCTGTCTGCGACTCCGATCGCGACAGTCACGCACTCAGCCCCCCACGGATAGGGAGATCGCAACAGTTCGGCTTTGGGTAAGCACGATCGTGTATCGTGTCCTGTTCCCTTTCTAGTGAATTGCTTTACTGAATTAATGTTTGTTGAAACTGCAATCCCCGCTTTTCAACGACGGTTTTAAACCGATCGTTGGCAACGGTGAGATCGGCGTTTCATCCTTTGCCTCGCTCTCTTTTAAAGAAAGAGAAAATTGCGAGTTGTTCGTGCAAAGGAAAATTTTGTCATGGGCGATCGCCCAGTTGACTAGAGACAAAATCTTCAATCTTTAAATTGGGTGCAATGGATCGTATCAATCTGAGTGAGTCTCTCGAAAAAATTCGATGGAACGGCAAACCCACCTGTCCCTATTGTGGGTCGGATAACTCGACTCCCTTAAAAAATGAAAACCGCTATCATTGCAATCAGTGTTTTACCTCCTACAGCGTAACTGTTGGTACGTTATTTCATAAAACACATATTGAATTATCTAAATGGTTTCGAGCCATCAATCTTGTCCTTAACTCGCCCACAAACATTAGCGTGCGGCAGCTTGCACGAGAAATAGAAGTGAATAAAAACACGGCATCGTCGATGATAGCGCGCATTCGCAAAGCGGCGATCGAAGAGCGAGAATTCCTTTACTCTCTCCTCGAAATTGACCTTCAAATGATTGGCGCGCAATACGAAGAACAACAGTAAAACTAAGTCGTTCTCTCCCTCATTCCAGAGGCGATCGCCTTCCAGTGCTGGCCGGATCTTTCCCTCAACCTCTACCCAGAGATAGATGACAAAAGATGATAATAGATGAGCTGTCCTAGTTAGCGGTAGTGACGCTCGGGATCGAGCTGCATACAATCAAAAAAAAGCATCAAATCCTCTAAAGATTCACGCGATCGCCCCCACGTTAAAAACACCTTCCCGGTCAGCAAGGAAAAGATCTAATGAGCATTTCTCTCGTCAACGTTGCCAAATACTATCAAGGCGAGCCGCATCAACAAAAAGCGGTCCAACGACTCGAAGAACTCATCAAGCAACACCGTCCCGAGTTGCTCTCCGAACAGAGCGAATTTTTAAAACTCTGGCGCAAACCGAGTCAACCGAGTACGGTTCGCCTCAACGTTCCTTACCTGAGCCAACTCGACAACGTCAACAACCCGCACGGGTCGTGTAACGTCACCAGCGTGTCGATGTGTATGGGATACTTCGGCCATCCCTTACGCAACCCCAACACGGGAGAACAACTCGAAGACGAACTTTACCGCTTCATGCTCGATCACGGCTTGTCGCGGCATTCTCCCCACGACCTGCAAAAAGTCCTCAAACTCTACGGTTACGAAGACGATTTTCGTCCCGATGCCAAATGGGATGACGTCAAAAAATGGCTCGAAGGGGGGAATCCGTGTATTTCTCACGGCTGGTTCACGCGATCGGGTCACATCGTTACCCTGATCGGTTACAACGAAAAAGGGTGGCTCGTCAACGATCCTTATGGGGAATGGTCTTCCTCCGGCTACGACACCAGCCGTAGCGGCGCGGGGTTGACTTATACTTACGCGATGATGAAAAACGTTTGCGGTCCCGACGGCGATAACTGGGTTCACTTCGTCTCCGGCGGTAAAAACGTGAAAACCGCTTCGAGCAAACCCAGCGCGACCGCATCGTACTCCTCGAATCCGGCGAAATCGACGATCAAACTGCAAGATGTTTACAGCAGTGGCAAAGCGGTTTCCCTCAAAGAACTCGGCCAACACGAAGCGCTGGTGATGCAGATTCAAGTTCGCCTGCGGACCTTGCGCCTGCTCGCCGGAGAAGCTGACGGCAAGTTCGGACCGATTACCCAATCGGCGATCGAACGCTTTGCCGAAGCCTTCAAATGCCCCGCCGATCCCATCGGTTCCGACTTGGCCAAACAATTAATACAAGCGAAAGACGTTCCCGGCTTCGATCCGGCGAGCCAAATTATCACCCCCGAACTGACGGCGCAAATCCTCAATTGTCCGCTCAGTGACGCTCAAACTTACCTTCCGGGAGTTCTCAACGGACTCCAAGGCAAAGGGATTCTCAACAAACCCACCGTCATTGCCGCCTTGGCGACGATTGGGGTCGAAACTGCAGGGTTCCGACCGATTAACGAATGGGGTGGGGACGATTATTTTTATCAAATGTACGAAGGGCGATCGGATTTGGGCAACACCCAACCCGGCGACGGCGTGCGCTATCACGGACGGGGTTTTATCCAAATTACGGGTCGCGCCAACTACCGTCACTACGGCCAAAAATTGGGTGTTCCTTTGGAAGACAATCCCGAATTAGCGTTAGATCCCGATGTCGGCGCCAAAATTCTCGTCGAGTATTTCTGGGAACGAGAAGTCGATCGCCGCGCGATGGAAGGCGATTGGAAAGGGGTACGTCGTGCGGTCAATGGCGGTCTCAACGGTTGGGATCACTTCTGGCCCGTGGTGCAGGAATTACAAAGTGCGATTCCCTAACTCGCACGATCGCATCGACTCCCTAGGGCGGGCCACTCGCCCGCTTCAGCACCAGGCATGGAGGGGCGGTTCGCGAACTGCCCCCAACAACCGGGCGAACCATTTAGATTTTGAGGATTGAGATCGTGAGTATTTCTCTGGTTAACGTTTTCCAATATTACGAAGATGCATCCCACCAGGCCGAAGCGCTGCAATACCTTCAGCAAGAACTCGAACGCAGCCATCCCGAATTGTTGAGCAACAATTCGGAGTTTATCGAGATTTGGAGAAATCCCGAACCGGATTTATCGCTCAATTCCATTGACACCTCGGGCAATGGGGCGGCGGTGGCGACTGCCGTAACGCCAGCCCCGGCAGCGACGGCGACGCGCACGGCGACGGCGACGGTGGTGGAAACGAAGCCGAAAACGGTTCACCTGCCCGTTCCCTATTTAACCCAATTGGATAACGTCAATAACCCGCACGGGTCGTGTAACGTGACTTGCGTGGCGATGTGTTTGGGGTATTTCAACCATCCGTTGAAGAATTCTTACGGGAAACAACTCGAAGATGAGTTGTACGAATATTGCTTGAATAATGGCTTGTCGCGCCACTCGCCCACGGATTTGCAGAAGTTAATTCAAATTTACGGCTACAAGGATGATTTCCAGCCGGATGCGAAGTGGGGGGATGTCAAGAAGTGGCTGGATGCGGGCAATCCGTGTATTTCTCACGGGTGGTTCACGCGATCGGGTCATATCATTGCGATCGTCGGCTACAACGAGAAAGGTTGGATCGTCAACGATCCTTACGGGGAGTGGTTCTCCTGGGGATATGACACCACGGTAAGTGGCAAAGGCTTGACTTATTCTTACGGGATGATGAAAAAGTTGTGCGGTCCCGATGGCGACAACTGGATTCACTTCGTCTCAAAATAACGCCCGAGATCGCTCCAAAAGTCGGCAAGGGAGTGCCCGCATCTCCCTTGCGACTGGCCAGCCTCGCGAATGACGCCATTTCATGGAGTGCGATCGCCCCGGCGTCGCCTTTCGTCTCTTCGATATTGACCGAACGCGCCTACAGTTATCTCTATGCTTGAAGCTTTTATTTCCTATTGCCGACGCGATAAAGAGTTTGTCGCCCAACTGTACGAAGCCTTCAAAAAGGAAAATCGGGAAGTTTGGGTAGACTGGGACGGCATCCCCAAAACGGCAGACTGGCGACGAGAAATTTTTGAAGGGATCGAAGCCGCCAATAATTTTATTTTTATCATCAGTCCCGAGTCGATTGCTTCGCCCTATTGTTTGGAAGAAGTCGAACACGCGCTTCAAAATAACAAGCGCTTGATTCCGGTGGTGTGGCAAATGGCTCCCGATACCGAAGTCCATCCGGAATTAGCCCGACTCAATTGGATTTTTGCTCGCGAAACCGATAACTTTTCTAATGCCTTTGAGGAACTCTTAGAGGCGATGGATACGGATCTCGGTCATGTCAAAACTCATACGCGCTTGCAACAACGGGCTCTGGAGTGGGAGCACAAAAAAGATGCCAGTTTTCTCCTGCGCGGTAACGACCTCAAGGAGGCAGAACAATGGCTTTCTGAAGGTGGCGCCAAAGACCCAAAACCGACGGCCTTGCATACCCAATACGTGATTGCCAGCAGTCAGGCGAAAGTCAAGCAACAAGGATTTGCGATTGGGGCGATCGGATTCGGCTTGGCGGTCACCTTAGTTTTAGCCGTCGTCGCCAAAGGACAGCACCGCATGGCGGTTCACCAGCGCAATTTGGCTCAAAAACGAGAAATTACCGCCTTGAGTGCTTTATCGCGCGCCAGCTTGCTGACGGATAACCAATTAGAAGCACTGGTTTCTAGTGTCAAGGCCGCCAAACAAGCGAGGGACGTGTCCTCTATCAGCCCGGAAATCACCCAAGATGCCGAGATTGCCTTGCGCGAAGCGGTTTACGGGGTTCAAGAACGCAATCGCCTCGAAGGTCACGGGGATACGGTCAACGGGGTTAGTTTCTCGACGAACGGAGAACTCCTCGTGTCGGCGAGTGATGACGGGACGGTCAAACTCTGGAAGCGCGACGGAACGTTAGTGCTGACGTTGGAGCATCCGGATACGGTGCGCCGTGCGATTTTTGCGCCGGACGGCCAGACGATCGCCACGGCTTGTACGGACAAAACGGTTAAGCTGTGGAAGTTGGACGGGACTTTAATGAGTAGCTTTGAATTGAGCGATCGCGCCCGGGCGGTCGCCTTTTCTCCCGATGGTGAAACCCTGGCAACGGGCAGTGAAAATGGGGTTCTCACTTTGTGGAAGCTCGACGGTACCCCGATGAAAACCCTCAAAGCTCACTCACAACAAATTAACGACATCAAATTTTCTCCAGACGGAAACACGATTGCTTCGGCGAGTAGCGATCGCCTGATTCACCTGTGGAGCAAAGACGGCGAATTGATAAAAACCCTACGTGGACACGGCGATCGCGTTTGGGAAATTGATTTCGCCCCCGACGGAAAAACCCTCGTCAGTGCCAGTTCGGACAACACCCTCAAACTCTGGAACGTCGAAGAGGGAACCGAAATCAAAACCCTCGAAGCTCACGTCAACTGGGTCAGAAGCGTCGCTTTCTCCCCCAACGGCAAACTGATCGTCTCCGCCGCCGAAGACGATACGGTCAAACTCTGGAGTCACGAAGGCACGTTGCTCAAAACTTTTCGTGGCAATAGTGGCGGCGTCAAGAACGTCCGCTTTTCTCCCGATGGCGAGTCGATTGCGTCCGCCAGTGGCGATACGACGATCAAACTGCGGAGTTTGGAAGGCAGCGTCATCGAAATTCTGCAAGGTCACCTCTCGGGAATTAAAGGAGTGCGCTTTACTCCCGACGGCGAGTATATTGCCTCGGTCGGGACGGACAACACCCTGCGACTGTGGAAGCGAGACGGGACAGTCCTGCTCGAAACCTTGCGCTATCAAGCGGGACTGCGTAACGTCAATTTCACCCCCGACAGCAAGTTCATGCTGACCGCCAGTTACGACAATACGTTACAACTGTGGGATTTTGCCGCCACCCTCTCCGGTCGTCAAAAGGAACCGTCAGCAGTTTTTAAAGGGCATACCTCCACGGTCAAAAACTTGAGTATTGCTCCCGATGGCAATTTGGTCGCTTCGGCGAGTGCGGACGGGACAGTAAAAATTTGGTCGATTGACGGTCAACTGCTCCATTCCATAGACGCTCACGATCGCGAAGCGACTGACGTGGTGTTTTCTCCCGACGGTCAACTGCTCGCGTCTGCGGGGGGCGATTTACTGATTAAAATCTGGAATCTGGACGGGGAGTTACTGCAAACTCTTGAAGGTCATAAGAACTGGATTAATGCCCTCGGTTTCAGTCCCGACGGTCAACTGCTCGCCAGCGCCAGTGGGGACAAGACGATTATTTTGTGGAAACGTCAGGGAACCCGTGCCTTTGAAACTAAGCCTTATAAGGTGCTAGAAGGTCACAGCGATTGGGTTTGGGACGTGACCTTTTCGCCGGACGGTCAGAAAATTGCCTCGGCGGGGAAAGACAACACGGTGCGCTTGTGGACCCGCGAAGGGGAAGAGATTACCCCCCTGCGCGGTCATACCAATTGGGTGCGGGCCGTGGCGTTCAGTCCGGAAGGCGAACACCTCGCCAGTGGGAGTGCGGATAAAACAATCGTGTTGTGGGATCTCGACAGTCTGCCGACGGTGGAAGGGGGCGATCGCCAAACGAATACGGAAACTCTGTTAGTGCAAGGATGTAGTTTGTTGGGAGACTATCTCAAGACGAATATTAAACTGAGCGACAGCGATCGGCAAATTTGCGATCCTTATATGACTCCCGAGGAGGTCAAGTTGGTCGAAGATCGTTAAATTTGGGGTCACTTCACAAAAGCTGCAAGCAGCGATCGCGGCGATGCTCTCTCACGAGCCGCTTCGCGATCGCCTCTTTTTTGCGCGTTATATTTTTGGGCGTTATAGAAGGGACAGGACAATGCGGTGTCCCTTCAGGAATTTGGCGACTTTCCAATGCTTCCTCTTAGGCGATCGCGTGGCAACTCCCAACCCGGTGCGATCGGCCAACGACAATCCCCTAGATCCTCCACGGCGTCGGAAGATCTAGGGGATCCCTACTTGCTTTCTGTTTCTCTGGGAATTCGATGGCGCGAATCAGAACAGTCCTACTACGATCGCATCGATCGCGAACGCGCCGCGTTCTCTAAATCGTGCCAGAGATCGTCATCGTCTTGCGGGTGAGACTCCCGTGAGGAACCCGAGGAATGTGGCTCTCGTGCGGGACGCCGTGCCACTTGTTCCAACTCTTCCCATTGTTCCCGAGCCATCGGTCTGCCGGGAGGTCGAGCCACATTCGCCGGGGCGGGTTCGCTGTCTACGGGCAGTTCCGGTGACACGGGAGCGGGTCGCGGGTCGCGTCGTCCCCACTGGGCGCGGCGATCGCCTGCCAATACCGGGTCTTCGGCCAATAGTGGGTCTTCGCGATCGACGATCTGACGAACGGGGGTGCGATCGGCCTCGGGGGTGACGGGTTCTTCCAAGAGCGGATCGGCTCGATCCACCATCGGCATCGGTCTTCCCGGCGGCATTTCCGGCGGCATTTCTTCCGGCACTCTTCCCGACTGCATCCTCTCGCGGCGTCCCTCCCTCTCTTCCCAAGCGCCGCGATTCTCCTGGGGAGACGCTGCGCGAACGCCTAGCGACTCCAGAGAAGTATCGGGTTCGACGCGCTCTTCGGACCAGCGCCCCGGACCTCGGGCAAACGGTTCGTCGGGCAGTTCGCCCCAGGGCGATTCGATTTCCGGTTGCGTTCGCGCAGCGTCTCGGTCGGAGTATCGCGCGGGTGTCGGCTCGGCATAAGTCGGCATACCCACCGTCCCCGCATTGCCCATATTGGGAGCGGGAACCCCCGCCAAACCCGGTGCAGGTAAATATTGTCCCTGTCTCGATTGGCCTTTTTCTTCTTCGTCTTGGGCTTTCTGCTTGGCCATTTCGACGATCGCCTCTACGTCGGATTTAATATAGTTTTCAATCCGACCCGAAAACATTGCATAAGCGTCTTTGTAGTCTGTATACTTATGATACGGACCGCTCAACTGTAAAAAATACCAGCCTTCACTTTTTAACGATTCCGCCGTTTGTCGGTATTGGGTCGATTTCTCCCCATAATGGAAATATTCGTCGATCGCCGCACTCACCGCCACCACTTGGCTCAACCCAAAGGTAAACCAACCGATATAGCGACCGATTTTACTATCGTTGAAATTCAAGCTGACCAAAGCCGGAATCACGACACCCCCGACAATCGTCGTCAAGCGCAATCGTAAAGACCACTGGCGCGTTTTATCCGCTTTCCCTTCCAACCACAAAACCTGATCGAGCCACCGGGATTTCATAAACCGCTTTTCTAATTCCGGCAATTCCAGTTGGTCGATCAGGTCGCTAAATTCTTGTTTTAAGTAATCCCGATATGAATTCTTTTTGGCCATCGATTCGCTCTGAATAATTGAGAAGGACTTATCGAGGAATTTCGAGGGTCTAAAGTCGAATGACTCGATTTTCTATTCGATTTTTGGTTGAATTGTTGTTTCGGCCAGCAAATACGTCGAACCTGCCCCATCTTATTGACTTCTGCGGCAAACGTCACTACCGCTAACTAGGACAGGGAACATGAAATCATCGGCGATCGCTGCCAAAATCTCCCTACAAATTAACCCGGGCGTGGGAATTCGAGCTCGCTGTTCACCTCAGCCAGCCCGAATCACAGACCCTTCCCAATCGATCGATCCTCACAATGAGGCGTTCGCGAAGTGGCTCATGAGAGAGCATTGCCGTTCTCAATTCGCTCAAACCGCATCCGGGAACGAATCTGCTAGGGTTCGAGTCAAGATTTCAGCAATGTTCTCCGGTCCCGACTTCAAATCGATCGCGGTCACTGCCCCAGTTTCGACCAAAAGTTTACCGCGCACGTCCGTCGCTTCACCGCGTAACGCACCCGCAATTTTATCCGCAGTGCGACCGCTTCCCGATAGCACGATAATCGATCGCCCGGAAATCGCACTCCAGGCGACATCTTGCCAAGTAATTTCGCCGCCGTTGATCGCGATCGTCACCGACGGCGCACCGTCCGCTAAAACCTTGGCAACGTAAGACAGCCAGGGCGATTCGTCTCCCCAAGATTGTCCGGGGACGAAGACAAAATGAGTATGATTCGGCTCTAGAGGGGCCGCGTCTTCCTTACTTTGTTTCTCATTCGGCAAAACGACGGTGCCGACGGCGGCTACTCCCACCAGGGGGAAGGTTCCATTAATTTGCGATCGCGCCTGACCGATACAGCGCATCACCCCCGCATCGGTCGCCCCATCGACGACAGTCGCGCCCAAGCGTTCGGCGACCGGAGCGATCGCCCGGAGAAAAATCTCTTCCAATCGTGCCATATCTTCCGCCTCGATCTTACTCGCTCCACCGACGATCGCGAGTACCGGACGAGAACCGCATAGTTCGATCGAACTCAAATTATCTGGGAGTTCCAAATAATTCGTGCAGAAGACGACTTCCGGTCTAACCGCATGACAAGGACGAAATTGACGGTGCTTATTCATTTCAACATTAATAATCTATCGAGTAAAAAATCCCCCGCACGGCGAAGGACGTAGGGCGATCGAGCCGACATGAGAAAATCGGCAACGGGGCGAGGGTAACTTCAACTATGCCATTTTTGGGGACCAATGCAAACGCACTCACCGGTCAAGTTTTAGAGTTTGAAATTGAGTTTTTCCCGCCAACTACGATCGGGCTTCGAGCTTGAAAGCATTTGGTATTGAAGCCATCGGCTCTGACGATCGCCCCATTTCCTGCCCCTCAATTGTTGCAATTCTTAGTAAAAATCCGGCGATCGCGCCACTTTTCCACAACTGTAAAGTTTTATCACTCGGCGGTTGTTTCTTCCACTCTCATCCGACGGCGATCGTCGCCTGTTTTACACTTAAACTATATATATTGTTTTGATATTATCTCAAACCTCCAGGTGATAGACGCGAGTATTATACAAAATGAGTCGATCTCCCGGGGCAAGCGATCGCCGACGACTCACGGCGTCAACTTTCCCGAAAAAACGCTACCCTAAACATAGAAATTTACGGGAAATAGAGCCTAAAATTCATCTTGGCAATGAAAAATATTCTTCTTTAATAAATTATCCCGACCGCGATAAAATTTTGATGTTTTTCAAAACGGAAATTATCTCAAACTTAAAATAGAGGTCTTTTCAAAAATGAGCATATTTGACGATCTAATTCCCGACGGTTTTTTTGACTTCCTCCCCGGAGTTGGCGATGACGAAAACGATCCGTCGCCAACGGATATCGCCGTAGCTGCCGCTCAATTTATTACCCTAGGTCCGACCGGATTTATTGTCAGCTCCGCCGTTTCCAATCTGATTGAAAATGTCGATTTATCGGCGATCGGTAACCGCTTCATCGATCGCGTTGACGAGGCAATCGACGACAACACGACGGCGATCGCCGCCCGCAATTTGTTTAACTCTGTTAAAACAGAAGTTACGAATTTTATCGACAATAACGAGATTCGCGATCGCTTTTCCCCAACTCCATTGCAAAATTTGATTGAAGATCGAATTATCGAAGATACTAACTTAGTCAGTCGCTTTCAACAACTGGTCGGTCGCGCCGCCGAAGGCGGTCAAATCGGTCGCTTTGTCGATGCAGACGATGCCGATAACTTAATCGAACTGACTGCAGACGATCGCCTCTGGGAAGGCGGATTGCGATCGCTCGCCGGAAACGATCGCGTCATCGGAACCGAAAACAACGATACCGCCAACGGCAATATGGGACAAGACACCCTCTTTGGCGGCGACGGCGACGATTACCTGCGCGGCGGTAAAGACAACGACTTACTCGAAGGCAGTAGCGGTAACGATATCCTCAACGGCAACTTAGGCGACGATACCTGTCGCGGTGGCTTGGGGGACGACGTCGTGCGCGGCGGTCAGGGAAATGACGTTCTGTTCGGCGATGAAGGTCGCGACGTGCTCGTCGGCGATCTCGGTTCCGACTTCCTCTTCGGCGGGGAAGACGCGGACGATTTTATCCTGCGCGGCGAAATTGCCGGAACCGATGCCACTACTGCCGATCGCGTCCTCGATTTTAACCCGGCTCAGGGCGATCGCCTCGGGTTGGGCGGAATCGCTGACTTGTCGGAAATCAGCGTCGGCGCGGTCGATGTCAACCAAGACGGAATCGGAGATACGGCGATTCTCGCCGGGGGCGATCGGGTGTTGGGCGTGGTTCTCGACGTTCAAGCTGCCGCCTTCAACGTCCGGGAATGGACCTTCCTCGCCAGTGAGGGGGATTTAACCTTAAATAGCATCGGGTAACCCGAAATCTTCAACGGCGAAGGGCGGATCGGCGCGATGCTCCATCAGGGTGCGATCGCCGCAAGCTTCAACCGATGTTATACGATCTTGGATGAATCCGGACGCGCAATACTCCTTTAGAGTCGCTTCTCGAACGCGCGTCCTGCCGTCCTCCCCGTAAGTTTTCAGTCATGGTTCTGATTCGCATCCTCCCGTCCTGGGCCATTCCCGAACGAGAAGTCACGCCCCCCTCGGTCTATTACAACCGCCGTCGTTTCCTCAAAGGGGCGATCGCCGCCGGAATTGGGGCCACCTTACTCCCCACCCTCGGCTGTCAAGATCGCTCGATTTCTTCGGCCAAACTCGCCTCTGGAACAAAACCGCTCGAAGCCTCGCCCAATCCTCAGTTTACCGATGCCGGACGCCCGCTTACTGCCGAGGCGATCGCCTCTCGCTACAACAACTTTTACGAGTTTGGCGGCACCAAATCGATTTGGCAAGCGGCCCAAGCATTACCCACGGAGAATTGGAAAGTAGAAGTCGGCGGTCTGGTCAAAAATCCGCGCACCTACGACCTCGACGACTTGCGCCGGAAATTCCCCCAAGAAGAACGCATCTACCGCTTTCGCTGCGTCGAAGCTTGGGCGATGGTCGTACCGTGGATCGGCTTTCCGATGCGATCGCTGCTCGCCGATGTCGAACCGACGGATCGAGCCAAGTTCGTTCGGTTTACTTCTTATTACGATTCTCAAGTCACCCCCGGTCCGGGGTTTCATCTGGGATCTTTACCGTGGCCCTATACCGAAGGCTTGCGAATCGAAGAAATGGCGAACGATCTGGCCTTTTTTGCCACTGGAATTTACGGTCATACCTTACCCAAACAACACGGCGCGCCGATTCGCATGGTGATTCCCTGGAAATACGGGTTTAAAGGCGCCAAATCGATTGTCAAAATCGAGTTTTTGGCCGAACGACCCGCCACCTTCTGGAATACTTTAGTGCCGAGCGAGTATGGTTTTGAAGCCAATGTCAACCCTAACAAACCCCATCCGCGCTGGTCGCAAGCGACGGAACGGATTGTCAGTGACGGTCCGGCGATTTCTTGGGAAAGACAGCCGACTTTACCGTATAACGGCTATGGCGAATCGGTTGCCGCGCTCTATACGGGGTAACCCGATCGAGCCTGGGGACGGGACTCTGGGGAAACTCGCCTCGTCCCAGCGCGTCTGGACTGTTTGGGGGAGCGATCGCCGAGCGTACTCGGTCGGAGAATGGCGCGATCGCCCCGCCACAGCAGCATCAAGCCACTATCTACAAGCAGATCCTGGAGGGGGCGATCGGGTCGCTTTCGGGGAGTGAAGGTTCAATTTGGGAGTCAATCTCATGGAAAACGATCGCCAAGAACAACGCCGCGCGAGCGAGAAAGCTTTTATTGATTCGCTCCATAAATTAGAAGAAACGTTTCAGTTGGTTGACGAAGTCTCCGAACCGAAGCCAGAAAAGATCGAACGGATTCCTAATTCTTCTTCTCCACGTTCCAATCCCTCATCCCCCCCTAAAACGTCGGGTTTCGACCTCGACGAACTGGCAGAAGCGGCGGAGGATATCGAACAGTTTATGAAGTCGAAGGAGTCCCAAGGCGAGGGGGACTGAAAGCACTCGCTCTGTGGGAGTTCAAGCTAAACTCTAAACTCTAACTCAACTCTCTCTGCCGTCGTACTTCGTAAAGGATGGTGGCGGCGGCGATCGCCACATTCAACGATTCCACTCCCGCATTTAAAGGAATTCTGACGGATTTATCAGCAAGTTTTAACAAATCGGCGGATAAGCCCGATCCCTCGTTCCCTAAGAGAATGGCCGTGGGAGGGCGATAGTCGATGTCCCAATAAGTCATCGGCGCCGTTCCCTCGGTGGCAATGACTTGTACCTGTTGCTGTTGCCACTGGCGCACTGAGGCGGGCAGATCCTCGCAAACGGCGAGGGGAAGGCGGAACCACTGTCCGGCGGAGGCGCGCAAGACTTTGGGATGGTCGAGATCGACGCTATCGGCGCTGACGCACAATCCCTCGGCGCCCGCCGCCGCCGCCGTGCGAATCATGGTTCCCAAATTCCCGGGATCTTGAATGGTCTCGAGAACTAACCAAAACCCGCTTGCGCTAAAGGAGATCGCCGCATCTTGGCGGCGGTTGGCGCTGGCGACGACCCCGTCGGGATGAACGGTAGTGGCGATTTTTGTTAATACATTTAAACTGACAGACTCGGCGCGATCGCTCAATTGGCAAGCGCGATCCCACAGTTCGGGATGGGCGGCTTGCCATTCGGGGGTAGCGCAGACGACAGTGAGGGGATAGTTGGCGTGACAGGCTTCTTCGAGCAGGTGGGTACCTTCGAGCAGAAATTGCCCTTGTTTGCGCCGTTCTTTGGCGGCGTGCAGTTTGGACATCTGCTTGACGACAGGATTTTGAAGACTGGTAAGCATGAGGGAGGAAGCGAGGCAAAAAAATAAGGAGCAAGCGAGGACGGACACTTCGGCGTGGGGCCGACGGGCGATCGCCTCGTTACTCCTTGGGGATGCGGAACCCGGGACTTGAACCCGGAAGTCTTTGCAGACACTAGAACCTGAATCTAGCGCGTCTACCAATTCCGCCAGTTCCGCGCGGCAGTTATGCACTCCGATTTACTATCGTCACTCAACAACGAGCAGATGTCAAGCCCCCAGAGCAAAAAACTTTTGAACCGGGGCAATCTCCGCCAATTTGACAATGGGAACGATCGCGGTCGCTACCGTTGTTTCGAGGAGCGATCGCGGCTCAAACCTTTGCTAAAACTCAATTGAGGCGATCGGGAAACAGAGAAAAATAAGTCAAGGGCGATCGGGCCATTTCTTAAAACGAGATCGCGGCGGCGGTGGAGAAAGGAGGGGGAGAGGTTTGAGTAAAAATTCCCTCGCCAGGGAGTTGCGATCGCCCTAGGAGGTAATGTACTGTTCGGGGTTTAAGGCAGTAAAAACCTGCCCGATGATTCTCCGGAAACTTATTTGAAATCAGGGGCAAATTTTCTAGGTATAAATCTGGACATATAAAATCTTTCCGGTAGAATCAGAACCAAATTGAAAGCTGTACAAGTACCCATTCCCTTTGGAGGATAGACCTATTACTGCCTCTGTTGGTTCGCTCAACGGTCAAGCCATGCCAGAAGCAGAAACATCCGTTCTGCAAATTACTGGTCGCTCTTCTTTAAACGGTCACGTCCGCATTAGTGGGGCCAAAAATGCCGCCTTAGTGGTCATGGCAGGTGCGCTGCTGTGTCCGGAACATTGCCGCTTGCGCAATGTCCCGTCCCTGGCGGATGTCGATCGCATGATTCAGATCCTGCGGATCTTCGGTCTCAAGATCGAGCGTCACGACGATATTTTAGAAATCGACACCACCAAGATCGCCACGAATCAGGCTCCTTACGAGCTCGTCAGCCAGTTACGGGCGAGCTTCTTCGCCATCGGCCCGTTGTTGGCGCGCTTGGGAGAAGCCCACGTCCCCTTACCGGGAGGATGCGCGATCGGAGCTAGACCCGTAGACCTGCACGTGCGCGGCTTGCAAGCCCTCGGCGCCCACGTCCAAATCGATCGCGGCATGGTTCGCGCTTACATTCCCGGAGCCAAACGCCGCCTGCAAGGCGCCAAAATCTATCTCGATTATCCCAGTGTCGGGGCCACCGAAACCCTGATGATGGCGGCCACCCTCGCCGAAGGCGAAACCGTCCTCAAAAACGCCGCCCAAGAGCCGGAAGTCGTGGACTTGGCCAACTTCTGCAATGCGATGGGCGCCGAAATTACGGGAGCCGGAACGAACACGATCGTCATTCAAGGTAAACCGGAACTGCACTCCGTCGATTACAGTATTATCCCCGATCGCATCGAAGCCGGAACCTTTTTGGTCGCCGGAGCCATTACCTATTCAGAACTCCTGATCTCCCCGGTAGTTCCCGAACACCTGACGGCGGCGATCGCCAAATTAGAACAAATCGGCTCTCAAGTCATCGTCGAAGCCCCGGATTGCGTGCGGGTCGTTCCCGGCGAGGTGATTCGCAAAACCGATATCGAAACCTTGCCCTATCCCGGATTTCCCACAGACATGCAAGCGCAATTTATGACCTTGCTGACCTTGGCGAACGGCGATAGCACCATTTGCGAGACCGTCTTTGAAAATCGTCTGCGTCACGTCGCCGAACTCAAGCGCATGGGCGCCGACATTCGCGTCAAAGGCAATCAAGCCGTCGTGCGGGGCGTGCCTTATCTCTCCGGCGCCCCGGTGGTGGCCACCGACTTGCGCGCCTCGGCAGCGTTAGTGCTGGCGGGACTGGCGGCGGAAGGAACCACGACGATTCAAGGCTTGCACCACCTCGATCGCGGTTACGAAAACCTCGACCTCAAACTGCAAAAAGTCGGCGCTCGCATTCGTCGCCTGCGCGTCAGCGAAGACTCGTTACTGCCCGAAGCCAAAACCCCGTCATCCGCTCTAAAATAACGGGGTAAGGAGCGAGGGCGGCGATCGCCCAACCTCGCCCCAGACCGAATCCACCGTTGTCACGCATTAAACTGGCATGGCTTTTTCTAGACTTCCCCTGATCGGCCTCAAAGCAAATGACTTCCGTCATCCCTTAGATCGCGAGGCTACCGAAGCCCTCAAACAGTTGCCCGGACTCGATTTAATCGTGCGGCAATTACTCGGCTCGGTGGGGGAACAATTCTTTTACCTGGATAACATCGCCTCCAGTGTTTTGGTCGGCGATCGCCAGTTACCCGAGTTGTACCAATTATTAGTAGAAGCCTGCCAAGTTTTAGACCTCGAACTGCCGCAAATGTACGTGCGCCAACATCCGATCCCCAATGCGTACACCTTCGCCATGCGCGGCAAACAGCCCTTTTTGGTCTTGCATACCTCGTTAATCGAGCTGCTCGAACCTGCTGAAATCCAAGCCGTCATCGCCCACGAGTTGGGCCATCTCAAATGCGAACACGGGGTTTACTTAACCCTGGCCAATTTAATCGTCCTGGCGGCGGGACAGCTTTCTCCTTGGGGCGCCATTCTCGCCCAAGGATTGCAAAGCCAAATTTTAGAATGGCTCCGATGTGCCGAGTTTACCTGCGATCGCGCGGCTTTGCTCGCCACCCAAAATCCCCGGGTCGTCAGCTCCGTGCTGATGAAACTGGCCGGAGGATCCCCGAGTTTATCCCCCCACCTCAACTTAGATGCCTTCCTGGAACAGGCCCGGGCTTACGATAAAAGTAGCAGCACCGATCTCGGAATTTTATTGAAAGAAGCCCAAACCGGACAACTCACCCATCCCTTACCCGTCTTGCGCGCCCGCGAAATCGATCGCTGGTCGAGCAGCAAAGATTACGAATCTCTATTGCAAAAAAAAGGAAAAATGGGTTATGATGGTGAAACTGAAGTCACGGGCGAGTGGCGGAATTGGTAGACGCACCACACTCAAAATGTGGCGACTCCGGTCTTGCGAGTTCGAGTCTCGCCTCGCCCATGTTTTTCCATCCATTAGACCGAGAGGCCCCGTGCAATGGCTCGACAGCTCAAAAGCTGGGAGTCTCCGCGTCGTAAAGGCCGGAACTCCAAAGGCAAAGGCGGCAGCGCCCGAGCGCGCCAACTGAAGAAGCAACAGCAAATGCTTCGCAAGCAGCTCAAAAGTGACGTAAAACAACCCGATAAAAAGAAGAGAACCGAAGTTCTCTTCTTTTTTTATGGGATTTTGGCGGGGATCTCGACTCCTTCCCACGTTCGGGGGAGGCGGGAAAAGGGAGCCGTCGTCGGAACGACTCCCTCGCTTCGCCTTAAATATCGAGATCGGTCAGATTCAATTTGGGTCCGTAGGTTTCGATAAACTCGCGACGGGGCGCCACGCGATCGCCCATCAACACCGTAAAGATGCGATCGGCTTCCGCCGCGTCTTCGATCTCCACCTGTTTGAGCAAGCGCGTGTCCGGATTCATCGTGGTTTCCCACAACTGCACGGGCATCATTTCCCCCAACCCTTTAAACCGTTGAATGGTGTAATTGGCATTTGTGGGAAACTCGTTCTGAATTAAATTGGTCAGTTCGCGATCGCTGTAGCAATAATAATGGCTGCGCCCGCGCTCGACTTTATACAACGGCGGGCAGGCGATATAAACGTATCCCTGCTCGATTAACGCCCGTTGGTAGCGGTAGAAGAACGTCAGCAGCAAGGTGCGAATGTGCGCCCCATCCACGTCGGCGTCAGTCATGATCACGATCCGGTGATAACGCAGTTGCGCCGAGTCGAACTCCTCCCCTTTGACCCCCAAACCGAGGGCGGTAATTAAAGCTTGAATCTCGTTATTTTTGTAAATCTTGGCGTCGTCAGTCTTTTCGATATTGAGGATTTTACCGCGTAGGGGCAGAATCGCCTGGAAGCGGCGATCGCGCCCTTGTTTGGCACTGCCGCCCGCACTATCCCCTTCTACAATAAAGATCTCCGATTCCGACGGATCTTTCGTACTGCAATCGGCCAATTTCCCCGGAAGCGGCGACGATTCGAGCACCGACTTGCGCCGCACCAATTCCCGAGCCCGTCGGGCCGCTTCCGCCGCGTTAAACGCTTGAATCGCTTTGTCTAAAATCGCGTCGGCGACTTGGGGATGAAAATCGAAATATTCGACGAGGGCTTCTCCCACGAGAGAATCGACGATCCCGCGTACTTCCGTATTGCCTAACTTGGTTTTAGTTTGCCCTTCAAATTCCGGGTCGGGGACTTTCACGGAAATAATTCCGGTCAACCCTTCGCGGACGTGTTCGCCGCCGAGGTTGGAATCGCTATCTTTAAGTTTGTTGCGCTTGCGCGCGATCGAATTCATCGTCCGGGTGAGGACGGCTTTCAAGCCTTCGAGGTGGGTTCCCCCGTCGATGGTACGGATGTTATTGGCAAATCCTAAAAGGTTGTCGCTGTAAGCGTCGGTACACCACTGCAAGGCGACTTCTACTTGAACGTTGTTGCGTTCCCCTTCGATATAGATGATTTCTTCGTGCAGTTCTTGCTTGTCGGAGTTGATATAGCTGATATATTCGCGAATGCCACCTTCGTAGCAGTAGCTTTCGACCCGGGGTTCTTCCCGTTTGATGAGATCGAGGCGTTTGTCGCTAAAGGTAATCTTGACTCCGGCGTTGAGATAGGCGAGTTCTCTCAGACGCGAGGCGATCGTGCTGTAATCGAACTCCGTTCCCGTGGTAAAAATAAGGGTATCGGGCAGAAAGCACACCGAGGTTCCCGTTTGGTTCGTTTTGATGGGCGTGACTTGTAAGTCCGCAACCGCTTTGCCGCGTTCGTAGCGTTGAACGTGGACTTTTTTCTCCCGCCAGACGGTGACTTCGACCCATTCGGAGAGGGCGTTGACTACGGAAACGCCGACGCCGTGCAAGCCGCCGGAAACTTTATAACCGCCGCCGCCGAATTTGCCCCCGGCGTGGAGGACGGTCATCACGGTTTCGAGGGCTGATTTTCCGGTTTTCGAGTGAACGTCGGTGGGAATCCCCCGTCCGTCGTCGGTAACGGTCACGGACCCGTCGGGGTTGAGGTCAATTTCAATATGGGTACAGTGTCCAGCCAGCGCCTCGTCGATGGCATTGTCCACGACCTCGTAAACGAGGTGATGGAGTCCTCTCGGCCCGGTTGAGCCGATGTACATCCCCGGTCGCTTGCGTACCGCTTCGAGTCCTTCGAGAACTTGAATTTGCTCGGCGCCGTAATTGCTGGTCATAGGAAATCGCTCCAATAATGGGATTTAAGCCCCTTAAAGCATTAGAATACAAAAACTGTCAAAATTTTAGCACAAAACCGTTAGAGGCGACGAGAGCGCTATTTCACGAACATTTTTTAGGGGGGATGCACTGGATGAAGCTAGAAAGGCGAGGGCAAAAATTGAGGGGGAGGGCGATCGCCACCGAGAAATGCCAATGCCGGGTTTAGTAATTATCTGCGGGCCGACGGCATCGGGTAAGTCGGGATTGGCGTTGGAGATTGCCCGACGGCTCGATACGGGGATCCTCAGTGCCGATTCGCGCCAAGTTTATCGCGAATTTGACATCGGCACTGCGAAGCCGACGCCGGAAGAACGGCAACTGGTCCCCCACGAGTTGCTCGACATTTGCGATCCGACGGAAACCCTCACGGTGGCGGAGTACCAACAGCAGGCACGAGCGGCGATCGCGCGCTACCATCGCAACGGACGGGTGCCGTTGTTGGTCGGGGGTACGGGCCTGTATATTAAGGCGATCGCGCGCGGGATGAAAATTCCTCGGGTGCCTCCCGTTGCCGAATTGCGATCGCAGCTCGCCGCCCTCGGCCAATCCCAATGTTATGCCATTTTGCAACAAGTTGACCCCGTTGCCGCTACAAAAATTCACGCAAACGATGCGGTGCGAACCTTGCGCGCCCTAGAGGTTTATTACGTCACCGGAATTCCCATTTCCAAGCAACAAGGCGAAAATCCGCCGGATTATCCCATTTTACAGATCGGTTTGGATGGGGATCCCGCTACGGGCGATCGCCGCATCGAACGGCGAACCCACCAGATGATTGACGCCGGATCGATCGCCGAAGTCGAAGCCCTCTGTCACAAATACGGCCCCGATTTACCCCTCCTCGATACCCTCGGCTATGGGGAAATCAAACAGTATCTTTACCAAGATCCCCCGGTCACTCTCGACGAGGCGATCGCCGCGATCGTCCTCCATACCCGCCAATTTGCCAAGCGCCAGCGCACCTGGTTTCGCCGCATCCCCGAAATCGAATGGTTTGACATCGAAATGCCCGATTTAGTCGAAAAAGTCTGGCAGCGCGTCGATCGATTTATCCAATCTTTATAGACCGAACGCTTAAAGAGTTTTCCCTCAATTTTTGGCGATCGCGCCAACAATTTATGCTAAATTAACATACAATTTCGCAATTTTTAAAATGCTCGCCGTTCCGAGCGATCGCTTTACGCACTCATCGAGTTAGCTGATGGATTACCAAAAATTTATTACCCAGCTTCCGACATTATACGAAGACTGGGGAACCGATACAGTCAAACCCAAGTCCCCTCGCTTCGATCGCGTCCTCGAACAAGTCGAAAGTATGACCACCACCACGGTCATGCAACTGCTCAATTTTGCCGTCGAATGTATGGAGGAAGGGGAATATTATTGCGAAATCGGTACCTATCAAGGTTCGACCCTGATCGGCGCCCTCCTCGATCGCGACGACCGCCATGCTTATGCCGTTGATAACTTTTCCGAATTAGATGACCCCGGCGAAACCCTCGACCTCTTACAACAAAACTTAAGCCAATTTAATTTAAAAGACCGCGTTATTTTTCAAAACCAAGATTTTGAAGAATTTTTATTAGAGCTCCCTCAAAAAATTAACGGTCGCATCGGCGTTTACTTTTACGATTGCGCTTACGACTATCGCTCCCAATTGGTCGGCTTACTGTCGATCAAATCGATTTTGGCCGATCGCGCCTTAATCGTTCTCAATAACTCCAATTGGAAAACCGTACAACAAGCACAAAAAGATTTTGTCGTCGCCCATCCCCAATGTCAAGTGCTATTAGAATTATCCGCATCCGGTGCAGCTTATCCTAGCTTCGGAAACGGCATTTTAATTCTCAGTTGGGATGCGTCGAGACGCGATCGCCCGTCTAGCGCCAAAGCCCGCCAGCAAATGACTCCCGCAGCCCTTCGGTCTCTTTATCCCCTCGACGAACTCGCCCGTCACCAAGCGGATTTAGAACGGCTTTATCAAGAGGCGATTCGCTGCCAGCAACAACAAGATTTAGACCTCGCTCAAGTTAAATATCGACAATATCTTTTATGGCATCCGGAAGCCGTGGACGCCTGGTTAAATCTGGCGGAAGTCGCCCGTCAAAAAGGCGATAATTTGGAGGCGATCGCCGCTTTATTAAAAGCATTAGAACAGCAAGGAAACTGCAGCAACATTCACGATCGCCTCGGACAAGTTTTAGAACAACTCGATCGCCTTCCTCGGGCGATCGCCGCCTATCGAAAAGCGATCGACCTCGATGCCAATGCCCTGAAAACTTACGATCGCCTCGGCCAACTCCTGCAAAAAATGGGGGATCTTGAAGGAGCTGAAAAATGTTACCGACAGGCGATCGCCACCCATCCCAAAACGGCTGAAATTTATCTCTATTTCGGTCAATTTTTAACTCAAACCGATCGAATTGAAGAAGCTATCTCTATCTACAAACAAGCCGTCCGACTGGCACCGCACAAGCGCGAGTGTCTCGAAAAATTAGAATCGGCGATCGCCCGACGAGAAAGCCATTAAAATTCTTAACTCGATCCCCTATTCCTATTGTTAACTCCTCCCACCTAACACCCTGTTTTCTATCTCTATTAACCTATGCTCGCCCAAGATCGAAAACCCCAACGCGATTGGCAACCCATTATCAAAGAATTCGAGAAGATCGTCGGTAAAGATGGCGTCGTTCGGCGTAAAGAAGAACTGCTAACCTACGAATGCGACGGCTTGACCAGTTATCGCCAACGTCCCGCCATTGTCGTTTTACCGCGCACCACCGAACAAGTCGCCGAAGCCGTGAAAATCTGCGATCGTCATGACGTTCCCTGGGTCGCCCGAGGTGCGGGAACGGGCTTATCCGGCGGCGCCCTTCCTATCGAAAACTGCGTTTTAATCGTCACCGCTTTAATGCGGAAAGTCTTAAAAGTAGACCTCGAAAATCAACTCGTCGTCGTTCAACCCGGCGTTATTAATAACTGGGTCACTCAAACCGTAAGCGGGGCTGGATTTTACTACGCCCCCGACCCTTCCAGTCAAATTATCTGCTCGATTGGCGGCAATGTTGCTGAAAATTCCGGCGGCGTTCATTGTCTCAAATATGGCGTCACCACCAATCACGTTTTAGGTTTAAAATTAGTGTTGCCCGACGGTTCCATTGTCGATGTCGGCGGCGAAATTCCAGAAATGCCCGGTTACGATCTTACCGGGTTATTTGTCGGTTCTGAAGGGACGTTAGGCATCGCCACAGAAATCACCCTGCGCATTCTCAAAGCCCCGGAAGCGGTTTGTGTTTTACTCGCCGATTTTACCCGAATTGAAGATGCGGGGGCGGCAGTTTCTGCGATTACCGGGGCGGGTATCGTTCCGGCGGGGATGGAAATGATGGACAATCTCAGTATTAACGCCGTTGAAGATGTGGTGGGGACGGGCTGTTATCCCCGAGATGCGACGGCGATTTTATTAATTGAAATCGATGGATTGGAAGCGGAAGTCGAAGCCAATCAAGCCCGAGTTGTAGAAATTTGCAAAGCCAATGGCGCGCGTCATGTCACTGCCGAGATCGAAGCGGAAAAACGGCTGAAATTGTGGAAAGGACGGAAAGCTGCATTTGCGGCGGCGGGACATCTCAGCCCGGATTATTACGTCCAAGATGGGGTAATTCCGCGCACGCAATTGGCATTTATTCTGAAAGAGATTGAAGATCTCAGCCAAAAATACGGCTATCGGGTGGCGAATGTTTTTCATGCAGGGGATGGCAATTTACACCCGTTGGTTTTATACGATAATGCGGTGCCGGGGGCATTGGAAGAAGTGGAAGAGTTGGCGGGAGAAATTCTCAAGTTATGCGTCAAAGTTGGGGGTAGTTTGACCGGAGAACACGGAATCGGGGCAGATAAGAAATGTTATATGAGTGAGATGTTTTCCGAGAAGGATTTGGAAACGATGCAGTGGATTCGCGAGGTGTTTAATCCGAAAGGGTTGGCGAATCCTGAGAAGTTGTTCCCGACGCCGCGCACTTGTGGGGAGGCGGCGAATGCGTTTAAAACGAAACAGTTTGAAGGGGCGGAGTTGTTTTAGGTTGAAGTCAGTTAAAGGTCACGTTGCGTCGGTTTGACGCTTAATTTAGGTCGCGGTTTGGACGATCGCCTTCCCGAATGGGATAAGTCTAATTCGAGCAAGCGTTCGGGAAGGATGAGAGGAAATTTATTGTTCCAGTTAGCGACAATATGAAAGTAATTGCGGGCATCTTCTAAGCAATAGTTGTACATGGTTTCGAGGATGTTATCGCGATCGCGGCTTTGGGAAAAGACTTTGTTGCAATTGAGGCGGAAATAAAGGCCGTCAATTTCTTTGGCGATCGGAATCTCTAAGCAACTAAATAGGTTGTTTAAGCCGCGATTCAATCCTTCTTTGCGCTTGTTTTCGAGGTCAAAAACGGAGATTTTATCGATTTTTGGCTTAATTTTGAAGTGTTTGAGGCGTTTTTGGAGGACGTAAATATCGCTGTGGACGATGTTGAATCCGACAAAGATCTTTTTGTGCAAGACGGACAGATCGCGCATCAGGAATTGAATGAGTTCTTTTTCTTCCTGACGGGATTCTAAGAGGTGAATTTTAATGTGTTGCTGTTTGTTGGATTTGAGCAAGCGCGTCAGGGTGTAGCCGAAAATGCGTTGCACGGATTTCCCGCGATCGCGATCGGGCCAAAATTCCAGATCGAGAAAGACTAAATCGTAAATGGAACCTTTATAAAAATTATTGATAAATTGGCGATCGATCCAGAGTTCTTTCTTAAACATGGACGGGTGCAGGTGAAGAATAGATCGGGAGTAGAGAGGGACTGGGGGGTGCGATCGCCTAGATCGCGATCGCCGAGCTTGGTTAAAATTTTACCCAACATCACTCGCTTGGGGTCGTTCTCTTTCCCACGAACATCAATGGGTTTGGGGTAGGTTCAGTCATGGAATATGTCGATGGTTTGGCGCTGAAAGCCAGTTGGGAAGGGTCGATCGCCGCGTTTGGAGTCGATCGGGCGTTGGGGAAAAAAGTTTTATTCGAGTTAGTCAGTGCTTACTGTAGTGCGGGACGTTTTTACCATACGTTGGCGCACTTACAACGGGTCTTGAATGCAATTGACCGATTGCGATCGCTCGCCCGCGATCTGGACGCGATCCAACTCGCGGCGTGGTTTCACGATGCGATTTACGATCCCACGGCGACGGATAACGAGCGCCAAAGTGCACAGTATGCTCGCCGCGTCCTCGGACAGTTGCAGATTCCGACGGCGACGGTGGAACAGGTCGTGCAGATGATTCTGAGTACGGAAAAGCATCAGGGGGCCGATCTCGACATCGACACCCAAATTCTGATCGATGCGGATCTGTCGGTTTTAGGGGTGGAACCGTCGGAATACGAGATGTACCTACAGGGAATTCGGCGGGAGTATTCCTGGTTGTCCGATCGCGCTTATGTCGAGGGGCGCCTCAAGATCCTCCGGCAGTTGTTAGAGCGCGATCGCATCTACCTGACCGAACCGATGTTTTGCCAGTTCGAGGCGATCGCCCGCCAAAATATCGAGGGCGAAGTGCGTACCTTGTCGGCGCGATCGCCGTCCCTTAGCTGAGGGCGTTGGCGGGGCTGCGTAAAAAGTTGATTAATTCTCGATTGACCAAATGCGGGACTTCTTGCTGGATCCAATGTCCGCAATGGGGAACGAATTTGAGCGTGAACGGCGCCTTAATCAGGCGGTCGAGTCCTTCGGTGAGGCGGTTGCTTAAAAACGAATCTTCTTCCCCCCACAACACCAAGGTGGGAACGGTGACCGGATCCGGCGATCGCCCCCACTGACTCAGCCAATTCTGAGGGGCCATCAACTGCCGATAGTACGCGATCGCCGCCGATAAAACCCCCGGTTTTTCCAGCGCTTCTTGGTAAATTCGCGTTAACTCCGCCGTAAAGGCCCCTTTCCGAATCGCCTGTTCCTGAAAAACTTTCTTGACGAAATCCTTTAAATTTTGGTGGATCAACCACTCCGGAATTCCGGGCACTTGAAACGCAAATACGTACCAACTCCGGCGCAGTTGGTCTACATTTCCCGCCATTTCGTGCAACCAACGGTGCGGGTGTGGGGCGTTGAGGATCGCCAGTCGGTCGAGACAAGACGGAAATTTTTCCGCCAGGTGCCAGGCGATCGCCCCTCCCCAGTCATGTCCGACGACGTGCGCTTTGGCGTACCCCAAACTGGCGATCAAGCCACGAATATCGGCGCTGAGGGTATCGAGATCGTAGCCGCTCTGGGGTTTATCCGAATCGTTGTAGCCCCGCAAATCCGGCACGACGACTTTAAAATAACGAGACAACGGTGGAATTTGGTAGCGCCAGGAATACCAAAATTCCGGAAACCCGTGCAGTAAAATCACGAGGTCTCCTTCACCTTGGGTCACGCAGTGTAGACGGATGCGGTTCGTTTCAATATACTGGTGTTGCCAGTGATTCTCTACTAAGTCACTCATGGGTCGTGCGCTTTTCAAGGCTCTGGAAGTGGATCGAACGAGCCGAAATCGAAGCCGCAGGGATCGGGTAAAATTGCCTGCTTTTACATGAAAAAAACGGACGACGAAGACGCCGAACTCCAGCAATTTTCTGCGGTTGGAGGATCTTGACCCTTCACCCTCGACCGGACGGTTTGCCCGTCGGTGGGTCGATGGCTTCTGTTTTAAGCGTAGCACTTTCCGAGCGCCCGACTCGAACCGAGCGGCGTTTTCATCCCCGGTCACGGCATGGCTCTGCGATTCCCGAGGCGATCGCTACGGTCGCGCCAACGCGGTTATCCTTTCACGCACGGTTCCACGGCGATTTCGTTCGGCTCCGACTCCGGCTTGACTTGGTACTTGACCAAATTTGCCAACTCTTGCAATTGGCCGATCGCTTCGGCCCCTTCCAATTTCATCAGTTCGCGATCGTCGCGCATCTCCGTCCACGTGATTCCGTAATCTGACACCAAAAACCGGATCAGATGATCTTCTCCCAGACTCACCATGAAAGAGGCGCTGTTCATTTGTCCGCCACAGGTATAGCAGGATGCTAGGTAACCCCGTCGCTCCAGCACGATCGCCAGAGCCTGCAAGTTCATCACTAGATCCCGGACGAATTGACGGTGTTGTTCGGCGAGTCTTATAAACACAATTGTCCTCCAATCACCACACCACATTTTAGCTCTTTTTAAGATTTTCTTAACAATTTGCCAATTGTGGTGCAACTCTTTATCAGTTAGAATGCCCAATCCCGTTCGCAAAATTGCTCGGGCTAGCTCAGCCCTCAACTTAACCCGACCTTCACCCCGAGCAAAGTATCAGGAACGACACTCAGTTGCTTTCACCCTTTTAGATTCACGCCTAAATGAGGGGGTTCCGGAGGATCGGACCGAGGTGGGAACCGAGGTGTCAAACCCTCACTCTAGAAACCTTCAGCCCCTGTTCTCCGTGCCTTGAGTGCGCTCCTTTCCCCGCCATTGATTTGAAATCCTTATCGGATCGATTGCAAATTTGTCTCAGTTGAGTGGACTTGAGCGGCGGCGATCGACCTCTATCTGAGTTTTCGCGATCGCCGTCAAGTCACTCGGATCTACGGAGACAGGCCGACTAATTCACTTGCCACAATCCGAAGACCGGACCGATAAAGCGAACCGTCAGCCAGAGAACGACCAACAAGATAATGCCACCCCAGGCCCCGCGCGTCGTCCACGTGACAAACTGACGGGATTGACTTTTCGTAATTGGCAACCAAGGCAGAATGTAAGGTTCTTGACCGTATCGTTCTCCCAGGGCTTCTTTGCGACGTTTTGCCTCACCCATAATTGAATGCAATTCGCTCTCGTTACCCATTGATAATAGCGCCTGCATTTGCCGCCTTGGCGCGATCGTTAACAAAACTACAGTTATGGGAGTGGGCAGTGGTGGCGGTAAGGCGAGGGCGCCTCCTCCCTAAAGAATCGATCGTTCGGAGTTGAACCAGGTCGCATCTAAATAGTCAATGCGAGCTAACGGACCGAGGGTCGCTAAGACTTGACGACCGTAGGTACGGTGGAGCGTGCGGCTGTCGAGGAGGGCGACAACGCCCTGACATTCGCGCACCGGGGCGATCGCCCGTTGTAGGGTATTGAGGGCCGACGGTAACAGATACTGACGGAACCAGTCGAGACGGCGACTTTTGTAATAAGCTACCCGACCCGCCACCCGGGGGTTTTCTAAAGACGGCAGGGGTAAGGTGGCGATCGCCAATAACATCGGCGGGGGGAGGCGACCTTGATGTTCCAACCAGAACTCCCAACCCGTGACTAAAATGCCATGAGGTTCGGAGGGGATTTTCTCGACTTGTACCCGAGAACCGAATTCTGCGGCCAAAATCGAGCCTAACTTGCTTTTAAAGGGAATATCTTCGACTAAAATAGCTGTGAACCCCGCTCCGGCGGCACTCACGCATAAGATCGTGCGAATTTCGGCGATCGCGGCGGCCTGATATTCCGGGGTATTCGGCATCGGCAAGCCTTCGGGTAAATAGAGACGGATCGAATCGGTGTGGCGATCGCGCGAGAACTTGACACAGGTCATATCTCCCAGACCCAATTGCTCCCGATACACCGTCGCCTCGCGATCGAGATCCAACGCCCCACCCACTAACACCAACGGCTGTTGCGACCAAAGCGGCCCGAGCAAAGACCCCAGCTCGATCGGAGTGCATTCCAGTTGAAATTGACCCGCCTCTCGGTCTACCGACGCCCACAGCAAGCGGTCTTCGCGGTTCAACTCCTGCCAAAAGCGTTCCCACGAGTGGGGTAAAGAGTCGTTGCCGCCCGCGATCTCGGTGCCGTTAGGGAGGGGATCGGATCGGCGATGGCGAGGGGAGGCGATCGCCTCCCGGGTAGCGCCACTCTTGCCCAAGATCGTGTAAAGGTGTTCGAGCAGGTGGCGTTCTTCTCCTTCGAGCAAACAGCATTGATACGGATTGGGCGGATGTTGGAAGATCGCCCGAGTCATGCGAACCCGAGCATCGCGAATGGCGGCGGCGCGATCGGGTCGAGCCAACATTAATTGGTGCCAATCCTCTGCATTGAGACTCACCCGGAGATAGTCGCGCGCCCACCGTTCGAGATCGTCGGCGCCATCGATAATCGTCGGAATCCCTTTGGGGATGCGGGGGTAACCCGCGAGGGCATTGTCCAACCAGGTTTGGGGCGAGACGATCAGCACCCCGTCAAAGTCCTCTCCCGGCCAACGATCGCCCGTTCGGATCGCCTTGTGATTTTGAATCCACTGTTGGAGCTGGGGAATTTCGACCAATAACAAACGCTGCTGAACCGCAACGGGAGCCACGACAATCGCCGGACCGGGCCAAATCAAAACCGGAGTGAGGTAGCTGAGGCGGTGGCGTCCGTAACTGCCAACCGTGGGGATACCCGTCTGAATCAACGACGATCGCCCCAGGCGCAACGCCCGGGCCACCAGTCTGGCCATCGTCAAATGATGGGGCCAATACGGTTCTCCTTGCGATCGCAAGAAAGCGCGCAGTTGTTCGTGGACTTCTACTTCAATCACGGATGCAACCAATGACCTACACGATTGAGGACTGACAGATCGAGGCAACCCTATCCCAGAGGCGCGTTCCCCACAGAGAACCACCGCAAGGCGATCGCCCCTCATGTTTGCAGATAGTAAAATCCCTCGATAAATTCGACCAACTCTTCCACCGACGGCAACGAAAATTTAGTCGCTTTCATATTGGTTCCGGTACTCGTCGGTTTGAGCGAACCGGAAGAGGGCAAAAAGCGTTTGCCAAAGTTCGGATCGTAATAGACTTGCAAACTTCGATCGTTAGAATTATTGAGAGCCATCTGAGTTGGCGCCTCAAAAAACTGTTGAGTTTCTTCACTGGTATCTGTCATTGCCGACAGATTGATTTCATTAACTTTATGAATAGTTTGACTCAGGGCCGTACTCAATTGTTTGATTTGTCGCAGCGCATCCATACTATGGCTGTTAATGGCATAAGCTTGCAGCATTTTCATCAAAGTAATGATGTTTTTTTGGGTTGCTACTGCATTTTTGAACGGTAAAATAGCTAAATAAGCCGTTGGAAAGATTTGTTCGTCGTTGTCAATACGAAAGGTGAGTTCGGTACGGCGATACCCCACGTCAATACTCGGGGGCAAGTTCAATAAGTTGCCTTCTTTCGAGATTTGGTAATAGCTGGAAGCGAGGGCGAAATTTGCTTGTTGGTTGAGGGGGGCATCGATGACGATGCGAACCGTCGGTAGGGTTTGGTTGAAAAACTTTTTCGCTTCATCGGGAGTGAGGCGATAAATTTGACTGCGATCGCCGTGTTGACTTAAATCGACCCACTCGCAGGTGATCCCTTCCGTTTTCAGTCCGTATCGGGAGACGCCAAATAGTTTAATTCCCGATAAAGTCGCCCCACTCAAATCCGCTCCCACCCAATCGACGCGGATTAAATTGGCTTGGGTTAAATCCGCATGAACTAAACTGGCATTGGCCAAATTGGCATTACTCAGATCGGCCCCGAGCAAATTGGAACCGCTCAATTTCGTATCGGTCAAGTCGGCGAGTTGTAAATTCGCCCCACTCAAATCGGCCCATCTGAGATTGGCGCCACTGAGATTGGCGCCACTGAGGTTGACCCGGCTTAAATTGGCGTGTCGCAGTTCCGTATCGCACAAGTCGGCCCCACTGAGATCGGAGCGCCGCAAATCGGTGCCGCTCAAAGTCGCCCGTTCTAAATTGGCGCCCACGAGGGAGCAACCGCGCATATCCGCTTCGCTGAGATTGGCCCCTGAAAGGTTGACTTGTCTTAGTTTGGCTTCGCGCAAGTCGGCTCCACTGAGATTGGCTTCGGTGAGGATCGCACGGCTGAGGTCGGCGCGAATCAGTTCCGAACGAATCAACGCCGCTTGACTGAGTTGGGCGCCATTGAGATTGGCGCGGACTAAGTTGGCGACATTGAGAATGGCGCCGTTTAATTTAGCTCCCGTGAGATTGGCGCCGCTCATGCGGGCGACATTGAGTTTGGCGCCTGTAAAATTGACGCCACTGAGGTTGGCGCCACTGAGATTGGCAATGCTCAGACTGGCGCCGGAAAAATCGGCGCCACTGAGGTTGACGCCACTGAGATTGATTTCCGTCAAGTTGATCGCCGTAAAATTTTTATCTCCGGCTTCGTATCGTTTGAGGATTTCCTCTGCTTGCATAAGGTTTACCTTTCAGACAGTCTAAGGGAGTATTGCCACGGCTGGGATCGCCCAAAAAGCGTTTCCATAGGAGAATTAAATACCGGGACGGTCAAACTGACAAAGCCGGGAGTGAGAAATCAAAAATCCGGGCTTGGGTGCAGCGCGATCTCGAATCGAGGGTGCGATCGCCCCGAGGGGATCGTAGAGGGGATCGGGTTCACATCGAGCGCCCTGGGAATTGCGACCCGGCGACACCGGATGAGGAAAGATGTAAGCCTTTAATAAAATTGACCATCAGACTGACTGGAGGAAGGGTCAAGTTCGGCATCGAACCGACCGAATCGGGTCCGAAACCATTATTGGCATAGGAAAAGTCGATCGAGCGCTTGCCGAAGTGAGGGTGATGGTGAATGTTCAAGGGGCGATCGCTGGAATTGGTCAAGATCGTTTGAGTGGGGGCGTGAAAGAACTTTCCTTTTTGTACGATTCGGGCGAAGGTGGGGGAATTTCTAATTTCGCGCACTTTGATTTCGGATTCTTGCAAGAGGCGATCGACTTCGGGCGCCCCGATCGTTTGCACCAGTTGCAAGAGATTTTCCTGAGTCATGCGAGCATCTTTAAACGGAACGATCGCCACGAAAGCGGTTGCAAATAACTCGGCGTCACTGCCAATTTTAAATTTGAGGGTAGTCCGTCGAGGACCGACATCGATACTCGGCGGGGCGATCGCTCCGGCATAGCGTTGGGCAATTTGGTGATAGGCTAAAGCCAGCGCCAGGTGGGCGTCCGGGTCGAGAGGCGCGTCGATCTCGATCGCCACCGTCGGCAGGGTTTGATGGAAAAATTCGTCCGTCGTTTCCGGCGTCAACCGATACACCTGAGTGCGATCGCCTTCGGGACTCAAATCGATCCACTCGCAAGTAATCCCCTCGGTCTTCAAACCAAACCGCGATACCCCGTAGAGCATTGCCCCGGTCAGGGTCGCCCCGGAAATATCCGCTCCCGTCCAATCGGCGTGACTTAAATTCGCTTGCGTCAGATCCGCATAGACCAAACTCGCATTGAGTAAATTCGCTTGACTCAAATTCGCCCCGCGCAAGTTCGCCCCGCTCAACTTCGCCCCACTCAGATCGGCCCCTTTGAGATTGGCACAACTCAAATCCGCCCAACGCAAATTCGCCCCACTCAGATCGGCCCCCATCAGCTTGCTGTGAGACAGATCGACTTGGCGCAATTCCGTATCTCTGAGATTGGCGCCACTCAAATCGGCGCCGTTGAGATTGGTTTCTCTCAAATTCGCCTGTTCGAGGTTGGTCGCCGTCAAGCTGGTTCCTCTCATATCCGCCTCGCTAAGATTGGCGCTGACTAAGTACGCTTGTCTCAATTTGGCTTCGCGGAGATTGGCTCCGTTGAGATTGGCTTGAGTCAGGTTGGCCCCGCTCAGTTCGGCGCGCATTAATTCGGCTCGAATGAGAGCAGCTTGGATCAGTTGAGCGCCGCGCAAATCTGCACGAATCAGATTGGCGACGTTTAAATCGGCTCCGTTGAGATTGGCTCCGCTCAGATGGGCGCTATTGAGTTTGGCGACGTTGAGTTTGGCGTGGGAGAGATTGGCTGCGCTCAGATCCGTACCGCTCAGGTTGGCGATGCTCAGATTGGCGCCACTGAAATTAATGCCACTGAGTTGATGTTGACTCAGGTTAACTTCAGTCAAGTTCAAACCAACAAAGTCTCTGACGCCATCGGCATATTTTTTGATGATTTCTTCCGCTTCCATCGGGGAACCCTGATGTCATGGCGACTTGACCCAGAAACCGCTTGAATTGTTCTCAATATAACTAACAGACGAGCTGGGGGAAAATTGCCGATCGCCACCCCATGACGGGAGATCCCCACTCTCCCTTCCGGCTCGGGCGATCGCGACGATCTCTCCACGACGGCAGACCACTGGCGATGGCGAGTTGTCGGGACAGACAAGGGGCACGACAGACGCTCCTCTCGTTGAAACACCCCGTCCATCTTACCCGCACTGAGGCGCAACCGGGTACGACACCCCTGTGGAGCCTCACCCCACTCTTTTTCACTCGGATCGAACGAGACACCCCAGCCCATGGGGCGATCGCCGCACCTGCGGGTCGTGTCGGACGAAAGCCGATGGGGCGATCGGGCCGCACCCGAGTGGGTACTACCATGCTAGCGCCTGATTCCTCGCCCGCGATCGAATCCGCCGACGGCCCGCTCTCTCCCGCAAGACTACCCCCGGATGCGGTTCTGTTGGGCCGAGGCGATCGTTATAATGAGATCCGGATCGAACCGCTCCGTGTCTCCAGAAGATCGACAAACACCGAGATTGAATGAAGATAGGCATTATCGGATTGGGGTTGATTGGCGGCTCCCTCGCCTTGGATTTACGCGATCGCGGTCACGAGACGATCGGCGTGTCCCGCCGTCCGCAAACTTGCCAAACGGCCTTGGATCGCGGCGTCGTCGATGTCGCCGGGGTCGAGCTGTCCCTGCTCGCCGGGACCGAGGTCATTTTCGTCTGCACCCCGATCGCCGCGATCGCCCCCACGGTCAGCCGTCTGGTTCCTTACCTCGCGCCGGAAACCGTCATCACCGACGTCGGTTCCGTCAAAGTCTCCGTAGTCGAAGCCGTCGCC